>NZ_FOCU01000001.1:0-762821 GCF_900110195.1 Pseudomonas sp. ok266 | reverse complement strand
TCAATCTCAAACACCCCCTCTCTCTCTACCGTTTGCTTAAACTCAGATTTATTACTATTATAATCCTCATATTTAATCCTTATCTCCATCTTTTTACCAACCCACACAAACTTCACCTCGGAGCCTGTCTCCTCCAACTTCTCTTTGAGTGCTTGGGCTACAACCTCTAATTTACTTTCACTAAAAGTGTTAGCCAAATGGGTTATGGTGCTTCTCTCTCTTCTATTATCAGAACCAAATATTCCCGCAATTTTCTGGTGATCATAATAATCATGATTCAATCTACTGAAGTACATAGCAGATGTATCACGTTCAGTATCAGGAGAGATCAAAATCCCTCGACTCAAAAACAACTCCTTCATATCTGCATTTTTGAAATTATATTGAAGCAGCGCGTCATACACTGCTTTATCTGACGCGTAGTACAGATGACCACTCTTCATTGATATCTCCACGCCAAATGACCAGGCATATAATTAGGAACAGTAACATTCACCATTTCAAACTCTATCCGCTCCAATTCTGATCTTTTGTAAGAGTCCATCCCCCAAGCGGCCAAATATAGATTTTTTGCCATTTCAAACTTGCTATGCATATCAGGGCTTGGACTATGATGCGCAACCCGAATTTTTATAGAACACTTACCGCGTAATATTTGAAATCTTGATAGCGAATCTAACAAGTACCTAAATTCGTGCTCAGTCGACCCATCTTGATTATAATAAATAATATAGCCTTCGTTATCTGATCCTGAATCAGGTTCTGACGGATCAATTTGACTAGTACCTCCATGCTTTACAATCATATAGGGGGAGCACATCAATTCTATAGTCGCAGGTAGGTTATCTGGATCCCCATGAGATTTATGCAGGTAAAGATCCGGATAGAAAAATGAATAGTCTTTTATGGGAAACTCATTCTCCGCGTATAAATTTTTCATATCCGCCACTACCGTATATAGATATCTGATCCTCAACGCATCCAGAATGTGCAAAACCTGCCCTTCCTGAAGGCCTATTTTATCGGTATTTATAGGCTCTATCATTTTAAGAAAATCATTATGATAATCGCCATCATGATTATATATAAACAGCAACCCTCTTATTTCATATGATCTAGAATCTAATATGTATTTACCTTGCCACTCCGGACTTGACCTTGCACAATCAATGGTCTTAGCCAAAGACTCTATAGCCCCAGTGATACTTGCCGTGCTGATACTTGTTTTAGCATAACTTTTTAAATCAGTATTAAGCATTACTACCTTATTAAGATAGGGATCGAAATACTTAAAAACCACATCAACGGGATGGGTATAGTTTAAAACTGCGGGAGCCTTAGCCGGCTTTTTTTTCGGTGGCGGCTTGTGCTTTTCTACCTTATGGCAGTTAAAGTTCTCATCCATTACAGGAGTCGCCTCCCATTTAAACCATTTAAATATATCCTTGGTCACCCTGACTGCGACTTCGGAAATATTTGCAACTTCTCCACTCATATATTCACACCTTAAACCTAATACTGCGAGACAGAATGACACACAGGAAAGCTAATTACCTATCCCCGAACAGCCTGGATTCTCCAGCGCTTTTTGGCTACCGTTATCACTTGCTATATGGTTCACGGTGGAGGCTACTGACACGTTAACTCGCATAAGATGTATGCGATCGATAATAATACGCGCACAAAAAAGTTGGCGTTTATATAATCGAATATAACCGCAGCATTGAAATGGAAGAGACTCTTTCTGCTGAGAATCTGACTTCCTGTCATAGAACCCGCTGATCAACATCGGTCCCGTCCACGCATCCGTGTTCACCATCAAAATACACGGAATGGTAGCGTACAGCCATCAACTGCGATCATCTCAGCCTCCAGCCGCGTAAACCAAGCCCATCCCGTAAAAAGCTCCCATCCGTCGAGCGCACAACAAGGTAGAAAGGCCGCTACAGGATGAGTACTTTTGCAGTACAGTGCGCAGCTTAGGTCAGTTTCTCCAGATTACGCTCAACACCTTTAACTACGGGGCCTCCAGCTATGCCAACCTACGTTCACCTACGGACGGTTTCTCAAGGCATATCAGCTCGCCCAGCAACTCATAATCCTTTGGTCCACGGTTCAAGTCCGTGTGGGCCCACCAAATTGAAAGCCGCGCTAAATGCGCGGCTTTTTCTTGGGCGATGGATTAGGGTTCGACGTCTTGGCGAGCGCAATGCACGAAGGGCATTGTTAGGAATACAACCGCAAGATCTGTAGGAATGTTCCAAAGCTAGGTTTTCTCCCCTCTCCGCGCGTTGTTGACCGTTTCTCCAGACGAGTAATCTCCGGACGCCTCCGCCCGTCCAGGATCGATTTCATGCTCGTGAATGCTGCGCCACTGATAAAGGAAGCAGCCGACCAGCAAACCTGGATCGACCTCGCCTTACCCGATCTCAGAACCTTATCGAGAGAACTTCGGTCAGCCGCAATAGAAGAGGTAAAAAGGGCTGAGGACGCAGAAGGCGCGCTCAAAATCCTCTCGGATCACTTTGGGTTTGTCGACGAGTCATTATTGGCCGTTACCATCCTCACGCCCATCGGGAACGTCGCGGTCCTGAGAGACAAACTGGCCCACATCGTCGAGAAACGTCCAGATTCCCGAGAACGTTATGTTCGACATGCCTTAGATACGCTGACGGGACCTTTTGAAGTATGGAAAGTTCTCTACGATACCGGCGGATACCGAATGGCATTCATAAACGCCTACGAGGCAAAAAACGACATGCTTGTCGTGGTCGATGTGCGCAACGGGCATGTCCTCTGGAACTTCATGCACGCTCCCGCCAGAGCGATGAACAAACACCGCCAAGGCGAGCTTTTGTACAAGCGGTACATTCTTGAAGACAAAGAAAAGGGCAGCCATTTGGCTGCCCTTAATATTTGAATCCTGATATTTGCATCCTCAGGAAATGGGATGAAGAGGTCTCACCTTACACCGATGTTGCAGCATCGCTGAGGTACCTACGTCCACTAATGCCCTGCAAGGCAGCGGATTTCGCGCTCTTGCTGGCATTCTTGATAAATAGGCCAACCAAGTCAAATCAAATATCCGATGTATTGTTTCAGCGCAACGATGGCATCGATTCTTGGGTGAACAATTCAAACATCGCCTGCAAGCGTGTTGCTGACAGTGTCTGTAACATGCGTACTCACCGCCCCCACACCCATGGAGCCGCCCCCTTGCCCGACACCCGCACGCCCGTGCTTGATGAAATCGACCGCCAGTTGATCGCCGCCCTGCAGATCAACGCCCGCGAAAGCGTGGCCATGCTCGCCCGGCAGTTGGGCATCGCGCGCACCACCGTGACTTCACGCTTGGCGCGGTTGGAAAAGGCCAAAGTGATTACCGGTTATGGCGTGCGCCTGGGTCAGCGCGTGGTCGATGGCGGGTTGCAGGCGTACGTCGGGATCAAGGTGCAGCCGCGTTCCGGAAAAGAGGTGTTGCGCCGCCTGAGTGCGATGGCGCAGGTGCAGCAGTTGTGTGCGGTGAGTGGCGAGTTTGATTATGTGGCGTGGTTGCGCACCGATTCGCCGGAGCAGCTGGACCAGTTGCTGGATCAGATCGGGAGTGTAGATGGGGTCGAGAAGACCACGACTTCGATCATCTTGAGCAGCAAGATTGATCGGGGGCAGCCGGTTTAAGGTCTTGATCGGGCTTCTCGGCTGGATTTCAGGGCCTCTTCGCGAGCAGGCCCCTCCTAAACTTTGGTCCATATGCAGTCTTTGATCGTCATATTGATCTGCTAACTGGCAAAACGACGACACTTTGCGTCTTATTAACGTATTCCACGCTCCCTAGAATGGCAGGCATCTTTTCCTATACTCAGACGCGCATCCTGCGTCGGGTCGCCAGCAAGGTCAGCCATGAACAAGAACAATCGCCATCCTGCAGACGGTAAGAAACCAGTCACCATTTTCGGCCCGGACTTTCCGTTCGCGTTCGACGACTGGATCGAGCACCCGGCCGGTCTCGGCACTATTCCTGAACATCATCATGGCGCTGAAGTGGCGATCGTCGGCGCTGGCATCGCCGGCCTGGTAGCGGCTTACGAGCTGATGAAGCTCGGCCTGAAACCGGTGGTCTACGAGGCTTCGAAGCTCGGCGGGCGTCTGCGCTCGCAAGCGTTCAACGGCACTGACGGCATCGTCGCGGAACTGGGTGGCATGCGTTTTCCGGTGTCCTCCACCGCGTTCTATCACTACGTCGACAAGCTCGGCCTGGAAACCAAACCTTTCCCGAACCCGCTGACGCCGGCCTCCGGCAGTACCGTGATCGACCTGGAAGGCAAAACCCATTACGCACAAAAACTGGCGGATCTTCCTGCACTGTTTCAGGAAGTGGCTGACGCCTGGGCGGACGCACTGGAAGCCGGCTCGCAGTTCGCCGATATCCAGCAAGCCATCCGCGATCGCGATGTGCCCCGGCTGAAAGAGCTGTGGAACACGCTGGTGCCGTTGTGGGACGACCGCACCTTCTACGACTTCGTCGCCACCTCAGAGGCCTTCGCCAAACTGTCGTTCCATCACCGCGAAGTGTTCGGTCAGGTCGGTTTCGGCACTGGCGGCTGGGACTCGGATTTCCCCAACTCGATGCTGGAAATCTTTCGTGTGGTGATGACCAACTGCGACGATCACCAGCACCTGGTGGTCGGTGGCGTCGAGCAAGTCCCACAAGGCATCTGGCGGCATGTGCCGGAGCGTTGCGTGCACTGGCCGGAAGGCACCAGCCTGAAATCCCTGCACCGTGGTGCGCCACGCTCGGGGGTGAAGAAAATCGCTCACGCGCCCGATGGCCGTTTCGCGGTCACCGACAATAATGGCGACACTCGCGAATACACCGCTGTGCTGACCACTTGCCAGAGCTGGCTGCTGACCACCCAGATCGAATGCGACGAAACCCTGTTCTCGCAGAAGATGTGGATGGCCCTCGACCGCACCCGTTATATGCAATCGTCGAAGACTTTCGTGATGGTCGACCGGCCATTCTGGAAAGACAAAGACCCGGAAACCGGCCGCGACCTGATGAGCATGACCCTCACCGATCGTCTGACCCGCGGCACTTATCTGTTCGACAACGGCGACGACAAACCGGGGGTGATCTGCCTGTCGTACTCGTGGATGAGCGACGCCTTGAAGATGCTTCCGCACCCAGTGGAAAAACGCGTTGAGCTGGCGTTGAACGCGCTGAAAAAGATCTACCCGAAAGTCGACATCGCCGCGCGCATCATCGGCGATCCGATCACCGTATCGTGGGAAGCCGATCCGTACTTTCTCGGTGCGTTCAAGGGCGCCCTGCCCGGCCACTATCGCTACAACCAGCGCATGTACGCGCACTTCATGCAGGACGAGATGCCCGCCGAGCAGCGCGGGATTTTCATCGCTGGCGACGATGTGTCGTGGACACCGGCGTGGGTTGAAGGCGCAGTGCAGACATCGCTCAACGCGGTGTGGGGGATCATGAAGCATTTCGGCGGTTCGACACATAAAGCGAACCCGGGCCCGGGTGATGTGTTCAAAGACATCGGCCCTATCGCCCTGCCCGAGTAAGAGGAATCCCTGATGCGTGTAGCCCTTTACCAATGTCCACCGCTGCCCCTGGACCCCGCCGCCAACCTGCAACGCCTGCATCAAGTGGCGATGGAGGCCAAAGGCGCCGATCTGCTGGTGCTGCCGGAGATGTTCATGACCGGCTACAACATTGGCGCCGAAGCGGTCGGCACCCTGGCCGAGGTCTACAACGGGGAATGGGCGCAACAGATCGGCCGCATTGCCAAGTCGGCCGGTTTGGCGATTCTCTACGGTTACCCCGAGCGCACGGCGGACGGGCAGATCTACAACGCCGTGCAGTTGATAGACGCCAACGGTGAGCGCCTGTGCAATTACCGCAAGACGCACCTGTTCGGTGACCTTGATCGCTCGATGTTCAGCCCCGGTGAAGGCGATTTTCCGGTGGTTGAACTGAACGGCTGGAAACTCGGTTTCCTGATCTGCTACGACCTGGAGTTCCCGGAAAACGCCCGACGCCTGGCCCTCGACGGCGCCGAGCTGATTCTGGTGCCGACGGCGAACATGATTCCGTTCGATTTTATCGCCGATGTCTCCGTACGCGCCCGCGCCTTCGAAAACCAATGCTACGTGGCCTACGCCAACTACTGCGGCCATGAAGGCGATATCCATTATTGCGGGCAAAGCAGCATCGCCGCGCCTGACGGCAGCCGTATCGCTCAGGCCGGTCTGGACGAAGCGTTGATCGTCGGCGAACTGGATCGGCAGTTGATGGTCGATTCCCGCGCGGCCAATCGCTACCTCAGCGACCGCCGCCCGGAGCTTTACGGCGCGCTGAACAAGCGCTAATCCGCTAGCATGGGCACTTCACTGTTCTGGAAGTGCCCATGCCTGCGCCGACTCACCCCCGCCCCCACACCGAAACCCTGGCCAACGGCTTGCGCGTGACCCTGCGTCATGTGCCAGGCCTCAAGCGCAGTGCCGCTGCCCTGCGGGTGGCTGCCGGTAGTCATGACGCGCCATTGGCGTGGCCCGGGCTGGCGCATTTCCTCGAGCATTTGCTGTTTCTCGGCACTGAGCGTTTTCCGGCGGACGAAGGGTTGATGGCCTACGTGCAGCGCCACGGTGGCCAAGTGAATGCCAGCACTGGCGAACGCACCACTGACTTTTTCTTTGAGCTGCCGACGCGCTCGTTCAGCGAGGGGGTGGAGCGTCTGTCAGACATGCTCGCCAAGCCGCGTATGAATCTGGACGATCAGCTGCGGGAACGAGAAGTGTTGCAGGCGGAATTTGTCGCCTGGTCGCAAGATCCTGCGGCTCAGCAGCAGTTTGCGTTGTATGAGGGTTTACCGGCAGAGCATCCGTTGCGCGGATTTCATGCGGGGAATCGGGATAGCCTGAAAGTCGAATTGCCAGCGTTTCAACAAGCGTTGAAGGATTTCCACCAGCCGTTCTATCGCACCGGACAAATGAGCTTGAGCCTGGTGGGGCCGCAGAGCCTTGAAGAGCTGCGTGCACTGGCCGAGCAGTTCGCAGCGGCTTTACCGGCTGGGGATAAAATTGTGCAGGCTGCGCCCCTGCAACTGGCGGTGAAAAGTTATCAACAGGCCGCTGAGCGACGCGCCAATCTGCTGTTTGCGTTCGATGATTTGCCGGAGTCTTCCGCCGAGGCAATGGCATTCCTCTGCCACTGGCTGAACAGTGCCAAGCCCGGTGGGTTGCTGGCGCATCTGCAGGAGCAGAATCTGGCGGATGATGTGAAAGCCGCACCACTGTACTGCTTTGCCGGGCAAGCCTTGCTGCATCTGGCATTCATCGCACCAGCCGAATCGATGAACGTCATTAGCGAACGCGCAAAGGATTGGCTGAGCTTCTTCGCGCAACAGGATTGGACGCCGCTGCGGGCGGAATACATGGCCCTGGTTCAGCGCCAGCAACAAGTCAGCGGTGCGCTGCAACTGGCACGAGTCGACAGCGAGCGACAAGAGAGTGGGCTGTCCGACAGCGGCATCAGCGCCCTCAAACACCTGCTCCGTGAAATCGGTGTTGTGGATAACTTCAGCGCCCACTGGCGATTACCTGCTGCCAATCCATTTCTGCGCGCCAGCGAACCGCTCGCCAATGCGGGCCTGATTCGCGGCCAGACCAGCGCCCACCGTGGCCTTCGTACATTTGCTCAGGATCGCTCGCGCGGCCGTCGCGAACGCTCGCCGATGCAGTTCAGCCAGGTCTTGCCGGACAGCGGCGATGAAGGCGCGATTTATCTGCGTTGGCAGGTTGAGTCTGCCGCCAGCCCTGATCTGCACTCGAGATTGCAACGCAGTCTCCGGCAAACTCAGCAAGACGCGCGCGAGGCTGGAGTCGAGTTGTCTTTCAGCACCACAGGGCATCAATGGTTGCTCAAGCTCAATGGCCTGCAGGAGCCAATGCCCAGCGTCCTGGAGCATGCGCTGAAATGTCTGACGCAAGTTGACGCCGATTCGTTGCGTAGTGAGGCGGAAACGCCGCTGATCCCCATTCGCCAGTTGCTGAAAGCGCTGCCGGAACAGGCGCTGGAATCAGCTAAAACCAGCGACGACGCCCAACAGCTGTGGACAACTTCGCATTGGGACGGCCTCGCGTTGGGACTGAGCCAACAGACCCAATCCGCCATGGGCCTGGCCCTGAGCCGGGTTCCCGGCATCCCGGACAACCATCTGGCAGCGCCGGCGGCAATCACCGCGCAAAAACACTGGCGCCATGTCGATACCGCCTCCAGCGAACACGCCGTGCTGTTGTTCTGCCCCGGCGCCAGCCGCGACATCGTCGAGGACGCCGCGTGGCGACTGTTGGCGCAGGTGTGCCAGACGCCGTTCTACCAGCGCCTGCGCGTCGAATTGCAATTGGGCTACGCGGTGTTCAGTGCGCTTCGCCAGATGAATGGCCAAACCGCCCTGCTGTTCGGTGTGCAATCTCCGAGCGCCAGACCTGCGGAGTTGCTCGAGCACATTCAACAGTTCCTCAAAGGTATGCCCGCGCTGATCGAACAACTTGATGAGGTCAGCCTCAACCAGCGGCGGCAAAACCTCGCGGATCAATTCGACGACGCCAATCTATCCAGCAAAGATGCTGCCGAGTTGCTCTGGCAGGCCAGACTCGCAGGCCACTCGTCGGATTATCTTGGGCAATTGCTCGCCGCCATTGGCCAACTCGATCGCCAGGCGTTGTTTAACGCAGCACAGCGCTTGATCAACGCCGAAGGCGGCTGGCTCTGTCTCGCCAGCGACCCCGCGCCCGGTAACCCATGGCAAACGACAAATTGATCATTACCGAGGCTGCAAGGAGCTTTCTCGAATATTCACGGGCAAACCCGGTGAAATTTTGAGTAACATAGCCGCCTAACTATTTGGAACATCTTTGCGCTGCCGTGGACTATACCTATGGACAGCGCTATCCCATCCACCCTGAAGGAGACACCCATGTCCTGGACAAAACCTGCTTACACCGACCTGCGTATCGGCTTCGAAGTCACCATGTACTTCGCCAGCCGCTGAGTTCTGCTTACGTAGAATTGCAGTGCAACGCCTCGGCTCGCCGGGGCGTTTTATTTTCCGCGTAGAAATGATGGAGCGTTCATGTTCGTCCAGATTCTGGGTTCGGCCGCCGGTGGCGGTTTTCCGCAGTGGAACTGCAACTGCGTCAATTGCGCAGGCTTTCGCGACGGCAGCCTGAATGCCAAGGCCCGCACTCAATCGTCCATCGCGATTTCCGATGACGGCGTGAACTGGGTGCTGTGCAACGCCTCGCCGGACATCCGCGCGCAGCTGCAAAGCTTCGCCCCGATGCAACCGGGCCGCGCCCTGCGTGACACCGGCATCAGCGCGATCATCCTGATGGACAGCCAGATCGACCACACCACCGGCCTGCTCAGCCTGCGCGAAGGCTGCCCGCATCAGGTCTGGTGCACGGACATGGTTCACGAAGACCTCAGCACCGGTTTCCCGTTGTTCAAGATGCTTACCCACTGGAACGGCGGGCTGGACTGGAACCGCATCGAACTCGACCAGAGCTTCACCGTGGCGGCGTGCCCGAACCTGCGTTTCACCCCGCTGCCCCTGCGCAGCGCGGCGCCGCCGTACTCGCCGCATCGCTTTGATCCGCACCCGGGCGACAACATCGGTTTGATCGTTGAAGACCTGAACACCGGCGGCAAATTGTTCTACGCGCCGGGTCTGGGCAAAGTCGATGCGCCGTTGCTGGAAATCATGGCGAGCAGCGATTGCCTGTTGGTCGACGGCACGATGTGGGATGACGATGAAATGCAGCGCCGTGGCGTAGGCACGCGTACCGGTCGTGAGATGGGCCATCTGGCGCAGAACGGCCCTGGCGGCATGCTCGAAGTGCTGGAGCAGTTGCCTGAGCAGCGCAAAGTGCTTATCCACATCAACAACACCAACCCGATTCTCGACGAAGATTCGCCGGAGCGTGCTGAGTTGGCCCGGCGTAATGTTGAAGTGGCGTTCGATGGCATGAGTATTGTGCTGTAGCCACCGGCCTCTTCGCGAGCAAGCTCGCTCCCACATTGGATCTGTGGCGTTCACAAACCCTGTGGGAGCGAGCTTGCTCGCGAAAGCGTCCGAATAAACACCCAGGATTCCAACGGTTGTTCCCCGGAGAACCGCAATGACCGACACCCCGCTGTCCCCCGCCGAATTCGAAGCGGCCCTGCGCGCCAAAGGCGCCTACTACCACATCCACCACCCCTACCACGTGGCGATGTACCAAGGCCGCGCCACCCGCGAACAGATTCAGGGCTGGGTCGCCAACCGCTTCTACTATCAGGTGAACATCCCCCTGAAGGACGCGGCGATCCTCGCCAACTGCCCCGATAGGGAAATCCGCCGCGAGTGGATTCAACGTCTGCTCGACCATGACGGCGCCCCAGGCGAAGACGGCGGCATCGAAGCCTGGCTGCGACTCGGTCAAGCGGTCGGCCTCGATCCGGATCAATTGCGCTCCCAGGAACTGGTACTGCCCGGCGTACGTTTCGCCGTCGATGCCTACGTCAACTTCGCCCGCAGGGCCAGTTGGCAGGAAGCCGCCAGCAGCTCGCTGACTGAACTGTTCGCGCCGCAGATCCATCAGTCGCGCCTCGACAGCTGGCCGCAGCATTACCCGTGGATCGACCCGGCCGGTTACGAATATTTCCGCACCCGCCTCGGTCAGGCCCGGCGTGATGTCGAGCATGGTCTGGCGATCACGCTTGAGCACTACAAGACCCGCGAAGGCCAGGAACGCATGCTGGAAATTCTCCAGTTCAAACTCGACATTCTTTGGAGCATGCTCGATGCCATGAGCATGGCCTACGAACTGAACCGCCCGCCGTATCACAGCGTCACCGAACAACGCGTCTGGCATAAAGGAATCACCTTATGAGTTTCGACCGCAGCAAAGTCCCGACCTGGCGTCCCGGCTACCGCTTCCAGTACGAGCCGGCGCAGAAAGGTCACGTGCTGCTCTACCCCGAAGGCATGATCAAACTCAACGACAGCGCCGCGCTGATCGGCGGCTTGATCGACGGCGAACGCGACGTTGCGGCGATTATTGCCAAACTCGATGAGCAGTTCCCCGGCGTGCCCGAGCTCGGTGACGACATCGAGCAATTCATGGAGGTTGCCCGTGCGCAGCACTGGATCGAACTTGCCTGATCTGCCGCCCAAGCCTGAAGTCGGCCTGCCGCTGTGGCTGCTCGCCGAGCTGACCTACCGCTGCCCGCTGCAATGCCCGTACTGCTCCAATCCGCTGGATTTCGCCGAGCAGGGCAAAGAGCTGAGCACCGAACAGTGGATCAAAGTGTTCCGCGAAGCGCGGGAGATGGGCGCGGCGCAACTGGGCTTTTCCGGAGGCGAGCCGCTGGTGCGTCAGGATCTCGCCGAGCTGATTCATGAAGCGCGGCAGTTGGGTTTCTACACCAACCTGATCACCTCCGGCATCGGCCTGACCGAGCAGAAAATCAGCGACTTCAAGAAGGCTGGCCTGGATCACATCCAGATCAGTTTTCAGGCCAGTGACGAGCAAGTGAACAATCTGCTCGCCGGCTCGAAAAAAGCCTTCGCGCAGAAGCTGGAAATGGCCCGCGCGGTGAAGGCCCACGGCTATCCGATGGTGCTGAACTTCGTCACCCACCGGCACAACATCGACAAGATCGACCGCATCATCGAGCTGTGCATTGCGCTCGAAGCGGATTTTGTCGAGCTCGCCACCTGCCAGTTTTACGGTTGGGCACAGCTCAATCGTGTCGGTCTGTTGCCGACCAAAGAGCAACTGGTCCGTGCCGAGCGCATCACCAACGAATACCGCGCGAAGCTGGAAGCCGAAGGGCATCCGTGCAAGCTGATTTTCGTCACCCCGGATTACTACGAAGAACGCCCGAAGGCCTGCATGAACGGCTGGGGCAGTATTTTTCTGACAGTCACACCGGACGGCACCGCCCTGCCTTGTCATGGCGCCCGACAGCTGCCGGTGCAATTTCCCAATGTGCGCGATCACAGCATGCAGCACATCTGGTACGACTCGTTCGGCTTCAACCGCTTCCGTGGTTACGACTGGATGCCCGAGCCGTGCCGTTCGTGCGACGAGAAAGAAAAAGACTTCGGCGGCTGCCGCTGTCAGGCGTTCATGCTCACCGGTGATGCGAGCAATGCCGACCCGGTGTGCAGCAAGTCCGAACATCACGGCGTGATTCTCAAGGCCCGCGAAGAAGCCGAGACTGCCACTCAAACCATCGAACAACTGGCCTTCCGCAATGAACGAAACTCGCGCCTCATTGCCAAAGGCTGAGCCTTTCAGCGCCTCGCAAGCCGTCGCTGCCGGGATGGACTTTGCCGAACTGCAGCTCGGTGCCAATGGGCTGTTCTGGAATGAATATCGTCCTGAAGATGCCGCCTGCCGGATCTGGCATTGGCGCGATGGATTGGCGAAATGTCTGACGCCGAATGGTTTTAGCGTGCGCAGTCGCGTGTACGAATATGGCGGCGGTGCGTTTTGTCTGACACCCGATGGGGTGGTTTTCGTTGCTGAGGCGGATCAGCAGTTGTATCGCCAGACGCTGGGTGGTGAGCCAGAGGCGCTGACGTCGGGCGAATGCCGTTACGGCGATGTGCATTTTGCCTACGGCCAGGTTCTGGCAGTTGAAGAACAGCTGGATCAGCATCGGCTGGTGGCGATTGATCTGGCTGATGGCCGTCGACATTTGTTGGCTGAGGGCGCGGATTTTTATGCGGCACCAATCATCAGTGTGGATGGCCAGCGTTTGGCCTGGATCGAGTGGAGTCGGCCGCATCAGCCGTGGACGTCGACCCGGTTGATGGTGGCTGAGCGTTCGACCAATAGCGCTTTTGGTTCGCCGCGATGCGTTGCCGGCGCCGAGTTTGAAGAGTCCATCCAACAACCACGATTCGATGCCGACAATCGCCTTTATTGCCTGACCGATCGTGGTGGATTCTGGCAGCCGTGGGCTGAGACTTCCGACGGTTTGGAGCCATTGCCTGCTGCGCAAGCCGATCACGCGCCGGCACCGTGGCAACTGGGCGGCTGCACTTGGCTGCCTGTTGAGAATGCGTTTTTGGCGAGCTGGAGCGAAGGTGGTTTTGGTCGCCTGACGCTCGGTGACGAAGATTTCACTGGTGACTACAGCCGCTTCCGTCATCTCGCTGTGGATGAGCGATTTATCTACTGCATCGCCGCCTCACCGATCAGTCCTTCGGCGGTCATCGCCGTTGATCGAACCACGCGAGAAGTGAACGTGCTGGTGGGTGGCGTAGCGCCCTTGCCTGCTGAGCGCATCAGCCGTCCGCAAACCCTGTGCTACCCAAGCGGTTCGGGCGAAGCGCATGGGTTCTTTTATCCGGCCATGAGCGGCGAGACAAACCCGCCGCTGGTGGTGTTCATCCACGGCGGCCCGACATCGGCCTGCTACCCGATGCTCGACCCGCGCATTCAATACTGGACGCAACGCGGCTTCGCCGTGGCCGATCTCAACTATCGCGGCAGCAGCGGGTATGGCCGCGAATATCGGCAGGCCTTGCATCTGAGCTGGGGTGAGGTGGATGTCGAGGATGCTTGTGCGGTGGTGAGTTATCTCACCGGCCAGGATTTGATCGACGGTGATCGCGCATTCATTCGTGGCGGCAGCGCAGGTGGCTACACCACGTTATGTGCGCTGGCGTTCAAGCAAGTCTTCCGCGCTGGAGCGAGTTTGTACGGCGTCAGCGATCCGGTTGCATTGGCTCGGGCTACGCACAAATTTGAAGGTGATTATCTGGACTGGCTGATCGGCGATCCCGAGCAAGACGCCGAACGCTACGCCGCCCGCACGCCGTTGTTGCACGCAAACAATATCCGCGTACCGGTGATTTTCTTTCAGGGTGAGCTGGATGCCGTGGTCGTGCCACAACAGACCCGCGACATGGTCACGGCGCTGGAGCAGAACGACATCCCCGTCGAAGCGCATTACTACCCCGACGAACGCCACGGCTTCCGCCGCGCGGCCAATCAGGCGCATGCGCTGGAGCAGGAGTGGAAGTTCTATCGGCGGGTGATGGGATTGGCGGACTGAGCACCGCGCCCCGTTCAAAACCGAATTGCCCCATTCGCGAGCAGGCTCGCTCCCACATTGGATCTGTGTTGTTCACAAATCCCCTGTGGGAGCGAGCCTGCTCGCGAAAGCTATCTACTTGGCGCAGCAGTACTCAACGCTTGGCGATGATGTACACCGCATGCACGATCCCCGGAATATACCCGCACAACGTCAGCAGAATGTTCAACCAGAACGCCCCGCCAAACCCGACCTGCAGAAACACACCCAGTGGCGGCAACAGAATGGCGATGATGATGCGAATGAAGTCCATGGGTCAGCTCCTGAATGGGGGTTGGCTCACATGAGCCATACAAGCTAATCGACCTGCGCCGTTCGTCAGGGTTCAGTGCAACTGCCATTTGATCGCCATCACCTCACAAAAAAACGCCCCACGCCAAAAGAATCAGGCGTGGGGCGTGCGTTATACCGCGAGACGGTTCTGGAAATCGGGTAGGAAAGTTCAGCTCAGACGGCAATCCCTTTACGGCATTGCAGTTGCGCGGTGCGCACTCGCGAGAACGCGCGGCCCAGGCGCAGGAGCATTTCGTCGATGTTGGTTTTGCTGACAGTGAGCGCCGGGGTGAAGCGCAAACAGTTGGCTTGCGGGGCGTTGAGCAGCAGGCCTTCGTGCTGGGCTGCATGGACCACAGCATCGGCGGAATCGTCCGACAGGGTCAGACCATAGAACAGGCCTTGGCCGCGCAATTCGCCGTTGTCGTAGCGGTGCGCCAATCGGGCCAGGCCTTCGCGCAGATGCTGGCCATTATCGTTGACCTGCTGCAGGAAGCTGCAGTCGTACACGCTGTCGAGCACCACGAGACCAGCCGCTGTCATCAGCGCATTGCCGTGATGCGTGCCGCCCAGTTCACCCGCGTCGAAACAACACGCCTTGCCTCGCGCCAGCAGCGCCGCCAAGGGCACACCGCCGCCAAGGCCTTTGCCGAGCACGACGATATCGGCGCGTACGCCATAGGACTGTTCGGCAAGCAAGGTGCCGCAGCGACCGATGCCGGTTTGTACTTCGTCGAGGATCAGCAGAATGCCCAGCTCTCGGCACAGACGTTCAACACCTTTTAGATAATGCCCGGTCGCCGGCACCACCCCCGCATCGCTCTGGATCGGTTCAAGCATGATCGCCACGGTTTGCGCATCGACCGCCGCGTGCAGGGCCGGCAAGTCGTTGAACGGCACCAGATCGAAACCCGGCAGCAACGGCGCGAAACGGTTGTGCAGGTTGCAGCTGTCGGAGGCAGAAATCGTCGCCAGACTGCGGCCATGGCAACCCTGCTTCGCGACAATGATTCGCGAGGCGCCGCCACGACGCAGTTGGCCCCACTTGCGCGCGAGTTTGATCGCCGCTTCACAGGCTTCGCTGCCGCTGTTGAGTAGATAGGCCTGATCGCTACCGGTGCTGGCGCACAGACGTTCGGCGAGGCTGAGCATGCCGCGATTGTGCAGATTGAAGCCGGGATTGATCAGTGCCTGCGCCTGACTGCTGATGGCTTTGACCAATGCCGAAGGACTGTGACCAAGACTATTCGCGCCACCGGCCTGGGAAAAGTCGAGGTACGCACGATCGTTGCTGTCCCACAACCAGGAACCCTGACCACGAACGAACACCTGTTGCGGCCGTTCGACGCTGGGCATCAGGCGTTCGGTGCTCAGATTTTCGTTGATATCAGAAGGATCAACCTCAAAGGCGAGGTCATCAAGACTCGGCGTCTGGCGCCGCAAACTGAACAGATTCATTGAAAAACACCGCGTTTAAGGTGTTTTGAACTGCCTATGCAAACACTGTCGAAGCGAACGCTATTCATCGCGCTTTCTGGCCCTGTAAGCCTTGTGAATGCGGTTAGACTAGGCTCACTGAGGCCTGCAGGCCATTTCGATTTACCAGCATTTTCGATAAGCATTACTTATGGATTTCAAACAACTGCGTTATTTCGTCGCGGTCTACGAAGAAGGCCATGTCGGTCGCGCCGCCGAACGCCTGTCGATCTCGCAACCGGCACTGTCGCAGCAGATCCGCCAGCTCGAACAGAACCTCGACGTTACCCTGTTCGAGCGCAGCAGCAAGCGTCTGCTGCCAACCCTCGCCGCGCACACGTTGTACAACCACGCCTTGCCGCTGCTCGACGGATTGCAGCGGGCGCGTGAGGCATTGGGCAACTTCAAGGGCCAGGCCTTGCGCACGCTGGCAATCGGCGTGCTGCAAACGGTTCACACCAGTCTCGTTCCGCAAATGCTTGAGCGGGTGCGCAAGGCACAGCCACATCTGGTGGTGCAGATCTATGAATTGACCGGACTTGAGATCGAGCGGCGGCTGCTCAACGGCTCTTTGGACATCGGCATCAGTTACCTGCCGCCGCGCCAACCCGGCCTGCACGGCGTGATGCTCTACGAAGATGAGCTGACGCTGGTTATCCCGGCGGATCATCCGCTGCGTGAATTCAAGAAAGTTTCGATGCGCCAGGCGGCTGAACTGCCGATGTTGCTGCTGGGCGAAGAGTTTCAGATCCGCCAGATCTGGCAGGCGCAACTGACCAACCTCGGACGACGCCCGCAGGTGCAGGCCGAACTGAACAATATGGTGGGGATACTCGACAGTCTGCCGCACACCAAACTGGCGACGGTGCTGCCGGGGCGTTCGCAAAAGGAGTACGACGATCAGGATCTGCTCTGGAAACCGCTGAGCGAACCGCGCGTGCCGCTGAAAGTTGGGTTGGTCTGTCGCGATGTGCAGCGCCAGCAGGCACCTTTGGCGCTATTGCAGACATTGCTGGAGGAAGTGATGGAGCGTGAAGTGCGGCCAGAGAGAGATCCTCTGGTCTGAGCACTTTTCTTCAGGCAAAAGAAAACCCCGCCGAAGCGGGGCTTTGCAGACTGTTTCCCTGACATCCATTTCACTCCGCCACCCTGGCAGAATCCTACGTGTCCGTGTTGTTGCTTTGCGCTTCCTGCGCGACGTCCATGAAATGTAGATTAGCCGTGGATCCAATCTACGCATATGGGAGAACAGCAGCACGTCATGTAAGAGAATGCTTACATGACGTCATCGCATCAGAATTGCGCCGCATCCAGCAGGAACAGCGACTCGCTACCGGCCTTCACCGACGCACTCAACGAGTGGATACGCGGCAGCAAACGGGCGAAGTAGAAGCGCGCGGTGCCCAGTTTGCTGGCATAGAAATCGTCTTGCGCTTCTTTGCCCAGCGAAGCTTTGGCCATCAATGCCCACATGTAGGCGTACGCTGTGTATCCGAATGCTTGCAAATATTCGACCGAAGCCGCGCCGATTTCGTTCGGATTGGTTTTCGCCCGGTCCAGCAGCCACGAGGTCAGCTCGTCGAGAGTGTCGACGGCATCGTTCAGCGGCTTGGTGAATTCACCCAGATCGGCGCTGGCCGTCGCGGTGAAATGGCGGATCTCGTCAGCGAACAGCTTGTAGAAAGCGCCACCGCTGCCGACGATCTTGCGCCCGACCAGGTCCAGCGCCTGAATGCCGTTGGTGCCTTCATAGATCTGGGTGATGCGCACGTCACGTACCAGTTGCTCCTGACCCCACTCGCGGATGTAGCCGTGGCCGCCGAAAATCTGCTGGCCGTGCACGGTGGTTTCCAGACCCAGGTCGGTGAGGAATGCCTTGGCCACCGGCGTCAGCAACGCGACCAGATCTTCCGCACGTTTGCGGGTGGTGGCGTCTTCGCTGAACTTGGCGGTGTCGAGCTGCATCGCTACGTAGGTGGAGAACGCACGGCCGCCCTCGTTCGAGGCTTTCATGGTCAGCAACATGCGCCGCACGTCCGGATGGACGATGATCGGGTCAGCGACTTTTTCTTTGTTCTGCGCGCCAGTCGGCGAACGGCTTTGCAGACGGTCGCGGGCGTATTCGACGGCGTTCTGATAGGAGCGCTCGCCGGTGGCCAGACCTTGGATGCCGACGCCCAAACGCTCGTAGTTCATCATGGTGAACATCGCGGCCAGACCTTTGTTCGGCTCACCGACCAGATAGCCCACGGCTTCATCGAAGTTCATCACACAGGTCGCGGACGCCTGGATGCCCATTTTGTGTTCGATCGAACCGCAGTTCGCCGGGTTGCGCGCGCCGAGGCTGCCGTCGGCGTTGACCATGAACTTCGGCACGAGGAACAGCGAGATGCCTTTAGGACCGGCCGGGGCGTCCGGCAGCTTGGCCAGCACCAGGTGAATGATGTTTTCGGTGAGGTCGTGTTCGCCGCCAGTGATGAAGATCTTGGTGCCGCTGACTTTGTAGGAGCCGTCGGCCTGAGGCTCGGCCTTGGTGCGAATAATCCCCAGGTCGGTGCCGGCGTGCGGCTCGGTCAGGCACATCGAGCCGGCCCAGACGCCAGCGTACATGTTCGGCAGGTACGCGGCTTTCAGCTCTTCGCTGGCGTGAGCGTTGATCGACAGGCAGGCGCCGGCGGTCAGCATCGGGTACAGACCGAAGGACAGGCTGGCGGAGTTGACCATTTCTTCGACTTGCGCCGACACGGCTTTGGGCATGCCCATGCCGCCGTATTGCGGATCGCCACCGACGCCAACCCAGCCGCCTTCAGCGTACGTCTGATAAGCCTGTGGGAAACCGGCCGGCGTGGTGACGGCACCGTCCTTCCAGTGGCAGCCTTCTTCGTCGGCAGCGCGGCTCAGAGGTGCGATGCTTTTGCTGGTGACTTTGCCGGCCTCTTCGAGAATGGCTTCAACGGTTTCGGCGTCGACGGTCTCGGCCAGTGCCGGCAGTTCGGCCCAGAGTTTGGCGACCTCGAACACTTCATTGAGGACGAAGCGCATATCGCGCAGCGGCGCTTTGTAGTCAGCCATGGCAAACCTCGCAAGATCTAAACAGGTGATTCGTGGAATGATGTTTTCTGAGCCCGAGTGTACCTCAACAACTTTTGCGACACATAGGGTCAACCGGTGACCGATTTGTTATTTTTAGTCACCACAAAAAATCGCAGCCTGCGGCAGCTCCAGATAAAACTCGGTCCCAAGGAGCTGCCGCAGGCTGCGATCTTTTGATCTTCCTTAAAGCGCAAACATTTCAGCCGGCAACTTCATCAAGCAATCACTGCCCGCCTCGATCGCCGCACGATGCGCCGCCGTACGCGGCAACAAGCGCTTGAAGTAAAACTCGCACGTCGCCAATTTCCCGCGCAGGTAATCCCTCTCGCCCTCGCCCGCCTCCAGTTGCGCCTGCGCCACCAGGCCCATGCGCAACCACAGATAGCCAAGGATGATGTAACCGCTGTACATCAGGTAATCCACCGACGCCGCGCCCACTTCATCCGGGTTCTTCATCGCCGCCATGCCGACCTTCATCGTCAGGTCGCCCCACTGCTGGTTCAGCTCATTGAGCTGCGCAACGAAACCGCCCAGCTGCGGGTGCTCAGCGTTGGCTGAGCAGAACTTATGGACGATTTTGGTGAAACCGCGCAGCAACTTGCCCTGACTGCCCAGCACCTTGCGTCCGAGCAGGTCCAGCGCCTGAATGCCGTTGGTGCCTTCATAGATCGGTGCAATCCGGCAATCGCGCACCAGTTGCTCCATGCCCCATTCGCGAATGAAACCGTGGCCGCCGAACACCTGCATGCCGTGGTTGGTCACCTCCAGGCCAGTGTCGGTCATGAAGGCCTTGCAGATCGGCGTGAGAAACGCCAACAAGTCTTCGGCCTCCTGACGCGCCTCGGCATCGCTGCCCAGATGCGCGACATCGAGCAACTGCGCGGTGAAGTAGGTCAGCGCCCGATTGCCTTCGTTAAAGGCTTTCATGGTCAGCAGCATGCGCCGCACGTCCGGGTGGACAATGATCGGGTCTGCAGGTTTATCCGGGGCTTTGGCGCCGGTCAGCGCGCGCATCTGCAAGCGGTCGTTGGCGTATTTGATCGCGCCCTGGAAGCTTGCTTCGCCCAGACACAAACCCTGCATGCCGGTGCCTAGCCGCGCGTGGTTCATCATGGTGAACATGCAGTTCAGGCCCTTGTTCGGCTCACCGATCAGATAGCCCTTGGCGCTATCGAAGTTCAGCACACAAGTGGCTGAAGCCTTGATACCCATCTTGTGTTCGATCGAACCACAGGAAACACCGTTGCGCTCGCCCGCTTCACCCGCCGTATCCGGCAAGAATTTCGGCACGATAAACAGCGAAATCCCTTTGGTCCCGGCTGGAGCGTCGGGCAATTTGGCCAACACCAGATGGATGATGTTGTCGCTCATGTCGTGCTCGCCGGCAGAGATGAAAATCTTGCTGCCGGTGACCGCGTAACTACCATCAGCCTGAGGCACAGCGCGGGTCTTGATGATCCCCAGGTCGGTGCCGCAATGGGCTTCTGTCAGGCACATGGTGCCGGTCCATTGCCCGGCGGTGAGTTTGCTCAGGTAGGTGTCTTTCTGCTCGGCGCTGCCATGGGCATGGATCGCCGACATCGCGCCGTGGGTCAGGCCTGGGTACATGCCCCAGGAAGTGTTGCTGGAGCCGACCATCTCGCTGATCACCAGCCCAAGCGAGCTCGGCAAACCCTGGCCGCCGTAAGCCGGATCCGCCGCCAGACCGTGCCAGCCGCCTTCCACGTATTGTGCGAAGGCTTGCTTGAAGCCTGCAGGCGTTGTCACCACGCCGTTGTCGAAATGGCAGCCCTCTTCATCACCGCTGCGATTGAGCGGCGCCAGAACGTTCTCACAGAACTTCGCGCCCTCTTCGAGGATCGCGTTGATCATGTCCGGGCTGGCGTCGTGCGCGCCAAGGGCGGCGTAATTGCTGTGGAAGTCGAAGACGTGATCGATCAGAAAGCGCATGTCGCGCAAGGGAGCTTTGTACTCAGGCATGGTGGCTTCTCCGTCAGCAGATTTCTCCAACCTACTGCCGGCCACCACACCCCACAATCATTGTGCAGACGCTGAATGCGCCGTCATCACTCAACCTGCGGCCGTGTCCATGCGCACCGCGCCACGGCGGTTTTGTCCGTATGCCATCACGCAGTTACGCCCCGCGCCTTTTGCGGCATAGAGCGCCTCGTCGGCGGACTTCAGCACTTGTTCCGGGTTGCGCTGCTCCACTCGTTCAGCAACACCGATGCTGACCGTGACCGAAACACTGGAAGCACCAGAGCCGGCGCGGCGCTGCCGACCTTGCTGATCATCCTGCGGACGGTTTTCCTGATTGCGCAGTTGAATGTTGTAAGAAGCTATCGACTCGCGGATCACCTCAAGGTGCGGCATGCACTCCTCAAGGGTTTTGCCTGCGAACACCAGGGCGAATTCCTCACCGCCATAACGATACGCCCTACCGCCACCGCTGATTTTCGACAGTTTGCTGGCGACCAGACGCAAAACCTGGTCACCAACATCGTGGCCGTGGGTGTCGTTGAATTTCTTGAAGTGATCGACGTCGCTCATCGCCAATACATAGTTGCGACCCAAGCGCTGCATGCGTTCGTTGAGCGCGCGACGGCCCGGCAGACCGGTGAGTTCGTCGCGGAAGGCCATCTGATAAGCCTCGTGCGCAACCGCGGCGGCGATCATCAACATCACCTGACTGCACATGATGTTCAGGGTAAACGGCAGGATGAAGGTTTTCGGCAGCATCCAGAACACGCCGAGCAGGCCAACCAATTGCGCCGCATGCAGCGGACGTGGATTGCGCCAGTATTGCCAGGCCAATAGCAGGAACGCCGAGATGAACACTGGATACGAGAGCTGGATCAAACTCATCCACGCGCCGTGCAGCGCCGGCCAGCGAATTTCCGAGAGCCACATCAGCAATGCCTGGGGATAACTTTGCTCAAGCCCCAATGCCACGCTGCCAAAGGCCAGTAACACGGCGAAACGCGCGACCATGTCCTGGAATAGGTGTGTACGTTCCTGCCATGCGGCGAACAAGCCGAACAACAACGGCAACAGCAGGCAGACGAGGTGGAAGACCACCGCAGCGTCTTCGCGGACCTTGCCGTTGTCGCGGTAATAGTCGGTCTGGGTGTCGAGCAGAAAGTAGGCGATGTACACCGTGAGCATCAGAAACAGCTCGCGCTGACGGCGATAAACCGCGCAATACGCGCCGCCCAGCAACAGCACCAACGTCGGCAACACGTTGAACAGCGAAGTGAAGAACACGCTGAGGTCTTTGACGTACGCAGCCGCCAACCCCGCTAGTAACAACAGCAGTGATGGCAGGAAATGACTGAAACGTACAGCGGAAGAACGCGGCAAGGGTAAAGCTCCGACCCGTCATAGCAAAGAGATGGCATTGTGCCTGCAATGCGTGCAGTTAAGCACACACAATGTGATCCAGATCACACGCAGTCTCTTTAACGGCAGAAAACCTGACTATCTGAGCGATTTGCCAAGTTTTTTGCCCGATTTGCCGTGCTGGCCACCATCACTGATGGCCAGGCTTGAAAATATCCCTCACAGATCGTTGTAGAACGGCAGTAATGGCCCCTCCGCCGAACTCCGGCCCTCGGCCCCGTATGGCTTGAGCGAGAACAAAGCGTCGGTCGCTTGCCGGGTGGTGACTTTCGGACTGGCCGGCCGCTGGGTCACGGCGTTTTCATCGCCGATCTCGCCCTGCGGAAGAACCAGCGACGGATGATCGAACGGCGCCCGCTCCCAGGCCACGCGCGGATCGGTCAGGCCGACTTCCATGAATTTCACCAGTGCGTCGATCTCATCCGGCGTCAGGTTGAGATTGGTCATGTCCGGATCGAGATTTGAGGTGTTGTGCTGATTCGCCGAAGGATGCTCGAAACCGCTGGTGTTGTTGGCGTCTTCGCCACGACGGTCGCCGCCACGGTTGTAGAACTCCATCACCTGTTTAAGCGTGGCGCGGCTGCCGTTGTGGAAGTACGGCCCGGTCAGCGCGATGTTGCGCAAGGTCGGCGTCTTGAAGGCGCCGTCGACCGAATCACGGAAGTTGACGTTGGGCTTGAGCGTGGCGTCGCACGGAATCGCTGCGCTCAGCGGCGCCTCGAAGGTGCAGACATCGACGTCCAGCGGATCGGGGATGCTGCCGCCTTGCAACAGCTTGTTGTACTGGCGGCTGAACGACCATGGGTTACCCCAGGCATCCGAGCCACCGAGCGCCAGGTCTTCTGAGGTCGGACGCACACCGGTGTTGTAGAAACCGTTGTCGTAAAGGGTGATCAGGTTATCGGCCATGACCATGCGTTCGATGCGTTCACGCGGGTGCATCAGCAGGCGGCTGGCCGCGTTGGTCAGCTCCGCGCCGCCGTGGCAATTGACGCATTTGCCCTTGCCGAGGAACAGATTCATGCCCTGAACCTGCTGCGCGTTCATCGCGGTTGAATCGCCTTGCAGATAAGCATCAATCGGCGCCTGGTCAGAGATCAGGGTGGATTCGTACATCTGAATCGCCAACCCGAAGAACAGCGGGAAGTTGGCTTCCATCTGTGTATACGGTGCACCGCCCACCAGCACATTTTGTGTGGCGTTCCACAGGCGTGGCTGGAAGGCATTTTTGATCAATTCGCGATAAGTCGGACGCCGCGCGCCGGATACCGAAGCGAGCACGGAGTCGTTGGAAGAAATCCGCTGTTGCTTGAGCATCAACTGATCAAGCATGCGCCGGCCGATGTCGGCGAAAGTGCGGCCACCGCAGGACATTTCCACCCCGCTCCCGGGCGGACCTACTGCTTGCGACGCCGCAGAAGCATCGTTAAGCGCCAGCCGGACTTTGCTTGCCACGGTGCTGCGCTCGCTGGTCACGTAAATCGCCGCATCAGGGTCGCGATTGCCGAACGGCGAGAAGCCGTTAAACACGTTATTCGCCCGTCCGTCCCAAAAGTTGCGCACATTGAACGCTGCGTTGATCACCGACGGCGCGTTGCGCCCGGTGCTGCGGCGCACGTTGATGCCGCCGACCTGGAAGATGCCGTCAGGCTGCTGGGTGCATTTGTCGAAACGTGGCTGGTTGGGTTTGACGAAATTGGCGTCGAACACGCCTTGGGAGCCGATCACGTCGTCCGTCGAGTAAACAATCGGCGAGTTGCGCTCCAGTGGATTACTCAGCACATGGGTCGGAAAGTCGTTTTTCTTCAGTGTGTAGTTCGGCCCGCCCTTGCCGCCGGACAGCGTCGCGTAGGACGCCACATCGCCGGGAATATCCGACGCTACAAAGGGTTTGTTGAAGATCGAAGCGACGTTGGCATTGGTGTGCGCCTGGCCGGGGTTGAGCTGGTTGGTGATGCGGTGATCGACGCCGGCGTGGTAATGGCAGGACGCACACGCCGTGGCGCCGTCGCTGCCGACTTCCATGTCCCAGAACAGCGCTTTGCCCAGCAGGATTGCGGCGGACCGGTTGAGCACGTAGTCGGTCATCAGGTCGACTTTACGGCCACCCTCGGTTCCTGAGGGATCGGGCGGAACCATGCCTCGCAGTGATTGCAGGCTCGGCACTTGCGGCACCGGCGGATCCACTTCCACAGGATCAGCCGCCATGGCGCCGCAGGCACTTAGCGTGAGGGTTAACCCGACAAGTCGACAGATGTTCATATGCTTCACCCTGACGTTGTTGTTATGAGTTCGCCGGGCGAGAGGCGTCGTGAAACAGGACAGGATTTCTCGTGAGCGCCGGTTAATCTGCGCAGTGCAATTAATTGGCCACCCTTCCGAGATACATTTTGAATCAATAAACGCTCGGGCTGCGCGCTGTCAGCTCACCGTTTCTGCTGGGGAAACGTCCCCAGTGTTGGGGGTAAATCCAGCGCAAAAAAAACCGCTGCCCCCGAAAGAGCAGCGGTTTTTCAAAAGACCGCGTTAAGGCTTAGTAGCCCAGTGCGAAGTCTTCTTCTTTCATGTCCATCAGGTTGTTGGCGCCCGACAGCATGGTGGCCACGTGAGTACGGGTGCGTGGCAGGATGCGCTGGAAGTAGAAGCGCGCGGTTTGCAGCTTGGCGGTGTAGAACGCCGCGTCGCCACTGCCTTCTGCCAGCTTCTCGGCTGCTACACGCGCCATGTCGGCCCAGAAGTAAGCCAGGCAGGCATAACCGGAGTACATCAGGTAGTCCACGGAGGCCGCGCCGACTTCTTCGCGATCTTTCATGGCAGCCATACCGACCTTCATGGTCAGCTCGCCCCATTCCTTGTTGATTGCCGCCAACGGTGCGACGAACTCTGCAACGGCTTCGTTGCCTTCGTTGTTCTGGCAGAACTTGTGGACGATCTTGGTGAAGCCTTTCAGGGCCTCGCCTTGCGTCATCAGCACTTTACGGCCTAGCAGATCGAGTGCCTGGATACCGGTGGTGCCTTCGTACAGCATCGAAATGCGGCTGTCGCGAACGTTCTGCTCCATGCCCCACTCGGCGATGAAGCCGTGGCCGCCGTAGATCTGTACGCCGTGGTTGGCGGATTCAAAACCGACTTCGGTCATGAACGCCTTGGCGATCGGGGTCATGAAGGCCAGCAATGCGTCGGCTTTCTTTTTCTCTTCTTCATCGACGCCGTATTTGACGATGTCGACCTGTTTGGCGGTGAAGTACACCATCGCACGGTTGCCTTCGGCGAAAGCCTTCATGGTCAACAGCATGCGGCGTACGTCAGGGTGCACGATGATCGGGTCAGCGGCTTTGTCCGGCGCTTTCGGGCCAGTCAGGGAGCGCATTTGCAGACGGTCGCGAGCGTATTTCAGACCGCCCTGGAAACCGATTTCGGCGTGGGCCAGACCTTGCAGCGCGGTACCCAGGCGAGCGGTGTTCATAAAGGTGAACATGCAGTTCAGGCCTTTGTTCGCCGGGCCAATCAGGTAACCGGTGGCGCCGTCGAAGTTCATCACGCAAGTGGCGTTGCCGTGGATGCCCATCTTGTGTTCCAGCGAACCGCAACTCACTGCGTTGCGTGCACCGACGGTGCCATCAGCATTGGGCATGAACTTTGGAACGATGAACAGCGAGATGCCTTTGGTGCCGGCCGGTGCATCCGGCAGGCGGGCCAGTACGATGTGGACGATGTTGTCGGCCATGTCGTGTTCACCGGCCGAGATGAAGATCTTGGTGCCGGAAACTTTGTAAGAGCCATCGGCCTGAGGTTCGGCCTTGGTGCGCAGCATGCCCAGGTCGGTGCCGCAGTGCGGTTCGGTCAGGCACATGGTGCCGGTCCATTCGCCGGAAACCAGTTTGGTCAGATAGGCTTCTTGCTGCTCAGGGGTGCCGTGCTCGGAGATGGTGTTCATCGCACCGTGCGACAGGCCTGGGTACATGCCCCACGACCAGTTGGCTTCGCCAACCATCTCGCTCACTGCCAGACCCAGCGACTCCGGCAAGCCTTGGCCGCCGTGCGCAACGTCGTGAGCGAGGCTTGGCCAGCCGCCTTCGACGAATTGCTTGTAAGCCTCTTTGAAGCCGGTCGGGGTTTTCACGCCGGACTCGCTCCAGGTGCAACCTTCGAGGTCGCCCACGCGGTTCAGCGGCGCCAGTACCTGCTCACAAAACTTGGCGCCTTCTTCGAGAATGGCGTCAACCATGTCTGGAGTTGCGTCTGCGCAAGCCGGAAGGCTCTGATAGTGCGCTTCGTAGCCGAGCAGTTCGTCACGAACGAAGCGAATATCACGCAAGGGGGCCTTGTAGTCAGGCATAGCGATAAACCTCTGCTGATGTAACCGGGAATGAACGACCGTGTTGATTTGTTGTGACGGTCAAACAGTTGTTTGAAACATACGTTTACGCCGAAATCTTGTCAAGCGTCGATCTTTTGCCGTTCGTCATCGCATCTTTCAAACGCCGGACACAGCAAACCGCCATGCGCTCGATCGAGTCACGGGTGCTGAAAAAAGATTAGTTGAGGGAGAAGGACTTACAACGAAAAACGCCGCGACAAAGCGCGGCGTTCAGGGTGTAGATGGCGAAAAATCAGGCGAAGGTGTCGATGATCGTACCGAGCATTTCGTCGGAAGCTTTGGCGACTTTTACGCCCAGCTCCACCTGAAATTTGCCTTGGGCCATTTGCACCATGTCGCTGCCCAGGTCCATTTGCTGGCTGCGATCAACGCCACGCAGACGATCGACCTGCGCTTCCGAAGACTGGCTCGTGACCGAACGCTCAATGGTGTTGTTGGCAATCTGGCTGGCGGCCTGATCAACGCGGTTCTGCCCGCTCTGAATCGAGCTCAGACCTGCATAAAAAGCTGTGTTACCGGAGATTTCCATAACAGTTCTCATCCTTGGGAAGGATCAATGGCGCCATTGAACCAGAGGCGCCAGAAAAACACCCGTCAAAAACACTAATGGCACAGTGCCTGCCCATAGAGAAAAGCTTAGTCGAGCAGATCCAGTTGCAAATGATCCGCTACCGCTTCGGCACTCAAGCTCTTGAGTTTCGGCACGCGCCCAAGGCATGGCGCCGGAATTCGCTCGGCCAATGTGGCGAGGTTCTCCTCAAGCCGCGAAGTCTTCGGATCGATGATATTCGCCACCCACCCGGCCAGTTGCAGGCCATCACGGGCAATCGCCTCGGCCGTCAGCAAGGCATGACTGATGCACCCCAGCCGCACACCCACCACCAGAATCACCGGCAGCTTCAACGCAATCGCCAGATCCGACAGATTGTCCTGATCCGCCAACGCCACCCGCCAGCCACCCGCGCCCTCGATCAAGGTGAAATCGGCGTTCATCGCCAGAATCTCGCGCATCGGCGCCAGCAACGATTGCACGGTCAACGCTACTCCGGCCTCACGCGCTGCCAGGTGTGGAGCGATCGCAGGCTCGAACGCCACGGGATTGACCTGTTGATAAGTCAGCGGCAGCGAACATTCGGCCAACAGCGCCAACGCATCGGAATTGCGCAGCCCCTTCGGCGTCACTTCGCACCCTGAGGCCACCGGTTTGCCCGCTGCGGTACTCAAGCCCGCTGACCGCGCCGCATGCAGCAACCCGGCAGCCACGGTGGTCTTGCCGACGTCAGTGTCCGTTCCAGTGATGAAATAGGCTGCGCTCATACGGGTTTCTCCAACACGGCGTAGACCACCTGATAAGTCGCCGGCAATCCCGACGCTTCACGGAACTGCTCGTAAGCTTCCACCAGCCCGAGAATCCGCGCTCGTCCGGTCAAACCACCGGGCCGTCCGGGATTCAGATTGTGCGCACCCAAGGCCTTCAATTCATGGGTCAGGCTGCGCACATCGGGGTAATGCAGCACGTGAGGCTGATTCTCCAGGCTCAACGTACGCAAGCCACTGGCCGTACACAGTTGCTCATAACGGGTGAACTCGCGGAAGCGGTTGACGTGCACCATCCCGTCGACCTGCCGCCAACTGTCGCGCAACTCGAACAGCGTCCCTACACAAAGACTAGCAAACGCAAAAATCCCACCCGGTTTCAGTACGCGAAAGGCTTCGCTGAGCACCGCATCGAAGTCCGCGCACCATTGCACCGCCAGGCTGGAAAAGATCAAGTCGCAAGTCGAGTCCTGCAACGGCAGACGCTCCGCATCGCCAGCAATGAAGTAATCAGCGCCGCCCAACGGCCGCGCGTGATCGAGCATGCCCTCGGCAATGTCCAGCGCCAGACCATGGCCCTCGGCAAAATGCGCGGCCAGTGCCCGGGTGAAATAACCGGTGCCACAGCCCAGATCCAGCCAGCGCGACGGTGAAAAATCCGCCGGCAAGCGCTGCAGCAATTGTGTACCGACATCACGTTGCAACTCGGCGACGCTGTCGTAACTGGCCGCAGCGCGGGAAAAAGAGGCCGCGACCTGACGTTTGTCAGGCAAGCCGCCGGGCAGCACAAGAGACAAATCAGTCATCACCGCACTCATGTAGAAAAGCCTGGATAGCGCCCGCCAGTCCGTGGGGGTCTTCCAGAAGAAAGGCATGGCTGGCCTGTTCGATCAGACCGATTTCGATATCCGGCAACAGGACGAACAACGCCCCCGCCGCTTCCGCCGGAACGAGAGCGTCCTGTCCGGCGAACAGATGAAATTGCGGGCCGCGAAATGCTTGCAGTGCTTCGCGGGTGTCCAGTTGCGCGAGCAATTCCAGGCCCGCCATCAACGCCGACGGCGCCGTGTGCGGTGCGCCGCCGAGCATCAACCGCGACAAGCCGCGCGCATCTTGTGCACCTTGAGCACAGAGCAGCGAAAAGCGTTTGAGGGTCAGCCGGGGATCGGCCTGGCAACCGGCGAGAAATGCATCGAAGGTCTCGCCGGGCATCGCGGTCGGCCACTGTTCATGGGCAACGAAGGAAGGGTTGCTCGCCAGAGTCAGTAAACCGCAGCAGCGCTCGCCACGGCGCGCCGCCAATTCGGACGCGAGCATGCCACCCAGCGACCAGCCACCGAGCCAGACGTCTTGTGGAATGCGTTCATCGAGTTCATCGAGCCAGTCTTGCAGGTCACTGGAATCCAGCTCCGGCAGCGGCTCGATTTCCACTTTCAGATGCTCGTCGAGCCCTTGCAAAGCGGCGGCCAGAGGCTCCATCGGCGACACACCGAGGCCCCAGCCGGGCAGCAGAATCAGGCGATCACGCATGGCTTGGCTCCGACGACAGTTGGGCAAAGCAATCGGCCAGTCCGTCTAACAATAGCTGCACCTGCGCCTCGCTGTGGGCGGCGGTCAGGGTCACGCGCAAGCGCGCGCTGCCGGCGGGCACGGTCGGTGGGCGGATGGCGGTGACCATCAGCCCACGCTCGCGCAACATCAGCGAAAGACGTACCGCGCGCCCGGCATCGCCAATCATGATCGGCTGGATCGGCGTGAAGCTGTCCATCAGCTCCAGACCGATCTGCTCGGCGCCCTGGCGGAACTGGCGGATCAAGGTCTGCAGATGATCCCGGCGCCAGTGTTCAGTGCGTAGCAACTCCAGACTTTTCAGGGTCGCGCAGGCCAGCGCCGGCGGTTGGCTGGTGGTGTAGATGTACGGACGGGCGAACTGGATAAGGCTTTCGATCAACTCTTCATTGCCAGCAACAAATGCCCCTGCCGTGCCGAACGCTTTACCGAGGGTGCCAACTAGTACCGGCACATCTTCCTGGCTCAAACCGAAATGCTCGACGATGCCGCCGCCGCTCGCACCGAGCGGCCCGAACCCATGAGCGTCATCGACCATCAACCACGCGCCTTTGGCCTTGGCTTCACGAGCCAATGCCGGCAGGTCAGCGAGGTCGCCGTCCATGCTGAACACACCGTCAGTGACCACCAGCGTATTGCCGCTGGCTTTCTCAAGGCGCTTGGCCAGGCTCACCGCGTCGTTGTGCAGATAACGATTGAAACGCGCGCCGGACAACAGACCCGCGTCCAGCAGCGAAGCGTGATTGAGGCGATCTTCCAGCACCGTATCGCCCTGCCCGACCAGCGCCGTGACCGCGCCGATATTAGCCATGTAGCCGGTGGTAAAGAGCAATGCACGCGGTCGACCGGTGAGATCGGCCAGCGCTTCTTCCAGAGCGTGGTGCGGGCCGCTGTGGCCAATCACCAGATGCGAGGCACCGCCACCGACTCCCCAGCGTTCAGCACCGGCGCGCCAGGCTTCGATCACTTGCGGATGATTGGCCAAGCCCAGGTAATCGTTGTTGCAGAACGCGAGCAATGGTTTGCCGTCGACCACCACTTCAGGCCCCTGCGGGGACTCAAGCAGCGGTCGCTGGCGATAGAGATTTTCGGCACGACGGGCAGCAAGGCGTGCGGCGAGATCGAAAGACATGCAGGCCTCGACTTTCAAGTGACACAGATCCCTTGTGGGAGCGAGCCTGCTCGCGAATAGGCCTTCACATCCAACATCAATGTCGACTGAGGCACCGCTTTCGCGAGCAAGCTCGCTCCCACAGGGGTTTTGCATTCCTTCAGAGGAATCCGCGCAGCTTTTTACACTGCGGCGTTGTAGAACTGCTCACTGCTCTTCTGCTCCACCAGCGCCTGTTCGATTGCGGCCTGGTGAACCTCATCGGAATGTTCTTCACGTGCTTCCGGCTGAATGCCCAGACGCGCGAACAACTGCATGTCCTTGTCCGCCTGCGGGTTGGCGGTGGTCAGCAGTTTGTCGCCGTAGAAAATCGAGTTGGCGCCGGCGAAGAAGGCCAAGGCCTGCATCTGCTCGTTCATCGCTTCGCGGCCGGCGGACAGGCGTACGTGGGATTGCGGCATGAGAATGCGCGCCACGGCGAGCATGCGGATGAAGTCGAACGGGTCGACGTCTTCAGCATTTTCCAGCGGCGTGCCGGCAACTTTCACCAACATGTTGATCGGCACCGATTCCGGATGCTCCGGCAGGTTGGCCAACTGGATCAGCAGATTGGCGCGGTCATCCAGCGACTCGCCCATGCCGAGAATGCCGCCGGAGCAGATCTTCATCCCCGATTCACGCACATAGGCCAGCGTTTGCAGACGTTCGCTGTAAGTACGGGTGGTGATGATGCTGCCGTAGAACTCCGGCGACGTGTCGAGGTTGTGGTTGTAGTAATCGAGCCCGGCCTTGGCCAGTGCTTCGGTCTGATCCTGGTCGAGACGGCCAAGAGTCATGCAGGTTTCCAGGCCCATGGCCTTCACGCCTTCGACCATTTTCAGCACGTACGGCATGTCTTTCGCCGACGGATGTTTCCACGCCGCGCCCATGCAGAACCGTGTCGAACCGATAGCCTTGGCGCGTGCAGCCTCTTCGAGGACCTTCTGCACTTCCATCAGCTTTTCTTTTTCCAGGCCGGTGTTGTAGTGACCGGACTGCGGGCAGTACTTGCAGTCTTCCGGGCAGGCGCCGGTCTTGATCGACAGCAGTGTCGACACCTGAACGCGGTTGGCGTTGAAATGTGCGCGGTGCACCGTTTGCGCCTGGAACAGCAAGTCGTTGAATGGCTGTACGAAGAGTGCTTTGACTTCGGCCAGAGACCAGTCGTGACGCAGGGTGGCAGTGGTGCTCGCGCTCATGGGTAGTTCCTTGGTTATGCTTGGCTGGCGGCTGCGGGAATGGAATACCCACAGGCGCGACACGGATGTTCGGCATATTTAAGGAAGAGTCATGCGCTGTCAACCACGATACGAAGGACAGGTTTACATCTGTTTAAATAATGTACAGACCTGCTTACTTTGCGATGAGCCGGCAGAAGCAGAAATGCCAATCTGCGTGGCCTGCGAAACGGATTTGCCCTGGCTCGGCGACCACTGCCAGACCTGCGCCCTGCCACTCTCTGCCGCCGACCTGACCTGTGGCGAGTGCCTGCTAGAGCCGCCGGCGTTCGAACAGGTGGTGGTGCCGTGGCGCTACGGCTTCCCGGTCGACAGTTTGATTACGCGTTTTAAACACAACGCAAAATGGCCGTTTGGTCACCTGCTCGCCGACGTTCTCGGGCAATACCTGCAACATCGCTTCGATGAGGGGTTGCCGAGGCCTGATGTGTTGTTGCCGGTGCCGCTGGCGAACAAACGTCTGCGTCAACGCGGGTTCAACCAGGCTGCGATGCTGGCGCGCTGGTTGAGTCAGTCACTGGATCTGCCGTGCGAAGAACGGGTTCTGCGGCGAATCAAGGATACCGATGCTCAGCAGGATCTCGACGCCAAGGCGCGTAAAGGTAATCTGCGCAATGCCTTCAGCCTCATGCCGGATGCGCGCATAAAAGACCGACATCTCGCGCTGGTTGACGACGTATTGACCACTGGCGCGACCGCACAGGCTCTCGCCCGGTTGCTGATGAACGCAGGCGCTGCGCGGGTTGATGTCTATTGCCTGGCCCGCACGCCGAAACCCGGAAACTGAAGCCAACGCAATGTTCATGTGGGAGCGAGCTTGCTCGCGAAGGGGCCAGCACATTCAAAATCAATGTTGACTGACAAGCCGCTTTCGCGAGCAAGCTCGCTCCCACAGGGTTCTGCGTCAAGCTTGACTCTCGCGTTGCGAGCGGCCAACTTCCTCCTCCACCGCCACAGCAAAAAAGCACCCATTCATGTCCATGCCTTCCCTGCTCTCCCAGCACATCGTCCGCCGTCCGCAGCGCATCGCCCTGCTGCAACATATCGCCGAACAGGGCTCGATCACCCGCGCGGCGAAAAGTGCTGGCCTGAGCTACAAAGCGGCATGGGACGCCATCGATGAGCTGAACAACCTCGCGCAGAAACCGCTGGTCGAGCGCGCCGTCGGTGGTAAGGGTGGCGGCGGTGCGAAACTCTCCAGCGAAGGCGAGCGCGTTTTGCGCCTGTACCAAAAACTGCAGGCCTTGCAGGCCCAGGTGCTGGAGGCAGCGGAAGACGCCAGTGATCTGGATCTGCTCGGTCGTTTGATGCTCAGAACCAGCGCGCGCAATCAGTTGCACGGCAAGGTCGTGGCGATCGAAGCGCAGGGCCGCAATGACCTGATCCGCCTCGAACTGGCCGAAGGCCTGTACCTCGACGCGCAGATCACCCACGACAGCACCGTGCATCTGGAGCTGCAAGCCGGCACCGAAGTGGTGGCCCTGATCAAGGCCGGCTGGCTAGAATTGCTCAGCAATGAGCAGCCTGCAACGTTTGGTCACAATCTTCTCAACGGCACCATCGAAGCGATCCTCGACGCCGAGGATGGCCCGAGTGAAGTGCGCATTGCCCTGCCCAACGGCCATACCCTCTGTGCCCTGGCGGAACCGTTGGACCTGCGCACTCGCGGGTTGGCCATCGCACAACCGGTGCAGGTGCAGTTTTCGCCGTCCAACGTGCTGCTCGGCACGCCGCTGTAATCAGGCGCTGCAACGAAAGCGTCATCGACGCTCATTAAGGTGGCTGCCAAAACCAAGCAGGGAGCCTGATGTGAGCCTATTAGAAGAAAACCAATCCACTGACCTGGAAAAAATGGTCGGCCTCAGCCGTCGCGGTTTCATCGGCGCCGGCGCGCTGTGCGGCGCGGCGATGTTCCTCGGCGGCAGCCTGTTGAGCCGCAGCGCGCTGGCCACTGGCGTCAGTGCCGGCAACAGCCGTCTGCTCGGTTTCGAGAGTATTCCGGCGGCAACCACCGACGTCATCACACTGCCCAAAGGCTACAAGTCTTCGGTGCTGATCAGTTGGGGCCAGCCCCTGCAAAAGAACGGCCCGGCCTTCGACCCGAGTGGCAACGGCACCGCTGCCGCACAGGAAGTGCAATTCGGCGACAACAACGACGGCATGAGCCTGTTCGCCTTCCCCGACGACCGCAACCGCGCGTTAATGGCGATCAACAACGAATACACCAACTACCGCTACCTCTATCCGCACGGCGGCATGCCGCAATCGGCCGAAGACGTGCGTAAAGCACTGGCCTGCGAGGGCGTCTCGGTGATTGAAGTGCAACGCAAGAACGGTCAATGGCAGTTCGTTCAGGGTTCGCGCTACAACCGCCGCATTCACGGCAACTCACCGCTGCGCATCAGCGGCCCGGCAGCCGGTCATGATCTGATGAAAACGGCGGCCGACAAACACGGCAAGAAAGTCCTCGGCACCTTCCAGAACTGCGCCAACGGCAAAACGCCGTGGGGCACTTACCTGACCTGCGAAGAAAACTTCACCGACTGTTTCGGCAGCAGCAATGCCCAGCAACAGTTCGACCCGGCGCAGAAGCGTTACGGTGTCTCCGTCGCCAGCCGCGAGATCAACTGGCACCCGTACGACCCGCGCTTCGACATGGCGAAAAACCCCAACGAACTCAACCGACACGGCTGGGTGGTCGAGATCGATCCGTTCGATCCGCAATCGACCCCGGTCAAGCGCACAGCGCTGGGCCGCTTCAAGCATGAAAACGCCGCACTGGCCGAGACCGACGACGGTCGCGCCGTGGTGTACATGGGCGACGACGAGCGTGGCGAGTTCATCTATAAATTCGTCAGCCGCGACCGCATCAACCATCGCAACGCCAAGGCCAACCGCGACATCCTCGATCACGGCACCCTGTACGTGGCCAAGTTCGATAATGGCGACAGCAACCCCGACCACCCGAAAGGCCAGGGCCAGTGGATCGAGCTGACCCACGGCAAAAACGGCATCGACGCCAGCAGCGGTTTCGCCGATCAGGCCGAAGTGCTGATCCACGCGCGCCTCGCCGCCAGCGTGGTTGGCGCGACGCGCATGGACCGTCCGGAGTGGATCGTCGTCAGCCCGAAGGACGGTCAGGTCTATTGCACCCTGACCAACAACGCCAAGCGCGGCGAAGACGGGCAGCCGGTGGGCGGGCCGAACCCGCGCGAGAAAAACGTCTACGGGCAGATTCTGCGCTGGCGCACCGACCGTGACGATCACGCCTCGAAGACGTTTGCCTGGGATCTGTTTGTGGTCGCTGGCAACCCGGGCGTGCATGCCGGGACGCCGAAGGGTGGCTCGAAGAACATCACCCCGCAGAACATGTTCAACAGCCCGGATGGTTTGGGTTTCGACAAGGCTGGGCGTTTGTGGATTCTCACCGATGGTGACTCGAGCAATGCCGGGGATTTTGCCGGGATGGGCAATAACCAGATGCTCTGCGCCGATCCGAAGACCGGTGAAATTCGCCGGTTCATGGTCGGGCCGATTGGTTGTGAGGTGACGGGAATCAGCTTCTCGCCGGATCAGAAAACCCTGTTTGTCGGGATTCAGCATCCGGGGGAGAACGGCGGTTCGACCTTCCCCGAGCATCTGCCGAATGGCAAGCCGCGGTCTTCGGTGATGGCGATTACGCGTGAGGATGGCGGGATCGTCGGCGCCTGATACACCGCTTTCGCGAGCAGGCTCGCTCCCACAAGGGATCGCATTCCAAATGTGGGAGCTGGCTTGCCAGCGATGGTGTCAGCACAGACACCAACCACCTCCCCGCTGCCATCTGCGCTACCATGCTGGGCCGGACGCGGCAGCCTGCTGCGCGCAGGAGTCAGCATGGCCCACCCGTTTGAAACCCTTACCCCCGACCTCGTGCTCGATGCCGTTGAAAGCATCGGTTTCCTGAGCGATGCGCGCATTCTCGCGCTCAACAGCTACGAAAACCGCGTCTATCAGGTCGGCATCGAAGACTCCGAACCGCTGATCGCCAAGTTCTACCGCCCGCAACGCTGGACCAACGAAGCCATCCTCGAAGAACATCAATTCACCTTCGAACTGGCCAACGTCGACATCCCGGTGGTAGCGCCGCTGATCCACAACGGCGAAACCCTGCACGAACATGCCGGTTTTCGCTTCACTCTGTTCCCGCGTCGCGGCGGTCGTGCGCCGGAGCCGGGCAACCTTGATCAGTTGTATCGCCTCGGCCAGTTGCTCGGGCGCATCCACGCGGTCGGCGCGACCAAGCCGTTCGAGCACCGTGAAGCCCTCGCCGTGCAGAACTTCGGCCACGCTTCGCTGAACACCTTGCTCGAAGGCAACTTCATTCCGAAAAGCCTGCTGCCGGCCTACGAGTCCGTCGCCCGCGACCTGCTCAAACGCGTGGAAGATGCCTACGCCAACACACCGCACCAGAACATCCGCATGCACGGCGATTGCCACCCCGGCAACATGATGTGCCGTGACGAGATGTTCCACATCGTCGACCTCGACGACTGCCGCATGGGCCCGGCGGTGCAGGACATCTGGATGATGCTCGCCGGTGATCGTCAGGAATGCCTGGGGCAGTTGTCGGAATTGATGGATGGCTACAACGAGTTCCACGACTTCGATCCGCGAGAACTGGCGCTGATCGAGCCGCTGCGCGCCTTGCGCCTGATGCACTACAGCGCCTGGCTGGCGCGGCGCTGGGATGACCCGGCGTTCCCGCACAGCTTTCCGTGGTTCGGCACCGAGCGTTATTGGGGTGATCAAGTGTTGGCGTTGCGTGAGCAACTGTCCGCGCTGAATGAAGAGCCACTGAAACTCTTCTGATCACCACCTCCTCCTTGTAGGAGTGAGCCTGCTCGCGATAGCGCTTTGTCAGTCGACGTAAATGTTAAATGTCAGACCGCGATCGCGAGCAGGCTCACTCCTACATTTGTTCGGTGTTCACAATTTCCCGACCATTGCGCTACGGCATTCGTAGACAAATCTCCTTACAATCCCTCCTTTGTTAGCTGCCTAAGCAAGGATTCTGCATGCAAGCCGCCAACCCGCGTCGCGGGTACATTCTGGGCCTGAGCGCCTACATCATCTGGGGCCTGTTCCCGATCTACTTCAAAGCCATCGCCGAAGTGCCGGCCGTTGAAATCATCATCCATCGAGTGCTGTGGTCGGCGCTGTTTGGTGCGTTGTTGCTGATGGTGTGGAAACATCCGGGCTGGTTGCGCGAACTGCTCGACAACCCTAAACGTTTGGCGATTCTGGCCTTGAGCGGCACGTTGATCGCGGCCAACTGGCTGACCTACGTGTGGTCGGTGAATAACGGGCGCATGCTGGAAGCGAGCCTCGGTTACTACATCAACCCGTTGGTAAACGTGCTGTTGGGCATGTTGATTCTCGGCGAACGCTTGCGCCGGATGCAGTGGCTCGCGGTCGGCCTGGCGGCGGTTGGTGTGGCGCAGCAGGTGTGGCAGGTCGGCAGTCTGCCGTGGGTATCGCTGGTGCTGGCGTTGACGTTCGGCTTCTACGGTCTGATCCGCAAACAGGCGCCGGTCAAGGCGTTACCGGGGCTGGTGGTGGAAACCTGGATGCTGGTACCGATCGCAATTGCCTGGTTGCTGTTCAATCAGACCGCGACCAGCGCCCAACCGGAGTTCTGGACCACCTCGCAAGCCTGGTGGCTGGTAGCGGCCGGCCCGGTGACATTGGTGCCGCTGGTGTGTTTCAACGCTGCCACGCGTCACTTGCCCTACACCACCATCGGCTTCCTGCAATACCTGGCGCCGACTTTGGTGCTGCTGCAAGCCGTGCTGCTGTTCGGTGAGCATCTATCGTCCAGCACATTGGTGGCGTTTATCTTCATCTGGGCCGGCCTGGCCGTTTACAGCGTCGACGCGGTGATCAGTTTACGCCGGCGCAGCTGATCAAAAAACGTACAAACCCTCACAGGCCACGGTTCTCGTGGCCTGCATCGTTTCTTCCCAAGGTTATCCACAACGTGATCCCCGCCGTTTGTGTGCAAGTCACTGAATGTTGGCGGTTTTTTGATCAGTTCCGCGCAAGCCCCGGCCGGCTTGGCGCTGCGCCCGGTCTCTACAGGTTATCCACAGGCAGGTGCACGTTAAAACTGGATAACCCGGTCAGCGCTTAACTGTCTGTGCGTAACACCAGTTCGACCATCAGATCATCGGCCAGGGTTTCCAGCCGCGACTGCAATACATCCAGCGACAGGGTTAGCGGTACCGCGAGAATCGCTTCGGCGTGGAACAGCGGTTCGCTGCTCATCGGTGCCGGACGCACTTCAGTCACCAGCCGCTCAAGGTTGACGCCCTGCTCGCTCAACAGCCGGGTGATGTCGCGAACAATGCCGGGCCGGTCATTGCCCACCAGTTCCATGGCGATCGGTTTCCAGGTACAGGATTGTTCGATACCGCTCTCGGCGATCAGCACGCGAATGCCGTGCGTCGACAATGCTTGTAAGGCATCGACTAATTCGTCGTAAGCCTCTGCCGGCACCCCCACCCGAAGAATCCCGGCGAACTGCCCGGCCATCCGCGACATGCGGCTTTCCAGCCAGTTACCGCCGTGTTCGGCAATGCATTGGGCGATGCGCTCGACCTGCCCGGGCTTGTCCGGGGCGAATACGGTGAGTACGAGATGGTCCATGGCGCAGCCCTCTTGTCATGACTTTTGTTATAGAAGGGGGAAGTATAGGCAAGGGTCGATTTTGCGTTGAGGCGACCGACGCTTTCGCGAGCAAGCTCGCTCCCACAAAAACCGGTGCCATAGCAGCCAATTACTATTTATGTGTACAACTTTTTATATTTAGCTGGAACAATCCATCTGTTTTTTGAGAACATCCCGTTCCGCGATGTGACCGCAATGCGACATGAGGTCGCAGAACGACGTAATTAGTCTGATTTTCACAAGCGCAACTCATCATGTAGTATGCCGCAGCGCGCACTACATAACGCTGGATCGATGTCTGCCCAAAGCCTGTTCGCAACCCTGAAAGCCCCGTCAGCAAGGCCCCAAGCCGTTGATTGGTCCCAGCCCAGCCGCCAGCAATGGCATGTACTGGTCGGCAGGTTTGTGGTTTAAATGGCCAGAGGCTTCATTGTCAAATTGAAGAGCTGAAAAGCGAAATAGCTGAGCAGAGTGAGGCAAGCAATGACTGAACACGTTCAAGTCGGTGGCCTGCAGGTCGCCAAAGTCCTGTTCGACTTCGTGAACAACGAAGCCATTCCCGGTACCGGCCTCACCGCCGAAAAATTCTGGGAAGGTGCCGACAAGGTCATTCATGACCTGGCGCCGAAGAACAAAGCCCTACTCGCCAAACGCGATGACTTCCAGGCTCGCATTGATGCCTGGCACCAGGAACGCAACGGTCAGGCGCACGACGCCGTGGCCTATAAAGCCTTCCTGCAAGAAATCGGTTATCTGCTGCCAGAAGCGGCTGATTTCCAGGCAACGACGCAAAATGTCGATGATGAAATCGCCCGTACCGCCGGCCCGCAACTCGTGGTGCCGGTGATGAACGCCCGCTTCGCTCTCAATGCCTCGAACGCCCGCTGGGGTTCGCTGTATGACGCCCTCTACGGCACCGACGCGATCAGCGAAGACGGTGGCGCGGAAAAAGGCAAAGGCTACAACAAGGTGCGGGGCGACAAAGTCATCGCCTTCGCCCGTGCCTTCCTCGACGAAGCCGCACCATTGGCTGCTGGCTCCCACGTCGATTCGACCGCCTACAAAATCGCTGACGGCAAACTGCTGGTCACCCTCAAGGGCGGCAGCAACACCGGCCTGCGCGACGATGCACAACTGATCGGTTTCCAGGGCGACGCCAACGCGCCAATCGCCATTCTGCTGAAACACAACGGTCTGCACTTCGAAATCCAGGTCGACGCCAGCACCCCGGTTGGCCAGACCGACCCGGCCGGCGTCAAAGACATCCTGATGGAAGCGGCTCTGACCACCATCATGGACTGCGAAGACTCCGTGGCTGCCGTCGATGCCGACGACAAAGTGGTGATCTACCGTAACTGGCTCGGCCTGATGAAGGGCGATCTGTCGGAATCCGTTTCCAAGGGCGGCCAGACCTTCACCCGCACCATGAACCCGGATCGCACCTACACCGCGCCAAATGGCGGTGAAGTGACGTTGCACGGTCGTTCGCTGTTGTTCGTGCGCAACGTTGGCCACTTGATGACCATCGACGCGATCCTCGACAGTCAAGGCAACGAAGTGCCGGAAGGCATCCTTGACGGTCTGGTCACTTGCCTGGCGGCGATGCACAACCTCAACGGTAATACCACGCGTCGTAACACCCGCACCGGCTCGGTCTACATCGTTAAACCGAAGATGCACGGCCCGGAAGAAGCAGCGTTCACCAACGAGCTGTTCGGCCGCATCGAAGACGTGTTGGGCCTTACGCGCAACACCCTGAAAGTCGGGATCATGGACGAGGAGCGCCGCACCACGGTCAATCTCAAGGCTTGCATCAAGGCCGCCAGCGAGCGCGTGGTGTTCATCAACACTGGTTTCCTCGACCGCACCGGCGACGAAATCCACACCTCCATGGAAGCCGGCCCGGTTGTGCGCAAGGCTGACATGAAGGCTGAGAAGTGGATCGGCGCCTACGAAAACTGGAACGTCGATATCGGTCTGAGCACCGGCCTGCAAGGTCGCGCGCAAATCGGTAAAGGCATGTGGGCGATGCCCGACCTGATGGCCGCGATGCTTGAGCAGAAAATCGCGCACCCGTTGGCCGGTGCCAACACCGCTTGGGTGCCATCGCCGACTGCTGCTGCGCTGCACGCGCTGCACTACCACAAGGTCGACGTGTTCGCCCGTCAGGCCGAACTGGCCAAACGTGCTCGCGCCTCGGTGGACGACATCCTGACCATTCCGCTGGCGGTCAATCCGAACTGGACTCCGGAGCAGATCAAGAACGAACTGGACAACAATGCCCAGGGCATTCTTGGTTATGTGGTGCGCTGGATCGACCAGGGTGTGGGCTGCTCGAAAGTGCCGGACATCAATGACGTCGGCCTGATGGAAGACCGTGCCACGCTGCGTATCTCCAGCCAGCACATCGCCAACTGGCTGCGCCACGGTGTCGTCACCGAAGCGCAAGTGATGGAAAGCCTCAAGCGCATGGCGCCGGTGGTGGATCGTCAGAACGCCAACGACCCGCTGTACCGTCCGCTGGCACCGAACTTCGACAGCAACATCGCCTTCCAGGCGGCGGTCGAACTGGTGATCGAAGGCACCAAACAGCCGAACGGCTACACCGAGCCGGTGCTGCACCGTCGTCGTCGCGAGTTCAAGAAGGCCAACGGCCTGTAACTTGCGCTGAATGCCGGACATGAAAAAGCCCTGATCGAAAGATCAGGGCTTTTTTGTTTGTGCTGTGGATTGGATTTTTGTGGTGGGCTTGAGATCCACCCCCCTCACCCCAGCCCTCTCCCCCAAGGGGTAGAGGGCTGGGGTGAGGGGGCCGATCTATGTGCTTTTCAAAATCTGAGCTCGGCTCAGGAATTGCCAAGGGTAGAGGGGGAAAGGGAGCCGATATTGGTGCTATTCAAAACCTGAGTTCGACTGAGGAATTTCAGGTCGGTGTACCTCGAACATTCACCGCGGTCAGTCCCCTCTCCCCCTGGGAGAGGGCTAGGGTGAGGGGCTTTTAAGGATCAATACCCAACTCGTGTTTGACCAGACCGAGCAACTTACCCGTATCAATCGGCTTGAGCAAAAAATCCACCACGCTCAGATGCATCGCCGCAATCGCATCTTTCACATCCGCATCGCCGGACACGATGATGATCGGCAGCGCCGCCCGCACCGATTCGCGCACCTGGCGAATCAGCTCAAGGCCACCGACATGGCCCATGCGCAGATCGGTAATCACCAGCCCGATCGACGGTTTTTCTTCGAGCATCTTCAGCGCCGTTTCGCCACTGGCTGCGGTCATGCAACGAATGCCATCCAACGCGAGAATCTCCGACAACAGCTCCCGGGCGTCCTTGTCGTCATCGACGATCAGTACACGCTGCGGCGGCAAATCGGGTTCGAGCATTACAGCGCTGAGCGCTTCACGCTCGGCGTCGCTCAAAATATCGTGGTCGGACATGGCGTTCTCTACGTTTTCAAATCAATCACCTGGCACAGTCGTCAGACATCGCTAAGCAGAGCTTCAATGTGCACTTCGTCGGATTTTTTTCCAAGAGGCTGGCGGGCGAATTTCCGACTGTTTTTGTAGGGCACTTCCCAAATGTGCCCAACGGCAGCTCAAACCTAGACTTACGTCCAATGGGCACCCCGCCCGCAGGGGTCGACCATGGTCAGAACGATCCGACAACAACAATTCGAAAAAGACTGCGGTAATGGTTATGAGTAAAGCGGACGCCTTCACCCAGGCAGGGAAAACCGCGGTATTGCAGAACATTCAGGGCACCCTGCAATTCCTCCAGCGCTTCCCGCCCTTCAATCAGATGGAACACGCCCACCTGGCTTATCTGGTGGAACAATGCCAGCTGCGTTTCTACGGCCAGGGCGAGAGCATCATCAAACCCGCCGACGGCCCGGTTGAACACTTCTATATCGTCAAGCAAGGTCGGGTGGTCGGCGAACGTCAGCACATCACCAAGCCCGGCACCGAGACCACGTTTGAAATCACCACCGGCGAATGCTTTCCGCTGGCCGCGCTGCTCGGCGAACGCGCAACCCGCACCGAACACTTGGCCGGCGAAGACACCTTCTGCCTGCAACTGAACAAACTGGCGTTCATCAAGCTGTTCGCCCTCTCCAACGCCTTTCGCGATTTCGCCTTGCGCGGGGTAAGCAGTCTGCTCGATCAAGTCAATCAGCAAGTGCAGCAGAAAGCCGTGGAAACCCTTGGCACCCAGTATTCGCTGAACACCCGACTGGGCGAACTGGCGATGCGTCACCCGGTGACCTGCAGCCCCGACACGCCATTGCGTGAAGCGGTGAAGCTGATGCATGAGCAACAGGTCGGCAGCATCGTGGCGGTAGATGAACACAAAGCCCCGCTGGGGATTTTCACCCTGCGCGATCTACGCCATGTAGTAGCCGCCGGTGTCGGTGATTTCAACGAAGCGATCGAGCGCCACATGACACCCGCGCCCTTCTACTTGTCGCCGGATCACAGTGCGTTCGATGCGGCAATTGCCATGACCGAACGGCATATCGCCCACGTCTGTCTGGTCAAGGATCAGCGTTTGTGTGGCGTGGTCTCCGAGCGCGATCTGTTTTCCCTGCAACGGGTCGACCTGGTACACCTGGCCCGGACGATTCGCAGCGCCCAGCGCGTCGAACAACTGGTCGGCCTGCGCGGTGAGATCGGCCAACTGGTCGAGCGCATGCTCGCTCATGGCGCGTCGTCGACGCAGATCACCCACATCATCACCTTGCTAAACGATCACACCGTGTGCCGGGTGATCGAGCTGACCCTCGCGGAAAAAGGCGACCCCGGCGTGCCGTTCAGTTGGTTGTGCTTCGGCAGCGAAGGCCGTCGCGAGCAGACGCTGCACACCGATCAGGACAACGGCATTCTGTTCGACGCCCGCGATGCTGCGCATGCAGCAGAGATTCGCGGCAAGCTGCTGCCGATTGCGCAGCAGATCAACCAGAGTCTGGCGCAGTGCGGTTTCACTCTGTGCAAGGGCAACATCATGGCCGGCAATCCCGAGCTGTGTCTGTCGCGGGCAGAATGGGCGCGGCGCTTCGCGGCGTTTATTCGTGAGGCAACGCCGGAGAATCTGCTCGGTTCGAGTATTTACTTCGATCTGCGCGTGGTCTGGGGCGATGAAAAAGGCTGCGAACAATTGCGCCGTGGCATTCTCGATCAGGTCGGCGACAACCGTTTGTTCCAGCGCATGATGGCCGAGAACGCCCTGCGCAATCGTCCACCGGTGGGCCGTTTCCGTGAGTTTGTGCTGGCACGCAAGAATGGCGAGAAAGCCACGCTGGACCTCAAGGTGCAGGGGCTGACGCCGTTCGTGGATGGCGCACGATTGCTCGCGCTGGCTAACGGTATCGACGCCAACAATACCCTCGAGCGCTTCCGTCAGTTGGTCGAGAAAGAAGTCATCGAGCGACTGGATGGCGCGGCGTATGAAGAGGCCTATCATTTCATACAGCAGACGCGCATGCAGCAGCATCAATTGCAGACGCGGGAGAACCTGCCCTATTCCAACCGCGTCGACCCGGACAGCCTCAATCACCTCGACCGGCGCATCCTGCGTGAATCCCTGCGCCAGGCTCAGCGTCTGCAAAGTAGCCTGATGTTGCGGTATCAGCTATGAGCCTGTTCTCGTGGCTGCGCCCGGCGAGTGCGGTGGTGCCGGTGGATTTTCAGCAGCGTCTGGCGCAGCTGCCGACGATTACCGAGCTGAGCGAATGCACACTGCGCGAACAACGCTGGGTGGTGCTGGATCTGGAGACCACCGGGCTGAATCTGAACAAGGACCGTGTGTTGTCGATTGGCGCGGTGGTGATCGAGGACGGCGCGATCGATTTCAGTCAGCAGTTCGAACGCACGCTGCAATGTCGCGAGCTGAAGCTCAGTCCCAGCGTGTTGATTCACGGGTTGGGGCCGAATGCGATTGCGGCGGGCAGTGAGCCGGTCGAGGCGTTGCTGGAACTCCTGGAATTTATCGGCGACAGCCCGGTGCTGGCGTTTCATGCGCCGTTTGATCAGCACATGCTCGGGCGTGCGCTGAAGGAACATCTGGGGCACAAGTTGCAGCAGGTGTTCCTGGATGTCGCCGACATTGCACCGCTAGTGTGCCCGCAAGCGAACATTCGTGAGGCCGGGCTGGATGAGTGGATCGACTGGTTCAAGCTTGAGGTGTTCGAGCGGCATAACGCCAGTGCCGATGCGCTGGCCACTGCAGAGTTGGCGTTGATTCTGTTCAGTCGGGCGCGGGGGCAGCAGATTCATAGTCCGTTGAATTTGCAGCAGCGGTTGAGTCAGTGGAAGCGTAGGCAACAGGCGCCTTCGTTCTGAATCAGAAGCCCCTCATCGGAACGCCGCCCGCCCAGCCCTCTCCCCGAGGGAGAGGGAGCCTACCGAGGTGTCTCGGGTTTTCCATCGACCTGAGAAACCGAGTCGATTATGGATTCAGCAGAAATCTTTCACGTCGGTGTATTGCGACAATATCCCCCAATCGGTCCCCTCTCCCTCCGGGAGAGGGCTAGGGTGAGGGCCAGCCTTTAACGCCCACCTGACCAGTGGCCAATTGCTAACCATTCCCACCTCTGCCACAATCGCGAACAATTCGCGTTAGTTAATATTTCCCAATCGGTGATGTCCGGTGTCGTCAGTCCCAAGCCCTAACAGTGAGCTCGTCGGTGCGATGTATCGTGACCATCGCGGTTGGCTGCTGGCGTGGCTGCGGCGCAATGTGGCCTGCCCGCAACGTGCCGAGGACCTCAGTCAGGACACCTTCGTCCGCCTGCTCGGTCGCGACGACATGCTGACACCGCGCGAGCCACGCGCCTTTCTGGTGGCGATCGCCAAAGGCTTGCTGTTCGACTACTTCCGCCGCGCGGCGCTGGAACAGGCCTACCTCACCGAACTGATGCTGATCCCCGAAGGCGAACAACCGTCGGTGGAAGAACAGCAAATGATCCTCGAAGACCTCAAAGCCATCGACCGCTTGCTCGGCAAACTGTCGACCAAGGCCCGCGCCGCTTTCCTTTATAACCGCCTCGATGGCCTCAGCCATGCCGAGATCGCCGACAAGCTCGGCGTCTCGGTGCCGCGCGTGCGCCAGTATCTGGCCCAGGGGATTCGTCAGTGCTACATCGCGCTGTACGGAGAGCCGACGTGAGCCCGGCCAGTTCCAGACCGGTGCCGGCGCATGTGCTGGACGCGGCGATTGCCTGGCAACTGACCCTCGATTCGAGCAGCCCGCTGGAGCGCGAGGAATTCGCCAAATGGCATGCGGCCCATGAAGAACACGCCCGCGCGTGGCGGCAACTGGGCATGCTCGATCAGCGCTTCAGCGTGGCCAAAGGTCCGGCCCGCAGTGCCTTGCTGCAGTCACGCGAAGGCATTCGCCGCCGGGTGCGCAGACTGGGCAGTGGGCTGGCCAGCGTTGTGCTGCTGGTCGGTGTGGGGCTGTTCGCCAGCGAACGCTTTCTGCCACTGGATTACTGGCTCGCCGATCAACGCACCGCGACCGGTGAGCAGCGCACTGTGCGTCTGGCTGACGGCACTGTGTTGAATCTGAACACCCACAGTGCGGTGGACGTGCGGTTCGATGACAAGCGCCGGTTGATCGTCTTGCAGGAAGGCGAAATTCTTGTCGAAACCGGGCATGGCGATGCGCGCCCTTTTATCGTCGAAACCCGCGAAGGCAGCATGCGCGCGCTGGGTACGCGGTTCCTGGTCAAGCGTGAAGACCAAGGCACGCGCCTGAGTGTGTTGCAATCGGCGGTCGCGGCGCACCCGCAATCCAACCCTGATGAGCAAATTCTCCATGGAGGCCAGCAAGTGCTGCTGCGCCGTGATGGATTGGGTTCGATCGTCGCGCTCAACCCCGGCGCCGATGCCTGGACGCGCGGCATGCTGGTGGTCGATAACGCGCGGTTGGGCGATTTGGTGCACGAGCTCGGGCGTTATCGTCGCGGGTATCTGGGCGTGGCGTCGGACGTGGCTGACCTGCGGATTACCGGTAGCTTCCCGCTGCATGACACCGATAAGGCCCTGAGCGCATTGCTGCCGACCCTGCCGGTGCAGATCGAGCGGCATACGCCGTATTGGGTCACAGTCGCTAAGGCCGAGCCCTCCTCCCCTTGACCTGATCGTTCCCACGCTCTGCGTGGGGATGCAGCTCGGGACGCTCTGCGTCCCTGCCGAAGCGGACGCAGAGCGTCCATTGAGGCATTCCCACGCGGAGCGTGGGAACGATCAAGCCCGCAGAAATGTGGCTGTTTCCAGTTAATCGAAATTATTTTCATCCTGCCCTATCACTTTCTGCTTTTCATCCGGCACACAGGCAATTGAGAAATATTTCCATTCAGGAGCCGCCGTATGTCCCGTTCGCTAGACACCTTGTTGCGCCCCGGTCTGCTGGCCGTCGCCATCGCGCTCAGCGCGCCGCTGATCAGCAGTCCGTTGCTCGCCGCTGAACAAGCGTCCAGCGTGCGCGCCTACAACCTGCCGGCGGCGCCACTGTCGACCACCCTGAACCAGATCGCCAGCCAGGGCGGCATTGCGCTGTCGCTGAATCCGTCGCTGGCGGCGGGCAAGACCTCGGCGCCGGTCAACGGCCAGTACGACGCGGCCGGTGCCTTGCGCGCGGCCCTGCGTGGCACCGGTCTGCAACTGGAACAAAGCAGCACCGGCACCTACACCCTTGTGGCGGTACCTGAAGGGACGTTGGCCCTGCCGGAAACATCGGTTATCGGTGTGGAAAACTTCGAAAGCGCCTGGGGGCCGGTCGACGGCTACACCGCCACCCGCACCGCCGCTGGCAGCAAGACCGACACCGCGCTGGTCGAAGCGCCGCGTTCGATCTCCGTCGTGACTCGCCAGCAAATGGACGACCGCAGCGTGCACAGCCTCGATGACGCCGTACGCTACATGCCGGGTATCACCGCCAGCAGCTACGGCAGCGACACCCGTGCCGACTGGTTGCGTGTGCGCGGTTTCGAACCGACCCAGTTCCTCGACGGCCTGCCGCTGCCAAAAGGCGTGTACGCCAACCCGAAACAGGAAACCTGGAACCTCGACCGCCTCGCCCTGCTGCGCGGCCCGGCCTCCTCGGTTTACGGCCAGACCCCGCCGGGCGGTTTGCTGGACATGGTCAGCCGTCGTCCAAGCGCCGAAGCTAGCAACGAAATCCAGCTGCAATACGGCAGTGACAACCACCGTCAGATCAACTTCGCCAGCACCGGCAAGATCGATGACGCCGGCCAGTTTCTCTATGGCCTCAGCGGTGTGGTGCGCGACAGCGGCACGCAGGTCGATCACGTCGACAACAAGCGCTACAACATCGCGCCGAGCCTGACCTGGAACATCGACGACGACACCAAGCTCACCCTGCTGAGCCAGTTCACCCGCGACGATACCGGCATCACCAGTCAGTTCCTGCCGATTCAGGGCACCAAGATCAAATCACCGTTCGGTGATATTTCCCACCACAAGAATCTGGGTGATCCGGACTGGGAATATTACGATCGCACCTACTACGCGCTGGGCTACGCCTTCGAACATCGTCTGAACGACGTCTGGCAGTTCAAGCAGAACCTGCGCTACACCAAGTCGGACCTGTCGTTCCAGTCGCTGACGCCGGGTTCCTACCCGTTCACCGAAGTGGATGATCAAGGCAACGTCGGGCGCACCAGCACCAGCGTCGAAGAAGACATCAGCCAGTTCGCCGTGGACAACAACTTCCAGGCCGACTTCGCCACTGGCGATATCCGCCACACTCTGTTGTTGGGTCTGGACCATCAGCGCAGCAACACCAACTACACCTCGATCTTCGGTGACGGCCTGACCACCAACGTGATCACGCCGATCTATGGTCAGCCGATCGTGCGTCCAGCGCGCTCCACCGCGTTTTACGATTACGACCAGAAGACCTACCAGACCGGCCTGTACATTCAGGATCAGATGGCCCTCGACCAGTGGCGCCTGACCCTCGGTGGCCGTGAAGACTGGGTGCACACCAGCACCCAGTTCATCAACAAGGGCGATGCCACCAACACTCAGCGCGACAAAGCGTTCAGCGGCAACGCCGCGCTCAGCTACGTGTTCGACAACGGTTTCGTGCCGTACCTGTCGTACGCCGAATCCTTCCAGCCGACCACGGGCGCCGACGCCACCTCGACCGGTTCGCTCAAACCGACCGAAGGCAAGCAGTGGGAACTGGGCATCAAGTACCAGCCACCGGGCAGCAAAACCCTGCTGACCGCTGCCGTATACGACCTCACTCAGAAGAACGTTTCGGTCAACACCTTCGTCAACAACGTGTCGATCACCAGCCAGACCGGCGAAGTGAAAGTCAAAGGCCTGGAGCTGGAAGCGGTTTCCGACGTCACCGACAACCTGAAAGTCATCGCTGCCTACACCCTGGCCAAATCGGAAGTACAAAATGGCGTCGACAAGGGCAATCGCCTGCAACTGATGCCGAACCAGCAAGCGTCGCTGTGGACTGACTACACCTGGCACGCCGGCGTGCTCGACGGCTTCGGCATTGGCGGTGGCGTGCGTTACACCGGCAACACCTACGGCGACAAGGCCAATTCCTGGCTGGGCAAGGCGGACGCCTACACCGTGTTCGACGCTTCGGTGCATTACGACCTCGGCCGCCTGGACAACAGCCTCAAAGGCGCGTCGCTGGCACTCAACGCGACCAACCTGTTCGACAAGGAATACATTTCCACCTGCGACAGCTTCTACTGCTACTACGGCGACACGCGCAGTGTCGTCGCCAGCGCCACTTACAAGTGGTAAGCGCTTGAGCTGAAACAGGCCCTGTGACCAGGCCGTCCCTCGGGGACGGCTTTGGTGTTTTTGAAGGTCATGAAATGAAAAGTAAAACAATTCGTCGCTGGTCGTTCATCCACACCTGGACCAGCCTGGTCTGTACCGTGTTTTTGCTGATGCTGGCCTTGACCGGTCTGCCGCTGATTTTCCATCACGAGATCGAACATCTGCTCGGCGATGCACCCGAAGTACGCGAGTTGCCAGCCGATACGCCTCGATTGAATCTGGCGCAACTGGTCGTGGCCGCCGAACAGCATCGCCCCGATGACGTCGTGCAGTACTTCGGCTTCGATGACGATGAGCCGAACGCCGTGCTGACGATCATGGCGAAAACCGCTGGCACCGAACCGAATTCCTCGCACACGTTCATGCTCGATGCGCGCACCGGGGAAGCGCTGGAAACGCCTTCGGCCAATGGCGGCTTGATGCTGTTCATCCTGCGCCTGCATGTCGACATGTTCGCCGGGCTGCCGGGCAAGTTGCTGCTGGCGTTCATGGGGCTGCTGTTTGTCGTGGCCATCGTATCCGGGACAGTGTTGTACCTGCCGTTCATGCGCCGCTTGAAGTTCGGCACCGTGCGTCAGGACAAATCCACCCGCCTGCGCTGGCTCGACCTGCACAACCTGATCGGTGTCGTCACCCTGACCTGGGCGCTGGTGGTGGGCGTGACCGGCGTGATCAGCGCGTGCGCCGACTTGTTGATCGCGGCCTGGCGCAACGATGCACTGAACACCTTGATCGCACCTTATCGCGATGCCCCGCCACTGACACATCTGGCACCGGCCACACGTTTGCTCGATATCGCTGGCGAAGTCGCGCCGGACATGCAGCCGGACTTCATTGCCTTCCCCGGCACACGCTTTTCCAGCGAACACCATTACTCGGTGTTCATGAAGGGCGGTACGCACCTGACCTCGCATCTGCTGACGCCGGTGCTGATCGATGCGACCACGCTGCAGGTCACCGCCGTGGCCGAACGGCCGTGGTACATGGACGCCATGGGCATGTCGCAGCCGCTGCACTTTGGTGACTATGGCGGCATGCCGATGAAAATCCTCTGGGCCACTCTGGATGTGCTGACGATCATTGTGCTCGGCAGTGGCGTGTATTTGTGGGTGGTTCGGCGCAGAGCGGCCAGGCCTGTGCTGGAAACGGCGGAGGCCTCCGCATGAAGCCGCGTCAGTCGAGTTTCTGGAAAGTGTTCAGCACGCCGATCGTGATTGCGTTGCTCAGTGCGGCGGGGTTGTTTGCGGCGCTGCTTGGGGATGGGATTTGGGATGCGTTGAGCTGGGTTGGGCTGGGTGTGCCGGCGTTTCTGGCCATAAGAGGATTGTTGCTGCGCGGGTGAAATCTGTGTTGCCTGGGATGGCCCCTTCGCGAGCAAGCTCGCTCCCACATTTGAAATGCGTTCCCCTGTGGGAGCGAGCTTGCTCGCGAAGGCGGCAGTAATTACACCATCAATTCCTCGCCAGCCTCGCCGCATCTGGCTAGGCTAACCTCCTGCTCTTCGACGATCACCGAGGTTTACCAATGTCCGCCCCCAGCATGACCCTGTACCACAACACGCTCTCCCCGTTCGTGCGCAAAGTGATGGTGTTGCTGCACGAAACCGGCCAGCAGGATCGCGTCTCTTTGCAAGATTGCGTGCTCAGCCCGGTCAGCCCGAGCGCTGAACTCAATGTCGACAACCCGCTGGGCAAGATCCCCGCCCTGCGCCTGGCCGATGGCAACGTCATCCATGACAGCCGTGTGATCCTCGAATACCTCGATCAACAACACGTCGGCAATCCGCTGATCCCGCGCGAAGGCGCGGCCCGCTGGCGGCGTCTGACCCTGGCCTCGATGGCCGACGGGATCATGGATGCGTCGGTGATGGTGCGTTATGAAATGGTCCTGCGCGCGCCGGAAAAGCATTGGGACGAATGGCTCGAGGCTCAGCGCGACAAGATCCGCCGCGCCCTCGCAGTGTTGGAGCGCGACGCGATTGCCGAGCTGACCAGCCACTTTGATGTGGCGGCGATCAGCGTCGCCTGTGCGCTGGGTTACCTCGACCTGCGCTTCCCGGACCTGGGCTGGCGTGATGCCAACCCGCAATTGGCCAACTGGTTCTTTGAAGTGAGTCAGCGACCTTCCATGATCGCCACGATGCCCAAGCCTTAAATCGGCGGCGCTTGTTCCGGCCTCTTCGCGAGCAGGCTCGCTCCCACAGTTGTATTGTGTTGTTCATGCCATGGATGCAACGACATAAATCCAATGTGGGAGCGAGCTTGCTCGCGAATGAACCACCTCGGTTCCGATGGTAGCGCTGCAAAAATCAGCGTCACCAAAACCTCCGCCTCTCGCTGATCTTCACGTAATCCCACCCGGCTCATTGCATCGCCCCCACATCAAACTCCAACGGCTTGCCCGGCTTCTGCCCAATCCCGTACCAATCCAGTTTGCGCGTTAGCACCATGAACACACCGAGCAGACCGAACAGCAACAACGAGCCCATCAACAACGCGTAATCCTCGGCACTCAGCAAGCCATAAAGCAGGCCATACAACGCCGCCAACCCCGCCGAAAAACTCAAACCGTGGCGCACACTGCGCAGCACGTGGCAGACATAAAACCCGATCAACAACACACAACCGCTGGCCGACAACAGATAGGCCAAAGCAAAACCAATGTGCTCCGACAACGACAGCAACAACAGATAAAAGAACGCCAGCGCCACACCGACCAACGCGTATTGCACCGGGTGCACGGCCAGACTCTTGAGCACTTCGAACAGGAAGAAACCAGCGAACGTCAGGACAATGAACAGCAGCGCATATTTGATCGCCCGGTCACTCTTCAGATATTGATCCACCGGATCGATAAAGCTCACACCGAAGCTGCGACCGTTGAACGCCTCGCAATCATTGCTGCTCACGCAACGGCTCATGGCGTCTTGCAGGTTGGTGGAGAAAAACGTGGTCTGCCAATCGGCGCTGAAACCTTGATCATTGATTTCACGTTTGCCCGGCAGGAAGTTGCCGACAAAGCTTGGATGCGGCCAGTTGGCGGTGAGGCTGACGCTGCTGCTCTTGCCCACCGGCAGCACCTGCAATGAACCGGTGCCTTGCAGACGCAGGTCGAAGCCGAAGCTCAGTTCCGTGGTTTTACTGGTGTCGAGCAACGGCAGCGTGACCCGCACACCTTCACCGAGCCAACCGACTTGCGTACCTGGAACGAAATTGAGGCGCTGTCCATCGAGCTCGAGTTTCAGCGCATTTTCGATACCGCGAATATCGCTGATACCGACCGCGAGAAACGGTGCATCGAACTGGTAGTCGCTGAAGTCTTCCTTGATGCCCAATTGCGCCGGCAATGAGAAATGGCCGTTGATACGGTTATCGGCGTGGAACAACCGCGCTTCATAAATGCCTCGTGCACGCAGTTCGGTTTGCACCTGGCCGTCGAGTTCGAAACGCTCCGGCAGGAAGTACAAACGACCGCGTTCTTCGCTCGGTTCGTCGTAACGCTGGTTGGTTTTATCGTTGGTTTTCCAGTTGTGAATCACTTTGCGATACGGCACCACCATCACCGGGCCGCTCAGTTGCTGGCTGTAGCTGGAGCTGCGGGCAATGTCTTCGAGCACACCGTCACGCAGCTGTTGGCGCTCGTCGATGACGCCGTCGATCATCAGCAGCGGGATCAGCAACAGCAGGATCAGCAGGGCGATGGCGCCGAGCTTGATGGTCAGATTCTTGTTCATGGGACTCTCCCTGTTTGGATGGGCAGAGTCTGCTGAGTGGGTGTGGGGGTTTTGTGGGGGGAATGTGGAGATTGTGTGGAGACTTCACCGGCCCTATCGCGAGCAGGCTCACTCCTACATTTGGAATGCGCTCCCCTGTAGGAGTGAGCCTGCTCGCGATGGCCGCAACTCGGTATCAAGGCAAGCGCAATGTCACTTCAACCCCGTTTTCAACATTGCGAATCTGCATCGCCCCACCATGCAACTTGATCACTTCTTCAACGAAGTTAAGCCCCAACCCCGTGCTTTTGCGCCCACTGTCCGGGCGCGGCAATGAGTAAAAACGCTCGGTCAACCGCGGCAAAGCGTAATCGGGAATCGGCGCCGTCTCATTGAACAATCGACATTCGATTTGCTCGCCAACCCGCTCGGCACTGAAGCGCAACAGCCCCTCAACCGGGGTGAAATCCAGCGCATTTTCCAGCAAGTTGCCCAGCGCCTGACGCAACAGAAACGGCTCGCCAATCAACAGCAGATCCGCGGCAATCGTCTGTTCGATGCGCAACTGTTTGCCTTCAATTCGCGCTGCCTGCCCCTGCAACAACTGATCAACCAGCGCCGCCAACGGCACGGCGACCCGCTCTTCAAGGCCCTGACGTTGTTCCACCTGCGCCAGATTCAGCAACCGTTCGATCAACTGCTGCATCCGCGCACTTTCGCTGTCGATGTTGCCGACAAACCGCAAGCGCTGAACCGGCGGCATGTCGCCTTGCAGCAACTCCGCCGCACCGCGAATCGCCGCCAGCGGACTTTTCAGTTCATGGGTCAGCGTGTGCACATAACGCTCGACGTAGGCCTTGCCTTCCAGTTGCGTGCGCATCTGTTCCACGGCGGTAGCCAGTTGTTCCAGTTCACCACCACGGTAATGCGGCACTTCCACCCGCCGGCCTTCGCTCACCGCCTGGGCATAACCGGTCAGACGGTGCAGCGCACGGCTCAGCCACCACGACAACAAAGCACCAAACAGCAGACCGAGGCCGATCAACCCGGCGCCGTAAAACAGCAAGCGCCGCTCGGTGCGATCGACATAGGGCTGCAATGAGCTGTTGGGCTTGGCCACGGTGACTACGCCGATGATCTTGCCGTTATCGCGAATTGGCGCGCCGACGTGCATCACCGACGAGCTGGCGTCATCCGGATCACTGCGGCTCGAACGTGCGCCGTACTCACCGCGCAGGGTCAGGTAGACATCGTTCCAGCGCGAGTAATTCTGACCGACCGCGACACCACTGGAATCGAGCACGACGATGCCTTTCGCGTCGGTGACGTAGATACGGTGGTTGACCTGATTTTTCGGCAAGCCCCAGATGGTCGCTTGCGGCTGGCGCTCGCCATAGGCGCGCAGCAACTCGGGCCAGCGGTTCTCGCTAAGGGTGCCGGCCTTGAAATCATCACGGAGGATTTCCGCCATCAGGTTGGCGGTATCGACCAGGGTTTCTTCGGTGGACTGGCGCACGCCGGGGCGGATTTCTTCCATTACCGTGTTGAGCACAAAGTACCCGGTGAGGCCGACAAACAGCACATACACCAGAAAGATCCGCAGCCCCAGCGACATCAGCTGTGCCCCGGGCTGTAGCTGTAACCGAGGCCGCGATGGGTCTGGATCGGCTCGGCGTCGGCCCGCACCAGACGCAGTTTGGCGCGCACGCTTTTGATGTGGCTATCGATGCTGCGCTCGTAGCCGGCGTCGGCAGCGACGCCCAGCGCATCGAGTAATTGCTCGCGGCTGAACACACGCTCGGGTTGTTCGAGCAGGCATTGCAACAGGCGGAATTCGTGGCGGGTCAGGCTTAACGTCTGGCCGCGATAGCTGATTTGTACGCGCTCGGGATCGATGCGAAACAGCGCCGAAGAGGCTTCAATCACTGGACGCGGCGCCATGCGTTTCAGGATTGCCTTTACTCGCGCCGCGATTTCACGCGGGCTGAACGGCTTGACCACGTAGTCGTCGGCGCCGATCTCCAGCCCGACCACGCGATCAATCTCGGCATCGCGGGCGCTGAGGAACAGCACCGGCACGTCGCTGAAGCGACGTAGCTGTTTGCAGGTCTCGAAGCCGCTGATGTCCGGCAGGCCGATGTCGAGGATGATCAGATCGGCAGGCGTCTGCCGCTGATGCTCCAGCGCCGCCGCGCCGAGGCTCAGCCACGTGGTGCCGAACCCCTCGCCTTGCAGGGCAAAAATCAGCGTATCGGCAATCGCCGCTTCGTCTTCGACAATCAGGATATGAGGCATGGCGTCCGAGCCCGTGGGTTAGGTGCGCGAACGGTGCCCCAAGCCTGACGTTACGTCAATGAGACCACTTGGCTCAGCAGTCCGGTTTATCCGCCGTGAAGCGCCGCGCCGGGTTAACCGCCGCGCCGAACTCGCGCAAGGCCTTGGCACCGATCAGCAGCGGATAATTGAAGTTGCTGCGATCGGTCAGGTTGACCTCGACGGTACGCTTGACGTTGCCCAGGCACAGCTCCAGATCGACCACCGGACGTTTGGCGACTTCGGTGCTTTCGCCCTCATCCTCTTCATCCGAGCGGCTCTTGATCTTGCTGATCCGCGCGACCTTGTGTTCGTAGACCTTGTTGCTGGCGTCCTTGGTGCCGAGGCGGAAACGCACCCATTCATCGCCATCGCGGGTAAAGGTTTCGATGTCCTTGGCCGACAGCGAGGCGGTCAGTGCGCCGGTGTCCATCTTGGCCTTGAGCACTTCACCGCCGATTTCCGGCAGCGCGATGTATTCATAGCGCCCGTACAGGGTCGGCTCGGCGGCCATGACCGGCAGGGCGACGAGGGCAAACAGTGCAAGGAGGGATTTCACGTAAGGGGCTTCCTTGAGAGGTTGGGCAACGGGATTTTAGACCGTTGCGCGCTTGATCGTTCCCACGCTCTGCGTGGGCATGCATCCAGTGACGCTCTGCGTCACAGGGACGCGGAGCGTCCCGGGCGGCGTTACCACGCAGAGCGTGGGAACGATCAGGTTAACGCGACTGAAGTGAAACATTCGTCACCACCGATTTGGCCTGTCGCGCGAAGCTGCTTATCATGGCGCGCCCATCCGTTTGCAAAGAGTTGCTTATGCGCCGCCTGCTCACCGGCTGTTTCGTCACCCTGCTGCTGTTGCTCAACACCCTGATCTTGATCGGGCCGTTGCTGGTATTTGCTCTGCTCAAACTGGTCGCCCCCGGCCGCTGGCGCGATTACGCCTCGTGGGCGGTGATGTGGATCGCTGAGACCTGGGCCGAGATCGACAAGCTGATTTTCCGCCTGTGCATCCCCACTCAGTGGGACATTCGCGGTGGCGAAGACTTGCGCAGTGACACTTCGTATTTGGTGGTCAGTAACCACCAGTCGTGGGTCGACATTCCGGCGCTGATCCAAACCCTCAACCGGCGCACGCCGTTCTTCAAATTCTTCCTTAAGAAAGAACTGATCTGGGTGCCGTTTCTGGGGCTGGCGTGGTGGGCGCTGGATTACCCGTTCATGAAGCGCTACACCAAGGCGTTTCTGGCGAAGCACCCGGAGCTGGCCGGCAAGGATCTGGAAATCACCAAACAGGCCTGCGAGCTGTTCAAGCGTCAGCCAGTGACCGTGGTGAACTATCTGGAAGGCACCCGCTACACCGCGGCAAAAAGCGCCCAGCAGCAATCACCGTTCAAGCACTTGCTCAAGCCCAAGGCGGGCGGCGTGGCGTTTGTGTTGGCGGCGATGGGTGAACAACTGGATGCGATTCTCGACGTCACGGTGGTTTATCCACAGGCGAACATACCGGGCTTCTGGGATTTGATCAGCGGCAACGTGCCGCGCGTGATCATCGATATCAAGACCCGCGAACTCGACCCGGCGCTGTGGCAGGGTGATTACGAGAATGATCCGGCGTTTCGTCAAACGGTCCAGAGCTGGGTCAACCAGCTCTGGAACGAGAAGGATCAGCGCATCGCCGAACTGCGCGGCGAACGCGGCTGAATCAGCTACCGGTGCCGGCGCCCCAGATGCTGCCGAGGCTTTGCAGCAGCGGGCCGCCGACGCCCTGTTCACCCAAGTACTTGAGCAGCACCGGGGCAAACTGGCCAACCATGCCACTGTCCATGCCCAGCGCGCCGAAGGCATTGTTCAGGTCATTGGTGTCCTTGACGTTGCCCAGCGCGTTTTCGAGTCCGGCTGACTTGCCCGACGAGCCCAACAAGCCGCTCAGCGCCGCCAGGTTGCCGCCACCGCCCGACAGTTTGTCGATGCCCGGTACTTCTTTGGCCAACTGTGAATAATCAGTGCTGCTCAACTGGTTCTTGGCCAGGCCAAGCATGGCGCTGGTGCCGCCGACGGCTTGTTGAGGGGTAACCCCCAGACCGGTGACGGCTTGCAGCAGACCGGCGGTTTCCGAGGTCGGCGCCGCGGCGGTGGCAGCGTTGCCGCCCTGCATGCTCGAAGCCGCCTTGGTCACGTCGTCCAGACTGAAACCGGCGAACACCGGGCTGGCCGCAAGGGTCATCAGTGAAGCCAAGGCAATACCGCGTGAAATCTTCATTCAGACATCCTCTTGCGCTGTGAAAACCACCCGTTGCACGGGCAGTGAAACTGCCGGTTTGACCGGGTATCCGCCGGCATGTTCCGGCGCGGCGCATCCATTTTCGTCCGGCCTGCGTATATAAAACGTGAAATCCCGGACACCTTCGCGATGAATGGCACAACCGCTATCACTGAACTAGCCTGTGAACAGTCCGAGCCCAGCCCTCGTCGCTCTACCTTTGCCTGGAGAGTCGTCATTTCCATCGCCGACACCGATCAGTTGCGCCAGCTGTTGGCCCAGTGTGCACTGGGCGATCGTCGCGCCTTCGAAACGCTGTACCGCAGCGTCGGCCCGCGTCTGCATGGTGTCGCTCTGCGGTTTATGCGCCGCACCGATCTGGCCGAGGAAGTGCTGCAGGAAAGCTTCGTGCGCATCTGGAACAACGCCTCGCGCTACGAAGCGCACCTGTCGGCGCCGCTGACCTGGATGATCAACATCACCCGTAATCAGGCCATCGATCAGTTGCGCAAACATCGCGAAAGGCCACTGACTGATCTGGAACAGGACACACTGCCGGACGAAAGCCCCTCGGCTCACGAGCAACTGAACAGCGCCCGCGAGGCCAACGCGCTGAACCGATGCCTCGAAACCCTCGAAAGCATGCAGCGCCAGTCAATCACCGTGGCCTACTTTCAAGGACTGTCGTGCACGGAACTCGCCGAACATCTCGCCACGCCACTGGGGACAGTCAAATCGTGGATTCGCCGTGGCATGGAACGCCTGCGCCGGTGCCTTGAATCATGAACTACCAGACCCCTGCCCTGCGCCGCGCCCTCGCTGCCGATTACGCCATCGGCCTGATGTCTGCACCTGCGCGGCGGCGCTTTGAACAGTTGCTACTGGATGACGCGGCATTAAGGGCTGAACTGGCGCAATGGCAGGAAAGCCTCGCCACTCTCACCGAAGCGCTGCCGGAACATCCGGTGCCCGACCGCGTGTGGCACGGCATCACCGCGCGCATCGAACCACAGGTTCTGCATGTGCCTGAAAAACGGCCATTCTGGAACTGGCTGCGACTCACCGCTGCGATCTGCTCCATTGCCGTGCTGGTGCTCCTCGGCTCGCTGTACAACCGCGACGACGCCCGCTACCGCGCCACGCTGCTGACCGCCGATGCGCAACCGGCGCTGAAGGTCGAAGCGCATGCGGATTATCTGCAAGTTGAGCCGCTGACGCTGGCGGCGGTTGATGCGGATCGTAGTCTGGAACTGTGGGCGATTCCGGCGGATGGCAAACCGATTTCCCTCGGCGTTATTCCGGCGGGAGGCAAAGGCAAGGTTGAGCTGAGCGAAGCGCAGAAAGCCTTGATCGGTAAACCGATTGCGCTGGCGGTAAGTCTTGAGCCGAAAGGTGGTTCGCCGACCGGGCAGCCGACAGGGCCAGTTCTTTATCAGGGGGCTTTGGCGGCCCTATGAAACAAAGCCCCTCACCCTAGCCCTCTCCCAGAGGGCGAGGGGACTGACCGTGGTGTTCTCTCGAGTTTCATCGACCTGAATTACCGAGCCGAACTCGGGCCCGATAACAACGCAAATCTGCTCCCTTTCCCCCTCTCCCTTAGGGAGAGGGCTGGGCGGGCGGCGTTCCGATGAGGGTAGCTTTTTACCTTGGATTTCAACAAAAAACGACGAACCTGAGGCCGCCGTTTTGTATTGCGCTCAAGCATTACGCCGCACTAAACAACTTATGCGGATCAAATCACAAACTTCTTCGGCACACCCGTATCGAACTCGCCATACCTTCCAACGCCTGATCGAGGCTGACCTCCCCGCAAGACTTCAAATCCGCGAAACAACCCGAGGGCTGAGATCTTTTTAGGTCGTTAATTGCTTGTCGTGAAAATCAATATTTCAAAAAGAACTAGACACCTGTCAGATCTGACAGGTGTCTAGCGATCCGGGCTGGAATAGGCTGCTGGTGTGTCAATTGTTCGAAGAAAGCGAGGTGCAATTAACGGTCATTCAACGGGAGATACGGTGATGGAGAAGCAACTCAGTCCGCGCGATCAACTGCTCGAATCAGATGTCCCGCCGATCATCTTTTGCATCAGCCCGGACGATCCGATCATCAAATACATCAAAGCGGGGCAGAAGGTTACTTATGACCTTGTGCGTGGTGATAACGGTCAATATTACGCAGTCGATATAAAACTGGCTCAGGACGAGGACTTTCTCAAACATCCTCATTCTTCTGTAGTTTTGTAAATATTTTAACCAATCAATCGAAGCAGGAAGCAAAGACATGGCAGGTAGAGAGAGTGGCACGGTCAAGTGGTTCAACGATGAAAAGGGGTTTGGTTTCATAACGCCGAAGAATGGCGGCGATGACCTCTTCGTTCATTTCAAAGCAATCAAGGCTGACGGGTTCAAGACTTTGAAGGAAGGACAGTTCGTTAGTTACATTGCTGCTAAAGGGCAGAAAGGACTGCAAGCGGAAGAAGTAGAAATTGAGTAAAAGCGGAAGGAAATTCCCGCCCCCCATGAAACACGGCGCCTCAATGGCGCCGTTTTCTATTGTGTAAAACCTTACGCCGCACTAAACAACTTATGCGGATCAATCACAAACTTCTTCGGCACGCCCGCATCGAACTCGCCGTAACCTTCCGGCGCCTGATCGAGGCTGATCACCTGCACGCCTACCACTTCAGCAATGTTGATGCGATCCCACATGATCGCCTGCATCAGTTGGCGGTTGTACTTCATCACTGGGGTTTGCCCGGTGTGGAAGCTGTGCGACTTGGCCCAGCCCAGGCCGAAGCGAATGCTCAGGCTGCCCATTTTTGCGGCGGCGTCGACGGCGCCCGGATCTTCGGTGACGTACAGACCCGGGATACCGATCTTGCCAGCAACACGCACCACGCCCATCAGCGAGTTGAGCACGGTGGCCGGCGCTTCGGCTTTGACCCCGTCGTGGCCATGGCCGCGAGCTTCGAAACCAACGCAGTCCACTGCACAATCCACTTCCGGTTCGCCCAGCAGTGCGGCAATCTGTTCGTGCAGCGGCGTGTCCTTGGACAGGTCGACGATTTCAAAACCCTGTGCCTTGGCGTGCGCCAGGCGGATGGTGTTGACGTCGCCGACGATCACCACCGCCGCACCGAGCAGACGCGCGGAAGCGGCAGCGGCCAGACCGACCGGGCCGGCGCCCGCGATATAAACGGTGCTGCCCGGGCCAACGCCGGCAGTGACGGCGCCGTGGTAGCCGGTTGGGAGGATGTCGGAGAGGCAGGTCAGGTCGCGGATTTTCTCCATGGCCTTGTCGCGATCCGGCAGTTTCAGCAGGTTGAAGTCGGCGTACGGCACCAGCACGTATTCAGCCTGGCCACCGGTCCAGTCGCCCATGTCGACATAACCGTAAGCACCGCCGGCACGGGCCGGGTTGACGGTCAGGCAGACGCCTGTGTGTTGCTCTTTGCAGGAACGGCAGCGCCCGCAAGCCACGTTGAACGGTACGGAGACCAAGTCACCGATTTTCAGGTTTTCGACGTCGGAGCCTTTTTCGATCACCTCGCCGGTGATTTCGTGACCCAGCACCAGACCGGTCTGCGCCGTGGTACGGCCGCGCACCATGTGTTGGTCGGAGCCGCAGATGTTGGTGGAAACCACTTTGAGAATGACCCCGTGCTCGATCTTGCGACCGCGCGGGTCCTGCATTTTCGGATAGTCGATTTTCTGTACTTCGACCTTGCCAGCGCCGAGATACACCACACCACGATTGCCAGACATGCTTTCACCTCGCTGTTGTTTTTATGGAACCGCGTTGCCCAGGCAGGCAGCGCGTTAAGTGCTCGGGTACAGATGCTGTTTATGTGTTGCCTGTTATGGCCTCTTCGCGAGCAAGCTCGCTCTCACAGGGGTATGCGTTCCAATGTGGGAGCGAGCTTGCTCGCGAAAGCGATCTAAAGAACGACCGTGCGATTGGCGTTGAGGAAAACCCTTCTTTCGATGTGATATCCAACAGCACGGGCCAGTGTCAGTCCTTCAATATCCCGCCCCTTGGCAATCAGATCCTCAGGGTAATGACTGTGATCCACCGCCTCGACGCCTTGGGCAATGATCGGCCCTTCGTCGAGATCGTTATTGATGTAATGCGCCGTCGCGCCAACCAGTTTCACGCCTTTGTTGTAGGCCTGGTGATACGGCTTGGCGCCTTTGAAACCCGGCAGCAGCGAGTGATGAATGTTGATCGCCTTGCCATCGAGCTTGCGGCACAACTCCGGCGACAGCACCTGCATGTAGCGGGCGAGGATCACCAGTTCAGCGCCGGACTCTTCGATCACCTGCCACACCTGACGTTCCTGCGACGGTTTGTCGTTGGGGTCGAGGGGGAAATGGTAGTAGGGAATCTGGTGCCAGTCGGCCAATGGCTTGAGATCCGGATGGTTGGACACCACCGCCGCCACATCCATCGACAACTGGCCGATGCGCTGGCGGTAGAGCAAGTCGTTGAGGCAGTGATCGGCCTTGGAGACCATGATCACCACTTTCGGCCGGTAGTTCGGCGCGGTCAATTCGAAGACCATGCCGAAGGCCTGACCACGTTCGGCTAAACCCGCGCGGAAGGATTGCTCGTCGAAACCGTCGGGTTGACGGAATTCCACGCGGATGAAGAAACGCCCGGAGAGGCGGTCATCGAACGAGTGGTGCTCGGTGACGTAGCAGCCCTGCTCGAACAGAAAACGCGTCACCGCGTCCACCGTGCCGAGGACGCTGGGGCAGTCGGCGGTCAGAATCCATGTGTCTGGGGCGCGGCTCATGGTGCGGTGACTCCTGTTCTTGTGCGGGGTGTCAGGTTTTTCCCTCACCCTAGCCCTCTCCCAGAGGGAGAGGGCTAGGGTGAGGTGTTGTTTCGAGCCACGCCGACCTGAAATATCGCGGCGAACTCAGGCTCGAAAACTCTACAAATCTGCTCCCTTTCCCCTCTCCCCCCTGGGGGAGAGGGCTGGGGTGAGGGGGCAGCTCTTGATCTTTCAGGCCTGAACGCTCAACCCGTACTCAGCCGAAGCATCCTGCAACCACAACCACCAGTAATCCGAAAAGCTGCGACGAATCAGCAATTCCCAAGTGTCTTCCGCCGTATGGCGAATCATCAACTGCGACTTGGCAAACACCGTGCCGACCGCTTTACCCACCGGGAAATTGTTCGGGTGCACGTCGTAGCTGGTGGACTTCATCAGCACCTGACGCACGTTCGGCCCGCTCAGTTCGAGCACTTGCTGGCCGCCGCTGACATTGACGATCGCGATGTGCAGATCGCCCAGGGCTTCACGCAGTTTCTGTTCGGCGGCGAATTCCTCACCGCTTGGCACGATCAGCAGCCACTCGTCCGGGCCCATCCATTGCAGGCTGGTTTCACCTTTGACGATCACGCTCAGAGCGCCGGGCAGTTCGATACCCAGGGCCTTGTGCACACCGGCGGCGAACGCGGCATCGTGGCCATCGCCACGAATGGTCAGGTGACCGAGGAGTTTCTTTTCCCGCACGATCACGCCGGCGTTCTTGCGGCCCTTGCCGACCAGGCTGGCGAGGTCGGCATGGTGCAGCGACGACTCGGCCTTGGCGCCGGTGGTCGGGCGTTGTTGGTAAACATTGGCTGTGGTCATAAAGCACCTTCCTGAATTCTTGATCGTTCCCACGCTCTGCGTGGGAATGCCGCCATGGACGCTCTGCGTCCGCTCTTGGGACGCGGAGCGTCCCGGGATGCATTCCCACGCAGAGCGTGGGAACGATCAGTGTCAAATGTTCTGGCGATCACCCTTCGGATCGAAGAACACCGAAGAAACAATCTCCGCCTCGATCACGCTGCCATCGGCCAGCGGTGCAAACACCCGCTCACCCATGCGCTTCAGACCGCCCTTGACCACACCCATGGCAAACGAATAACCGAGGGAGTTGTGCGCGTAGCTGGACGTCACGTGGCCGACCATGGTCATCGGGATCGCCTGCTTGGTGTTGAACACCAGTTGCGCACCTTCCGGCAGCCACACGTTCGGATCGATCGGTTTCAAGCCGACCAACTGCTTACGCTGATCCTTCACGCAATCTTCACGGTTCATCCCACGCTGGCCGATCCACGAGAACGGTTTGGTGCGACCCACACACCAGCCCATATTCAAGTCGTCCGGGGTCATCGAGCCGTCCGTGTCCTGACCGACAATGATGAAGCCCTTCTCGGCACGCAGGACGTGCATGGTTTCCGTGCCGTACGGGGTCAGGTTGTACTGCTTGCCGGCCTCGACGATTTTCTCCAGCACGCCCATCGCATAGTCGGCCTGGACGTTGACTTCGTACGACAGCTCACCGGTGAACGAGATGCGGAACACCCGCGCCGGCACGCCGCCGACCAGACCTTCTTTCCAGGTCATGAACGGGAACGCTTCGTTACTCAGATCAATGTCGGTCACGGCGCTGAGCAGCTTGCGGCTGTTCGGCCCGGACAGGGTCATGGTCGCCCAGTGGTCAGTCACGGAGGTGAAGTAAACCTTCATGTCCGGCCATTCGGTCTGGTGGTACAGCTCCAGCCACTGCAGCACGCGCGCCGCGCCGCCGGTGGTGGTGGTCATGACGAAATGGTTGTCCGCCAGGCACGCCGTGACACCGTCGTCGAAGACCATGCCGTCTTCTTTGCACATCAAACCGTAGCGGGCCTTGCCCACGTCGAGTTTGGTCCAGGCGTTGGTGTACACGCGGTTGAGGAACTCGCGGGCATCCGGGCCTTGAATGTCGATCTTGCCGAGGGTCGAGGCGTCGAGCAGGCCGACGCTGTCGCGCACGGCTTTGCATTCGCGCTTCACGGCGGCATGCAGGTCTTCACCGTTTTTCGGGAAGTACCAAGGACGTTTCCACTGACCGACGTCTTCAAACTCGGCACCGTTCTTCACATGCCAGGCATGCAGCGCGGTGTGACGAACCGGTTCGAAGATGTGCCCGCAATGACGACCGGCCACGGCGCCGAAAGTCACCGGCGTGTAGTTCGGACGGAACATGGTGGTGCCCATCTGCGGGATGGTCACGTTCAGCGAGCGGGCCGCGATGGCCAGACCGTTGACGTTGCCGAGCTTGCCCTGATCAGTGCCGAAGCCCAGTGCGGTGTAGCGTTTAACGTGCTCGACCGACTCGAAACCTTCGCGGGTTGCCAGTTCGATGGCGGCGGCGGTCACGTCGTTTTGCAGGTCGACGAATTGCTTCGGCGCCCGTGCGGTATTCTTTTCATGCGGCACCTGGAACAGCGCCAGCGTCGGTTCTTCGTGACGGCTGAGGGCTTTTGGCAGCACGCCTTCGACGGTCTGGAAACCGGCTTCAGCGGCAGCGCGCACGCCACCTTCAAAACCGTCAGCCAGCGAATCGCCGAGACCGTACACGCCGTTGATGCCACCAACGCACACGCGCTTCTGCGGTGCTTCGCCCGGCACGAAACCGAGGATGTCTTCACGCCAGGTCGGCTTGCCACCGAGGTGCGAGGCCAAGTGAACGACCGGGCTGTAACCGCCGGAACTGGCGATCACATCGCAGTCGAGCCATTCGCCCGGGCTGGTCACGGCGTGCGCTTTGACATCGATCGCGGCAATACGAGCAGCGGTGACGCGCTTGCTGCCACGGGCTTCGATCACGGCGCTGCCGGTGAGAATGCGGATGCCTTTGGCGCGGGCTTCTTCCACCAGCGCACCACGCGGATTGCTGCGCGCATCGGCGATGGCCACCACTTGCAGACTGGCGTCGAGCCAATCCAGTGCCACGCGGTAGGCGTGATCGTTGTTGGTGCTGAGGACAAGCTTCTTGCCCGGTGCTACGCCGTAACGACGCACGTAAGTCGACACCGCACCGGCAAGCATGTTGCCCGGCACATCGTTGTTGCCGTAAACCAGCGGACGCTCGCAAGCACCGGTCGCCAGCACCACACGCTTGGCGCGAACACGGTGAATACGCTGACGCACCTGACCGATTGGCGCACGGTCGCCGAGGTGATCGGTGAGGCGTTCGTGAATGGTCAGGAAGTTGTGGTCGTGGTAACCGTTGACCGTGGCGCGCGGCAACAGCAGCACATCCGGGGTGTTCTTCAGTTCCGTGATGACGCTGGCGACCCAGTCCATCGCCGGTTTGCCGTCGAGGCTTTCGCGGGAATCGAGCAGGCTGCCACCGAACTCTTCCTGCTCATCGGCAAGAATCACTCGGGCACCGCTGCGCGCAGCGGCCAGGGCAGCGGCGAGACCGGCCGGGCCAGCACCGACGATCAGCACGTCGCAGTGCTGGTTCATGTAGTCGTAGGTGTCCGGATCATTCTCGGTCGGCGAACGGCCCAGACCGGCAGCCTTACGAATGTACTTCTCGTAGGTCATCCAGAACGACTGCGGGTACATAAAGGTTTTGTAGTAGAAACCCGGCGGCATCAGCTTGCCGCCGACCTTGCCGAGAATACCCATCATGTCGTTGTTGACGCTCGGCCAACCGTTGGTGCTGGTCGCAACCAGACCTTGATACAGCGCCTGTTGCGTGGCGCGCACGTTGGGAATCTGCGTGGCTTCGGTAGCACCGATCTGCAGCACCGCGTTCGGCTCTTCGGCACCGGCGGCGAAGATCCCGCGAGGACGCGAATACTTGAAGCTGCGGCCAATGATGTCGACGCCGTTGGCGATCAGTGCGGCGGCCAGCGAGTCACCCTCGAAGCCTTTGTAGCTCTGACCGTTGAAGGTGAAGCTCAGCACTTTGTTGCGGTCGATCCGTCCACCGTTGGACAGGCGATTGGTCTGGCTCATACCTTCTCTCCCAGCGCCGTCGTGGCTGTTTTCGCCGAATCAGCCTTGTCGGTGAATTGCGGCTTGGTGCCGATCTTGTAGGTTTCGAGAATCTCGTAGGTCACGGTGTCGCGGGTGACGTTGAAGTACTGGCGGCAACCGGCAACGTGATCCCACAGTTCGTGGTGCAGACCGCGCGGGTTATCGCGGAAGAACATGTAGTCGCCCCACTCCTCGTCGGTGCAGGCGCCAGGGTCGAGCGGGCGCGGAATGTGCGCCTGACCGGATGCGTGGAATTCCTCTTCGGAGCGCAGTTCGCCGCAGTGAGGACAGAAGATATGCAACATGGGGATTTCTCCTGTTAGTGGGCGACGGCAGCAGCGCCGTGTTCGTCGATGAGTGCGCCGTTGTGGAAACGGTCGATGGAAAACGGGGCGGCCAACGGGTGCATTTCACCCTTGGCCAGACTCGCGGCAAACACGTTGCCCGAGCCAGGTGTGGCCTTGAAGCCGCCGGTGCCCCAACCGCAGTTGAAGAACATGTTCGGGACCGGGGTTTTCGAAATGATCGGGCAAGCGTCCGGCGTGGTGTCGACGATGCCGCCCCACTGCCGGTTCATGCGTACCCGCGACAGCACCGGGAACATCTCGACGATGGCCTGGATGGTGTGCTCGATCACCGGATACGAACCGCGCTGGCCGTAGCCGTTGTAGCCGTCGATACCGGCGCCGATCACCAGATCGCCCTTGTCAGACTGGCTGATGTAACCGTGCACCGCGTTGGACATGATCACGCTGTCGATAATCGGCTTGATCGGCTCGGACACCAGCGCTTGCAGCGGGTGGGATTCGATCGGCAGACGGAAACCGGCGAGTTTGGCCATGTGCCCGGAGTTACCGGCCGTGACCACACCGACGCGCTTGGCCCCAATGAAACCCTTGTTGGTTTCGACACCGATGCACACGCCGTTTTCCTTGCGGAAGCCGATCACTTCGGTCTGCTGGATCAAGTCGACACCGAGGGCGTCAGCGGCACGGGCAAAGCCCCAGGCCACGGCATCGTGACGGGCAACGCCGCCGCGACGCTGAACAGTCGCGCCCAACACTGGGTAGCGAGTGTTTTTCGAGCAGTCGAGGTACGGAATCTCGTCAGCGACTTGCTTGGCGTTGAGCAGTTCGCCATCGACGCCATTGAGGCGGTTGGCGCTGACCCGACGCTCGGAATCACGGATGTCCTGCAGGGTGTGGCACAGGTTGTAGACGCCACGCTGGGAGAACATCACGTTGTAGTTGAGATCCTGCGACAGGCCTTCCCACAATTTCATCGCGTGTTCGTAGAGGTGCGCCGACTCGTCCCACAGGTAGTTGGACCGCACGATGGTGGTGTTGCGCGCGGTGTTACCGCCGCCCAGCCAGCCCTTCTCGACCACGGCGACGTTGGTGATGCCGTGTTCTTTGGCCAAGTAGTAAGCCGTCGCCAGACCGTGCCCGCCGCCGCCGACGATGACCACGTCGTAGACCTTCTTCGGCGTTGGCGTGCGCCACATGCGCTGCCAGTTTTCGTGGTGGCTGAGGGAGTGTTTGAAGAGGCCGAAGCCCGAATAGCGTTGCATAGTCATTTACTCCAGAACGCTCAGCGATAAACCGGGAAGTCTGCGCACAGGGCCGACACTTGCTGGGCAACATTGGCCTCGACATCGGCATCGCCGAGGTTGTCGAGGATGTCGCAGATCCAGCCGGCCAACACTTCGCACTGGGTCACCTTGAAGCCGCGAGTAGTGACGGCCGGGGTGCCGATGCGCAGGCCCGAGGTCACGAACGGCGATTGCGGGTCGTTGGGCACGGCGTTCTTGTTGACGGTGATGTGCGCGCGGCCAAGGGCGGCGTCGGCGTCTTTGCCGGTCAGGCCCTGACGGATCAGGCTGACCAGGAACAAGTGGTTGTCGGTGCCGCCGGACACTACATCGTAGCCACGCTTGATAAACACGCGGGCCATCGCCTGAGCGTTGTCGATCACCTGTTGCTGATACGCCTTGAAGCCTGGCTCCAGCGCTTCCTTGAAGCACACGGCTTTACCGGCGATGACGTGCATCAGCGGGCCGCCCTGGGCGCCAGGGAACACGGCAGCGTTGAGCTTCTTCTCGATCTCTTCGTTGGACTTGGCCAGGATCAAGCCGCCACGTGGACCGCGCAGGGTTTTGTGCGTGGTGGTGGTGACCACGTCGGCGTACGGCAGCGGGTTCGGGTATAGACCGGCGGCGACCAGACCGGCAACGTGGGCCATGTCGACAAACAGCAGCGCACCGACCTTGTCAGCGATCTGACGGAAGCGCGGGAAGTCCAGCGTCTTCGAGTAAGCGGAGAAACCGGCGACGATCATTTTCGGCTTGGACTCAACGGCCAGACGCTCGACTTCGTCGTAATCGATCAGCCCGGTGTCGGTGTTGATACCGTACTGCACGGCGTTGTAGAGCTTGCCCGAAGACGACACCTTAGCGCCGTGGGTCAGGTGCCCGCCGTGGGCCAGGCTCATGCCGAGGATGGTGTCGCCCGGCTGGATCAGCGCCAGGTACACGGCGCTGTTGGCCGAAGAACCGGAGTGCGGCTGGACGTTGGCGTAATCGGCGCCGAACAGTTGCTTGGCGCGTTCGATGGCCAGCGCTTCGACTTTATCCACATGCTCGCAGCCACCGTAGTAGCGCTTGCCCGGATAACCTTCGGCGTATTTGTTGGTCAGGCCGCTGCCTTGCGCTTGCATGACGCGTTTGCTGGTGTAGTTCTCCGACGCGATCAGCTCGATGTGATTTTCCTGACGTTGCTCCTCGGCATTCATCGCCGCCAGCAGTGCATCGTCGTAACCCTGGATCTGGTCTTGCTTGCTGAACATCGCGTCTCTCCCAGCGGCATCTGTGCGCCATTCGTCTCGGTAAGGCACTGGCATTGAAGGCAGTGCCCTTTGATGCCGATGGTATGACCGGCGCAGACAGCTCAAATGCCTGCGCGCGCCACGCAAAGGTGCGTTTACGACATGGCTGGAAATGCCCTGACAGACACAGTCCTCAATATGACGAAGAACCCTGTGGGAGCGAGCTTGCTCGCGAAGAGGCCGTGTCAGTCAACATCAATGCTGGCTGACACACCGCTTTCGCGAGCAAGCTCGCTCCCACAGGGTTATGTAAAGAGTTGGCGGACGGCGAGTAGCAGGAGGAAATGCGCTGGATAGAGGGCGTAAGCCCAGCGCCGCATCGGCGGTGGCTGGAGATGTCGCACATGTCGCAACAGGAACAGCCCGAGCACTGGCGCAAACAGACAAATGGCAATCCCGAGGATGGCGACGCTACTGCCGAACCTCGCCGAGTCGTACAGGACTTGCCATTGGTTGGCCGCCAGACACACCAACCCCGGCAGCAGGCTGAAATACCACGGCCGGCGAAACACCAGCAGCAACGCCAGCGGCAACAGAATCCCGAACAAACCAAACATCAGTCGTTCCGGAAACATGGCGGCCAACACCAGCGCAGCAACACCCAGCAATCGCGACATGCTCGAGGGATCCTGCCACCCCCGCGCCACCAGCAAGCCCAACGCCAGCGTCGGCATCACGTTCAACGTATCGGGCTCAGGAATGTACAGCCGATAGGGAATCTCACTGACTGCACTGAACAGCATCAACCAGCCCAGATAGCGCCATTCCATCCTCCGCGACCCGGCGCGCGCCAGATTCGCCGCCATCGCCAGGCAAAACCACGGAAACGCCAGCCGCCCAGGCACATACAGCCAATCGGCGGAGAACCCGGCATATCGCAGGTGATCGAGCAACATGCACAGCAGCGCCAGCCACTTGAGCAGATCCAGTGCGCCGTCGCGTTTGCTCAGGTGCATAATCGTCCTACAAACTGGTAATTTCCTGAACGTGACATCCCGTGTGCTCCCCGGAAGATCTTCGGTAAAGTGCGCACCCTCATTGACCACGAGCCTTCACAAGAGTCTCGACCACGGAAGCCGGCCATGACCGACAAGAGCCAACAATTCGCCAGCGACAACTATTCCGGAATCTGCCCTGAAGCCTGGGCTGCGATGGAACAGGCCAACCACGGCCACCAGCGCGCGTATGGCGACGATGAATGGACCGCACGCGCGGCCGACCATTTCCGCCAATTGTTTGAAACCGACTGCGAAGTGTTCTTCGCCTTCAACGGCACCGCCGCCAACTCGCTGGCCCTGTCGTCGCTGTGCCAGAGTTACCACAGCGTGATCTGCTCGGAAACCGCCCACGTCGAAACCGACGAATGCGGCGCCCCGGAATTCTTCTCCAACGGCTCGAAACTGCTGATCGCTGGCACCGAAAACGGCAAGATCACCCCGCAATCGATCCGCGAAGTCGCGCTCAAGCGCCAGGACATTCACTACCCGAAACCGCGCGTCGTGACTCTGACCCAGGCCACCGAAGTCGGCAGCGTCTACACCCCGGAAGAAGTCCGCGCCATCAGCGCCACCTGCAAAGAGCTGGGTCTGCACCTGCACATGGACGGCGCGCGGTTCTCCAACGCCTGCGCGTTCCTCGGCTGCTCGCCGGCGGATCTGACCTGGAAGGCCGGTGTCGATGTGCTGTGCTTCGGCGGCACCAAGAACGGCATGGCCGTGGGTGAAGCGATCCTGTTCTTCAACCACAAACTCGCCGAAGATTTCGATTACCGCTGCAAACAAGCCGGGCAACTGGCGTCGAAAATGCGTTTCCTCTCGGCACCCTGGGTCGGCATTCTCGAAAACGGCGCCTGGCTGAAATACGCCCGCCACGCCAACCACTGCGCGCAATTGCTGGCCGAGCTGGTCAGCGACATTCCAGGCGTGGAACTGATGTTCCCGGTGCAGGCCAACGGCGTGTTCCTGCAACTGTCGGAACCGGCGATTGCCGCGCTGACCGCAAAAAACTGGCGCTTCTACACCTTCATCGGCAAGGGCGGCGCGCGCTTCATGTGCTCCTGGGACACCGAAGAAGAACGCGTCCGCGAACTGGCTCGCGACATCCGCGAAGTCATGTCCGCCTGACCTGACTCCCGCACACTGATCGTTCCCACGCTCCGCGTGGGAATGCCTCCCGGGACGCTCCGCGTTCCAGCCTCACCACTGTCGACATGCTTAACACCGCTATGACGCGGAGCGTCGACGGCTGCATTCCCACGCAGAGCGTGGGGACGATCTTCGATCGGGAATGATTTTTCCCACCGCAACACCAGACTTCTCTTCTAGCGAGAACATGCCACCCGACTCATCCTGATCGTTCCCACGCTCCGCGTGGTAACGCATCCCGGGACGCTCCGCGTTCCATCTCCAATGCACCGCAAGATTCAAGGAAGAATCCCATGGGCCGCAGCCGCTACACCCTTACCGAAACCGACAAGCCACATTTTCTGACCTGCACGGTCATGGAGTGGTTGCCGCTGTTTATCCGTCCCTACATCGTCGACCACCTGCTCAACTGCTGGCGTTATCAACAGACCCACCATGACTTGAAGCTGTACGGCTACGTGATTCTGGAAAACCATCTTCACTTCGTCGCCCAAGCACCCGACCTGAGCAAATGCCTCAGTCAGTTCAAGTCATTCACCGCTCGAAAGATTATTGATGATCTGCAAAGCAAAGGTGCAGACAAAGCCCTGCAACGTCTGCGCTTTAGCAAACGTGCGCACAAGCAAGACCGGGTTTACCAGTTGTGGCAAGAAGGCTCCCACGCAGAGATGGTTTATAGCGAATCGGTGATGCGCCAGAAGCTTGAATACATCCACAACAACCCAGTGAAACGCGGATATGTGGATTTGCCAGAACAATGGCGTTATTCGAGTGCCAGGAACTACGCGGGAATGCCGGGGCTGATCGAGGTTCAGTGCTGGTATTAAAATGGGACGCGGAGCGTCCCGGGCTGCATTCCCACGCAGAGCGCGGGAACGATCAACTCAGCCCTCCTCGTTCGCACCTGAAGACTTGGTCTACATTGTCTGTCGAGCCCTCCGCTCACATAACAATAAGCAGGAGCATCGGCATGTCGTTACAAGGCAAAACCCTGTTCATCACCGGCGCCAGCCGTGGCATTGGCCGCGAGATTGCGCTACGGGCCGCGAGGGACGGGGCCAATATCGTGATTGCGGCGAAGAGCGCCGAACCCCACGCCAAACTGCCCGGCACCATCCACAGCGTCGCCGCCGAAGTCGAAGCGGCGGGTGGCAAGGCTTTAGCCCTGCAAGTCGATGTGCGTGATGAAGACGCCGTACGCCAGGCACTGGCTCAGGCCAACGAACATTTCGGCGGCATCGATGCATTGGTGAACAACGCCGGGGCGATCAAACTCACCGGTGTGCAACACATCGAGCTCAAACGCTTCGACCTGATGCACCAGATCAACACCCGCGCGGTGTTGCTGTGCAGCCAGGCCGCCCTGCCTTATCTGAAAAAGTCCGCCGGGCACATTCTCAACCTGTCGCCGCCGCTAAATCTGGCGAGCAAATGGTTTACACAGTTCAGCCCTTACACCGTGACCAAATACGGCATGAGCATGCTGACGATCGGGATGAGCGAGGAATTTGCCAGTTACGGGATCAGTGTCAATTCGTTGTGGCCGCAGACGATGATTGCGACGGCGGCGATTGAATTTCAGTTGGGTAATCGGGAGTCGTTCAAGCAGGCGCGAACGCCAGCGATCATGGCGGATGCGGCGCATGTGATTCTGGATAGCAGCGGGCGGCAGATTACCGGGCGGTTGTTGATTGATGAGGAGATTTTGCGGGAGAGCGGTGTGACGGAGTTCGGTCAATATCGCTTTGATCGAGAAAGCGACGCGGCACTCATGCCGGATTTGTTTATCGACTGAAAAGCCCCTCACCCTAGCCCTCTCCCGGAGGGAGAGGGGACTGATTGGGAGATATTTGAGAATTACGCCGACGTGAAACTGCTTTACTGAATCCATAGTCGACTCGATCTTTCAGGTCGATGGATCCCTCAAGACACCTCGGTCGGCCCCCTCTCCCTCTGGGAGAGGGCTGGGGTGAGGGGCATGCCGTACGCAAAAATTCGCCCCACTCAAAAATCGATTCGCACATCCCCTTTAGGCACACTGCAGCACGACAAGATAAACCCTTCAGCCTCGTCATCCTCGGTAATCCCGCCGTTGTGCTCCATCTCCACCTCGCCGCCCAGCTTCATCACCTTGCACGTGCCGCAAATCCCCATCCCGCACGCCTTCGGAATCATCAGCCCCAGCTTGGCCGCCGCCGCATGCACCGTCTCACCCGGTGCCACACGAATGCTCTTGCCAGACGAAGTGAATTCGACCTGATGCAAATCCGCTGCATCGATTTCCGGCGCATCGGCTGCCTGTTCGGCTTGCTCGACCGCATCGGCACGAGCTTCCGGTGGCGTAGCGCCGAAGGATTCCTCGTGATAACGCGACATGTCGTAACCTGCCACTTCCAGCAGGCGCTTGACCGCGTTCATGTACGGCGTCGGGCCGCAGCAGAACACTTCGCGCTCAAGGAAGTCGGGAACCATCAGCTCGAGCATCTTGTGATTGAGGTAGCCGCGATAGCCGGCCCACGGCTCGCCCAGCCCGTGCTTCTCGCAAATCAGGTGCAGGCTGAAGTTGTCGATCCGCGACGCCATGTGTTCCAGCTCGCGGTGGTAAATGATGTCTTTCGGCGAGCGCGCGCTGTGGATAAAGGTCATGTCGACGTTGGCGTTGGTGTCGTAGAACCAGCGCGCCATCGACATGCACGGCGTGATCCCGACGCCGCCGCTGAGGTACAGCACTTTCGGGCTCGGGAAATCGATGGCATTGAACAGCCCAACCGGCCCGTGCACCGCCAGCTCTTGCCCCTCATGAAGCGTGTCGTGCAACCAGTTGGAGACCTTGCCGCCCGGCACCCGTTTGATCGTTACCGAAAAGCTGTACGGCACCGACGGCGAACTGGAGATCGTGTACGAGCGCATGATCGGCTGGCCTTCGATTTCCAGCTCCAGGGTCACGAACTGCCCGGGTTTGAAGAAGAACAGGATCGGCTGGTCGGCCATAAAGCAGAAGGTGCGCACGTCCCAGGTTTCCTGGATGACTTTGACGCAACGGACGATGTGTCGGCCATTGGCCCAGGTCTGGGTGGTGACCGGATTCAGGAAGCTGTTGGACATGCTGTTCTCCACGGCCGACTGTCGGCCTCATGTCGGCGATTCTGCGTATAGCGTGAACCGTCCGTTTACCTATCCGCGACATCGGCATACTTATCGCGACCAGCCCCCAACCACCGGGGGTTGCGCGTCGGGAACAGATTGCACCATGTCGCCCATGGATAAGGTTCGCGGCAGCGCCGGCCCCACACTCGCCCCAACACCAATACAGATTCTTTACACCTTGCGTAGCAACCGTTAGCAGCACACCTGATCAGCCACTTTTCGCCGGCCACGCAGATGGCCATGAGGATCACATCGATGGACGTCACCGCAAAAATCAGCCTGGGCGATCCGCTGGAACCCGCACGCAAGGCCACCGCACAAATGCTCCAGGAGCGCGAGCGGACGTTCTCGCTACCACAACCGTTCTATAGCGACGAGCGGCTGTTCGATATCGACATGCAGGAGATCTTCCAGAAAGAGTGGTTGATCGCCGGCATGACCTGCGAGATCCCGGCCAAGGGCAACTACCTGACCCTGCAGGTCGGCAAGAACCCGATCATCGTCATCCGCGGCGCCGAAGGCGTGGTCCATGCCTTCCACAACGTCTGCCGCCACCGTGGCTCGCGCCTGTGCACCAGCGAAAAAGGCAAGGTTGCCAAACTGGTCTGCCACTACCACCAGTGGACCTATGAGCTGGACGGGCGCCTGCTGTTCGCCGGTACCGAAATGGGCGCCGACTTCGACATGAAGCAGTACGGCCTCAAACCGGTGAACGTGAAGACTGCCGGCGGCTACATCTTCATCAGCCTGGCCGAGAACCCGCCGGCCATTGATGACTTCCTGTCGACGCTGAACCATTACATGGAACCGTACGACATGGAGAACACCAAGGTGGCGATCACCACCACCTTGATGGAAAAGGCCAACTGGAAACTGGTGCTGGAAAACAACCGCGAGTGCTACCACTGCAACGCGTCGCACCCGGAACTGCTGAAAACCCTGCTGGAATGGGACGACGTTACCGACCCGCGCGCCGATCAGGCGTTCAAGGATCACGTCGCCGCCTCCGCTGCTGCCTGGGAAGCCGAGAAGATTCCTTATGCCCACGCCAGCTTCGGCCTGCGCAACCGTATCGTGCGCATGCCGCTGCTCAAGGGCACCGTGTCGATGACCCTCGACGGCAAACAGGGCTGCGCGAAACTGATGGGCCGGATCAAAAACCCGGACCTCGGCTCGATGCGCATCCTGCACCTGCCGCACTCGTGGAACCACTGCATGGGCGACCACATCATCGTTTTCACCGTGTGGCCGATCAGCGCGCAGGAAACCATGGTCACCACCAAGTGGATCGTGCACAAAGATGCAGTGGAAGGCGTGGATTACGACGTCGACCGTATGCGCCAGGTGTGGGACGCGACCAACGATCAGGATCGTCGTCTGGCCGAAGAGAACCAGCGCGGGATCAACTCCACCGCCTACCAGCCCGGGCCTTACTCCAAGACTTATGAGTTTGGCGTGGTCAACTTCGTTGATTGGTACAGCGAGCGCTTGCTGAGCAACCTCGGCGCCGAGCCGGCGCCATACCTCAAAGGCGTGCCTGTCCAAGGCTAAAAGCAAAAGCTTCGCGAGCAGGCTCACTCCTACAGGGGAACGCATTCCAATTGTAGGAGTGAGCCTGCTCGCGATGGCGTCATTACAATCGCTGCATCACTTCGATGACCACCTCACCGATCCATCCTCACCAATAAACTCCTCAAATATCTCCTCCCCCACCAACCTGATTTTTGCGTACCCGTTCAACACCCGCAGCGGATATGCCGGGTCCTTGGCATCCTGCGTCTCCGACCACAACACCCGCGAATGCCCGTCCAGCTCGCTGGCATTGCCATAGGGAATCGCCCCGTGCCCGGCACAACGCGCATGCAAACCGCCCTGCTGCGCATACACGATGCCGTTGTGCAGATGCCCCCAATACCAGTAATCCGGCTCACGCCCCAGCGCATCGCACACCGGTTGATACAGCGCGGTCTTGTTGTGCCCGGAAATATCGAAGCCCTGATGATGGCTGAGCACCATGAGCTTTTTGCGTTTTGGCAGGCCTTTCATCCACGCGATCTGCGGCTCGTTCAAAGTGCCGTCCATGTACAAATTCATCGCATCAGACGCGTACGCAGAATCCAGCCCTACCACCAGCCAGTCATCGTTGATCAAGGCGAAGTAACTGGTGCCCTGCTGCCCCGGAAAACGCTTGGCCAGCTCCTTGAAATAACCGTGGGCGCCGCTGTACATCTCGTGGTTGGAATTGAGGGTGAACGAGCCGTGCGTACCCATCGGCCAACCGGCCATGTCGACGTCTTCCTGGGAATGACTGCCGGCGTAATACACATCGCCCAAATGAATGGTGAAATCGGCCTGGGCCAGTTGCATCTGATTGGCCACCGACACCGCCGGCGCATGACTGTCGAACGGCCCGGTGCCCCAGTCGCCGGCAATCGCCAGGGTCACGTCGCGATCCATTTGCACCACCGCCGGGTCAGTACCGAAGGTCGCGTGATGGCGCAGGTTTTCGATCCACTTCAGCAGCGCCTCGCTCCACAGCAGATCCAGCAGTTCCCACTTGCGACAGCCGAGCAGGCTGCCGTCCTTGAGCACCCGGGTCGCCAGTTGATCGGTGGACTGCGGCAACGGTGCGGCGTTGCCGATGCGCAGGATCGACAGACCGTGGGACAGCTCCCAGGGTACGCTCGGTTCGTCGTCCGGCAACTCGCCGTTCTTCAGCACGTACTGCGCCTGATCATGTCCGCGTTGCAGCAGCTTGATGATCGCCTGAAACTCCTGCGGCTCCAGCTCGCTGATGAGTTTCATCCAGGCCATTTCCATGCGCGTGAACAAGCCGTGAATGCGCACTTTGACCTTGTCGTACTCGTGTTCCCAATGACTGACCAGTGACATGGCGTAATCCTCTTTCCGTAAGGTTCACAGGGTTTTCATGAATTCGATCAGCGCGCGTTTGTCGTCGTCCGACAGCGTCGTGCCGTACAGGTGGCCGCTGTTGTGATTGCCCTCCAGGCGGGTGTCGTATTTGAAGTCCGCCGAGGCTTTGGCCTGAGCGCCGCTGGTGACGAAACCGACGTTGACCGGGTCGTAAATATCCGAGCCGGTGATGAACACCTGCGGACGCTTTTCCGGCGGTTGCAGCAAGTCCCACAGGGTCGGCACCGAGCCGTTGTGCAGGTACGGTGCGCGCAACCAGACGCCGTCGGTGGGCGTATTGCTGTAGCTCTGGGTCTTGCGGTAGGCGCCGAAATCGAACGGCGGTTTTTTGAAGGTGTGGAACGCGGCCACCAGCCCCGTGGTGAACGAGTCGAGCCGGTGCGGATCAGTGCCGAGCTGATCGATGTTGGTCGTGACCTGCCCGGTATCGGCGCGCCCGAAGTCATGACAAGCCGCGCAGTTGGCCTCCCAGATCGGTTTGCCCTGGGCGACCTTGGCCTGATCCAGCGCCCACGGCCACGCCGGCGCCTTGTGCCCGAGCAGCCAGTTGGTCACGCGGTTGAAGCTCGGCGGCAACACCGATTCTGGCGTTGCGCCTACGGCCATCGCGGCGGCGTAGTTGCGTTCGTGGATCTTGTTGTTATTGCCGTCCCAGTGCAGGTACATCGATTCGCGGGGTTTCTGGTTCCATACTTGCGGCAGGTCGACGGTGCCGATCGTCGAGTCATCCGGGAAGCCGAACACGACCATTTTCGTCGGATTGAAGGTGTCGGTGCGCCCCGGGCCTTGTTGCGGACGCAGCTTCTGCCAGGCGTAGGCCTGCTTCTGCTTGAGCAGTGCGCTTTTGGCCATCGGCATGATCAGGTAGCGGTTGTAGAGCTTCTCGAAGAAGCCCAACTGAAACTTGCTGTTGATCGCCGCCATCACCGCGTCGGTGGTGAATTTCGGATCGCTGGCGCAATCGTAAGCGAACCACTGGAAGGCTTGCAGTTGCAGGGTGTTGGCCGGCGCGCTGGGCACATTGACGGCGACGTCGCTGGCATTGGCGCGGTATGAGCCGGTGTGGCACAGCGCGCAGTTCGGCTCTACCGTCGGGTAACCGATCTGCCGCTTGGCCATACCGATCGGCAGGTCCTTGCCGTTTTCAAAGAGGAAGCCGAAAACCTCCCAGCCACCGGGTTTGGGCATTTTCTCCGGGCACATCTGCGGCAGCACGGCGAACAGGTAATACGGGATGCGCGCTTCGATGCCGAGGCCGATGGCAGCGTACTTGTAGTGGTCTTCGTCGGAGGCGTATTCCTGCTCCGGCACCACTCGCAGCATCTGATACCAAGTCTCGTAACCGATGAAACCGAGCACCGCGACGACAAACAGCGTGCCTACCTTGAAGGCGTGACTCTGCCATTGCCGCTGCCATGCCGCGCGCCACTCGCGCCAGCCATCGCAAAGCAATGCCCAAGGGCGATTCTCCGGCGCGGTGCCGAGGTAGAGCAGAATGCCGAGGATCAGAAAGAAGCTCAGATCGCCCATCAACATCGGCACGAATACCGAGCCTTGAGAGCTGGTGTTGATCAGGTAAATCCAGAAAATCACCGCGATCAATCGCGTCAGCACACACAACCAGGAATGCACCACGTAACGCGGCGCGTCGAAACCCGACGGCATGTAAAACACGCTGATGCCGACCAGCAGCATCCCGGCGTTCTCCAGCCATGGGTCAGAGAGTTGCGGCGGCAGCCCGACCACCGATGTCAGCAACCCCGGCGCGAACAGCGCAGGGAGGGCGAACACCATGTTCATCGCAATGCCGATCCAGATGAAGCGTTGAAACCAGCGGATGTAGCTGTCCATGTCATCCATTTCCTTGTGCAGACCCAAGAGGTGTAGCGCCTGACCTACCGCTTTCGCGAGCAAGCTCGCTCCCACATTGGAATGCGTGCCCCTGTGGGAGCGAGCTTGCTCGCGAAGCATTCGACTCGGTCAATAGTCAACCGAGGGCCGTTTTCTCCAGGTGTTCAAGGATGATCGGATAGACATCGACCACCGCGTTCTTGCCGAACATGCAGTCGATGTGGCCATAGCCCGGCACCACTTGCCGGCTATAGCGCTCCGGCCCATGCATTTCGCACAAGCGCTGATAGGTCTTGAGGGTGCTTTCCGGCAGGTAACACTGGTTGTCGGCACCGCTGATGAAGCAGATCGGCATGGTCAGGCGATCGAAGTGCGGCATGTACACATCGTTGCCTTTGAAATCCACCAGGTGCCCTTTGCGCACGATCAGCGCCAGGTGCTCGAAGGTCTCGATATTCGACTCGCCGAACAACTCGTGCAGGTTGTCGTGCAGGGTTTCGTTGAGGGTGTCGTGGCGATACAGCGAGGCGTACATGAAGGTGATGCGGTGGCACACCGGGTTGGTGCAATAACCCTGCGCCTCGATCCGCGCGTAGCCGTTGAGGGCCTTGTCGTAGAGTTTATTGAACCAGTTTTCCTTGCTGTCGGCGTAAGCGGTCATCGACTTGATGCCGATCGCATCGAGCATCCCCGGCAGGTGCAATCCGGCCTTCAGCCCTGTGGCAGTGGCAACTACGGTGTCAGCGGCAATCTGCGAGCAGACCACCGAACGCACACCCTGCAAACCGGCGAGCAACGACATGAAGAAGGTCGTTGCGCCGTAGCAATGCACCACGCACTGCACGTCCTTGGCCTGGGTCTGCTGCTGAATCTGCGCGATGGCAGCCTTGAAATCGTATTGGGCAATCTGGTCGCCGTTCCACTCTTTCTTGCTCGCCGGCAGCAAAATGCTCACGCGGAAATCCAGCAACCACACGTCGTAATCGTGTTTGCACAGATATTCCAGCAGGTTGGTCTGGATGGTGTCGGTGGAAAAGATATTCGAGCCGACGCCCAGGCCATGCACCAGCATCACCGGGCCTTTGCTCCCGGCCTGATACCGGGTCAGGCGCAACTCGACACCGTCCTCGGTGGGGAAGAAATGCACCGCTGGCGTCGGCGCATCCAGCGGCCGTTTCAGGCGTGGCGGCGCGTCGGGATTGAAGTAGATATCCCCGGCAAACACCCCGCCGTAACTCTCCCAGAGGATCCCGGCGAAGAACTTGCCGAACCGCGCCAGGCCTTCAATGCGCTCACGTTCGTTACGCGCATTGAGCACTTTCATGGTGGTCATCTGCTTGGCGAAATCGGTCGGATGGATGTGCATCACCCCGGAACCGATCACTTCGCCGGTCTTGTCCGGCCCGCGATACAGCGTCACGTACAGCGTGCTGGTGTCGTGCCAGATATTCAGCACGCCGTTGTCTTCCGGCACGGTTTTGAAGGCGCTGAAGAAATAGTCGCTGCCGTCCTCGGCGGTCAGTTTCATGTCGTACTTCATGTGGCGCGTATCGACCTGTTGCTCGAATTGTTCGAACAGGTTGAACACGCCGTTGCTCGCGGTCAGCGGCTGCGGTGACAGCGCTGGGGCGATGACAGTGCCAACGATGGTTGCCGCGTGCTCGGGCTCCTTGATCATGCGGTTGAGGTCGTTGGCGGTGATGGTCAGGGTGAAGTCGATCGGCGAATTGTCCGCCTCACCGCGTTTGGCCGCCGCTTCGTAGACTTTCAGGTCGGTGCTTTGCGCCGCAGTGAAAGCCCGGGAGAAATAGCCCTTCATGGTTTCAGTGAACTGCACGCCGAGGGTTGGCGGTGCCACTGGTTTACGCGGTGCGGATGGCAGCGTGTAGTCGATCTGCCAGCCACGGTCGGCGGCGAGCAAGCCCATGTTGCGCTCACTCACCGCGGAGATGGTCAGCAGCGGATTGACCGCCAGCGACGTCGGAATCACCGCGCCGTCAGTCACGTACAAATTAGCGTAAACATCCGTGCCGCTGGCACCGCTGAACACCTGCCCCTTGTGATTGACCACGCCTTGCGCCGCGTCTTCGCCCATTACGCAACCGCCCAACGGGTGCACCGAGACGATGCTGTGCTTGAGCAGTTTGGTCCAGATCGGATTCTCCACCCACACGCCACCCAGTGCCTTGGTGCTCTGCTGCAAACGCTCGTTGCCGAGCTTGAAATTCTCCTGCTCGCCAACGCCCGGCCAGTCGATGCGCAGTTGATCCTTGCTGTCGAGGACCATCCGCCCCTGGCCGCTGTCATGGCTCATGATCAGGTAAGTCTGCATGTTGTGCAGTGCGCCGTAATACGGGCCGCGCAGAAAGCTTTCCGCTTCACGCGCCTTGTATTTCACCTTGCCGCTGAAGCTGTCATCCGTGGCCACGCCGATCATCTCGGCAAACCCGGCCATGGCCGGCACCATCGGCCGGCCGAGCGCGCCGGGGATCGAGCCCTCCTCGATGACCATGCGGCTGCGCCAGTCGCCTTCCGTGCGCATGTCGATCACCGAGGTGATGCACGGGCCGACCGGGTGCAGTTCCTTGGCCGGGTGCGCACCGAAACCGATGCCGTTGATGGTCTGCTCGCAGTTGTGGCCGAAGCCGAGGATGTCGCCGTTGCCGCTCATGTTCTCGCCGAGCTGGGCGGACATCACCACGCCTTTGTCGCGCGTGCGCAGAAGAATTTCCGTGGAGCCGAGGGTGCCGGCGGAGACCACGACGATGTCGGCCTTCACGAACAACGTCGGCGCGCTGAACATCTCCCGCCCGCTGTCGAGGTACTGGAAGTGCACGATCCAGCCTTCACCATCACGCTCCAGGTGCCGCACTTCGGCCTGACAGAAAATCTCCGCGCCGTGATTCCAGGCGTCCGGCAGATAGTTCATCAGCGTGGTGTTCTTGGCCTTGTTGTTACAGCCCGAAACGCAGTCGCCGCACTGGTTGCACGGCAGTTGCTCGACGCCGACATGGTTGAGGTTGTTCGGCAGCTTGTCGAAGGTCACGTTGATCGGCGGCTTGTAGAAGTGCGCGCCTTGCTTGAGGTAATCCGCGGATTTCTTGTTGGCGTCGAGTTTGGGCAGGTTCGGCGCAGTGTTCGGGTAAGGATTGGGTTTGAGCATTTCCCGGGCGCGGGCATAACCGTCCTTGAGCAGCGTATCGCGGTGTTCACGCACTGCTTGCGGCCAGCGCGGATCATCGAATACGCCCGGCTCCGGTTCGAGGGCCACGTTGGCATTGATCAGCGACGTGCCGCCGAGGCCGCAACCGACCACGACGTTCTGCTGGGCATTCACATGCAAGTCGAACAGCCCGGTGCGCGAGCCGATATGGCCATCCGGGTCATGCACCTGCAGTTCCTCGGTGGCGGCGATCATGGTGTTGGGGTATTCGCCGGGCTGGATTTCCCGACCGCGTTCGAGCAGGCACACACGTTTGCCGGCACGGGACAGGCGCGAGGCAGCGATGCCGCCGCCGTAGCCTGAACCAATGACAATCACATCGTAGTGTTCCTTGATCTCGCTGATGGGCGTTGCGATCCGTGTCATGAGGTGGTTCCTCTAATCAGGCAGATGGGGGCAACTCTGCGGTTGCCTGCAATCGATGGGCGGACGGGCACCTGGCCACCGGATCAAGTCCGGCGACAGCACAGCGGTCTGGCGGGTGGGGCGCGCTACAGGCGAGCGTGCTGATTGGCGGCGCGCCGTAGCGTGCGCTTGCGTGGCGAGGGCGGGGGGCGGTGCGGCTGACTATCCATCATGCGTTCTCCCAGAACCTGATGTGGATAAGTGACGGCTGTCCTTGTGCCATTGCAGTGAAGACAGCGCAGGAATCGAAGTCAAGGCAGCGTCTTAGAACTGTATGAAATGTGATCAATTGCCGTTTGGACTATGCCGGACGGGGCTTGCGGGGTTTGACGAACAAGTTATCCACATAGCCACCCACAGCAAATGGGGGTAACTATGGATGAACGGGAAAATAACTCACTGATTTGTGAAGAAAAATCGTGACTTATCCAGAAGCACGGTTTGAGAGACGCATTGGTTGTTTTTTGATCACAAGCTTGAAAGCCACGCCTTTCATGGCTTTCAGAGGATGGCAAACACGTTATCCACAGAAGCACCAACAGAGATCGGGGGTAACTTTGCCTGTGCTGTGGAAAAGCGCCGAAGGCTGTGTGAAATCGAGGTTTGCGCGGGAGTTTTCCTTGGAAACAGATGAATTGACTATTTTTTGATCAAATCTTTGAAAGCCACGGTCTGTATGGGTCGCAGCGGATAGCGAACATCTTATCCACAGAAGCGCCAACAGAGATTGGGGGCAACTTGCTGAGTTATCCTGCCGAAAAAGCCCTGAAAATCCGTGACTTAGGCTGGTTGTTTTTTGATCGGAGGGCTGTAGGGCTTGATTGGCGCGGGGTGCAGGGATGGGCGAACACGTTATCCACAGATCCGCCAACAGGGATTGTGGGTAAACCGCCTACCCTCATCGGAACGCCGCCCGCCCAGCCCTCTCCCGGAGGGAGAGGGAGCCGACCGAATCGCCTATTTGAACTCCATCGACCTGAACGAACATTGCGATCTCAGGCTTGGCCAAGCCAAGGTCACCGCGCAATCGCAGGTCGATGTAATTAGCCAATACCACTCGGTCGGTCCCCTCTCCCTCTGGGAGAGGGCTAGGGTGAGGGGCTTTTCAGCGGACAACGCCTTCTTCAATCAGCAACTTGAGGATCGCTTCAGCACCGGCCTGAGGGGTAACACCCTTGAGCACTTGCCCCCCGCCCCCACTGGCCTTGGCCGTCGCGGCTTTCATCCGGTCCGCCCCGCTCTTGGCCTTGATCACCTTCAAGCGTTTCGGCCGTGGCTTGGCGGGTTGCAGGGTGGCAACCGACAACAACTCATCGTCCACAACTTCCACATCTTCAGCCTGCAAAACCCCGCGTCGCGCCGGTCCATAAGCACTCTGCCGAGGTTTCGGCGCGGCGTTATCCACAGTCGCCAGAAACGGCAGTTTCACTTTCAACCGGCGCCGCTGCCCGCGCGGCAACGCTTGCAGCACCAGCGCCGAGCCGTCGTTGATCGACTCGACCTGCGCCAGTCCCACCACCAGCGGCCAGCCCAGACCTTCCGCCAGCAAGAACGGCAACATCCCCGAACCTTCGCCGGTTTCCGCCTGGCTGCCGGTCAGCACCACCTGCGCACCGGCATCACGCAGATACGCGGTCAGCGCCGGCAGCGCATCGGCACCAGCCGGTTGCTCCAGCACATGCATCTGCTCAAGCCCCATGCCCAGATAGGCGCGCAAGGCCGGCTCCGCAACGTCGCCGGCATGCAGCACTTGCAAGTTATCCCCTGCCAGTTGCAAACCCAGTTCCACGGCGCGCGCGTCCTGATCAGCGCGGCGTGGCCGCCCGGAAGTAGGGTGAGCGCCGATTGAAACCAGACTGATTACTTTCGTGTTCATAGCGTTTCCTTAAGCCGCATCGCGCTTGGCTTCGTTGCGGTAAGCCGCCACCGCCTCGATCAACGCCTGAAGAATCTCTGCGCTCTCGCCGATCACAGAGAGGTCGGCACGCTTGATCATGTCGCAACCCGGATCGAGGTTGATCGCCACCACCTTGTCACAGGCACCAATGCCTTGCAGGTGCTGGATCGCCCCGGAAATCCCCACCGCGACATACACCCGCGCGGTAACCCAGGTGCCGGACGCGCCAACCTGACGATCACGGGCCATGAAGCCATCGTCCACCGCCACCCGCGACGCGCCTTCGGTAGCGCCGAGTGCCGCCGCCGTTTCGTGGAACAGCGCCCAGTCCTTGACGCCGTTGCCGCCGGAGAAAATGAACTCCGCTTCGGCCATAGGAATTGCTGCCGGGTCGACCGCCACGGCGCCGAGATCTTCAATCCGCGACAGGCTACGAGCGACACTTGTGGATAACTCCACCGGCAACGCTTCATGACGGGTTTCGCTGACCGGTTCGGCGCATTCAGCGGCGGCCAGAATCAACCGTGCGAACGGACGGGCGAGGTCTTGCAGACCCGCACCGGCACGACCGATGCACTCCTGATCCTTGACCTGCCAGACCCGCGTGGCCGGGCGCTCGCCCAGTGCAGCGGCAAAACGCCGGCCGAGTTCGCCGCCACCGCTGCGACTGTCAGGCAATAGCCAGTGACGCGGGTTGAACTGGTTATCCACAGCGCGCAAACCTTGCACGCGTTGCTCCGGTGCATAACCACTAAAGGCTTCGCCTTCGAGCACCAGCAAGCGATCGACGCCTGCCGTGGCGAAGGCGTTTTCCTTGTGCTCGCCAAAGACCACCGCCAGCACCGCGCCGTCATTGCCGGCGAGCTGGTGAGCGAGGCCGAGCAAGTCGCGATCGTGGCTGCTCAGGCGGCCGCCGACCATGTCCGGCACCACACTGATATAGAACGCCGGGGCCGGCACCTGATGCAGCGGCAATTGCACTTCAACCGTGGCCGAACGTTTGACCGCCCCGCCCTGTTGCGCGCCGCTGCGATCGATCCGTTTGATGCCGTTGGGGCCAATAAAACCGATGCCATGCAGATTCTTGCGGATGATGCCGTTGGGGCCCATCCAGCTGTGTTGCGCCGGTTGCATCGCCGCGTGCAGCGGATGCAGGCGGTTACGCGCAATCCATTCGGCGCGTGGGTCGCGGCGGATAATGTCGCTCATCAATGGGCCTCCGCAGGTTCACGTTTGGCCGGGGTGGCAGGCTTGTTCGGCGCGGCGTCTTCGAGCAGCGCGTCGGCCACCAGTTCGGCGATGTCCTTGATCAGCGGACGCGGTTCGACCACGCCTTCGAGCATCGCCGTGCACTGTGGACAACCCACGGCCACCAGTTCGGCGCCGGTCTCGCGGATGTCTTCCATGCGCATATCAGGAATCCGTTGCTTACCCGGAATGTCGGTGATCGGCGCCCCGCCACCGCCGCCGCAGCAACGCGAGCGGAAGCCGGAACGTTGCATCTCTTTGACCTCGATGCCGAGGGCACGCAGCACCTCGCGCGGCGCTTCGTACTCGCCGTTGTAACGACCGAGGTAGCACGGGTCGTGATAGGTCACGCTGTTGCCTTTGTGCTGACCGAGGTTCAGCGCACCGGCCTGAATGATTTCCGCCATGTAGGTACTGTGGTGCTGCACCAGGTAGTTGCCGTCGAAGGCGCCATATTCGTTTTTCAGCACATGGAAACTGTGCGGATCGCAGGTGACGATGCGGTTGAAGCTGTATTTGGCCAAGGTCTGGATATTGCGTTTGGCGAGCAACTGGAAGGTCGCTTCATCGCCCAGACGACGGGCCACGTCACCGCTGTCACGTTCTTCCAGCCCCAACACGGCGAAGTCGATTTTTGCCGCTTTCAGTACTTTGACGAACGCGCGCAGGGTGCGCTGGTTACGCATGTCGAAGGCACCGTCGCCGACCCAGAACAGCACGTCGGTGGATTTCTTTTCACTGAGCAGATTGAGGTTCAGATCCGCCGCCCAGTTCATCCGACCGCCCGGTGCAAAACCGCCAGGGTTGTCGGTGGCGATCAGATTTTCGAGGACTTCGGCGCCCTTGTTCGGGGTTGCGCCTTTTTCCAGGGTCAGGTGACGGCGCATGTCGACGATGGCATCGACGTGCTCGATCATCATCGGGCACTCCTCGACGCAGGCACGGCAGGTTGTGCATGACCACAGGGTTTCGGCGTCAACCAGACCGTTGACGATGGGTTGATGGGGATCGCCGCTGTGCTCGCCAATTGGTTTGCCGGGGTACGGACTGCCGGCGAACTTGGCATCGGTGCCGCCAGCGAGGCCGACGACCATGTCCTGAATCAGTTTTTTCGGGTTCAGTGGCTGGCCGGCGGCGAAGGCCGGGCACGCCGCTTCGCACTTGCCGCACTGCACACAGGCGTCGAAACCGAGCAACTGGTTCCAGGTGAAATCCTTGGGTTTCTCAACACCCAACGGCGCTGACGGATCACTGAGATCCAACGGCTTCAAACCCGTGGAACGGCCGCCGCCAAAACGTTCGGCGCGACGGTGCCAGGCCAGGTGCAAGGCACCGGCAAAGGCGTGTTTCATCGGCCCGCCCCAGGTCATGCCGAAGAACAGTTCCGACACGCCCCACAACACGCCGATCCCGAGGATGACCGCGAGTATCCAGCCGCCAAAGTTCACCGGAAGAATTCCGGCCACTGGCAAGGTCAGCAGAAAGAACGACGCCGAGAACGCCAGCAGGCTTTTCGGCAGGCGCATCCACGGGCCTTTCGACAGCCGCGCCGGCGGGTTGCGCCGACGCAGATAAACGAAGATCGCACCGACGAACATCACCGCCGTCATCAGCAGCAAGGCATAACCGAGGATGCGATTGTGCAGGCCAAAACCATGCACCAGCAGCGCCAGCACAATCGACGCCACCGCACCGCCGGCCGTGGCCACGTGGGTGTTGGCGATGTATTTGTCCCGCGCCACGACATGGTGCAAGTCGACCATGTAGCGCTTGGGCATGGCGAACAGGCCGCCGATCAGATCGACCTTCGAGGCCCGGCCCCGGCGCCACATCGCTACCCGTCGCAACGCGCCAAGGACACCAAGGCCCAGGGCGGCGAACAACAGGATTGGAAGAAGGGTGTTCAACATAGGTGAAGCTCCCAAAGACCGCAGGGTCTTGCAGGTCGAGTTGCCTTACTCGGTCACTGTGGGAGCGAGCTTGCTCGCGAAGGCGGACTGACATTCAACATCGATGTCGACTGATCCACCGCTTTCGCGAGCAAGCTCGCTCCCACAGGGTTGTGTGCAAGCCTTTAGAAGTCTTTACACAGTCTGAGCGCGTCATAGATCGCGGCGTGGGTGTTGCGCTGCGCCACGCAGTCGCCGATGCGGAACAGCAAGTAGCCGTCGCCGGTGGTGCTCAGCGAAGGTTGCGGCTGGATCGCGAACAACGCTTCAACGTCGATCTGGCCCTTGTTGCGCGAACCCTCTTTGAGCGCGTAGTAGATTTCTTCATCCGGACGCACGCCGTTCTCCACCACCACCTGATCGACCACCCGCTCCTCTTTGGCGCCGGTGTATTCGTTTTCCAGCACCGCGACCAGTTTGTCGCCTTCGCGGTAGACCTTCTCCAGCATCATGTCGCCGGTCATGATCACTTCTTTCGGGTACATGCTGCGGTAGTAGGTCGGGAACGACGTACCGCCGATGGCCACGCCCGGTTTGATGTCGTCGGTGACGATCTCGACCTGGCTGCCCTTGTCGGCGAGGAAGTCGGCAACCGACATCCCGGTGAACTCGCAAATGGTGTCGTAGACCAGCACGTTCTTGCCCGGCGCGACCTTGCCGTCGAGCACGTCCCAACTGCTGACCACCAGCCCTTCGGCGGCGCCCCAGTGTTCGTTCTGTTCCAGGTACGGATGCCCGCCGACCGCCAGCACCACCACGTCCGGACGCAAGTCCATGATGGTCTCGGCATCAGCCGCCGTGCCCAGACGCAGATCGACTTTCAGCCGCGCCAGTTCCAGCTGGAACCAGCGGGTAATACCGGCGATCTGGTCACGCTGCGGCGCTTTCGATGCGGTAGTGATCTGCCCGCCGATGAATTCCTTCTTCTCGAACAGGGTCACGTCGTGGCCACGTTCGGCAGCAACGCGTGCCGCTTCCATCCCGGCCGGGCCGGCACCGACAATCACAACCTTGCGTTTCGGCCCGGTGGATTTCTCGATGATGTGCGGCACGCCCATGTATTCGCGGGAGGTCGCGGCATTCTGGATGCACAACACGTCGAGGCCTTGATACTGACGGTCGATGCAGTAGTTGGCGCCGACGCACTGTTTGATCTGATCGATCTGGCCCATCTTGATCTTGGCGATCAGGTGCGGATCAGCGATGTGCGCACGGGTCATGCCGACCATGTCGACGTAACCGCCCTCAAGAATCCGTGTGGCCTGGTTCGGGTCCTTGATGTTCTGTGCGTGCAGCACCGGCACCTTGACCACTTCCTTGATTCCGGCGGCCAGATGCAGGAACGGCTCCGGTGGATAACTCATGTTCGGAATCACGTTGGCCAGGGTGTTGTGGGTGTCACAACCCGAGCCGACGACGCCGATGAAATCGAGCATGCCGGTGTCGTCGTAATACTTGGCGATCTGCTTCATGTCCTCGTGGGACAAGCCGTCCGGGTGGAACTCGTCACCGCACAGACGCATGCCCACGCAGAAGTCGTCACCGACCTCGGCGCGCACAGCCTTCAGCACTTCCAGACCGAACTTCATCCGGCCTTCGAAGGTGCCGCCCCATTCGTCGGTACGCTTGTTGACGCGCGGGCTCCAGAACTGGTCGATCATGTGCTGGTGCACCGCCGACAGTTCAACGCCGTCGAGACCACCGGCCTTGGCCCGGCGCGCCGCCTGGGCATAGTTGCCAATCACTCGCCAGATTTCTTCCGGCTCGATGGTTTTGCAGGTGGCGCGGTGTACCGGTTCACGGATGCCCGAGGGCGACATCAGCGTCGGCCAGTTGAAGCCGTCCCAGCGCGAGCGCCGGCCCATGTGGGTAATCTGAATCATGATCTTGGCGCCATGCTTGTGCATGGCGTCGGCCAGGTTCTGGAAATGCGGAATGATGCGGTCGGTGGACAAATTCACCGAGCTCCACCATTCCTGCGGGCTGTCGATGGCGACCACAGAGGAGCCGCCGCAAATCGCCAGGCCGATGCCGCCCTTGGCTTTCTCTTCGTAGTATTTGACGTAGCGGTCGGTGGTCATGCCGCCGTCCGTTGCGTAGACCTCAGCGTGCGCGGTGCTGAGCACGCGGTTGCGGATGGTCAGTTTGCCGATCTGGATCGGCTGGAACATTGCTTCGAAAGCCATGGCGGGTTCCTCGACTTACAACGGCTTGACGGTGAACAGGCCGTCGTCGTGGCCTTCTTCGGAGCCACCGTAGACTTGCTCGGCGACGGTGCGAATCTTGCTGCCGCGAGCCTCAAGAATCTGATCCATGGCCCCGGCAAACCAACCGGTGAACATGTAATCGACTTTGCGCCCGACCTTGCCGTACACATAGACGAATGCCGAGTGTTCGAGCTTGACGCTGGCGGTGCCTTTGTCGAGGTCGATGTCTTGGATCTTGAACAGACCCCAGCCGCGTTGCGACAAGCGCTTCATGTAGTGCTCGAACACCGCGACGCCTTCCAGGCCGTGGCATTCAGCTTCTTTCTCGCACCAGTGCCAGGCGGATTTGTAGCCGGCCTTATAGAGGATTTCGGCGTAGGCGTCGGCGCCCAAAACTTCTTCGATGCCCATGTGGTTATTGACGAAGAAGTGACGCGGTACGTAGAGCATCGGCAGGGCGTCGGAGGTCCAGACACCGGTTTCGCTGTCGACTTCGATTGGCAATTGCGGGGCGATCTTGGCCATGGAAACTTAACTCCAGAAAAATAGTGGATTCAGTGGTGACCGCTGCCCTCACCCCAGCCCTCTCCCACAGGAGAGGGGGCAGATCGGCGGCGGTCTTGAGTCAGCGTTACTCGCCCCAGACGTCTTTCAGGACGTTGACCCAGTTTTCGCCCATGATCTTGCGCACGACGCGCTCGGAATGGCCGCGCTTGAGCAGGGTTTCGGTCAGGTTCGGGAACTCGCCGACGGTGCGGATGCCCAGCGGGTTGATGATCTTGCCGAAGCTGGTCAGACGGCGGGCGTAGCCCTTGTCGTGGGTCAGGTATTCGAAGAAGTCCTGGCCGTGACCCTGGGTGAAGTCGGTGCCGATGCCGATGGCGTCTTCGCCGACGATGTTCATGGTGTATTCGATCGCTTCGGCGTAGTCATCGATGGTCGAATCGATGCCCTTGGCGAGGAACGGCGCGAACATGGTTACGCCGACAAAACCGCCGTGGTCGGCAATGAACTTCAGTTCTGCATCGGACTTGTTGCGCGGGTGCTCTTTGAGACCCGACGGCAGGCAGTGGGAATAGCAGACCGGTTTTTTCGATTCGAGGATGACTTCTTCGGAAGTCTTCGAGCCGACGTGGGACAGGTCGCACATGACGCCGACGCGGTTCATCTCGGCGACGATCTCGCGACCGAAACCCGACAGGCCGCCGTCACGCTCATAGCAACCGGTGCCGACCAGGTTCTGGGTGTTGTAGCACATCTGCACGATGCCGACGCCGAGCTGCTTGAACACTTCGACATAGCCGATCTGGTCTTCAAACGCGTGAGCATTCTGGAAGCCGAAGAGGATGCCGGTCTTGCCTTGCTCCTTGGCGCGACGGATGTCGGCGGTGGTGCGCACCGGCATCACCAGGTCGCCGTTTTCGCGGATCAGCTTCTGGCTGGCGGCAATATTGTTCACGGTCGCCTGAAAGCCTTCCCACACCGACACAGTGCAGTTGGCTGCCGTCAGACCGCCCTTGCGCATGTCTTCGAACAGCTCGCGGTTCCATTTGGCAATGATCAGACCGTCGATAACGATGCTGTCGGCGTGTAATTCGGCTGGGCTCATCAGGCGTCCCCTTATTGGCAATTCATGCGCCGAATCGTCTGCCGGCGCTTTGGGGCCAGCATATGCCTCGGTGCCGGGGCGACCGGGTGCAAAAACGACAGGGGAATTGCCGAAAGCGTCAATCCGCGACAAAGGGTCGCCAGACGCTCCGATCAGCTACCTGTTCAAGCCCGCAAGCTTGAGCCAGAATCTCCAGCATCTTGGAAACACCACTGGATTAGAGCGGCGACAACAATGAAATCGATCTTCCTGGCTTTGGCTTTGCTTGCGACCGGCGTACACGCCGCTGAAGAGTCCGACAACAACCCGTGCGACGCCGTCGAAAACGACGTCCAGACCCTGGAATGCTCGACCTATAGCCGCACCACCGCCGAAGACCTGCTCAAGGACAACTACGCCAGCCTCAACGAGCGCATGCAGACTGTGTATGGCAAGAACCCGACGCAATTGGCGGACATTACCGCCAAGATCAAGACGGCTCAGCAGCAGTGGTTGAAGACGCGGGACGCGGATTGTGCGGTGGAAGCGTTTCCGGCGACCGCTGGCAGCAAGGCCTTTACGATTGCGCAGAATGACTGCGTGGCGCGGATGAGTGATGAACGGTCGGAGTTTTTGGAGTCGATTGGGCAGGAGTGATCCTGACTTCTCGCAACATGCGGTCAAACTTGTTGATTGGCTTTGGGAAAAATATAAGCAAAGATTCTGAAATCTTATAAAAGACTTATATTTCTCCTAATATGAAGTTACCCACAGATATCCAAATCATCAACGACGCCGAGGGCAACCCCGCCTTCGTCGTCATCCCTTACGCGCAGTACGTTGCGCAAAAAATGCAGCCCGACCTGATTCCCCATGAGGTCGTCAGTCGGATGGTCGATGGGGCAACACCGATCCGTGCCTGGCGCGAACACCTCAACCTGACTCAAGAAGAAGTCGCCAAACGCATGGGTATTTCGCAACCGGCGTTTGCCCAGCAGGAAACAGTCGCCAAGCCTCGCAAGGTTACGCGTGAGAAAATTGCGTCGGCGTTCGGCATCACCGCCAATCAGCTAGAGCTGTAAGCTGCCCTCTTCACTTCAAGGAATTCCCCATGAACATCTGCGGCATCGAAATCAAAGGCAGCGAAGCGATCATCGCCGTGGCCGCTCTCGACGGTTCGAACCTGAGCCACGTTCCCCTCGCCACCAAGAAGATTGCCCTCGAAGACGATGACGACGCGGCCAACGTGAAGCTGTTCGCGGCGCAGGTGGCGTCGTTTGTGCGGGAGAATTCGGTTGACCGGATTGCGATCAAGAAGCGCAGCAAGAAGGGCGAGTTTGCCGGTGGCCCGACGACGTTCAAGATTGAGGGGATTTTGCAGTTGCTGGATGGTTGCGAGGTGACGTTGTTGTCGCCGCAGACGATCAATGCGCAGGCGAAGAAGCATAATTTCGAGCTGCCGGGGACGTTGAACAAGTATCAGCATGAGGCTTATAAAGCGGCGTGTTCGGCGTTAATGAAGAAGTAACCCGATTTCCGAAATCACAGTAAATCCATGTGGGAGCGAGCTTGCTCGCGAAGAGGGAGTGTCAGTCGACAGTTTTTTTGAATGCTCTACCGCATTCGCGAGCAAGCTCGCTCCCACAGGTTTATTTGCTGGTCTCAAGATCAGGCCTGGGCGGTACGGCGGTCTTCACGCGGGCAGCGGGCGAAGCGTGCCCGGTAGCTGCGGGTGAAGTAGGACGGTGATTCGAAGCCGCAGGCGATGCTGACTTCGAGCACGCTCATGTCGGTTTGGCGCAATAACTGCCGGGCTTTTTCCAGCCGTAACCTGAGATAGAAATTGCTCGGTGTATCGTTCAGGTGCAGCCGAAACAAGCGCTCCAATTGCCGCCGCGTGACCTTGATCGATTCTGCCAATTGCAAAGTAGTCAGCGGCGGTTCGCTGTGCTGCTCCATCTCGCCGATCACCTGAACCAGCTTCTTGTTATTGATGCCATAACGCGTGGCGACTTCCATGCGCTGGTGATCTTTGCGCGGACGGATGCGCCCCAGCACAAACTGCTCGCTGACCTGAATCGCCAGTTGCGGCCCATGAGCCTGGGCGATCAGATCGAGCATTAAATCGATGGAAGCCGTGCCACCCGCCGAGGTGATGCGCCGGCGGTCGATCTCGAACAGTTCCTGGGTCACGCTGAGCGTTGGATAAGATTCCTTGAACGCGTCGATGGCTTCCCAGTGCAGGGTCAGGCGATGACCGTCGAGCAGACCTGCTTCAGCGAGGACAAAGCTGCCGGTGTCGATAGCACCGAGGGTCACGCCTTCGTTATCCAGTCGCCGCAACCAGTGTTCAAGGGTTGGCGTGGCGAACTTCAGCGGTTCAAACCCGGCCACCACCAGCAGCGTCGCGCCTTTCTTCAGCGGCTCCAGCGCCGCATCGGCGTTGACCGACATGCCATTGCTTGCCAGCACCGCCCCGCCGTCGGCGCTGAGCACATGCCAGCGGTACAGCTCGCCACGAAAGCGGTTGGCCACGCGCAGCGGTTCGATCGCCGAAATAAAGCCGATGGCGGAGAACCCCGGCATCAGCAGAAAGTAGAAATCCTGGGACATGGGCGCACTCGATTCGCGGGTAACGAGAGGGAGGGGAGCGTGGCTCGTTGATACGCCGATTGTCGTCAGCGTTCAAGCGCACAGGTCGCTACAGTGCAAATGCCAGTCGCCGCAGTGCGCTTTCATGGGCGTATAGCTGCGTAACTTGGCATCACCGGCGCATCAGACGCCGGAAACCACAATAAACCACCTGCCGAGGAACCCGACATGAAACGACTGATCAGCAGCTGTGTTCTTGCACTCAGCGGTACCGCTTTCTTGAGCGCCAGCGTCATGGCGGCCGAACCTGCGTCATGCCAGAACGTACGCATGGGCGTGGTCAACTGGACCGACGTGATCGCCACCAGTGCCATGACCCAGGTCCTGCTCGACGGCCTCGGCTACAACACCAAACAAACCAGCGCGTCCCAGCAAATCATCTTCGCTGGGATCCGCGATCAGCGCCTGGACCTGTTCCTCGGTTACTGGAACCCGCTGATGACCCAGACCATCACCCCGTTCGTCGATGCCAATCAGGTCAAAGTTCTTGAAGCACCAAGCCTGAAAGACGCTCGCGCGACCCTCGCCGTACCGACCTATCTGGCCGACAAGGGCCTGAAAACCTTCGCCGACATCGCCAAGTTTGAAAAAGAACTGGGCGGCAAGATCTACGGCATCGAGCCAGGCTCGGGCGCCAACACGCAGATCAAGGCGATGATCGCCAAGAACCAGTTCGGCCTCGGCAAGTTCCAGTTGGTCGAGTCGAGCGAGGCCGGCATGCTCGCCGCCGTCGACCGTGCTGTGCGCCGCAAAGAGGCCGTGGTCTTCTTTGGCTGGGCGCCGCACCCGATGAACGTCAACGTCAAGATGACTTATCTGACCGGCAGCGACGACGCCCTCGGCCCTAACGAAGGTATGGCCACGGTTTGGACCGTCACCGCGCCGAAATACGCCGAGCAGTGCCCGAACGTTGGTCGCCTGCTAACCAATCTGACGTTCACCGCCGAGGACGAGAGCCGGATGATGCAGCCGCTGCTCGACCACAAGGACGCTTTCGAATCGGCCAAGCAATGGCTCAAGGATCACCCCGAAGACAAGCAGCGCTGGCTGGAAGGTGTGACGACGTTCGATGGCAAACCGGCGGCTGAAAACCTGCAACTGACCAGCAAATAACCCTCTCATTTAAAAGCCCCTCACCCTAGCCCTCTCCCAAGGGGAGAGGGAACCGGACGAAGCTCGCAGCCCCGAAAAGGGCTGCGGACAGACCCATCACGCCTGAAGGAAACCGCACCATGAATCACGACGTCATCATCACCTGCGCACTCACCGGTGCTGGCGACACGACCGCCAAGAGCCCGCACGTGCCGGTCACCCCGAAACAAATTGCTGCTGCTGCGGTGGAAGCGGCCAAGGCCGGCGCCACGGTTGTGCACTGCCATGTGCGCGATCCGCAGACCGGCAAGTTCAGCCGTGACGTGGCGCTGTACCGCGAAGTGATGGAGCGCATCCGCGAGGCCGACGTCGACATCATCGTCAACCTCACCGCCGGCATGGGCGGCGACCTGGAAATCGGCGCTGGCGAGAACCCGATGGAGTTTGGCCCGAATACCGATCTGGTCGGCCCGTTGACTCGTCTGGCTCACGTTGAAGCGCTGTTACCGGAAATCTGCACCCTCGATTGCGGCACGCTGAACTTCGGCGATGGCGACACCATTTACGTCTCCACACCGGCGCAACTGCGTGCCGGCGCCAAGCGCATTACCGAGCTGGGCGTGAAGGCCGAGCTGGAGATTTTCGACACCGGTCACCTGTGGTTCGCCAAGCAGATGATCAAGGAAGGTCTGCTCGATAACCCGTTGTTCCAGCTGTGCCTGGGCATCCCGTGGGGCGCGCCGGCGGATACCACCACGATGAAAGCCATGGTCGACAACCTGCCCGCCGATGCGGTGTGGGCCGGGTTTGGCATTGGCCGCATGCAGATGCCAATGGCCGCGCAAGCAGTGCTGCTCGGCGGCAACGTGCGGGTGGGGCTGGAAGACAACCTGTGGCTGGACAAAGGCGTGCTGGCGACCAACGGCCAACTGGTCGAACGCGCCACCGAAATCCTCAGCCGCCTCGGCGCCCGGGTGCTGACCCCGGCCGAGGGCCGCAAGAAAATGGGCCTGACCCAGCGCGGCTAACGAACTCACCTCAAAACCCTGTGGGAGCGAGCTTGCTCGCGAATGCGATGGATCTGCTGATGAAGATACTGCGGATGTACCGCCCCCTTCGCGAGCAAGCTCGCTCCCACAGTTGATCGCCGAACTATTCAGGAAATCACCATGAGCTTTATCACCGAAATCAAAACCTTCGCCGCGCTGGGCAGCGGTGTCATCGGCAGTGGCTGGGTATCCCGCGCCCTCGCCCATGGCCTGGATGTGATCGCCTGGGACCCGGCGCCCGGCGCCGAAGCGGCGCTGCGTAAACGCGTGGCCAACGCCTGGGGCGCGCTGGAAAAAAACGGTCTGGCACCGGGCGCTTCGCAGGATCGTCTGCGCTTTGTCGCGACCATCGAGGAGTGCGTGCGCGATGCCGATTTCATTCAGGAAAGCGCCCCGGAACGCCTGGAACTGAAACTCGATCTGCACAGCAAAATCAGCGCCGCGGCCAAGCCCAATGCGTTGATCGGTTCGAGTACCTCGGGCCTGCTGCCAAGTGAGTTCTACGAGAGCTCAACGCACCCTGAACGCTGCGTGGTCGGCCACCCGTTCAACCCGGTTTATCTGCTGCCGTTGGTCGAAGTCGTGGGTGGCAAGAACACCGCGCCCGAGGCCGTTCAGGCAGCGATGAAAGTCTACGAATCCCTCGGCATGCGTCCGCTGCACGTGCGCAAAGAAGTGCCGGGGTTTATCGCCGACCGCTTGCTTGAAGCGCTGTGGCGTGAGGCGCTGCACCTGGTCAACGATGGTGTCGCGACCACTGGCGAGATCGACGATGCGATCCGCTTTGGCGCCGGCCTGCGCTGGTCGTTCATGGGTACGTTCCTGACTTATACCTTGGCCGGGGGTGATGCGGGGATGCGCCACTTCATGTCGCAATTCGGCCCGGCGTTGCAGTTGCCGTGGACCTATCTGCCGGCGCCGGAACTGACTGACAAGTTGATTGATGATGTGGTTGATGGCACCAGTGATCAGCTTGGTCGTCACAGCATTTCGGCACTGGAGCGCTATCGTGATGATTGCTTGCTGGCGGTGCTTGAGGCGGTGAAGACCACAAAGGAAAAGCATGGGATGGCGTTCAGCGAGTAATGCGTTCGCGTCAAACCGCTGCCCTCACCCTAGCCCTCTCCCAGGGGTAGAGGGGACTGACCGAGTTGAATGTTCGAGCTACGCCGACCTGCACCGCCGAGCCGAACTCAGGACTTGAAACGCTTGAAGATCAGCACCCTTTCTCCTCTCCTCCATTGGGGAAAGGGGACTGACCGCGGTGTTTTTTTCGAGCTACGCCGACTTGATCTATCGAGCCGAACTCAAGTTTTGAAAGGCCCCCGATCCACTCCCTTCCCCCTCTCCCCCTGGGGGAGAGGGCTGGGGTGAGGGGGTAGCTTTTGATCTTGAAGACCACCTAACTGCCGGAACCCAAACCATGCCCCAGCTCACCACGTACCAAACCCGAATCATCCCCGACTGGGTCGACTACAACGGCCACCTGCGCGATGCCTTCTACCTGCTGATTTTCAGCTACGCCACCGACGCCCTGATGGATCGCCTCGGCATGGACAGCAACAACCGCGAAGCCAGCGGCCACTCGCTGTTCACCCTTGAACTGCACCTCAACTATCTGCACGAAGTGAAGCTCGACAGCGAAGTCGAGGTGCACACGCAAATCATCGGTCACGACAGCAAACGCCTGCACCTCTATCACAGCCTGTACAAGGTCGGTGAGGAACAGGAACTGGCCGGCAACGAACAGATGCTGTTGCACGTCGATCTCGCCGGCCCGCGTTCGGCACCGTTCAGCACGGACACCCTGAGCCGCCTGCAAAGCATCGTCGCCGATCAGCAAGACTTGCCCGCTCCCGCTTACATCGGCCGCGTTATCGCACTGCCACCCGCCAGGTAATCCATCGATCTCAAGGAGCCGCCATGCACACCGCTGCCGCTGTTGCCGATTTCCGTACTTATCCGTTGATCAGCGCGCTCGGTGGCGTGCAGACCCTGGCGGATCGCGTTGCCATTGAATGGGCTGACGGTCGCGTCAGCCCGTTCCACCATGTCTGGTTGCGGGACAACTGCCCGTGTCCACAGTGCGTCTACAACGTCACCCGCGAGCAGGTGTTCGAGATTGTCGATGCCGCTGAAGACCTCAGGCCTGCCGCCGCCGATATCGATACCGGCGGCTGCCTGCGCATCGACTGGCGGGACGGTCACCTCAGCCGTTTTGATCCCGGCTGGCTGCGCGCTCATGCCTATGACGATGAATCCCGCGCCGAACGCTTGGCCGGCAAACCTAAGTCTCATCTGTGGCGCAGCGATCTGCAGTTGCCAGTGTTCGAATACGCGGCATTGATGAACGACAACGCCGCCCTGCTGCAATGGCTGCTCGCCGTACGCGACATCGGCCTGACGCAAGTACGCGGCGTGCCCACCGAGTCCGGTTCACTGAAGCTCATCGCGCAACGCATTTCCTTCATTCGCGAGAGCAACTTCGGTGTGCTGTTCAACGTGCAATCCAAAGCCGATGCTGACAGCAATGCGTACACCGCTTTCAACCTGCCGTTGCACACCGATCTACCGACACGCGAGCTGCAACCGGGGCTGCAATTTCTGCATTGCCTGGTGAATGACGCCGAGGGTGGCGAAAGTATTTTTGTCGACGGTTTTGCGATTGCCGATGCGTTGCGCAGTGAAGACCCTGCATCGTTTCAGGCACTGTGTGAAATACCGGTGGAGTTTCGCAACAAGGATCGCCATAGCGACTATCGCTGCCTGGCGCCGATCATCGCTTTGGACGCCTTGGGACGCGTGGCGGAAATCCGCATGGCAAACTTTCTGCGCGGAGCGTTCGATACCTCGGTAGAGCAGATGCCACGGTTGTATCGGGCTTATCGGCGGTTTATTGCGATGACCCGTGAGCCACGGTTTCGGCTGATGCAGCGGCTTAATTCCGGTGAGCTGTGGTGCTTCGATAATCGCCGTACGTTGCACGCGCGTAATGCCTTCGATCCGGCGACCGGGGCGCGGCATTTTCAGGGCTGCTACGTCGACCGGGATGAGTTGTTGTCGCGGATTCTGGTGTTGCAGCGGTAGACCGCGTCATCGTTTTTCGCGAGCAAGCTCGCTCCCACATTTAATCGCATTCCCCTGAATGAACGCGGTCACCTGTGGGAGCGAGCCTGCTCGCGATAGCGTCAGCGGGAACAACAAATCTCTGACTGATTCACAGGCAAAAAAAGCCCCGATACCAGCCGTGACTGGATCGGGGCTCAAGCTACTGTTGAGGAGCTGCCAAGCGAGGGTGACCAAACCTTCGTGTTGCAAGCTGAGTTCAGTGTGCCCACTCCCTTGAGCGGCGAGTTAGCCGAAAACGACCTGTTCATAGCCGTCGCAGCCACTGCGACAAATCGCCCTTGCCGTGCTCCCGCATGGCTACCAGAATCGAGCCACGACCTCCGTTACCGAAGAAGGATGCGCGTCATGATGTATGCCGATTTGATCGATCAGGAAGATTTGCTGGGCCAGCTCAAGGCGTTGGGTTTCCAGGTGCCGAGCGGTTCAACGGCCGAGCAGGCTTGCGAATGCGCGGTGCGTGGCTTGGATAAGGCTCGGGCAAATGAACTGCGCAGAATGGTCAAGGAGATGTACACCAGCAGCGCGACGATTCTGCCGTGCGTACGTCAGGCGATCGACAAGCAGTTGTTGCCGGCATTGGCGGACTATCAGCAAAGCCATAGCGCCTGATAAATCCATTCGCGAGCAGGCTCGCTCCCACATTGGAATGCATTCCTACTGTGGGAGCGAGCCTGCTCGCGAAGAACGATGACTCGGTCTACAGCCTTACGCTGGCAAACGTCGATTCATTGCGCGCCTGACTCAACGCCGACATCGGCCCCGACAGCGGCGACATCACGATGGCCTGCGGCAGCGGCAGCATCGCCACTTGCTGGGTGGTGTTGGACCCTACGCGCTCGTCACGCGGCGGAATGCCGAAGTATTCGCGATAGCACTTGGAGAAGTGCGGCGTCGAGACGAAACCACACACGGACGCCACTTCGATGATCGACATCGGCGTTTGCTTGAGCAACTGCCGGGCGCGGATCAGGCGCAGCTTCAAGTAGTAACGGGACGGCGAGCAGTGCAGGTATTTCTGAAACAGGCGCTCCAGCTGTCGACGCGACACGGCGACGTACACCGCCAGTTCATCGAGGTCGATCGGCTCTTCGAGGTTGGCTTCCATCAGCGCGACGATTTCCTGCAGCTTCGGCTGGTTGGTGCCGAGCATGTGCTTGAGCGGCACACGCTGGTGATCCTGTTCGTTGCGGATACGTTCGTAGACGAACATCTCCGAGATCGCGGCGGACAGTTCACGGCCGTGATCGCGACTGATCAGGTGCAGCATCATGTCCAGCGGCGCGGTACCGCCGGAGCTGGTGAAACGGTTACGGTCGAGGGTGAACAAACGGGTGCTCATGGCCACGCGCGGGAAAGCTTCCTGCATCGCCGCCAGACATTCCCAGTGCACGCTGCAATCGAAACCATCGAGCAACCCGGCGCAGGCCAAAGCCCAACTGCCGGTGCACACCGCGCCGAGACGCTTGGACTGACGCGCCTGGCTTTGCAGCCAGGAAACGTGTTCACGGGTAACAGTGCGTTGAATGCCGATGCCGCCGCAGACAATCACAGTGTCCAGTGGCGGGGCTTTGTGCATGGAGGCGTCTGGCGTGATTTGCAGACCGTCACTGGCCCACACCTGGCCGCCATCGACGGTGAGGGTACTCCAGCGATACAGCTCGCGACCGGACAATTGGTTGGCCATGCGCAGGGGTTCTACTGCGGACGCCAGAGAAATCAGCGTGAAATTGTCCAGCAGCAGAAAGCCGATGGATTGAGGCGCACGGTTCTGGGGTTGGGCCCCGGAGTTGAACGACGTCATCGCGGTATCTCCTCACACAAAGCGGGTGATGGCCTCAGGCGGAGGCTCTTGTTATTGCCAGCGTTCTCGCGTGGGAGACGGGCTTTGTTATGACAGAGCAATTGCCATGCCTAAAATTGAATGGCTGTTCAATAACTCCTGAAAACGACGTCGCGACGTGTCTATACGAGCCGTCCGACGAAAGGTGTTTCGAAGTGCCATCAGCGTTGCTGAGCGCCCTGCCCCCAAGGGTGTGAGCAAATCGGTAGCACTTGTGGGAACTGGCCTGCGCGCAGTTTGTGGGGAGTGTCACCGCAAGCACGGGTGACGGACGGTAGGGGGTGCTGAATGCATGTAACAGCTGGGAAAGACTCTTATCTGTTTGCGACGCGCTAAAAGGTGGCGTGATTTATTGTCTGTGTTCACTTGATGAGCAATTTTGACTGGTCTGGCCCCTTCGCGAGCAGGCTCGCTCCCACATTGGACCCTGGCGTTCACACATTTTGTGTTCACTGGAGATCTACTGTGGGAGCGAGCCTGCTCGCGATGGAGGCGACTCGGTCTCAGCACTCAACCGCACTGACCGCCAATCCACCACGCGATGTCTCTTTATATTTGTCATGCATATCAGCGCCGGTATCACGCATGGTGCGGATCACCCGATCCAGCGAGATAAAGTGCTGACCATCGCCACGCAATGCCATTTGCGCCGCGTTGATCGCCTTGACCGCGGCAATCGCATTACGCTCGATGCACGGCACCTGCACCAGGCCACCGACCGGATCGCAAGTCAGCCCAAGGTTGTGTTCAAGACCAATCTCCGCTGCGTTGCACAACTGCTCCGGCGTGGCACCAAGAATCTCCGCCAGCCCCGCCGCCGCCATCGCACACGCCGAACCGACTTCGCCCTGGCAACCCACTTCGGCGCCCGAGATCGAAGCATTCTTCTTGCACAGAATCCCCACCGCCGCTGCACCGAGGAAGTAATCGACCACGTTGGCGTCAGTCACCGCTTCACTGAACTTCATAAAGTAGTGCAACACCGCCGGAATGATGCCCGCCGCGCCATTGGTCGGCGCCGTGACCATGCGCCCGCCCGCCGCGTTTTCTTCATTAACCGCCAGAGCGAACAGGTTGACCCACTCCATCGCGCTCAGCGTCGAGCCGATCACATTGGGCTTACCCAGTTCCTGCAGGCTGCGATGCAACTTCGCCGCGCGCCGACGCACATTCAGTCCGCCGGGCAGAATGCCTTCGTGTTTCAGGCCCTGCTCGACGCAATCCTGCATCGCCCGCCACAGTTTCATCAGCCCGGCGCGGATCTCTTCTTCACTGCGCCAGACCTTTTCGTTGGCCATCATCAATTCGGCAACGCGCAGGTTGTTTTTCTTGCACAACTCCAACAGCTCAACCGCGCTGGAAAAGTCGTAGGGCAACTCAGTGCGATCCAGATCGACCACTCCGCTGGACGCCTGCGCTTGATCCACGACAAAACCGCCGCCCACCGAATAGTAGGTGTCGCGATACAGTTCGCCGTGATCACCCTCGGCAACGATAGTCATGGCATTGGGGTGGAATGGCAGGTTCTCGTCGATCAGGCGCATGTCCCGTGCCCAGACAAACGGCACCGACAAGCGACCATCCAATAGCAGGGTGTGCGTTTCGCGCAGCGCCTGGATACGTGGGCCGATCTGCGACGGGTCGATTGCGTCCGGCCACTCGCCCATCAAACCCATGATCACCGCGTTGTCGCTGCCGTGGCCAATGCCCGTGGCCGACAGCGATCCGAACAATTGCACTTCTATACGACGCACCTGTTCCAACTGGTGCTTGTCCCGAAGCGACTCGACGAACAACGCCGCGGCGCGCATGGGCCCGACGGTGTGGGAACTGGAAGGGCCGATGCCGATTTTGAACAGGTCGAAAACGCTGATAGCCATTGCTGCAGAGCTCCTGAGGATGCCGGTCCGGGGCGTGAAGCGCCCGCTGGCGGAGCTGCTACGCTCAAGCTGCGATCCGCCGGAATGCCCGCATCATCAGGCTTTTGTCGGAGCGCACGGCGTCTGACACCGACGCACTCATGTCCACCAGCGCCGCGCCGTTTTCGCCCCGGTTTTTCGCCGTTTTTGTGCGGTTCAGATGGCCATTCGGGGCTGAAAAAAGCTGTAAACGACGTCACTGACACTGGATGCGACCATCCCTGTACTGGATACGACCCCCCCTGTAGGCGTCAGATTTTCACTGGTACATGATCGTTATGACTCGATTGCAAGGCGCCGTGGTAGAGCTGTCTCCAGAACGCCATCCAACCGCAACCTATAAGTGCGGTGGTCCACAGTCGGAACACTGCCAAAAAAAACACCAAGGAGTCCATCCATGAAAGGTTCCCCGTCGTTGTTGTTGGCCGCCATGCTGAGTCTGCCGTTACTGGCGCAAGCTGCAGAACCGGCACAGTGCAGTACCGTTAACTTCTCCGATGTCGGCTGGACCGACATCACCGCTACCACCGCTACCACCTCCGTTGTCCTCAACGCCCTCGGCTACAAGACCAAGACCACCATGATCTCCGTGCCCGTGACCTACAAGTCGCTGGCCGACGGCAAGAACATGGACGTTTTCCTCGGCAACTGGATGCCGACCATGGAAAACGACATCAAGGCTTACCGCGACGCCGGCACCGTGGAAACCGTGCGCACCAACCTCAAGGGCGCCAAGTACACCCTCGCCGTGCCGCAAGCCCTGTATGACAAAGGTCTGCATGACTTCGCCGACATCGCCAAATTCAAGAAAGAACTCGACGGCAAGATCTACGGCATCGAGCCTGGCAATGACGGCAACCGTCTGATCCAGAGCATGATCGACAAGGACGCTTTCGGCCTGAAAACCGCCGGTTTCAAAGTCGTCGAATCGTCGGAAGCGGGCATGCTCTCGCAGGTGGATCGCGCGCAAAAACGCGACACCGCCGTGGTCTTCCTCGGCTGGGCGCCGCACCCGATGAACAAGCGCTTCAAGATTCAATACCTGACCGGTGGCGATGATTTCTTCGGCCCCGATTTCGGTGCTGCGACCGTAGCGACCAACACCCGCAAGGGTTACGCCGAGGAATGCAGCAACGTCGGTCAGTTGCTGAAGAACCTGGAGTTCACCGTCGACATGGAAAGCGAACTGATGGGCAACATCCTCGACGACAAGATGAAGCCTGACGCGGCCGCCAAGGCCTGGCTGAAAAAGAATCCACAAGTGCTCGATACCTGGCTCGCTGGCGTGACCACCATTGACGGTAAACCTGGCCTGGAGGCCGTGAAAGCCAAGCTTCAGTAATCGCTTATGCCGGGTGGGTTCGCCCGCCCGGGCTGTTTATTTCCTTGCATGCGGACGTTCACTACCATGCTGATTGATCAGAAAATACCTTTAGGCCAGTACATCGCGGGCTTCGTTGAATGGTTGACGCAACACGGCGCCAACACCTTCGACGCAATCGCCGTGACACTGGAAACGATGATCCACGGCGTGACGTTTGCGCTGACCTGGTTCAACCCACTGGTCTTGATTGGCCTGATCGCACTACTCGCTCACTTCATTCAGCGTAAATGGGGCCTGACTGCGTTCGTCATTGCCTCCTTCCTGCTGATCCTCAATCTGGGGTACTGGCAGGAGACCATGGAAACCCTCGCCCAGGTCATGTTCGCAACCCTGGTCTGCGTGGTCATCGGCGTGCCGTTGGGCATCGTCGCCGCGCACAAACCGATGTTCTACACGGTCATGCGTCCGGTACTCGATCTGATGCAGACCGTACCGACCTTCGTTTACCTCATTCCTACCCTGACCCTCTTCGGGCTGGGTGTGGTGCCAGGCCTGATCTCCACAGTGGTGTTCGCCATCGCTGCGCCGATCCGCCTGACCTACCTGGGCATCCGCGATGTCCCGCAAGAACTGATGGACGCCGGCAAGGCCTTCGGCTGCTCGCGTCGCCAATTGCTCTCACGGATCGAACTGCCGCACGCCATGCCGAGCATCGCGGCCGGCATCACCCAGTGCATCATGCTGTCGTTGTCGATGGTGGTGATCGCGGCACTGGTAGGCGCCGACGGACTCGGCAAACCGGTGGTCAACGCACTGAACACTGCTGATATCGCCCTGGGCTTCGAAGCGGGCCTGGCGATCGTACTGCTGGCGATCATGCTCGACCGTATCTGCAAACAACCCGACGCTAAAGCAGGGGGTGACGCATGAGCATAATTCGCTTCGAAGACGTCGACGTAATCTTCTCCAAAGACCCGCGCGAGGCGCTCAAGCTGCTGGATCAGGGCATGACCCGCAACGAGATCCTGAAGAAGACCGGACAGATCGTCGGCGTGGAAAAAGCCACGCTGGACATCAATAAAGGCGAGATCTGCGTGCTGATGGGCTTGTCCGGCTCGGGCAAGTCGAGCCTGCTGCGCTGCATCAACGGCCTCAACACGGTGAGCCGCGGCAAGCTGTTCGTCGAGCATGAAAACCGTCAGATCGACATCGCTTCCTGCACCCCGGCCGAACTGAAAATGATGCGCACCAAACGCATCGCCATGGTCTTTCAGAAGTTCGCCCTGATGCCTTGGCTAACGGTGCGCGAGAACATCAGTTTCGGTCTGGAAATGCAGGGTCGCCCGGAGAAGGAACGCAAGAAGCTCGTCGACGAGAAACTCGAACTGGTCGGCCTGACCCAGTGGCGCAACAAGAAGCCCGACGAACTCTCCGGTGGCATGCAACAGCGTGTTGGTCTGGCCCGGGCACTGGCGATGGACGCCGACATTCTATTGATGGACGAACCGTTCTCGGCCCTCGACCCGCTGATCCGTCAGGGCCTGCAGGATGAACTGCTGGAACTGCAACGCAAGCTGAGCAAGACCATCGTGTTCGTGAGCCACGACCTCGACGAGGCGCTCAAATTGGGTAGCCGCATCGCGATCATGAAAGACGGCCGGATCATCCAGTACAGCGTGCCGGAAGAGATCGTGCTGAACCCGGCGGACGACTATGTGCGCACCTTCGTTGCGCACACCAATCCGCTCAACGTACTTTGCGGTCGCAGCCTGATGCGCACCCTGGACAAGTGCAAACGCATCAATGGTTCGGTGTGCCTCGATCCGGGCGGCGATTCGTGGCTGGACCTCGCCGAAGGCAACACCATCAAAGGTGCGCGGCAGAATGGTTCGGTGCTGAACCTGCAGAACTGGGCGCCGGGGCAAGCGGTGGAAGGCCTGGAGCGCAAGCCGACGCTGGTGGACTCTAATATCGGTATGCGCGATGCGTTGCAGATTCGTTATCAGACCGGCAACAAGCTGGTGCTGCACGATGACAATCATGTGGTGGGGATCTTGGGCGACAGCGAGTTGTATCACGCGTTGCTGGGCAAGAATCTCGGTTAAGGCGGGATAAAAAAAGGGATCGCGGTGAGCGATCCCTTTTTTATTGGGTCAGGAAAAAAGCCCCTCATCGGAACGCCGCCCGCCTAGCCCTCTCCCAGAGGGAGAGGGGACTGACCGAGTTGTATTTTCGAACTACGCCGACCTGAATGACCGAGTGGAACTCAGATTTGGAGAAGCTCGCAACCTGCTGCAGCCAATCCATAATCGACTCGATCTTTCAAGTCGGCGTATAGCGCAAGACACTTCGGTCAGCTCCCTCTCCCTCCGGGAGAGGGTTGGGGTGAGGGGGCTTTTGACTTAGCTATACACCCGGCCAAGGAGCTGCCGATGGCTTTCAAACTGATCGAGCACATCGCGTGTGATCTGATCCTGCGTGAAGCCCATCAGGTCGTAATCCTGGCTGCCGTTGTGCAGGTACACCTCGGCGCGGTAGTAACGCTGGCGCGCTTCATCGGATTGCGCCGATTCGGTCGGGGTCGCCAGATAGCCGTCCAGGCTGACTTCGTAGACGAAAGGGTTGCCCTCTTCCATCTCGATACGCACACCCATGCAGCGCTTGGATTTACCCAGCAGCGTCTGCACTTCCAGACCCTGTGCACGCATCTGCGCGGCAGCATCTTCCAGCGCCGGGCTGACCTGCTTGTCCATGAAGCGCTGCACCACCGATTGGCTCGGTTGCAGATCCAGTTGCGTCAGACGCTCGCTGAAACCACGACGACCGCGCTCCGCCAGTTGCGCCTGCTCCTGTTCGATCTGCACGTCCTGACGCATGGCCTTGTGCAAGCCGAACATGAAGAACACCAGCACCACCGAGAACGGCAGACCGGCCAGCACCACCATGGTTTGCATGGCTTCGAAGTTACCGGCAAACAGCAGACCGATGGTCACCAGGGTGATCACCACCGACCAGAAGATCCGCAGCCAGTGCGGCGCATCTTCATCGACGTTGCCACCCTTGCAGGACAGATTCGCCATCATCACCGCACCGGAGTCGGCCGGGGTCAGGAACAGCACGAAGCCAACAAAGATCGACACACCGATAACGACTTTCGACGCCGGGTAGTGTTCAAGCAACTGATAAATCGCCATCGACGGCTGTTCCAGCGCCGTCTTGCCGAGCTCCACCGCGCCATGGTTCATCACCAGGTCCAGTGCCGAGTTACCGAAGATCGACAGCCAGGCCAGGGTGAAGCCCAGCGGAATCAGCAGCACACCGGCCACCAGTTCACGCACGGTACGACCACGGGAAATACGCGCGATGAACATGCCCACGAATGGCGCCCAGGAAATCCACCACGCCCAGTAGAACAGGGTCCACAGGCCCATCCAGCGCTCGGACTTGGCGTTGTCGCCTTCGTACACATAAAGGTCGAAGGTTTTCAGCACGATGCCATTGAGGTAGTCACCGATGTTCTGCACGAAGCCGTTGAGCAGGTGCAGGGTCGGGCCGAACAGCAATACGAAAATCAGCAGACCACTGAACAGCACGATGTTCAGGTTGGACAGACGACGGATGCCGTTTTCCACGCCGGACACGGCAGCGATGGTCGCCACGGTGCTCATCACGATGATCACGATCAGCAGGTTGGTGTTGCTGTGTTCCATGCCGAACAGGTTTTCCAGGCCCGAGGACACTTGCAGCGAACCAATCCCCAGGTTGGTCACCAGACCCAGCAGGGTCACGAACATGCCGAAGCCGTCCACCGCGTGACCGGCCGCGCCCTTGACCCAACGCTCGCCGACCAGCGGATACAGCGCCGAACGCAGGGCCAGCGGCTGGTTATGCCGGTAAGCAAAGTACGCCACGGCCAGACCGACCAGTGCGTAGATCGCCCAGCCGTGCAGACCCCAATGCAGGAACGTCAGCTGTACTGCCTGACGCGCGGCCAAGTTGCTGGCCGAAGCGCCTTCCGGCGGATTGAAATAGTGATCCAGTGGCTCGGATGCGCCGAAGTACAACAGCGAAATACCGATACCCGACGAGAACAGCATCCCCGCCCAGGCGCCGTAACTGAAATCCGGGGTGTCGTCCTTGCTGCCCAGTTTGAGTTTGCCGTACGAAGAAAACGCCAGGCCCACCACAAACACCAGGTAGGCGGCGATGACCACCATGTAGTACCAGCCGAAGCTGCGCGACAACCAGGCCTGAGCGATACCCAACAGTCTGCCGGCCTCTTGCGGGGCGATAATCAGAATGGCGGTCAACAACAGAATCAGCGCGGTAGAGGTGTAAAACACCCAACCGTTGACCGTCACCTTCTCGGGCGGGGTCTTTATAAGCGAGGCAGAACTCATGGCACAAATGCTCCAGGCAGTGCGAGAGAAGAACACAAGGCAACACGGAACCCGACCAATCGGTTAGTTGGCAGCCGACCGGCGGGTGATATAAAGACACCCCGAAAAAAGCCCGAACCTGCCGAAATGGCGCTGCGAATCGCTTTCGTGGCCGAAGGTGGACGGACGGTCATCCGAAACCTGGCCCTGAGCGTCTTGCCCTTTCAACACGTCCATCGAATCGCGAACCGCGCCATGCCCCACGCAGGTTTCGAGCTTTTTCGGATGTCGGTTTTATCGCCACTTACACGTAGGAAAAAGCTGTAGGCAGCGACGATTTGTCGCAGATCTTATTCTTTGTTGATTGAACGTTCAATCAAAACAAAATAGACTGGCCCTCAATCCGATCGGCGTGATTCGCCGCTCGGAAGGCCTAAGGAGATGTGCAAGATGCCCAAGGTCGGTATGCAACCCATCCGCCGCCAACAACTGATCGAAGCCACATTGCAGGCGGTCGATCAGGTCGGAATGGGGGACGCCAGCATTGCGCTGATCGCCCGTTTGGCCGGTGTCTCGAATGGCATCATCAGTCATTACTTTCAGGACAAGAACGGCCTGATTGCCGCCACGATGCGGTATCTGATGACCGCCCTCAGCGAGAGCGTCACCGCGCGCCGTCAGGCGCTGGCAGATGACAGCCCACGGGCACATCTGCAGGTGATCATCGAAGGCAACTTCGACGCCAGCCAGGTCAATGGCCCGGCAATGAAAACCTGGCTGGCCTTCTGGGCCACCAGCATGCACCAGCCGTCTTTGCACAGGTTGCAGCGGATCAACGATCACCGTCTGTATTCCAACCTGTGCTGTCAGTTCCGCCGTGTGCTGCCGCTCGAAGATGCGCGCAGCGCAGCGCGGGGGCTGGCAGCGTTGATTGACGGCTTGTGGTTGCGCGGCGCGCTGTCGGGAGACGCTTTCGACACGGCGCAGGCGCAACAGATCGCTTACGAATACATGGATTTCCAATTGGCCAAGAAGGTGAGCTAGAGCACACAGAAAACGCTCGGCCCCTGAACCGCCACCGCAGCCTCACCGCGGTGGTCAACGCCAACCACCAATGCACTTGCGAGGACACTATGGCCCGTTTCGAACTGCAAAAACTTTACATCGATGGCGCGTACTCCGACGCCGGCAGCGATGCCACCTTCGAAGCCATCAACCCGGCTAACGGTGAAGTCCTCGCACAGGTGCAACGTGCGACCAAGGAAGACGTCGAGCGCGCCGTGGTCAGCGCTGAAAAGGGCCAGAAAATCTGGGCTGCGATGACCGCCATGGAGCGTTCGCGCATTCTGCGTCGCGCCGTCGACATCCTGCGCGAGCGCAACGATGAACTGGCCGCGCTGGAAACCCTGGACACCGGCAAATCCTTCTCCGAAACCAAATACGTCGACATCGTTACCGGTGCTGACGTGCTGGAATACTACGCAGGCCTGGTGCCAGCGATCGAAGGCGAGCAGATCCCGCTGCGCGACACTTCTTTCGTCTACACCCGTCGCGAGCCGCTGGGCGTTGTCGCCGGTATCGGCGCGTGGAACTACCCGATCCAGATCGCGCTGTGGAAATCCGCGCCAGCCTTGGCTGCCGGTAACGCGATGATCTTCAAGCCAAGCGAAGTGACCTCGCTGACCACCCTGAAACTGGCCGAGATCTACACCGAAGCCGGCGTTCCAAACGGTGTGTTCAACGTCCTGACCGGCAGCGGCCGTGAAGTCGGCACCTGGCTGACCGAGCACCCGCGCATCGAAAAAATCTCCTTCACCGGCGGCACCGACACCGGCAAGAAGGTGATGGCCAGCGCTTCGGCTTCGTCGCTGAAAGACGTGACCATGGAACTGGGCGGCAAGTCTCCGCTGATCATCTGCGACGACGCCGATCTCGATCGCGCTGCCGACACCGCGATGATGGCCAACTTCTACAGCTCCGGTCAGGTCTGCACCAACGGCACTCGCGTGTTCGTTCCGGCGCACCTGAAAGCCGCTTTCGAAGCCAAGATCGTTGAGCGCGTTGCACGCATCCGCGTCGGCAACCCGGAAGACGAAAACACCAACTTCGGCCCGCTGGTCAGCTTCGCGCACATGGAAAGCGTGCTCGGCTACATCGCCAAGGGTAAAGAACAAGGCGCCCGCGTCCTGTGCGGCGGCGACCGTCTGACCGACGGCGAATTCGCCAAAGGCGCATTCGTGGCACCTACCGTGTTCACCGATTGCACCGACGACATGACCATCGTTCGCGAAGAAATCTTTGGCCCAGTGATGGCAATCCTCTCCTACGAGACCGAAGAAGAAGTGATCCGCCGCGCCAACGACACCGACTTCGGTTTGGCCGCCGGTATCGTCACCAAAGACCTGAACCGCGCACACCGCGTGATTCATCAACTGGAAGCCGGTATCTGCTGGATCAACGCCTGGGGCGAGTCCGACGCAAAAATGCCGGTCGGCGGTTACAAGCAGTCGGGTGTTGGCCGTGAGAACGGCATCAGCTCGCTGAACAACTTCACCCGCATCAAATCGGTACAGGTCGAGCTGGGCGATTACGTCTCGGTGTTCTAAGACCCGAGTCTTGTATTGCTCGTGAGGCCGTCTTCGCGAGCAGGCTCGCTCCCACATTGGAACAGTGTCTCCTATGGGAGTGAGCCCGCTCGCGATTCGAGTGCAAAGCACTCGTCAGGCCCGACCTGACCACATCTAAAGAGGGTGCATTCAATGTCCCAAGAATTCGATTACATCATCATCGGTGCCGGCTCGGCCGGTAACACCCTGGCGACCCGTCTGACTGAAGACGAAGGCGTCACCGTTCTGCTGCTTGAAGCTGGCGGTCCGGACTACCGTTTCGACTTCCGCACGCAAATGCCCGCTGCCTTGGCATTCCCGCTGCAAGGTCGTCGCTACAACTGGGCCTACGAAACCGATCCAGAGCCACACATGGACGGTCGCCGCATGGAATGCGGTCGCGGCAAAGGCCTCGGCGGTTCCTCGCTGATCAACGGCATGTGCTACATCCGTGGTAACGCGATGGACTACGACGGCTGGGCAAAACTGCCAGGCCTGGAAAACTGGTCGTACCTCGACTGCCTGCCGTACTTCCGCAAAGCGGAAACCCGCGACATCGGCCCGAACGACTACCACGGTGGCGAAGGCCCGGTCAGCGTGACCACGCCGAAGGCGGGCAACAACCCGCTGTTCCACGCCATGGTCGAAGCCGGTGTGCAGGCCGGTTACCCGCGCACCGAAGACCTCAACGGTTACCAGCAGGAAGGCTTCGGCCCGATGGACCGCACCGTGACGCCGAACGGCCGTCGTGCATCCACCGCCCGTGGTTATCTCGACACCGCTAAAAAGCGTTCTACCCTGACCATCGTCACCCACGCCCTGACCGACAAGATTCTGTTTGAAGGCAAACGTGCGGTCGGCGTGCGTTACCTGGTCGGCGATGCGGAAGAACGCGTTGAAGCCAAAGCGCGCAAAGAAGTGCTGCTGTGCTCCGGCGCCATCGCTTCGCCGCAGATTCTGCAGCGCTCCGGTGTCGGCCCTGCCGAACTGCTGAAATCCCTAGACATCCCGGTCGTTCACGACCTGCCGGGCGTCGGTGAAAACCTGCAGGATCACCTTGAGCTGTACCTGCAATACGCTTGCACTCAGCCGGTTTCGCTGTACCCGTCGCTGCTCTGGTACAACCAGCCAGCCATCGGTGCCGAGTGGCTGTTCAACGGCACCGGCATCGGCGCCAGCAACCAGTTCGAAGCCGGCGGTTTCATCCGTTCGCGTCCGGAATTCGAATGGCCGAACATCCAGTACCACTTCCTGCCGGTAGCGATTAACTACAACGGCAGCAACGGTGTGAAAGAGCACGGCTTTCAGGCACACATGGGTTCCATGCGTTCGCCAAGCCGTGGTCGCATCCAGGCCAAGTCGAAAGACCCGCGCCAGCACCCGAGCATCCTGTTCAACTACATGGCCACCGAGCAAGACTGGCAGGAATTCCGCGACGGCATCCGCCTGACCCGTGAAATCATGCAACAGCCGGCGCTGGACGCTTTCCGTGGCCGCGAAATCAGCCCGGGCATCGAAGTGCAAACCGATGAGCAACTGGACAAGTTCATCCGCGAGCACGCCGAAACCGCGTTCCACCCGTCCTGCTCGTGCAAGATGGGCTCCGACGAGATGGCTGTAGTGGATGGCGAAGGTCGCGTGCACGGCATGCAGAGCCTGCGTGTGGTCGATGCCTCGATCATGCCGATCATCACCACCGGCAACCTCAACGCGCCAACGATCATGATCGCCGAGAAAATCGCCGACAAGATCCGTGGCCGCCAGCCGCTGCCGCGTAGCACCGCGCCGTACTACGTCGCGGGCGATGCGCCGGTGAAGGGCAAGCCGATGCGTGATATCACCCCGGCTGCTCAGTAAGACGTAATACCGAGGCGCGGCCTTCGCGAGCAGGCTCGCTCCCACAATAGATCTCCAGTGAACACAAAATTTGTGAACACCCGGAATCCAATGTGGGAGCGAGCTTGCTCGCGAAGGGGCCCTCACATTCAGCAAAAATTCCCCCGCTACACAGTAAATCCCCCTACACCCCCTCTTCACTTGATCCTACCCCCCACGCAGGCCTACTCTAGACCTCGCGCAACCGTTTCACCCCCTCCCCGCCGCTGCTCTACCGCTTCCCCCTGACAAGGAGGTTCCCGAATGTTCGATTTCCACCCCCAGCTCAAGCAGCGCTTCGCTGCCTTGCGCACGGGCGCTGAGTTTTTTTCCCTGCGGTATGTACGCGAGTCCGGGCAATATCTGTCGGTGCGCAAGAATGTCGCCGAGCCGCCGAGCCTGAGACGCGACGAAGGCGCGATGCTCACCGTGCGCGTCAATGGCGTTGAGGCCTACGCGGCGACCAACGACCTCTCGCAACAAGGTCTGCAAGCCGCCCTCGAACGCGCCGAGCAGCAAGCCCGCCGCCTCAAACCGCACGCCTTGCTCGACCTGCGCGATCAGCCGGTGTCCAGCGATCGTGCTGATTACTTTTCACCCAATCTCGACCAAGCCTTCCCGTCCCTGAGCGAATGTTTTGAGCTGCTCGGCGCGGAATCCGCCTCGGTGCCAAAGGATGAGCGCCTGGTGAATTGGGAAGTGAGCATTGGCATTACCCACGTCGAACAGATCTACCTGAGCAGCGCCGGGGCTGAATTGCGCCAAGCGCAGCGCTTCGTCTATCCGGGCCTCGACGTCACCGCTTACGATGGCAACGACAGCCAGACCCGTAGCCTCGGCCGCGAGAATTTCGGCCAACAGGGCGGCGCTGATGTGATCAGCCGCTGCGGTTTGATCGGCGCCGGCCCGCAAGTCGCCGATCAGGCCCTGCAACTGCTGCTTGCGCCGAACACCCCGCAAGGCCCGCGCGACCTGCTGTTGATGCCTGATCAAATGATGCTGCAAATCCACGAATCCATCGGCCACCCGCTGGAACTCGACCGCATCCTCGGTGATGAACGCAATTACGCAGGCACCAGTTTCGTCAAAGCCAGCGACTTCGGCAGCCTGCAATACGGCTCGAAACTGCTCAACGTGACGTTCGACCCGGGCATTCCCGAAGAACTCGCCAGCTATGGCCACGATGACGATGGCAGCAAGGCCAGCAAACAATTCCTGATCCGCGATGGCCTGTTGTTGCGCCCGCTGGGCGGTGCGCTGTCGCAGTTCCGCGCCGGTCTCGATGGCGTTGCCAACAGCCGCGCCTGCGGCTGGAACCGCCCGCCGATAGACCGCATGGCCAACCTCAATATCGAACCGGGCGATCAGCCTCTGAACAAACTGATCGAAGGCATCGAGCACGGCATCCTGATGAGCACCAACCGCTCATGGTCGATCGACGATGCGCGCAACAAATTCCAGTTCGGCTGTGAATGGGGCCAGTTGATCGAAAACGGTGAACTGAAAGGTGTGGTGAAAAACCCGAACTACCGGGCGATTTCCGCGCACTTCTGGAAAAGCCTGCGCGCCGTCGGCGACGCCAACACCGTCAAGGTGCTGGGCACGCCGAACTGCGGCAAGGGCGAACCGAACCAGGTGATCCGCGTCGGCCACGCTTCGCCGGCCTGCGTATTCAGCAACGTTGATGTGTTTGGGGGAGACGCCTGATGAGCATTTCGAAGAGTCAGTCCGACGCCTTCAAGGTCATGGTCAATTGGCTGCGCGACAGCGTGCGCGAGCCGGAACAGTTCACCCTCAGCTATGCCGCCGAATCCTCGGCGTTCGTGCGTTTCAATCACGCCAAGGTGCGTCAGGCCGGGCAAGTGCAGCAGGCCAATATCGTCCTGAAACTGATCAACGACGGTCGCCACGCCGACCTGCAAGTCACCCTGTCCGGTGATCAGGAAGGCGATCTGCAACGCCTCGCCGAAGGCCTGCAACAACTGCGCGAAACCCTGCCGCTGCTGCCGCAGGATCCGTACCTGTTGCTCAACCACAACGGCTGGCAGAGCAAAAATGTGCAGGAGCATCCGCTGCCGGACACCGAACAGGTTGTCGATGAAATCTGCGCTGCCGCTGAAGGTCTGGATCTGGTGGGTTTCTATGCCGCCGGCCCGATCAGCCGTGGTTTCGCCAGTTCTTCAGGCGCATTTGGCTGGCATCAGGCCAACAGCTTCAACTTCGATTTCAGCCTGTTCCACCAGAACGGTGAAGCAGTGAAAGCCAGCTACGCCGGGCATGACTGGAGCAGCGAAGGCTTCGCCAAGCGCTTCGGCCAGGCCCGCGAGCAACTGGAATTTCTCGGCCGACCGCTGCGCACCTTGGCGCCGGGGCAGTACCGCGCGTATCTGGCACCGGCGGCGCTGGAAGAAATCATGGGCATGCTGAGCTGGGGCGGTTTCTCGGCGCAGTCGATCGCCAGTAAGAGCAGCCCGTTGCAAAAGCTGTATGTCGGCGATCAGGCGTTCAGTCCACTGCTGTCGCTGGATGAGAAAGTCAGCGAATCGCTGAGCCCGGCGTTTTCCGGCGAGGGTTATCCGCGCAGTGATTTGCGCCTGATCGTCGAAGGCAAGGCTGGTGATCAACTGGTCGGCTCGCGCAGTGCAGCGGAATATGGCCTGACCGCCAACGGCGCCGGCGGCGGGGAAATGCCGAGTGCGTTGAACATGGCGGCGGGCGATCTGGCGCAAGCAGAGATCCTCAAGCAATTGGGTACCGGGCTGTACATCAGCAACCTGTGGTACCTGAACTTCTCGGATCAACCGGCGGCGCGCATGACCGGCATGACCCGTTTCGCGACTTTCTGGGTCGAGAACGGCGAGATCCAGGCGCCGGTCAGCACCATGCGCTTCGACGACAGCGCCTACAGCCTGCTCGGTTCACAGCTGGAAGCGTTGACCGCCGAGCGTGAGTTGTTGCTGTCTGCGAGTACGTACAGCCAGCGCAATACCTCGTCGGCGTTGCTGCCGGGGGCGTTGGTGAGCCGTTTGACCTTGACCCTGTAAACGCAAAACCTGTGGGAGCGAGCCTGCTCGCGAAAGCGGTAGATCAATCGACATCGATGTTGAATGAAATGGCCTCTTCGCGAGCAAGCTCGCTCCCACACTGACCGCGCTCGACAATGGATATGCATTAACTTCAACGACAAGAGGTTCCATGCCCAACCGCCCGCCTCTCGACGCCATCACCGCACGCTGGTTGCCGTGGGTCGTCGCCATTGCGTTCTTCATGCAGTCCCTCGACGGGACCATCCTCAACACCGCCCTGCCGGCCATGGCTCGGGATCTGGCCGAAGACCCGTTGCGCATGCAAGGCGTGATCATCGCCTACATGCTCACCGTGGCCTTGCTGATACCGGCCTCAGGCTGGATCGCCGACCGTTTCGGCACCAAGAAAATCTTCTTCGGCGCGATCTTGTTGTTCAGCTTCGGCTCGCTGCTCTGCGCCTTGTCGAGCAGTCTGAGCATGCTGGTCGGCGCCCGGGTGATTCAGGGCCTGGGCGGTGCGCTGATGCTACCGGTCGGGCGACTCGTCGTACTGCGCGCCTATCCGCGATCCGAACTGGTGCGGATCATGGGCTTCATCACCATCCCCGGCCTGCTCGGTCCGCTGATCGGCCCGACCATGGGCGGCTGGATGGTCGAGTACCTGACGTGGCACTGGATCTTCCTGATCAACCTGCCGGTCGGCGTGATCGGTTGCTACGCCGTGTGGAAATTCATTCCCGACCTGCGCGGCACCGAGCGCACGCGTTTCGATAGCCTGGGTTTCCTGCTGTTCGGCGCGGCGATGATCCTGATCACCATCGCCATGGAAGGCCTTGGCGAACTGCACTTGCCGCATCTGCGGGTGATGTTGCTGCTGTTCGCCGGTCTGGCGTGTCTGGCGGCGTACTGGTTGCGCGCCGGGCACATCGAAAACCCGCTGTTCGCGCCATCGCTGTTCAAGACCCGCACGTTTGCCGTCGGCATTCTCGGCAACCTGTTCGCCCGCCTGGGCAGCGGCGCATTGCCATTTCTGGTGCCGTTGCTACTGCAAGTGGCGCTGGGCTATTCACCGTCGCAAGCGGGGATGAGCATGCTGCCACTGGCGGCGGCGGCGATGTTTGCCAAGTGGATGGCACGGCCGCTGATTGAGCGGCTCGGTTATCGCATCGTGCTCACCGGCAACACCCTGGCACTGGGGATCATGCTGGCAAGCATGGGCCTGGTCAGCGAGCAGACGCCATACTGGTTGTTGCTGTGTCTGCTGGCGATTCTCGGCGCGATCAACTCGCTGCAATTCACCGCGATGAACACGGTGACGCTGATCGATCTCGACGATGCGAGCGCCAGCAGCGGCAACAGCTTGCTCTCGGTGGTGGCGCAGTTGTCATTGAGTCTGGGCGTTGCCTGCGCCGGCGCGTTGCTCGGCGGGTTTACCGCAGAGATCGGTAACGATGGCGTGGAGACCGTGCTCGGCGCGTTCCAGCTGACCTTCGTCACCGTCGGCATCATGGCCATGCTCGCTGCGACGATCTTCTCGCAACTGTCGAAGGAAGACGGCCGCCGCGCCAAACGCCCGGAAGAACACATCGAACATTAACCACTGTTCGTCCAGAACTTTCGAAGAAAGTGGCACGGGGCTGCTACACTGCGCGACATTTTGTTTTGCAGGCCAGTCCCGTGACCACCATCGCCACCGCTTTTAATACTCTGCCGCTGTCCGCCGCCATGCTGGCTAACCTCGAATCCCTCGGTTATGCCCAGATGACGCCGATCCAGGCGCAGAGCTTGCCGGTGATCCTCAAGGGGATGGACCTGATCGCTCAGGCCAAGACCGGCAGCGGCAAGACCGCCGCGTTCGGCATCGGCCTGCTCAACCCGATCAACCCGCGCTACTTCGGTTGCCAGGCACTGGTGATCTGCCCGACGCGCGAGCTGGCCGACCAGGTTGCCAAGGAAGTCCGTCGTCTGGCCCGTGCCGAAGACAACATCAAAGTCCTGACCCTGTGCGGCGGCGTGTCGTTCGGCCCGCAAATCGCTTCGCTGGAGCACGGCGCGCACATCATCGTCGGCACCCCGGGGCGTATTCAGCAGCACCTGCGCAAGGGTTCGCTGGTCCTCGACGGCCTGAACACTTTGATCCTCGACGAAGCCGACCGCATGCTCGACATGGGCTTCTACGACGCCATCGAAGACATCATCGTCAAAACCCCGGAGCGCCGTCAGACCCTGCTGTTCTCTGCCACTTACCCGGTGGGCATCAAGCAACTGGCGTCGAAGTTCATGCGTGATCCGCAAACGGTGAAAGCCGAAGCGTTCCACGATGACACGCAGATCGAGCAACGTTTCTACGAGATTTCCCCGGAAGATCGTATGAGCGTGGTGACCAAAGTCCTGCACCACTTCCGTCCGGCGTCCTGCGTGGCGTTCTGCTTCACCAAGCAGCAAGTGCAGGAAACCGTCGATCACCTGACCGCCAAAGGCATTTCCGCCGTCGGCCTGCATGGCGATCTGGAACAGCGTGACCGCGATCAGGTGCTGGCGATGTTCGCCAACCGCAGTACGTCGGTACTGGTTGCCACCGACGTCGCCGCCCGTGGTCTGGACATCGATGCACTGGACATGGTGATCAACGTCGAACTCGCCCGCGATTCGGAAATCCACATTCACCGCGTTGGCCGTACCGGTCGCGCTGGCGAGAAAGGCATCGCGATCAGCCTGGTTGCACCGGGCGAAGCGCACCGCGCGCAAGCCATCGAACAACTGCAGAAATCGCCGCTGAACTGGGATCAGGTCGATAACCTCAAGTCCCAGGGCCTCGCCCCGCTGCAACCGCCGATGACCACCCTGTGCATCGGTGCTGGCCGTAAAGACAAGGTTCGTCCGGGCGACATTCTGGGTGCACTGACTGGCGATGCCGGCATTCCGGGTGCACAGGTTGGCAAGATCGCGATTTTTGACTTCCAGGCTTATGTAGCCGTTGACCGCACCGTGGCCATGCAGGCCTTGCAGCGTCTGAACGACGGCAAGATCAAAGGCCGTTCGCTGCGCGTACGCATCCTCTGACCTGATCGTTCCCACGCTCTGCGTGGGAATGCATCCCGTGACGCTCCGCGTCACATAACAACGGACGCAGAGCGTCCATGGCGGCGTTCCCACGCAGAGCGTGGGAACGATCATTATGTGAGGACACCGTTTTGCGCTCTACCGAAGTCGTGATCATTGGCGCAGGCGCCGCTGGGTTGATGTGTGCACTGACCGCCGCCGGGCGTGGGCGTCAGGTGTTGCTGCTCGACCACGCGAACAAGGCCGGCAAGAAAATCCTGATGTCGGGCGGTGGCCGCTGCAATTTCACCAACATGTACACCGAGCCGAGCAATTTCCTCTCGCAGAACCCACACTTCTGCAAATCCGCGCTGGCGCGCTATACCCAGTGGGATTTCATCGGCATGGTCGGCAAACACGCCGTGCCGTACCACGAGAAGAAACTCGGCCAGTTGTTCTGCGATAACAAATCCAGCGACATCCTCGAAATGCTCCTGACCGAGTGCGATCAGGTCGGCGTCGAGTTGCATCTGGACACCTCGATCCAGACCATCGAGAAGGTCGAAAGCGGTTACTTGCTCGACACCACCCTCGGTCAGGTTCAATGCCAGTCGCTGGTGATCGCCACCGGCGGCTTGTCGATCCCGACGCTGGGCGCTACCGGTTTCGGTTATCAGGTCGCCAAACAGTTTGGCCATGAACTGCTGCCGACTCGCGCCGGTCTGGTGCCGTTCACCATCACCGATCAGCTCAAGGAACTGTGCACCGAGCTGTCCGGGACGTCGGTGGATTGTCTGGTCAGCTGCAACGATCAGAGCTTTCGCGAGAACATCCTCTTCACTCACCGAGGCCTCAGTGGCCCGGCGATTTTGCAGATTTCCTCGTTCTGGGAATCCGGCGACACGGTGGAGATCAACCTGCTGCCGGATCACGATGCGGCGAACTGGCTGCAGCAGCAAGTGGCCGAGCGTCCGAACAGTGAATTGAAAACCCTGCTCGGTGAAATCTTCACCAAGAAGATGGCCAATCTGCTGGCGGACAACTGGTTCGTGTCCAAACCGATGAAGCAATACACCCACGCGGAACTGGCGGAAATTGCCGAGAAGCTCGGCAGCTGGAAAGTCGTGCCCGCGGGGACTGAGGGTTATCGCACGGCCGAAGTGACCCTCGGCGGTGTCGACACTCGCGAAGTCTCCTCCAAGACCATGGAATCGCTGAAAAGCCCCGGCCTGTATTTCATCGGTGAAGTGCTCGACGTCACTGGCCACTTGGGCGGTTTCAACTTCCAGTGGGCCTGGGCCTCGGGCTACGCCGCCGCGCAGTACGCTTAACTCAAGGCCAAATACAAAACCCTGTGGGAGCGAGCTTGCTCGCGAAAGCGGTCTTTCAGTCAACATTGTGGTGACTGACACATCGCATTCGCGAGCAAGCTCGCTCCCACAGTGGTTTGTGGAGTATGTAAAAGGAACACTTTTTGCTGTCAGATGTGATCGGCGCCATTGCGTCGGCGTCATTACTGGCTCAATTTAGCGGCATCGCCTCGGAAGGCCTTCGCACTTCATGTCCTCGACCTCGTTTCGTCAGTCTTTGCGGCGCCTGTGGGCGCTGGATAAATTCAGCTACAGCGTGCGGGTGTTCATCGCCCTGACCGGCAGCATGGCGCTGTGTTGGTATCAGGATGAAATGGGCCTGCTGATCCCATTGTTCCTGGGGATTATCGCCAGCGCCCTGGCCGAAACCGACGACAGTTGGCAGGGCCGCCTCAATGCCCTCGCCGTGACACTGGTGTGTTTCAGCATCGCCGCGCTGTCGGTCGAATTACTCTTCCCCTACCCCATCGTGTTTGCCATTGCTTTGGCGCTGGCCAGTTTCGGCCTGACCATGCTCGGTGCGCTCGGCGAGCGCTATGGCGCGATTGCCTCGGCGACGTTGATTCTGTCGGTCTACACGATGATCGGCGTTGATCAGCGCGGCGGTGCGGTCACCGATTTCTGGCACGAACCGATGCTGCTAGTCGCCGGTGCCGCATGGTACGGCTTGCTCTCGGTGGTGTGGCAGGCGCTGTTTTCCAACCAGCCAGTGCAGCAGAGTCTGGCGCGGCTGTTCCGCGAACTGGGATTTTACCTGAAGCTGAAATCGTCGCTGTTCGAGCCGATCCGGCAGATGGACGTCGAAGCCCGGCGGCTGGAACTGGCCCAGCAAAACGGTCGCGTGGTGGCGGCGCTGAACAGTGCCAAGGAAATCATCCTGCACCGCGTCGGCAACGGCCGCCCCGGCTCGAAAGTCAGCCGTTACCTGAAGCTGTACTTCCTCGCTCAGGACATCCACGAACGCGCGAGTTCTTCGCACTATCCGTACAACGCACTGGCCGAAGCGTTCTTCCACAGCGACGTGCTGTTCCGCTGCCAACGCCTGTTGCGCCAGCAAGGCAAGGCCTGCCGCGCTCTGGCCGAATCGATCCAGATGCGCCAGCCATTTATTTATGACGCGAGTTTCGCCGAAGCCCTGAGCGACCTCGACGCCTCCCTTGAACACCTGCGCATCCAGAGCAACCCGGCGTGGCGCGGACTGTTGCGTTCGCTGCGCGCACTGGCGGCCAACCTCGGCACCCTCGACCGTTTGCTCAGCGACGCGAGCAACCCCGACGCCTTGGCCGACGCGACCGACAGCAGCCTGCTCGACCGTTCGCCGCGCAACCTCAAAGATGTCTGGGTGCGCCTGCGCACGCAACTGACGCCAACGTCTCTGCTGTTCCGTCATGCCCTGCGCCTGCCATTGGCGCTGAGTATCGGTTACGGCATGGTGCATTTGATTCACCCGTCGCAGGGTTACTGGATCATCCTCACCACGCTGTTCGTCTGCCAGCCGAACTACGGCGCGACGCGGCGCAAACTCGGTCAGCGGATTTTCGGCACCGCCATCGGCCTGACCGTGGCGTGGGCGCTGTTCGATCTGTTCCCGAGTCCGTTGGTGCAGTCGTGTTTCGCCATCGCTGCCGGCGTGGTGTTCTTTACCAACCGCACCACCCGCTACACCCTGGCGACAGCGGCGATCACCATCATGGTGCTGTTCTGCTTCAATCAGGTCGGCGACGGTTACGGACTGTTCCTGCCACGGTTGTTCGATACCTTGCTCGGCAGCCTGATTGCCGGCCTGACGGTGTTCCTGTTCCTGCCGGACTGGCAGGGCCGACGCCTGAACAAAGTGCTGGCCAACACTCTGACCTGCAACAGCATCTACCTGCGCCAGATCATGCAGCAATACGCCGCCGGCAAGAGCGACGATCTCGCCTATCGGCTGGCCCGCCGCAACGCGCACAACGCCGATGCGGCGCTGTCGACAACGCTGGCGAACATGCTCATGGAGCCGGGGCATTTCCGTAAGGAAGCCGATGTCGGATTCCGCTTTCTGGTGCTGTCGCACACGTTGTTGAGTTATCTGTCAGGGCTGGGTGCACACCGCGAGACGCAGTTGCCGGCGGATGTGCGCGAGCATTTGATTGATGGCGCCGGGGTGAAACTGGCAACGAGTATTGATGAAATTGCCCAAGGGCTGGCCAACAAGCAGCCGGTGGCGATTCAGAGTGATGAAGAAGAAGCGCTGGCCAATGAGCTGGAGCAGATGGCCGATGAGATCGATGAGGGGCAGCGGTTGGTGCAGACGCAACTGGCGTTGATCTGTCGGCAGTTGGGGCCGTTGCGGACGTTGGCGGCGCACCTTATCAAGGACACCAGTGAGATCAGCGCTGGCTGACAGGACGCCTTCGCGAGCAAGCTCGCTCCCACATGTGTTCTGTGTCGTTCACAAATCCAATGTGGGAGCGAGCTTGCTCGCGAAGAGGCCATCAGCCACACAAAAAATTCTGGATCAGCCCTCACATGCCATGCTGGCGAAGCAACTTGTCATAACTCCCATCCGCCTTCATCGCCGCAATCGCCTTATCAAACCCCGCGACAATCTGCTCATGCTGCGGATTCTTCAGGCTCACCAATATATGCAGGCTGTTCTCACTCAACGGCTTGGGTAAAAACTCCACCGAATTGCGCACCTTGGCGGATTCCCGCGCCAGGTAATACTTCGCCACATACTCATCTTCCAGCGTCAGCTTGACCCGATCCGCCGCGAGCATGCGCACGGCCATGGCGAAGTTATGCACAGGGACTTTCTGCAACGCCGTGTCGGCATCGAACGGCGCCGAATAGGCGTAGCCGCGCACCACCGCAATCGGATAGGTGTGCAGTTGCTGCAGATTGGAATAGTCGAGTGGCGTGTCTTTGCGCTTGAGAAAGCGGATGCGGTTGAGCAGGTATTCCCCGGAAAATTGCCCGAGCCTGGTCCGCTCGTCGTTGTACCAGGCGTTGACCAGCACATCGTAACGGCCCTCACCCACGCCAAGCAGCGCCCGTGCCCACGGCACCTGTTCGTAACCGCTGGCGTAACCGGCTCTGGACAGCGCGGTGCTGACAATGTCGGTGGCCAGGCCGCCGTTGACCAGCGTGTCGTCGGTAAAGGGTGGCCAGATATCAAACACCAGCCGCAGCTTATCCGCTGCAGCGGTCTGAGCCAGCAAGAGCAATCCGATCAAAGCAAAGGCTCGATGCAAACGCGGCATGCTTGAAAATCCTTAGCGGGCAAGTTGCCCAGCATGTTTTCAGCCAAAACCCCAAGGCCCCTTACCGGCAAAACCCAGGCCCTAACATTAGCTCATTGCAGCCAATGCACAGGGCTCTCCAGCAGATTACACAAAGTCACCGAGGCTGCGAGAAAGGAATGATGGCATTTTGACCTTTGTCACAGACTCTTACGCCATACAGACATCTTTGCCACAGGCGCTTAGTATCGGGCGACACGTTCAAGGAATCGGCAAATGACAATCGAATGGGTCTGCAAACATCACAGTGATCTGGGCAAGGAACAACTGTACGCGCTGTTGAAGCTGCGCTCGGACGTGTTCGTCGTCGAGCAGAAATGCGCCTATCCGGACCTCGATGGCCAGGATCTGGAAGGCGACACCTACCATCTGATGGGGTGGGAGGATGACCAGTTAATGGCGTACCTGCGCCTGCTGGATCCGGAATCCCAGGGGGGTGACGTGGTGATCGGCCGCGTGATTACCGCACCGCAAGGGCGCGGCAAAGGGCTAGGGCACGAAATGATGGAGCAAGCACTGAAACAGGCCGAGAAGCATTGGCCGCAGGTGCCGATCTATCTGTCGGCGCAGGCGCATTTGCAGGGGTATTACGGTCGGTACGGGTTTGTTGTGGCGGGTGAAGAGTATCTGGAGGATGACATTCCACACATTGGGATGCGTCGTGCCTGAACAGCCCCTCACCCTAGCCCTCTCCCGGAGGGAGAGGGGACTGACCTTATTGTCTTGCGGCAGACATCGACCTGAAAAGCCGAGTCGATTATGGATTCAGAGAAATTCGCTCAAGTCGGCGTACTTCTCCAATATCCCCCAATCGGCTCCCTCTCCCTCTGGGAGAGGGCTGGGGTGAGGGGCTTTTCAGGGATATCCCAGAACTGCCTTGATCTGCCGCAAATTACGCTCGATCCACCCACGATCAATCGCCCCCCACTCACGAATCCGATAGCGCCCGGCGTGATTACGCGCGCCCTCTTCCTGCTCAAATTCACAGACGATATCCAGATCCGCCAACGCGGCAATCGTGTCCTGCGCCGTGCGCCGGGGCATGCCGGTCACTTCGGTCAGCGTCGGCACACTCGGCGCCAGACCGCTGTCGATCAGGTACGCCACATACAAGCGGCGGTAGAAACTGCTTTTGGTCTTGCTGACGTCCATCCACACCTTCCTGGTTGCGTACTGTTAAGCCTGCATATCGCGCCACGTCAGGTACACACGCAGATCAAACTCGACCTGGTGATACCCCGGCAGCATGTGCTCGCACAATTTATAGAACGCCTTGTTGTGATCCGACTCTTTGAAGTGCGCCAGTTCATGCACCACGATCATTTTCAGAAAGTCCGGCGCGGCGTCTTTGAACAACGAGGCGATACGAATCTCTTTCTTGGCCTTGAGCTTGCCGCCCTGCACCCGTGAAACCGTGGTGTGCAGACCCAGAGCGCGGTGGGTCAGGTCGAGGCGGTTGTCGAACAGCACCTTGTCGATGGCCGGGGCGTTGCGCAGGTACTCCTGCTTCAGGTCCAGCGCGTAGCTGTACAAAGCCTTGTCGCTCTGCACGTCGTGTCGCCCTGAATAGCGTTGATTCAAGTATTCACCCAGACGCCCTTCGGCAATCAGCTGGCGCACCTGGTCCTGCAATTGCGCGGGATAGGCCTGGAGGTACTTCAACACAGTCATGGACGGGCGACACGGTTCGAAAAGGTGCGCCAGTGTAGCGAATTCAACCGGGCAGCGCGCTCCAGTCAAACGGTTCGGCGAAGCTGACCGCATCCTCGGCCATCAGCGGCCGCGCGACGAGGAAACCCTGCACGTATTCGCAGCCATGGGCTTGCAGCCATTGGTATTGCTCGATGGTTTCCACCCCCTCGGCAATCACCAGCAAACCGTATTGTTTGCACAGACTGATCACCGTACTGACCAGCGAGGCGTCGCGTTTGGAGTCCGGCAACCGCGCAATAAGATGGCGATCAAGCTTGAGGGTATCCAGCTCCAGATCACGCAAATGCGCCAGCGAACACGGCCCGGAACCGAAGTCATCCAGCGCCACCCGCACGCCCAGATTGCGCAGCAACCGCAGTTGTTTGCGGGTTTCGTCGGGATTCTGCATCAGCGCTTCTTCGGTGACCTCGACCTCCAGTTGCCGAGGCTGCAAGGCATGTCGTTCCATCACCTGACGCAACTCGGTGACCAGATTCGGCAGGCTGAACTGGGTGTTGCTCAAACTCACACCGAGCACCAGATCTTCGGCAAACAGGGTTTCCCAGGCTTTGCGCTGACCGGCACCACGATGATAAATCCAGCTGCCGAGGCGGCTGATCAGCCGCGCCTCTTCCAGCAACGGCAAGAACAACCCCGGCGGCACATCGCCAACGCTCGGGTGCTGCCAGCGCAACAAGGCTTCGAAGCCACGAATCTGGCCCGTGTCGATGGCCACCTGCGGCTGATACACCAAGTTGAAATCGCGGTTCTCGATGGCGGCACGCACACTTTCTTCAAGCATCAATCGCGAACGCGCCCGGCCGTTCATTTCATGATCGTAGAAACGATATTGTTGGCGCCCGGCGCGCTTGGCTTCGTACATGGCGATGTCGGAGGCACGCAGCAACCCGTCAAGGTCCGAGCCGCAGTCCGGGTAAGTGGCGATGCCGATGCTGGCGCCTAGAGCGATGTCCAACCCTTCAATCTGCTGACAGATCGACACCCGTTCGATGAGTTTTTCGGCAATCTTCGCCGCTTGCTCGGGAAACTCCAGATCCAGCAGCGCGGTAAATTCATCGCCGCCCATGCGCGCAAGAATGTCGAACGGCCGCAGACATGCCTTCAATTGCTCGGAAACCCAGCGCAACACCCGATCGCCGGCATCGTGGCCTAGCGAATCGTTGACCCGTTTGAAGCCATCGAGGTCCAGATACAGCAACACCCAACTGCTGTCGCTGCGCTCGCCACGCAGCAGCAGGTTTTCAACGGTCTGGTAAAACCCGCGTCGGTTGAGCAACCCGGTCAATGGATCGGTCACCGCTTGAAATTCCAGTTGCTGGTGCAAGTGTCGAACCACCGACATGTCCAGCACGGTCACCACCATCGCATGTTGCTCGCTGGGCAGCGCGGCGCAGGACAGCGCCACCGGCACTTGCTGGCCGGGCGCGGTGCGCAACAAGGCGTCGTGGAGTCTTAGCGTCTCGCCACGCCTGTAGCTGGCATAAAACTCGGAATCGGCCCACAGCGGAATGTGCGGTTTCTGCAGGTAGTCGAGAAACTCCTTACCTTCCAGTTCCTTCACCGGGGCATTGAGCAGTCGTGAAATCGCCGGGTTGGCAAAGCGGATCAAACCGTCCTCGCCCACCACCAATATCCCTTCGGCAGCGTTATCCAGCACCGAAGCATTGAAGGCGCGCGCCAACTCCAGATCATGACTCAAGCGCTGCAACGCGCGGCGATTGCGCTGATGTTCCAGCAACGCCTGAACTTTGGGCTTGAGGATCTGCGGGTCGAACGGCTTGAACAGGTAATCCACCGCGCCACTGGCATAGCCTTTGATCACGGCGTCCTGGGATTGCTCGTTGGCAGTCAGAAAGATAATCGGCGTCAGGCGCGTGCGCTGGCTGCCACGCATCAATCGCGCAACTTCAAAGCCATCCATGCCCGGCATCTGCACATCCAGCAGCACCAGATCGACGTCGTGGGAGAGCAGAATATTGAGCGCTTCGAAACCGGAGGCTGCGGTGAGGACGTGCCAATCCTGGCGCTGCAGCAACGCGCGCATGCTGATCAGATTTTCAGGGTAATCATCAACGATCAAAAGGACAGAGCTGCCTTCACCTGGCGGGGGTTGCGCGCATTCCATGCTGCTTCTCTTGTCGGGACTTTCGGTCGGTTTCCGATAAAAACCGCACACATACTGAGCCTTCACTCTAGTACTGGATCCAGGAAAGCAGAAGCTGTCATCAGGCCATCATTTAACCAAAGCGTGAGTTTGCCGACTAACGGTCACCGCTGAAGCCCCCGGAAACCGGCAGAGATGGCATTTCGACAGGATGTTGACGTCAATCATCTGCCAAACGGGCATTAACAAAAAATCCCTCTACGCTTATAAAGGCCGCCCGAAAAGGCGCGGGCTAGAGCTTCTGGCACCCGCGTTCAGGATGAACTGAGTGGAAGAACCGACATGATCGACCTCGCAACCTGGAACCTCAGCGTTCCCGTTGGCAGCCCGCCATACACCGTCGAAACCTCAAAACTGGTGAACGGCTTCAAAGATCAGTACTTCCATTCCGACACCGGCACCTTGTTCTTCTGGTCACCGGTTACCGGGTCAAAAACCGAAAACGCCATTTATCCGCGCACCGAACTGCGCGAAACCTACAGCAACGGCACCCTGCGCAACTGGTATTACCCGGATGCCGACAATTCATTGCGCGCGACCGTCACGGTGAACAAAGTGCCGAGCTCCGGCAAGATCGTCATCGGCCAGATTCATGCTTATGAAAGCCAGAAGCCGATGGTCAAACTTGAGTATCAGTACAAGACAAAAACCGAAACCGGCAACCTGGTGATCAAGGTGCGAATGCACCCGGACGAGGATGAGAGTCGCGTTATCACGCTGGCGACCGGGATCAAACTGGATCGCGAATTCAACTACCTCATACACCTGAGCCCCGGCGGTGCGTTGGGTGTGAGTGCGGCGGGTTATCAGTGGGATTCACAGATCAGTGCGACGTGGCGAAACAAGCCGTTGTACTTCAAGGCTGGGGTATATGTGCAGGACAATACCGGGTACACCAGTGAAGGGGGCCAAGTGACGTTTTCCAAACTGGATATTGATCACGACAAATAGTCTTACCAATACTCAAAAATCAAATACGGCCTCTTCCAGATCCGGCCTACCAGTGATCGCTGCCTGAAAACCGCCCCATTCCCACGAGAATTCAGTCGCGTAGCACCGAAACTCGTCACTTGAACTCTAGGTAGCCACCCGATTAACCGCCAGTTGAGCAAGCACGATGATCTGCGGAACCACCTGAGGCGCATACCGCTGTGGAACATCGAAATACGCCGCAATATCGCTGGTCGACACGCTCGCTGAGGCCTGCGATGAGTACAGAAGCGCTTTTTTGGACCGGCGATCACTTACCGCAGTAGCGGAGCTACTCTGGTCGGCAAGATCCCCCCCTAATAGTTGTAAGACGCCTACTGCGCATACAACCAGCTCGCGAAGAACCCGCCGTTCGACGGGTTCTTCGTGACACGATAAAGCATGAATGTAGTCTCCTCATCGACTAGCAATACATACGGCATCTAGCCCGAGGGGTTGAGATAGCAGTCTAGAATGCAATTAAAAATACTGGCAGACTTCAACTATCTAGAAACATTACCGCATTTACTCAAGAAACAGACACTTGAACTGTTTGACTCCAATAAGATGTTTCAGAATTGTTTGTTTGTCGGACTTGAACGGGGTAACTGCCTTTAGGCATCTGGGCGTAATTGGCAACAAAATTAAAGTACCCGTTAGCATCTACGGGACCTGCGCCCAATAGCTCGCCGCTGCCAGCCTTATGCAAATCAACTCTCCAACCCGGAACAGCGCCCACTCCCCAGACTCGAATTCCACCTTCCGAAGCTCGAAATTCAGCGCCTTGTAATGTCGGTGCGTTAGCCATGATTAAATCCTCTTCCTTGTCTCTACCGATATTGGTAGCGAGGTGAGCTTAGAATATTCAATATCTTCCGCGCACCTGATAGAAATGACAGTCCCGACAAACGGTAAAGATTTGATCCGCTCATGAAAAACAGCGCAAATGAAAAAGACTGCTGCTTCTTTCGAGACTTACATAATTCAACTATGGGGGAGCCGCCGAAGGCCGCAATCTTTAGACTTTTCCTGATAAAAAACAAAAATTTGCGGCTTTCAATACCTCTTGTACATTCCTCCCGCCAATCCACGCTGGTACATACTCGCTGCAGTCAAAACCGACTTTAAAAATGCAAAGAAATAAAAAAATCGCATAAAAACCTGACAGACCTGACAGTTGGCGCTATTGACCAACTCCGATAACGTTGGCTGACAATTTAATTGCCTAGAAGCCACCCCATGCCAAGTCCACTCGGAAACTTCTGCAACGACGACAACAGCTTTTGCATAGACATTACCCATGCAAACGCAAACAACGGTCAGTTGTGGGGCACGCTGAAAGATAACGCTCAGAGCTACCCGATTGCCGGGTCTTATTACCACCGAGACAGTACCTACACCGACGTTTGGTTCATGACCGACATCGCCGATGCAAAAGATAGCTGGCAAGGAGAAATGGACTGTTTGAGAGGTTACCCGACACTCAGCGCCATCCGCGCTCATGCCACGGGAGGCGGGCGCCATGCCCTGACCGGCTATCACTTGAAAGAGATGCCTCTTCCCCAGCCAACTCACTGCGCTGATTCAAGTGCGGAGACACCGCTTTACAGTGGATTGCTCGTTCAGTTGAAGCGCTGGATGCTCGGTTGACCTGCTTTAAATCCAGCCTTTTAAACAGCGCTGTTTAGATCTGTCAGCAGTTACTTCCGGATGCCTACAACAGCTTGCGCCGTTGCCTACCACTACGCCAGAATCCGCCGGCTTGTGCGCCTGGCGGGCCATCGGTAACTTGATTCGCATCACTGATTTCCAGTGATCGGGTTTAGTAGCCCGTGGTTACGCGAAGCGTATGTGCATCCGTTCAGTCAGGTATTTCTAAGCCTGCACTTGATGGTAGCTGTACGCAGGGCGCCTTCGGGTGCGCCGGTCGCGTCTCCCCGGTCTACTAACCTGCGTTCAGCTGCCACCCTCTTCGTTTAGTAGCGATCCGGTGTCGGCTCCATTTACCGGAGACGAAACATGATCAAATCAACGCCACACCCGCCAGAAACAGATCCCGCATCGCCCTACGAATCTCTTGATTCCAGAAAACTCAACGACGCCGCCGAACGCGCCCTCGACCATTACCTCAAACCGTCCGCCTTCATCATGGCAAGTACGCATAAACCCGAACCCATGTACCTCGCCAACCCGAAGTACAACACCGAATCCCTGCTGGCCAACGCCAGCGAGACCCTGGGTTCAGCCAGCGAAATGCTCAACAACTTCGCCGCCATGCTCGGCACCTCACACCGCAAGACCGCGCTGGGCATTGCGCAAGTGGTCATGCTCTGTGAACTGGCGGTGAATCAGGCGCTGGATCACGTTGAACTGAAGGAGTAGTCACTGATAACGGACTTTTCGTCGAAAATCTTCCAAACTTCCTTTACAGGTGCCATTCAGCTAGCTGTGCCTTGTGAAGTGCCACTGTGGAGAAGGCGGCGCAAGCAGCTTGAAAAAGGGTCTGGAAGATCAAGTAGGCGCGGCGCGTGCGAGCGGACTCATAACGATCAAATGTAGCGTTTACGTCACATTTAACTTTGAAAGTTACAGAGACAGTACATGGATCACGTTCTATTAATGAGCCGCCTCGCCGCCCAATTACGCATAAAGCGTAGGGCGCGCGGGCTAACGCAAGCGCAACTCGCCGACCTCGCGAGGGTGACGCGATACAAAGTCATCGCTATAGAGAAAGGCGCCCTTTCTGTGGGCATGAACGCCTATGCACGTGTTATTGCCGCTCTGGATTGCGAGCTCACCGTCATTCCAGCAGTGATGCCCGCGCTTGAAGAGGTAGCGGAAATATTTGTTTAATCACGCCCACAAAAAACCCGCCTCACGGCGGGTTTCTTTTAAAGCAGTTAAACGCTCAGGCTCAGTTAACCTTAGCGTTCAACTCACCCTTCAGATAACGCTGATACATCGCTTCCAGCGAGATCGGTTTGATCTTCGAAGCATTACCCGCAGTGCCAAACGCTTCATAACGAGCGATACACACGTCACGCATCGCGGTTACGGTCGCGCCGAAGAATTTACGCGGGTCGAATTCGCTCGGGTTGGTGGCCATCAGGCGACGCATCGCACCGGTGGATGCCAGACGCAGGTCGGTGTCGATGTTGACCTTGCGCACGCCGTACTTGATGCCTTCGACGATTTCTTCAACCGGTACGCCGTAGGTTTCTTTGATGTCGCCGCCGTACTGGTTGATGATCGCCAGCCATTCTTGTGGCACCGACGAGGAACCGTGCATCACCAGGTGGGTGTTCGGGATGCGTTTGTGGATTTCCTTGATGCGGTCGATCGCCAGAACGTCACCGGTAGGTGGCTTGGTGAACTTGTAGGCGCCGTGGCTGGTGCCGATGGCGATGGCCAGGGCATCGACTTGTGTGCGCTTGACGAAGTCAGCGGCTTCTTCCGGGTCGGTCAGCATTTGGCTGTGATCCAGAACGCCTTCAGCGCCGATGCCGTCTTCTTCACCGGCCATGCCGGTTTCCAGCGAACCCAGGCAGCCCAGCTCGCCTTCTACCGAAACGCCGCAGGCGTGAGCCATGGCTACGGTTTGTTGGGTAACGCGGACGTTGTAGTCGTAGTCGGTCGGGGTCTTGCCGTCTTCGCCCAGCGAGCCGTCCATCATCACCGAGCTGAAGCCCAGTTGGATCGAGCGCTGGCAGACATCAGGGCTGGTGCCGTGATCCTGGTGCATGCACACCGGGATGTGCGGGAATTCTTCGATCGCGGCGAGGATCAGGTGACGCAGGAAAGGCGCGCCGGCGTATTTGCGAGCGCCGGCCGAAGCCTGAACGATCACCGGGGAGTCAGTCTTGTCAGCGGCTTCCATGATGGCGCGCATCTGCTCAAGGTTGTTGACGTTGAAGGCTGGAACGCCGTAGCCGAATTCGGCTGCGTGGTCCAACATCTGGCGCATGCTGATAAGTGCCATTGTGTGTGTCTCTCCCGGTTGAGGGTCGTTAATCGTGCCAGCCTGCCGGAGCGGCGGCGGCTATTCAAGTGATTGCAGATCGGGGGTTGAGGCCCGGTCTGGTGATTCGATAAAGCAAAATCCTGAGAGCTACACAGAACCCCTGTGGGAGCGAGCTTGCTCGCGAATGCGGCTTGGCATTCAGCATTGATGCAAGCTGATCCACCGCTTTCGCGAGCAAGCTCGCTCCCACAGTTGGATCTATTTCCACATTGGGCCTGCGGTGTTGCAATTACTGCGCTTTGCAGCCGCGGCCGATCAGGTCATTGGTGGCGACCCAGTACACCAAGCCTTCCTCACCCTTGACGTGAAATGCCAGCATGCCGTCGCTGTACAGCGTGCCCGAGGCGCCCGGTTCTTCTTTCAGGCGATAGACCTGATCACCGCCACCCAGTCGCACGTCGACTTCCTTCTGGCCGGCATCGGCGTAACGCCACAGCACTTTGGCCTGGCTGTCGCAGGTCCAGGTGGTCCAGTGATCCGCCGGAGCAGACGACTGAAACAGGTTCAACTGCGCGCAACCGCCCAACAATGCCAACGCCGCGATGGCGATCAAGCCTTTCATCCGTGTTCCTCGACTGACGGCGCACGCCGCCAGCCCTGAGTTAAAGAGTCAGACCCGTCAAGGACAACCATGTTCCTTGGCCGGGGTTTGCGTCTCGTATTTGTCCAGGCCGTCCGGCCCCGAACGCTTGTTCAGCACCGGGTTGGTTTCGGCCTGCCAGTCGGCCTGATAACAGCCCTTCTGCGACTCGCTCGGCGCCGGCGTGGCTTCGGCCTTCGGGTTACTCCCGCAGGCCGCCAGCGTACCGGTCAGCAACAACAGTGCTAACGACTTGACCATGTAAACACTCCTTTGCCTGGCCAAACGGGCGGCCTCAGGCCTTGGCCCGGCTTTCCAGGACTTCTACGGCTGGCAGCACTTTGCCCTCGACGAATTCGAGGAACGCGCCACCACCGGTGGAAATGTAGGAGATTTGCTCAGCCACGCCATATTTATCGATCGCGGCCAGGGTGTCGCCGCCGCCGGCGATGGAGAACGCCGAGCTTTCAGCGATGGCCTGAGCCAGCACTTTGGTGCCGTTACCGAACTGGTCGAATTCAAACACGCCGACCGGGCCGTTCCACAGAATGGTTTTCGACGATTTCAGCAGTTCGGCGAAGTTGGCTGCGGTTTGCGGGCCAATGTCCAGAATCATGTCGTCGGCAGCGACGTCAGCGATCAGCTTGACGGTGGCTTCTGCGGTTTCGGCGAATTCCTTGGCAACCACTACGTCAACCGGCAGTGGCACGCTGACTTTGGCAGCGATGGCGCGTGCGGTGTCGAGCAGATCCGGTTCGTACAGCGACTTGCCAACCGGGTGACCGGCCGCCGCGAGGAAGGTGTTGGCGATGCCGCCGCCGACGATCAGTTGATCGCAGATCTGGCTCAGGCTGTTCAGCACGTCGAGTTTGGTCGAGACCTTGGAGCCGGCAACAATGGCAGCCATTGGCTGAGCCGGTGCGCCAAGGGCTTTGCCCAGTGCATCCAGTTCAGCGGCCAACAGCGGACCTGCGGCAGCGACTTTGGCGAACTTGGCCACGCCATGGGTCGAACCCTCGGCACGGTGAGCGGTGCCGAAAGCGTCCATCACGAACACGTCGCACAGGGCGGCGTATTGCTGGGCCAGTTCGTCAGCGTTCTTTTTCTCGCCCTTGTTGAAGCGCACGTTTTCGAACAGCACGATGTCGCCGGCCTTGACGTCAACACCGCCCAGGTAATCAGCCACCAGCGGCACTTCACGGCCCAGGGCCTTGCTCAGGTAGTCAGCGACAGGCTTGAGGCTGTTCTCGGCAGAGAATTCGCCTTCGGTCGGACGGCCAAGGTGCGAGCAGACCATCACGGCCGCGCCTTTTTCCAGGGCCAGCTTGATGGTCGGCAGCGAAGCCAGGATACGCGCATCGCTGGTGACAACACCGTCCTTGACTGGGACGTTGAGGTCTTCGCGGATCAATACGCGCTTACCTTGCAGATCGAGGTCGGACATCTTCAACACGGTCATGGGTCGCACTTCCTACGGTTTTTTTGAAGTTGCTGTTTGCAGATAGTGTTCTGCTACGTCCAGCATTCGGTTGGCAAAACCCCATTCGTTGTCGAACCAGGCCAGGATGTTCACCAGCTTAGGGCCGGAAACACGGGTCTGACTGGCATCGACGATGGCCGAATGTGGGTCATGGTTGAAATCACAACTGGCGTGCGGCAGCTCGGTATAGGCGAGCAGACCTTTGAGCGGGCCGCTGGTGGCGGCTTCGCGCAGGATCCGGTTGACCTCATTGGCATCGGTCGCGGTGGCGGTCTGCATCGTGATGTCGAGGCAGGACACGTTGACCGTCGGCACGCGTACGGCTTTGGCCTGAATTCGCCCGGCAAGTTCCGGCAGCAGGCGCTCGATACCGCGCGCCAGACCAGTGGACACCGGGATCACCGACTGGAACGCCGAACGCGTGCGGCGCAGGTCTTCATGGTGATAGGCGTCGATCACCGGCTGATCGTTCATCGCCGAGTGAATCGTAGTGATCGACACGTAATCGAGGCCGATCGCCTTGTCGAGCAAGCGCAACAGCGGCACGCCGCAGTTGGTGGTGCAGGAGGCGTTGGACACCAGCAGTTCGTCGCCGGTCAGGCAATCCTGATTGACGCCGTAAACGATGGTGGCGTCGACATCCGCCTCGCTGGCCATTGGCTGCGAGAACAACACGCGCGGCGCGCCAGCGTCGAGAAAACGCTGGCCGTCTTCACGGGTGTTGTAGGCACCGGAACATTCAAGCACCAGATCGACGCCCAGCGACGCCCAATCGATGCCTTCGGGGGTGGCACTGCGCAGGACCTTCACGCAGTCGCCATTAATATGCAGACAATCGCCTTCTACTCGCACCTCGCCCGGAAAACGGCCGTGAGTGGAGTCGAAGCGTGTCAGGTATTCGATGCTGGCCATGTCCGCCAGATCGTTGATCGCGACAATTTCAAACCCGGCTTTCTCGCCTCGCTCAAACAACGCACGCAAGACGCAACGACCAATGCGGCCGTAGCCGTTGAGTGCAACTTTGTAGGGACGCGGTTGAGGCATGGGGTTCTCGATTACCGTGGTGAATCGGGCAGTGCGATGTTGCCCGCACCAACGCTTTCGCGAGCAGGCTCGCTCCCACAGGGAAACGCGTTCCAATGTGGGAGCGAGCTTGTTCGCGAAGGCGTCAGCTCAGACGACATCTTTTCTGGATCAGTCTTCCAGCAGTTCTTCAGCCTGACCCAGGATGTTTTCCAGGGTAAAACCGAACTCTTCGAACAGTGCCGAAGCCGGAGCCGATTCGCCGTAAGTGGTCATGCCAATCACGCGACCTTCCAGACCCACGTACTTGAACCAGAAGTCGGCGTGTGCCGCTTCGATCGCGATACGCGCGCTGACCTGCAACGGCAGCACGGCTTGTTTGTAGCCAGCGTCCTGAGCATCGAAAACGCTGGTGCACGGCATGGAAACCACACGCACCTTGCGACCTTGTTCGGTCAGCTTGTCGAACGCCTGAACAGCCAGACCGACTTCCGAACCGGTGGCGATCAGGATCAGCTCAGGCTCGCCTGCGCAGTCCTTCAGCACGTAACCGCCACGGCTGATGTCGGCAATCTGGCCGGCATCGCGTTCCTGGTGTTGCAGGTTCTGACGCGAGAAGATCAGCGCCGATGGGCCGTCCTTACGCTCCAGAGCGTTTTTCCAGGCCACGGCCGATTCAACGGCATCGGCTGGACGCCAGGTGTCGAGGTTCGGTGTGGTACGCAGGCTGGTCAGTTGTTCGATCGGCTGGTGCGTCGGGCCGTCTTCGCCCAGACCGATGGAGTCGTGGGTGTAGACGTGGATCACTTGCTTCTTCATCAGCGCGGACATGCGCACGGCGTTGCGGGCGTATTCCATGAACATCAGGAAGGTCGCGCCGTAAGGCACCAGGCCGCCGTGCAGGGTCACGCCGTTCATGATTGCGGTCATGCCGAATTCGCGCACGCCGTAGTACATGTAGTTGCCGCTGGCATCTTCAGCGCTGACGCCTTTGCAACCTTTCCACAGGGTCAGGTTGGAACCGGCCAGGTCAGCGGAGCCGCCGAGCAGTTCCGGCAGCAATGGACCGAACGCGTTCAGGGTGTTCTGGCTGGCTTTACGGCTGGCGATGGTTTCGCCTTTGGCCGCCACTTCAGCGATGTAAGCCGAAGCTTTTTCGGAGAAGTCAGCTGGCAGCTCACCGCTCAGACGACGTACCAACTCGTTGGCTTCGGTCGGGAATGCAGCGGAGTAGGCAGCGAAACGCTGATCCCACTCGGCTTCGGCCGCGCGACCTTTTTCCTTGGCATCCCACTCGGCATAGATGTCGGCCGGGATTTCGAACGGGCCGTGGTTCCAGTTCAGCGCCTGACGGGTCAGCGCGATTTCCGCATCACCCAGTGGGGCGCCGTGGCAGTCTTCTTTGCCCTGCTTGTTCGGCGAGCCGAAACCGATGGTGGTCTTGCAGCAGATCAGCGTTGGCAGCGGGCTCTTGCGCGCGGTTTCGATGGCGGTCTTGATCTCTTCCGGGTCGTGACCGTCAACGTTGCGGATCACTTGCCAGTTGTAGGCTTCGAAACGCTTCGGCGTGTCATCGGTGAACCAGCCTTCGACTTCGCCGTCGATGGAGATGCCGTTGTCATCGTAGAAAGCGATCAGCTTGCCCAGACCCAGAGTGCCAGCCAAGGATGCGACTTCGTGGGAAATGCCTTCCATCATGCAGCCATCACCCAGGAACACGTAGGTGTGGTGGTCAACGATGTTGTGGTTTGGGCGGTTGAACTGCGCTGCCAGGACTTTTTCTGCCAGAGCGAAACCGACGGCGTTGGCCAGGCCCTGACCCAGCGGGCCGGTGGTGGTTTCAACGCCCGGGGTGTAACCGAATTCAGGGTGGCCCGGGGTGCGGCTGTGCAGTTGACGGAACTGCTTGAGGTCTTCGATCGACAGGTCGTAACCGGTCAGGTGCAGCAGCGAGTAGATCAACATCGAGCCATGGCCGTTGGACAGCACGAAGCGGTCACGGTCGGCGAACGATGGATTGCTCGGGTTGTGCTTGAGGTAGTCGCGCCAAAGCACTTCGGCGATATCTGCCATACCCATAGGGGCACCGGGATGGCCGCTGTTGGCTTTTTGCACGGCATCCATGCTGAGGGCACGAATGGCGTTGGCACGCTCACGACGGCTAGGCATCGCTGATCTCCTGGGTGTGAATAGATTGAAACGGAAAAAAGGAGGGCATTTTCCCTCACCGGAGCGCCTCGGGGCAATGACAGATAGTCATCCGGAGGCGTTTTTCCAATGGATAGCAGTGGTTTCGGTAGGTGAAACCTTTCCGCTGTTCGTTTGTAGAGTTAACCGTTTCGGGAGAAGTGCCATTTATCGAGCAATATCAAAACTTTTTGATATTGGCCTTGCGATGATTTGCCCCCCTCTCTAGACTGCCAGCCCTATGAACTTACGCGTGCCTTCCATTCGCCATGACGATTGCGACGAGCTGGCGGCCCTGTGCAAGGCCGGCGGCGATCCGCTGCGCCTGAATGTATTGCGCGCGCTGGCCAACGATTCGTTCGGCGTGCTGGAGCTGGCGCAGATTTTCGGCATTGGTCAGTCCGGCATGAGTCACCACCTCAAGGTGCTGGCCCAGGCTGATCTGGTGGCGACGCGCCGCGAAGGCAACGCGATCTTTTATCGCCGCGCCCTGCCCCACACCGAATTGCTCGGCGGCAAGCTGCACGCTGCATTGTTAGAAGAAGTCGACAACCTGGCACTGCCTGACGACGTGCAAGCGCGCATCGAACAGGTTCACGGCCAACGTGCCGCCGCCAGTCAGGACTTTTTCACCCGGGTGGCGGAAAAATTCCGTGCCCAGCAAGACTTGATCGCAGGCCTGCCGCAGTACCGTGACAGCGTGCTGGCCCTGCTCGACAAACTGAACTTCGATGGTGCAGCCACGGCCATTGAAGTCGGCCCCGGCGATGGTGCTTTTTTGCCGGAACTGGCCCGTCGCTTCGGCACCGTAACCGCGCTGGACAACAGCCCGGCGATGCTCGAACTGGCGCGCCAGGTATGTGAACGTGAACAGCTGGCTAACGTCAGCCTGCAATTGGCCGATGCATTGAATGGCACAAGCCTTACGGCCGATTGCGTGGTGTTGAACATGGTGTTGCACCATTTCGCCGCGCCGGCCGACGCACTCAAGCATATGGCCAACCTGCTGCAACCGGGCGGTAGCCTGCTCGTGACAGAGTTATGTAGCCACAACCAGAGTTGGGCCAGGGAGGCCTGCGGTGATCTGTGGTTGGGGTTTGAACAGGACGATTTGGCCCGTTGGGCCACCGCTGCGGGACTCGTTCCCGGGGAAAGCCTCTATGTAGGCTTACGTAATGGTTTCCAGATCCAGGTCCGCCATTTTCAGCGACCGGCTGGCGACACTCACCATCGGTAAATTCAGGAAAACATCGAGATGAGCGAATACTCCCTCTTCACCTCCGAGTCCGTGTCCGAAGGACATCCGGACAAAATCGCCGACCAGATTTCCGATGCGGTGCTGGACGCCATTATTGCCCAGGACAAACACGCACGCGTTGCCGTGGAAACCCTGGTCAAGACCGGCGTGGCCATCGTTGCCGGTGAAGTGACCACCAGCGCCTGGGTCGACCTGGAGCAGATCGTTCGTGACGTCATCTGCGACATCGGCTACACCAGCTCCGAAGTCGGCTTCGACGGCGCGACGTGCGGCGTGATGAACATCATCGGCAAGCAGTCCCCAGACATCAACCAAGGTGTTGACCGTGCCAAGCCTGAAGATCAGGGCGCCGGCGACCAGGGCCTGATGTTCGGCTACGCCAGCAACGAAACCGACGTGCTGATGCCAGCGCCGATCACCTTCTCGCACCAGTTGGTGCAGCGCCAGGCCGAAGCCCGTAAATCGGGTCTGCTGCCTTGGCTGCGCCCGGACGCCAAGTCGCAAGTGACTTGCCGTTACGAAGGCGGCAAGGTTGTCGGTATCGACGCGGTTGTTCTGTCGACCCAGCACAACCCTGAAGTGTCGTACAAAGACCTGCGCGAAGGCGTGATGGAGCTGATCGTCAAGCACGTGCTGCCTGCCGAACTGCTGAGCAAAGACACCCAGTTCCACATCAACCCGACCGGCCAGTTCATCATTGGCGGCCCGGTAGGTGACTGCGGTCTGACCGGTCGCAAGATCATCGTCGACAGCTACGGCGGCATGGCCCGTCACGGCGGCGGCGCGTTCTCCGGTAAAGATCCATCGAAGGTTGACCGTTCGGCGGCCTACGCTGGCCGTTACGTGGCCAAGAACATCGTCGCGGCCGGCCTGGCCGAGCGTTGCGAGATTCAGGTTTCCTACGCGATCGGTGTGGCTCAGCCTACCTCGATCTCGCTGAACACCTTCGGCACCGGCAAGATCAGCGATGACAAGATCGTCAAACTGGTCCGCGAAGTGTTCGACCTGCGTCCATACGCAATCACCACTATGCTCGACCTGCTGCACCCGATGTACCAGGAAACTGCAGCGTACGGCCACTTCGGTCGCGCGTCAGAGACCAAGACCGTTGGCGAAGACACCTTCACCACGTTCACCTGGGAAAAAACCGACCGCGCCGACGCCCTGCGCTCTGCTGCTGGTCTGTAAGACTCCCTGGCGGTACAAAAAAGCCCCGCACGGTTCGCCCCGTGCGGGGCTTTTTCATGCCTGAAATACAGTTTTGAACTCGCCCCCCCCCCCTGTGGGAGCGAGCTTGCTCGCGAAGGGGCCAGCCGAACCGACATCAATTTCCGGCCAGACACACCCCGCAAAACACCCCGTCTACCACGCTCCAGATTGTCTTCTAACCTTCAAGCATTCCCCCTGAGCAAGGACGCTCACCATGCTTGTCACGCTGCGCCTGCTGTTTGTTTTCCTCGTGGCCTGTACGGCCCTCAACGCCCACGCCGATTGCCCGAAATGGCCAGCTACTCAAGCAAAAAGCGAAATCACCGCCCTGCAAAAACAGATCAACCAATGGGACGACGCCTATCACCGCGAAGGCCGCTCGCTGATTGCCGACGAACTCTACGATCAGTCACGTCTGCGCTTAAGTGAGTGGCAGCGCTGCTTCGATCTGCCACCCGCACCTGTGCCACTGCGCACCGCCTCAGGTTCAGTCACCCACCCCATCGCCCATACCGGCCTGGATAAATTACACGAAGCAGCCGCCGTGGAAGCGTGGCTACGCGACCGCCGGGATGTCTGGGTACAACCCAAGATCGACGGCGTCGCGGTGACGCTGATTTACCGCGCAGGCGTTCTGCATCAGGCCATCAGTCGTGGTGACGGGATTCGGGGCCAGGACTGGACGCCATCAGCGCAAAAGATCGCCGCCATTCCGCAACGCCTGACGCAACCGCTGGACCTGCTGGTACAAGGCGAACTTTATTGGCGCTTGAACGAACACGTGCAAGCCAAATCCGGCAGCGTCAACGCTCGCGCCACCGTCGCCGGATTGATGGGGCGTAAATTCCTGAATACAGAACAAGCCGCCGGAATCGGATTCTTCGCCTGGGACTGGCCGCAAAGCCCCCTGGACTTGCCCAAGCGAATAACCAGATTGGCGACGCTGGGTTTCGCCACGACGGAACCTTACAGCCAACCGGTCAGCGAACTCGCAGAGGCGCAGAAATGGCGCGATCACTGGTATCGCTCACCCCTTCCCTTCGCAACCGACGGCGTGGTTCTGCGTCAGGGTCAGCGCCCACCCGCCGAACGCTGGCAGGCACGTGCTCCCTACTGGGCCATCGCTTGGAAATACCCATTCGCGCAGGTACTGGCCGAAGTCAGCAAGGTCAATTTCAAGATCGGGCGCACCGGGCGCATCACCCCGGTGATCGAGCTGAACCCGGTCAGGCTCGATGACCGAGAGATAAAACGGGTCAGCGCCAGTTCGCTAAAACGCTGGCAGGCACTGGATATTCGTCCTGGTGATCAGGTCGCCATCAGCCTCGCCGGCCTGACCATTCCCCGGCTCGACGGCGTCGTGCTGCGAACCGCCGAGCGGGCAGAGATCAACCTCCCCAACGCCGACGACTTCCATACCTTGAGTTGCTGGCAACCTACCCCTGGTTGCGAAAGCCAGTTTCTCGCCCGCTTGACCTGGCTCAGTGGCAAGCAGGGACTGGCGATGCAGCATGTCGGTCGCGGCACCTGGGAGAAACTTTTCGAAACAGGCCGCCTGAATAACCTGCTGGATTGGTTGACCCTTGATGAGCCGGAGCTTGCTAACATTGCCGGCTTTGGCGAACGCAGCAGCGCCCGCCTGATGCACAGTTTTCACAGCGCCCGCCAACGGCCCTTCGCTCAGTGGCTCAAGGCTTTGGGCTTGCCGCCAAGCGGTGAGGCACAACTCCCCGATTCATGGCAGGCGCTGGCACAACGAGACACCGAACAATGGCAGGCAGAACCCGGTATCGGCCCCGGTCGCGCAGCGCAATTGAGCGCCTTCTTCCGCGACCCGCAGGTGTTAGCCTTGAGCGATACCTTGCGGAACGCCGGCATCGACGGTTTCTGAACACGCAATCCCGGTACCCCGGGAACCCAACCACCACCGAGGCGCTCCAACAGCGCAGTGCCGCCCCGACCCGATTGCCTTTGCACATGGAGCTTTTATGAAATTTCTCGCACCGCTCGCCATGCTGACCCTTTGTGGCGTGATGGCCGCCCCTGTCATGGCCGACGAAGACGCCCCGGGCCTGACCGGTTGCGCGGCCAAGAAGCAAGGCATCATGAACCAGATCGAACAGGCCAAGTCGCGTGGCAACGCTGATCAGCAGGCAGGCCTGGAAACTGCCCTGCGTGAGGTGACCGAACACTGCACCGACGCGGGCCTGAAGAAAGAACGCGAAAACAAGGTGCTCGACGCCAAGCACGAAGTGAGCAAGCGCCAGGCTGATCTCGACAAGGCGATGAAGAAAGGCGATCCAGAGAAGATCAACAAGCGCAAAGACAAACTCGCCGAATCGCGCAAAGAACTTCAGGACGCGCTGGACGAAATCGATAAGTAAAAATCAAAAGATCGCAGCCTGCGGCAGCTCCTACATTGATCAGGGTAGGAGCTGCCGCAGGCTGCGATCTTTTAAATATCAATGATCGCGAAACTGTTTATGACAAGCGCTGCAGGCATCTTCAACTTTCTGCACCGCAGGCCCGAGATTGCTGGCCTTGTACGGCTGCACCTGGCTGGCAATCACCAATTCACCGGTGGCGGCTTCAAGGTTGCGGGCCATTTCCTGAAAACGTGCCTGTTGTTTCCAGACATCGTCCTTGGCGCTGGTGTGATCTTCTTCGCGAACCTGCGGGAAGTGCTTCCACGGCTCATGGGACAACGCATCAAGCTTGACCGCGCCCTCGGCGAATTTCGGCCCGTCGAACGGAATGCGCCCACGCAACATGCCTCCCAGATCTTCACCGGTCTTGAGCATCTGTTTGAAGATCGCCTTGCGTTGGCCCAGTGGAGAATTCGGATCGACACCGCCACAGGCGGACAAGGTCAGACAGGCCAGCAATACAACAGAAATGCTTTTAAGAGTCATGGTGGCTTCAGGTCACGGAATTCGGCGGCCAGTATCCTCGCGTCACCGCCAAACACCAATAGCCCTATTAAAAATACGGGTTGCTCGAGCGCATGGAGCACTCGGTCAACCGGCACAGGAATTACTCCATGAACAGCCCTTTCAAGGCCTGGCGTCACCCGCTGATCGCATCCCTGCCTCTAATGGCGATTCTCGCTGGCTGCACCGGCGGTGATAGCGCCAAACCAAAAACCCACGCACTGGCCACTTATTCCAGCGCCACCTGGGAAGCACTGCCGGCAGTATCCGATAGCGATCTGGTCGCCGGTTTCGGTTCGTGGCGTAGCGCCTGCACCCGACTCAAAGCTGATGCCGTATGGGGCTCCACCTGCGCCGCTGCGGCCAACGTGCCACAAAGTGCTGGCGAGATTCGCGCCTTCCTTAAGCAAAACCTCGACGTTTACGGCCTGCGCGCTGAAAACGACAACCCGAACGGGTTGATCACCGGTTACTACGAACCGGTCTACCCCGGCAGCCTGACGCCCACCGACACGGCCAATGTGCCGGTGTACGGCGTGCCCGAAGACATGATCATTGTCTCGCTGGACAGCATTTACCCGGAGCTGAAAGGCAAACGCCTGCGCGGCCGCCTCGAAGGTCGCGTGCTCAAGCCTTACGACGATGCCGCCACCATTGAATCCAAAGGTGTGAAAGCCCCGGTGGTTGCCTACCTGACCGACCCGATGAATCTGCAATTCCTGCAGATCCAGGGTTCCGGGCGAATTCAGACCGAGGACGGCAAACAGTTGCGCATCGCTTACGCCGATCAGAACGGCCATCCGTATCGCCCAATCGGGCGCTGGCTGGTCGAGCAAGGCGAGCTGAAGAAAGAAGACGTGACCATGAGCGCGATCAGCAACTGGGCCAAGGCCAATCCTTCGCGCATTCCGGAACTGCTGGGCAGCAACCCGAGCTACGTGTTCTTCACGCGCAACCCGGACAGCAACGAAGGCCCGCGCGGTTCGCTGAACGTGCCGTTGACTGCCGGTTATAGCGCGGCAGTGGATCGCAAGGTGATTCCGTTGGGCAGCCTGCTGTGGCTGTCGACGACAAAACCGGATGGCACGGCACTGGTTCGCCCGGTGGCGGCACAGGATACCGGCGGCGCGATTGCCGGCGAGGTGCGTGCGGATCTGTTCTGGGGCACCGGTGATGCGGCCGGGCAACTGGCCGGGGACATGAAACAGCAGGGGCAGATCTGGATGCTTTGGCCCAAAGGCGCAGCGCTGCCGCAAGTGCCGCAGGTGGCTGATACAGAGAAGAAGTAACCCTTGGAATCTGCTGAGGTAATCAGATAGCTATCGCAAGCAGGCTCACTCCTACAGGGGAACGCATTCCAAAATGTAGGAGTAAGCCTGCTCGCGATGAGGCCATCAGCAACACCGATAATCAAACAGACACAAAGAAGAACGAAGCAATCAACCCCATCCCCACAAACCACACCAGCGAGCGCAGGATCGCCCAGTCCGCCAGGTAGCAAATGATGTAGAGCAGGCGACTGGTGATAAACAGCACCGCCAGCACATTGACCGTCACCAGCTCCGCCGTCCCCACCAGGTGCGCAACAATCACTGCCGCCGCAAATGCCGGCGTCACTTCAAAGCTGTTCATCTGCGCGGCATGGGCACGCCTCGCCACACCGTTGAGACTTTCGAGAAAGTCGCGCGGATCGTGGTTGTCACTCAGCCGGTAGCCGCCCACGGCTTTCGCTACGCCAGTGCAGATATACGGCAGGAAAATCGCAATCAACACACACCACAGAGCCACCGTCATAACGCCGTCCTTTTTCGAGTTTTAGAGTTCGCGAGCGGTCAGAACTTCATTACCAGCATGCCGATCAGTACCAGCCCACAGGCTAAGAGCCGCGGCCGGCCAAAAGGTTCTTTGAGGTAACGCATACCGAACAGCACTACCAGAATCACGCTGATCTCGCGCAATGCCGCCGCTTCCGCAATCGAACCCAACTGCATCGCCCACAGCACCAGAGCGTAGCTGGCCAATACGCAGAAGCCCACCGCCAACCCCAGCTTCCATTGCTCACGCCAGAACAACATGAACGCCGGACGCTTGGCGACCCATGCCAACAGCGGAAACGGCCAGGCGCTGAGCAGCGTGACCCAGACCAGATAATCCAAAGGATGGGACCAGCGCCGCAACGCCTGGCCATCAATGTAGGTGTAGCAGCCGATGCACAGGCCGATCAGCGCCACCACCGGCAGCATCGACCATGGCAAATGCTTGCCACCGCCACCCTGCCATAGCAGACAAACCATGCCGAACGGGATCAGCATGATGCCGAAGATTTGCTGCGTGGTGAGCACCTCTCCCGCGAAGATCAGGGTCAGCGCGAGCACCACCAAAGGCGATAATCCACGCATCAGCGGATATACCAGCCCGAGATCGCCGACCCGGTAGGCTTGAATCAGCAGATAGCGATAAAGCAGTTCAAAGGCTGCCGAAGCGAGAATCCACGGCCAGATTTCCATGGGCGGCAAGCTCACGAATGGAAACGCGATGGCAACGACCAGCAGCGCCACGGTGTCCATGCACGCCACTACCAACAGTCGCTCGGCGCTAAACTTGATTAACGTATTCCACGTCGCATGCAACAGCGCCGCCATCAATACCAAAGCTGTCGCCAGCACGTTCCACTCCTTATTGTTGTTAGCGAGCCAATTAGTCAGATTATTGATTCGCGATGTGTCAGCAGCTGTTTATACTGCAAGCGACCACGCCGCACTCAGTTGCGCACAGAAAAAACCAATAATTCCTGCCTGTACCGCCCTCCTTCGAGAGCGGTCGTCGGCCTGCGTATGCCTGATCAAAGCGTCAAGACTATCGACAGAGACCTTGCGCATGCCACTCGCCTTGCTTGCACTCGCTGTTGCCGCGTTCGGCATCGGCACCACTGAATTCGTCATCATGGGCCTGCTGCCCGATGTCGCCCGGGACCTCTCCGTGAGCATTCCCCATGCGGGCCTGCTGATTACCGGCTACGCCCTGGGCGTGGTCTTCGGCGCCCCGATCCTGGCGATCGGCACCGCAAACATGCCGCGCAAAGCAACGTTGCTGGGCATGACGCTGATGTTCATCCTCGGCAACATCCTCTGCGCACTCGCGCCGAACTACGCGACGCTGATGGCCGCTCGTGTGGTCACAGCCCTCTGTCACGGCGCGTTCTTCGGCATTGGCTCGGTGGTTGCCGCCGGGCTGGTCGCACCGAACAAACGCGCGCAGGCGATTGCAATGATGTTCACCGGCCTGACCTTGGCCAACGTTCTCGGCGTGCCGCTGGGCACGGCGCTCGGGCAGTACGCCGGCTGGCGTTCGACGTTCTGGGCGGTGTCGGTGATCGGTGTGATTGCGGCGCTCGCGCAATGGTTGTGGCTGCCAAAACACATCCCCATGGACAAGGCCAACCTCGCCAGCGAATTCAAGGTACTGGGCAAGGTCAACGTGTTGCTGGCGCTGGGCATGAGTGTGCTCGCGTCGACCAGTCTGTTCAGCGTGTTTACCTATATCGCGCCGATCCTCCAGGACATCACCGGCGTCAGCCCGCATGGCGTGACGGTGATGTTGCTGTTGTTCGGCGTCGGTTTGACCGGTGGCAGCATGCTCGGCGGGCGTCTGGCTGATAGCCGTTTGCTGCCGTCGCTGGTTGGTGTGGCCTTGGCGGTGGTGGTGATTCTGGCGGCGTTCAGTCAGACCAGTCGCTCGGTGGTGCCAGCGGCAATCACGCTGGTGCTGTGGGGGATTTTCGCTTTTGCGCTGTGCCCGATTCTGCAACTGCTGATCATCGATCAGGCGCATGAAGCACCGAACCTGGGCTCGACGTTGAACCAGAGCGCATTCAACCTTGGCAACGCAGCGGGTGCGTGGATCGGCGGACTGGTGGTGGCCAGTGGTGCGGATCTGGCGGACTTGCCGTGGACGGGTGCGCTGGTCGGTGTATTGACGGTGCTGACGGCGCTGTTTTTCATCTATCTGCAACGTCGCGAAGCGGCTGCGGTCAATGTGTCCGGCTAGCCCTCACCCTAACCCTCTCCCAGAGGGAGAGGGGACTGAATGGGGGATGCTTCAGAAGTACGCCGACCTGAACGCGCATTGCCGAATCCATAATCGACTCGGTTATTCAGGTCGATGCATGCCACAAGACAATAAGGTCGGCTCCCTCTCCCTCCGGGAGAGGGCTGGGGTGAGGGAAGCTTGTGCCCTCTGTCGCTCTCAGCCCATCAAACCCTTGCGCCCAAACATCGGGCGCGCTCCACTCACCCCTCATCCAAAGGACCCCGGATGCTTGAACTTGTCGCCGCTTTCATCTGCCTCACCACCCTCCTCACCTTCGTCAATTTCCGCTTCATCGGCCTGCCGCCGACCATCGGCGTGATGGTCACCGCGCTACTGTTCTCGCTGATCCTGCAAGGCCTGAGCGTGCTCGGTTACCCCGGTCTCGAAGAACGCGTGCAGCAACTGATTGGCCAGATCGACTTCGGCGATCTGCTGATGAACTGGATGCTCTCGTTCCTGCTGTTCGCCGGCGCCCTGCACGTCAACCTCAACGACCTGCGCAGCTACCGCTGGCCCATCGGCCTGCTGGCGACCTTCGGCGTATTGATTGCCACCACGGTGATCGGCAGCCTCGCCTATTACATTTTCGCCCTGTTCGGCTGGCACGTGAGCTTCTTGTATTGCTTGCTGTTCGGCGCGTTGATTTCGCCGACCGACCCCATCGCGGTGCTCGGCGTGCTGCGTACCGCCAATGCCTCAAAACCGCTGAAAACCACCATCGTCGGCGAGTCGCTGTTCAACGACGGCACAGCCGTGGTGGTGTTCACCGTGTTGCTGGGCATCGCCCAACTCGGCGAAACCCCGACCATCAGCGCCACCGCGATGTTGTTCGTTCACGAAGCGATTGGCGGCGTGCTGTTTGGCGGCCTGATCGGTTATCTGGTTTATCGAATGATCAAAAGCGTCGAGCAGCATCAAATCACCGTGATGCTGACGCTGGCGCTGGTCATTGGTGGTTCGGCGATGTCTACCGAGATTCACGTTTCCGCACCGATTGCGATGGTGGTCGCAGGTCTGATCATCGGTAACGTCGGGCGCAATCTGGCGATGAATGACATGACCCGTCGTTATCTGGACGGTTTCTGGGAATTGCTCGATGACATGCTCAACGCGCTGCTGTTCGCGCTGATCGGCATGGAGCTGTTGCTGCTGCCATTCAACTGGTTGCACATGGCCGCGGCAGGTTTGTTGGCGGTGGCGATTCTGCTGTCGCGCCTGCTCACTGTGGCCCCGGCGATTCTGCTGCTGCGCCGCTGGCGGACGGTGCCGGCCGGCACCATCCGGATTCTGACCTGGGGCGGTTTGCGCGGCGGTGTTTCGGTGGCACTGGCGCTGGCCCTGCCGTTGGGCCCGGAGCGCGATCTGCTGCTGAGCATCACTTACATCGTGGTGCTGTCATCGATCCTGTTGCAGGGTCTGACCATCGGCAAACTGGTCAAGTACGCAACTCGCAACGAGCCCGTGACCATCAGCGAAGCCGCTCACCACTGATCATTTTTTGATCTCCTGCGGTTCAGGTTTCCCGGCCTGATCCGCAGGCTCCTTAGGCGCACCGCTCTCGCTGCGAATCTGCGCATGGCTGATCAGCGCAAAGATAAAGCTGCCACCAATGATATTCCCCGCCAACGTGGGACCTGCGAAGACCATCCAGAAATCGCTCCACGGCAACTCGCCGGCAAACACCAGATACGACACTTCCGCTGAACCCACCACAATATGGGTGAAATCGCCGAGCGCCATCAGATAGGTGATGAGGATGATGATCCACATCTTCGCGCTCTCCATGGACGGGATCATCCAGACCATGGTGGCGATCATCCAGCCGGAGACAATGCCTTTGGCGAACATCTGACTGGCGTGGTTCTCCATCACCTTGCGGCCAATTTCGAGGAAGGCGTGGTCAGTCTTGGTGTCGAAGATCGGCAGTTCGAGCATCACGTACGCAACCAGAATCGTCCCGCACAGATTACCGACCAAAACCACTGTCCACAGGCGGATCAGCCGGCCGAAGTTTTTCAAGGTCGGTTTGGTCATGACCGGCAATACGGCGGTCAGGGTGTTTTCGGTAAACAGTTGCTGGCGGGCGAGGATCACCGCGAGGAAGCCTGCGCAGTAGCCGAAACTGGCGATTACCTTGAACTCGTCACCTTCGGGCAGACGCGAATTGAGCAGGCCCATGCCCATCAATGACAGGCCCATGGTCAACCCCGCCGCCAACGCCGACCACCAGAGCGCGGCGATGCTGCGTTCCAGTTCCTGATCGCCTTGGGTGCGGATGATTTCATGCAGAACGGCCGCGCGGGGCGGCTGGCTTTTCTCGACTTCGTGTTGCTCATCGGCCGAGAGATCGGGGGTCTTGCCGTCGGTGGGGGTGGTCATGGCGTGGCAACCGTGGGGGTGGTGTTTACCTACGACCCCGGCGGTTCATGGCTGTTCAGTGGCCTGAGCAATCTTCGGTAACAGGACAACCGCTTTCGCGAGCAAGCTCGCTCCCACAGGTAAAGCGTAATCCTTGTGGGAGCGAGCTTGCTCGCGAAGAAAGCACCGCCGATGTTATTTGGTGACCAATTCATCTTCCTGGAACTGATCTTTCACATATTTGATTTCAGTGCGCCCGTGCGGAGCCGGCAAACCGTCTTCACCGAGGTTCACAAACACCATCTTCTCAACCGTCAGAATGCTTTTGCGGGTGATTTTGTTGCGCACTTCGCAGGTCAGGGTGATTGAGGTGCGGCCGAACTCGGTGGCGGTGATGCCCAGTTCGATGATGTCGCCCTGGCGCGAGGCGCTGACGAAGTTGATTTCGGAAATGTACTTGGTCACCACGCGCTGATTGCCCAACTGGACGATCGCGTAAATCGCCGCTTCTTCGTCGATCCAGCGCAACAGGCTGCCACCGAACAGGGTGCCGTTGGGGTTAAGGTCTTCGGGTTTTACCCATTTGCGGGTGTGGAAATTCATCTTCACTCCTGAGTGTCTTGCCGAACGATGGACGGTATCTTGGCAGACTGAGCGGTCAGGCTCCATGCGGCTTCGACTATGGTCGTCATTAACGATCTTCATCTGGCCGACAGAAACCCTTTGGAAGATCAGTCTAGACGGCTATAATCGCCCCCGTTTCAAAACGGTAACGTTCACTTGCTACCGTTTTCCCGCCACCTGTCCGAGGGGCGCTGCAGCAGGTTCAACCTGTCAGGCTCGGATGGGGCGTTGACTGGCTCAGGCCGGACACTAAACGCACAACGGCGCCCATTCGCATACATTACGAATGGAGGCTCTTCATGAGCGCTGTTATCACGCCTGCAGATTTTAACGATTACAAAGTTGCCGACATGTCCCTGGCTGCCTGGGGCCGTCGCGAAACCATCATCGCCGAATCGGAAATGCCGGCCCTGATGGGTCTGCGTCGCAAGTACTCCGGCGAACAGCCGTTGAAAGGCGCCAAGATCCTCGGCTGCATCCACATGACCATTCAGACTGCCGTGCTGATCGAAACCCTGGTTGCCCTGGGTGCCGAAGTACGCTGGTCGTCCTGCAACATTTTCTCGACTCAGGATCAGGCTGCTGCCGCTATCGCTGCTGCCGGTATCCCGGTTTTCGCCTGGAAAGGCGAAACTGAAGAAGAGTACGAGTGGTGCCTGGAGCAGACCATCCTGAAGGATGGCCAGCCATGGGACGCCAACATGATCCTCGACGACGGCGGCGACCTGACTCAGCTGCTGCACGATAAGTACCCACAAGTACTGGATCGCGTTCACGGCGTGACCGAAGAAACCACCACCGGCGTACACCGTCTGCTGGACATGCTGGCCAAAGGCGAGCTGAAAATCCCGGCCATCAACGTCAACGACTCGGTGACCAAGTCCAAGAACGACAACAAGTACGGCTGCCGTCACAGCCTGAACGACGCGATCAAGCGTGGTACCGACCACCTGCTGTCCGGCAAGCAAGCGCTGGTCATCGGTTACGGTGACGTGGGCAAGGGTTCGGCTCAGTCGCTGCGTCAGGAAGGCATGATCGTTAAAGTCTCCGAAGTTGACCCGATCTGCGCCATGCAAGCATGCATGGACGGTTTCGAACTGGTTTCGCCGTTCATCGACGGTATCAACGACGGTTCCGAAGCGAGCATCGACAAAGCGCTGCTGGGCAAGATCGACCTGATCGTGACCACCACCGGTAACGTCAATGTTTGCGACGCGAACATGCTCAAAGCCCTGAAGAAGCGCGCTGTTGTCTGCAACATCGGTCACTTCGACAACGAAATCGACACCGCTTTCATGCGCAAGAACTGGGCATGGGAAGAAGTGAAGCCACAGGTACACAAGATCCACCGTACCGGCCCGGGCGCTTTCGACGCGCAGAACGACGACTACCTGATCCTGCTGGCCGAAGGCCGCCTGGTGAACCTGGGCAACGCCACGGGTCACCCAAGCCGCATCATGGACGGTTCGTTCGCCAACCAGGTTCTGGCGCAGATCTTCCTGTTCGGCCAGAAGTACGCCGACCTGTCGCCAGCCCAGAAAGCCGAGCGCCTGACCGTTGAAGTACTGCCGAAGAAACTCGACGAAGAAGTGGCCCTGGAAATGGTTCGCGGCTTCGGCGGCGTGGTCACCCAACTGACCAAGCAACAGGCTGACTACATCGGCGTGACCGTCGAAGGCCCGTTCAAGCCGCACGCTTACCGCTACTAACAGGTGCTTGCTCGCTCTCCCTGTGGGAGCGAGCCTGCTCGCGAAGGCGGTTTATCATTCAGCATCCGTGTTGTCTGACCCGACGCTTTCGCGAGCAGGCTCGCTCCCACACGGGATTGCAGCGCCTCGAAGGTTCTTGTTTCCAAGGGTATGACCATGTCCCAAGACCGTCGCTACAGCTTCGAGTTCTTCCCGACCAAGACCGATGCTGGGCATGAAAAGCTGCTCAACGTTGCCCGTCAGTTGGCAACGTACAATCCCGATTTCTTCTCCTGCACCTATGGAGCTGGTGGTTCGACCCGTGATCGCACCCTCAACACCGTTCTGCAACTGGAAAGCGAAGTCAAAGTACCGGCCGCACCGCACCTGTCGTGCGTCGGCGACAGCAAGGACGACCTGCGCGGCCTGCTGAACGAGTACAAGGCTGCCGGCATCAAGCGTATCGTCGCGCTGCGTGGCGACCTGCCATCCGGCATGGGCATGACCAGCGGTGAGCTGCGTCACGCCAATGAACTGGTTGAATTCATTCGTGAAGAAACCGGTGATCATTTCCACATCGAAGTTGCCGCTTACCCGGAGATGCATCCGCAAGCACGCAACTACGAAGACGATCTGGCCAATTTCATCCGCAAGGCCCGTGCCGGCGCCGACAGCGCAATCACCCAGTACTTCTTCAACGCCGACAGCTACTTCTATTTCGTCGAGCGTTTGCAGGCGCAGGGTGTGGATCTGCCGATCGTTCCGGGGATCATGCCGATCACCAACTACAGCAAACTCGCGCGCTTCTCTGATGCCTGCGGTGCGGAAATCCCGCGCTGGATCCGCAAGCAACTGGAAGCCTACGGCGATGACACGCAAAGCATTCAGCGCTTTGGTGAGCAAGTCGTCAGCGAGATGTGCGAACGCCTGCTGCAAGGTGGCGCGCCGGGTCTGCACTTCTATTCCATGAACCAGGCTGAGCCTAGCCTGGCGATCTGGAATAACCTGAAGTTGCCGCGTTAAGCCTCATAGAAAGATCAAAAGATCGCAACCTTCGGCAGCTCCTACAGGGGTGTCGCAGCTGCGATTTTTTGCTTTTAAAGGCCCGAAACAGAGCTTGTGCAGGCACTTTCTGGCTCTTTCGCGTTTCTCGTCGTAATCTCAAGCCATGCCTTTGATCACGCAGTTATTCGCCGTGCTGGTTTTTGCTTGCCTGAGCTTCGCCGCTCGAGGCGAGAAGTTGCGTATTGTCACCGAGCCGTGGGCGCCCTATGTCTACGAAGAGAACGGTAAAAACCTCGGGCTGGATTACGAAACCACGGCCATTGTCTTCAAACGTCTGGGCATCGAAGTCGAATGGCAGTTCTTGCCGTGGAAGCGCTGCCTGTCGATGCTTGAGACCGGTCAGGCCGATGGCGCGCTGGACATTTTTCACAGCGACGAGCGCGACGCCACCCTGCTTTACCCGAGCGAGCCGCTGTCGGACGTCGAGTTCGTCCTGTTCTACGCCAACGACCGGCCGCACCCGTTCAGCAAACTCGAAGAGCTCAAAGGCCTGACCATCGGCACCTCGCCGGGTTATCTGTACAGCCCCGATTTCAGCGAATCAACACTGTTTACCCGCGAACCGGCACCGACCCACGAAGCCAACTTCGGCAAACTGGTGCGCGGCCGCATCGACTTGCTGATCACCGATCGCCGTGTCGGTCAGCACTTGCTCGATGAGCTGGATATTCGCGATCAGATCACCGAAAACCCCACTGTCATTAGCCGCCAGAGCCAGTTTCTCGCGGTTAGACGCAATGCCGGCATGGATTTGCTGGTGCAGCGATTTGGCGCCGAGCTCAAGCGATTCAAGCGCGAACCGGCTTACGCCGAGCTGAGCGCACGCTACGGCGCGGCTCCCGCCATGGCTGCGCCGCTGGGCAATGCCACGGCCAGCGGCAAAACCGTTGAGCAGCAGGAAAGCAGCGCGCAGTGATTGCTCTGTTATACTCCGGCGTTCCCGCCAGGCTCACGCCCGGACGCCCGGAACCGTAACAGGCCTCTCGACCCGCTACAGCGCAGCTTTGCAGCCCGCGCGAGCACTCCAGACGTGCCTTCGGAACCGCAGCAGGACCGGACGGGATTGCGTCCTCTTAAACGTGATTCGCGCCAGGCAAGACTCCCATTGGGCCAAGCCCTAACTAAAACAGGATTACTCATGTCCTTTGCTTCCCTCGGTCTCTCCGAGGCTTTAGTCCGCGCCATCGAAGATGCGGGCTATACCGAGCCTACTCCGGTGCAACAGCGGGCCATTCCCGCCGTGTTGCAAGGTCGCGACCTGATGGTTGCGGCACAGACAGGTACCGGTAAAACCGGCGGTTTCGCCCTTCCGATCCTGGAGCGGTTGTTCCCCAACGGTCACCCGGACAAATCCCAGCGTCATGGCCCGCGCCAACCGCGCGTACTGGTCCTGACCCCGACCCGCGAACTCGCGGCCCAGGTTCACGAGAGCTTCAAGATCTACGCCCGTGACCTGAAATTCGTCAGCGCCTGCATCTTCGGCGGCGTCGGCATGAACCCACAGGTTCAGGCCATGTCCCGCGGCGTCGACGTACTCGTTGCCTGCCCGGGTCGCTTGCTCGACCTCTGCGGCCAGGGCAGCGTTGACCTGTCCCACGTGGAAATCCTCGTCCTCGACGAAGCCGACCGCATGCTCGACATGGGTTTCGTGCACGACGTGAAGAAAGTCCTCGCGCGCCTGCCGTCCAAGCGTCAGAACCTGCTGTTCTCGGCGACCTTCTCCAAAGACATCACCGACCTCGCCGGCAAGCTGCTGCACAACCCGGAACGCATCGAAGTGACGCCGCCGAACACCACGGTCGAGCGCATCGAACAACGCGTGTTCCGTCTGCCGGCCAGCCACAAGCGTGCGCTGCTGGCGCACCTGATCACCGCCGGCGCGTGGGAACAGGTGCTGGTGTTCACCCGCACCAAGCACGGCGCCAACCGTCTGGCCGAGTACCTGGACAAGCACGGCCTGCCGGCTGTAGCGATCCACGGTAACAAGAGCCAGAACGCGCGCACCAAAGCGCTGGCCGACTTCAAGGCCAACCAGGTACGCATCCTGGTTGCGACCGACATCGCCGCACGCGGTCTGGACATCGATCAGTTGCCACACGTGGTCAACTTCGAACTGCCGAACGTCGATGAAGACTACGTGCACCGTATCGGCCGTACTGGCCGTGCCGGTCGTTCGGGCGAGGCGATCTCGCTGGTTGCCCCGGACGAAGAGAAACTGCTGAAAAGCATCGAACGCATGACCAAGCAGAAAATCGCCGACGGCGACCTGATGGGCTTCGATTCGAGCACCATTGAAGCCGAGAAGCCGGAAGTGCGTGAGCGTCCGGACGTGCGTAACCCACGCAATCCACGTGGCCCACGCGGCGACGGCCCGAATGGCGGCGGCGGTGGCGGCGGTCGTAAAGACAAAGGCAAAGACAAGGGCAAGGAAAAACCGGCCGGCGAACGTGGCGAGCGCCCTGCTCGTCAGCAGAAACCGCGCGAAGGCACTCCGAGCCGCGAACAGCGTCCGAGCCAACCGCCACGTGCGGCGGCTGATCGTGCACCGGACGAGTTCCTCGACGACGATATCGATAACTTCGGTAACCGTGTTGATTACGTACCAAAACCAGCCCCTGCCGGCGGCCGTGGCCGTCGTCCAGGCGCACCGGCTCAAGGTGCAGGCGCAGGTTCGGGTGCACCACGTGGCGGTCAGTCGCAGGGTCGTCAGAACGGTCCGCGCAACAGCAACGGTTCGAGCACCGGCACCCCGCCAGCCAAGCGTAGCGGCCCGCGCAACGGCGCACCGCGTGATGGTCAGTCGGGTCGTCGCGACGAATCCTCCTCGTCCTCGCGCAATCGTCGTCCGGCCCGTGACGATCAGCCACGCAGCGAGCCAGCCGTGCAGAACCCGCGCAGCAACGGCCCGAAGATCATGCACAAGGAATCGAAAGCCGACCGCTTCCCGACGCCTGAGCAGCTCGATCAACTGCCAAGCCGCCCGCGTGGCGAAAAACCAGCATTGCTGACCCGCAATCGCTGAGTTAACGCCGCCATATAAAATGCCCCGACTCGCAAGAGCCGGGGCATTTTTTTTGCCGCCACGAATCCCCCTGAATCACCGCATATCCCCTGTGGGAGCGAGCCTGCTCGCGAAAGCGGTCATTCGCCAACATCATTGCTGACTGACCCGCCGCCTTCGCGAGCAGGCTCGCTCCCACAGGGGATGCGTGTGTGTCGTAGGCAATAAAAAACGCCCCCGATCTTTCGACCGGGGGCGTTTTTGTGTGGCGGGAGGAAAGTTATTTAACTTTCACGCCTTCCAGCGAGATGTCCAGATCCGCAGTTTGCGAGGTAGGACCTGGGCCCTTGATCCCGAAATCGTTCAGGTTGAGGGTGGTCTTGGCATTGAAGCCAGCGCGCTCGCCGCCCCATGGATCCTTGCCTTCGCCGTTGAACGTAGCCTTGAAGGTCACAGGCTTGGTCACACCGTGCAGGGTCAGGTCGCCAGTCACGTCTGCAGTCTTTTCACCGGTCGATTTAACGGCGGTGGAGACGAACTTGGCATCAGCAAACTTGCCAACATCCAGGAAGTCTTTGCTGGCGATGTGCTTGTCACGTTCAGCGTGGTTCGACCACAGGCTGGCGGTTTTCACATCAACCGAGATCTTGCTGGCTTCAGGCTTGGCCGAATCCCACGAGAATGTACCGTCGAAATCCTTGAAAGTACCGTGAATGAAGCTGTAGCCCAGGTGGCTGATTTTCCAGTCAACGAAGGCGTGCTGACCTTCCTTGTCGATTTTGTAGTCCGCAGCCATGGCCTGACCAGCCGAGAGCAGTGCAGAACCGATTGCCAGAGCGGCCAGAGTCTTTTTCAACATGCTTTCTTTTCCTTTGAGTCGAGGTTGAATTTCAGGCTTTGCGACCGAGCATTCGCGTCAGGGTCGCATCACGATCGATAAAGTGGTGCTTCAATGCTGCCAACGCATGGAGGCCGGAAAAAATTACCAGTGCCCACGCGAGCCAGAGATGAATCACCCCAGCGGTATCTGCCTGATCCGGTAACCCGGAAACCAGTGCAGGAACTTCAAACAGGCCAAACACCGGAATCCCGACACCGTCTGCGGTGGAAATCAGGTAACCGGCAAGCATCACAGCGAACAGCGCCAGATACAGAAACCCATGGCCGAACTTGGCGCCGATACGGGTCATCCGGCTGTAGCTTTGCAGCGTCGGCGGCGGCGGGCTGATAAAGCGCCACAGCACCCGCAACACCATCACACCCAACAGCACCAGACCGATGCTTTTGTGCAGATCCGGCGCCTCTTTGCGCCAGCTGCTGTAGTAATCCAGCCCGACCATCCACAGGCCCAGCGCGAACAGCCCGAAGACCACCAGCGCCACGCCCCAGTGCATGAAGATGCTGACCCAACCATAGCGCGAAGAAGAGTTACGTAGCTGCATTGCCCAAATCCTGTGAGAACTGCGAACCAAGACTAGCGAGTTATCTATCGAATTAAAGCGGAAAATTTCGCTTTGAAATATCGAGAAATACGATCAAGAGTCTGAAAGTGGCGTGTTAAGGAAAGATTAAAGGCGATTCTACCGCGCAGCGCTCGGACCACGGGGCGCGATTCTCCTTCTGCTCCGGCGCGCCGCGGAGCAGGCAGTGATCACAAAAAAATTCGCAGAAAAAGAAAATTCATTTAATAACTATGTATCGCTAGTTGGCCGCTTGCCCCTGATCAAATGATGACTCAATCATTCATTGAAAAGGTGAAAAACATGGCACTTCGTTATACCCCCTTTCAAGCAAGTGGCACTTCCGAGTTACCACCAAACCAGACAATGTCTCCGGGCCAATACCTGCAATCCGAGAACGGTCGATATCGGTTGTTATTGCAGAGCGATGGCAATCTGGTGATAAAAGAAGGTGAAGCAGTAGTCTGGATTGCCGACAACAATCAGCCTTACAGTGCAACTCTGCATCCAAAGAAGATGCGTGAACCACTACAATTTGTCGTCAGTAATAACGGATTTCTCTTCGACCCTTCCAGACGGCGACTATGGATTGCCGAAAGTACCCACAGCCTCGAAAAGTCGCTGTGGTACAACACTTACCTGACGATGCAGGACGATGGCAATCTGGTCATTTACGATCAGCGCAACGGCAACCTGCGTTGGGCTCGTTTCGGTTTTATCCCCGGGCGGATTCGAAAACCCAAGCAGCGCTGGCTCAGAAAGTTACCGAACGGCACCGAGTTCTATAAATGGGACTTTTAACAAGCCACCGCTCTTTTGATTGATTAGTTGGTGAAAACTGGCGGCGGCTGCAAGCAATCGGCACTGTAGGGATCAATCTTGCATTGATGCACAAGTTCTGCGTTATATCCACCTGGAAAGAAACGCCCATTGGCACAACCGGAAAGTGTCATCAACAGAAGTATTACCGTAAGTCTTTTCATCGAGCGCCTCCAATTTCTTCAAGCATAAAGTTGCAGCTAAGGCACCCGCTATCATTTCGTTCCGATTGTTTTGTGGGAAGTGTCCTGCGCAAAGGTAAGCCTTGAGACTGCACCGGGAAGGATCGAAGTGCGCGCTTCTGGCAAAAAAAAACGCGGCCCGTGTGGCCGCGTTTTTTTATTGAAGCAAAGGCCTACTGCGCCTTGGTCTCGGTCGTTGCCGCAGGCTTGGCCGCTGGCTTCTTCGCCGGCTCAGCCTTCTTCGCTGCCGGTTTGGCCGCAGGCTTTTTCGCCTCGGTTTTAGCCGCTGGCTTCTTCACCGCTGGCTTGGCCGCCGCTTTCTTCGCCGGTTCAGCTTTCACCGGGGTCGCTGGCTTCGGTGCTTCCACCGGAGCTGGCGCAGGTGCTGGAGTCGGCGCAGGCGCTGGAGCAACCGGAGCAGGAGCCGGTTCTGGCGCCTTCACAGGCTCTGGCTTCTTCTCGTCATCCGAACCGCCGAACAGATTAGTGAAGAAGTTGCCCTTCTTCGCCGCCACGGCACCCGCCGCGCCTGCCGCTGCTGCAGCCGGCACTACTTTGGCTGGCTCAAACGATTTGCCTGCCGCCAGATCTTCAACCTGACTCGCCGCCCGCTGACCGGTGCGCAGCGCGCCTTCCAGGGTGCCCGGGTACAAGGTGTCGGTGTGTTCGCCGGCGAACGTCACGCGTTGCAGCGGACGTTCCCACAGACGCCAGAACTTGCTGATCTGCCCCGGGCCGTAAGCCAGGTAGGCGCCGCCCATCGACGGGTCGGTGCTGTAGCGACGGATTTCATAACCGGTGAACGAGCCACGAGCCTGTGGATAAAACGCGTGCAGACGAATTAGCACCTGATCGACCATTTGCTTGTCGCCAAACGCCTGCATCACACGAGCGTTGTCGCCGGACAGGTTGATCACCACGTTGGCGCCGCCCTTCAGGGCAGGTTCGATCCAAAGCATGCCGAGACCGGTATTGCTGTAGATCTCGCCGGACATGCGCGCCTTGCTTTCCCACACCGGCGTCTTGAACTTCAGCATGATCTGGTCGCGCCAGCCGTAGTTGGTGCCCTTGATCGCAGCCAGATGCTGAGCGTCCAGCGCCGGCGTCAGGGCAATCTTGTTCAGTGCACGCAGCGGCACAGCCAGCACAACGTAGTCAGCCTGATAGCCAACACTGCCGACCTTGACGGTCACGCCGTCCTTGTCCTGAGTGATCGCGGACACCGGCGAGTTGGTCTTGATGGTTTTGATCTGTTTGACGAACGCCTGCGCCAGCACTTGGCTGCCGCCGACCAGACGCGAAGCGCGCAGGTCACGGTCGGAGATGCCGCGATACACGCGGTTCTGCTGAGCGAAATACAGCAGCGACAGACGCGAAGGCTCGTCGTAGTGGGTGCGGATGTCCTGGTTGATCAACTGACGTGCGGTGGCCGGCAGGTTCTGCTTGTCGAGCCAGCTCGACACGGTGATCTGGTCCAGCGCGTGCAGGGTGCTGGTTGCCGCCGGGTTCTGCGGGTCGTCGATCGAACGCGCCAGATCATCGAGGGTTTTCTGGTAGCGCTTCAAGGCATCGGCGGTGGCCGGCTGCTTGGTCGCCAGATCGGCGGCAGAGAAATACTCGCCGTCGATCAGGTAGCCCGGGGTCCGCACGAATTCCGGCGCCGGCGTGGTGCCCAGCTTGAACGTCGAAACGTACTTGTTCAGCACTGGCTGGGTCTTGTCGTTGCCGATCCACTCGCTGGTGGCCATACCCGAGCGACCACCCAGGCTCGGTTTGGCTTCCAGCAGGGTGACCTGCCAGCCTTTGTTTTGCAGCTCATAAGCGGCGGTCAGGCCCGACAGGCCACCGCCGATCACGATTGCAGTTTTATCCTTGGCCAGCGCTGTAACGCTGAACAGCCCCAACATCACCAGCGCACAGGCGCGCAGCCAACCGACAGACATTCAGCGAACTCCGGAAATACACGTAGGAAAAAGCAGTTTTGCGGGTCAGACGACCCAAAGAACCGCGAAGAATACGTTAGCCATCAAAACGCCGCCAGCGACGTCTATCGGCTCATACAAAGTAGCTCAATCGACACAATGGGTTGTCCCCGCGCGATGCATTGCATAGGCTTGCGCGATTGTTTGCCCGCGCCTGACGCGAGCCGCCTCGAGGAGACTGTAAATGGGCCTGAATAACCAGTGGATGCAACGCGACCTCGCGGTGTTGTGGCATCCCTGTACCCAGATGAAAGACCACGAACAGCTGCCGCTGATCCCGATCAAGCGCGGCGAAGGCGTCTGGCTCGAAGACTTCGAAGGCAAGCGCTACCTCGACGCCGTCAGCTCGTGGTGGGTCAACGTGTTTGGCCACGCCAACCCGCGCATCAACCAGCGCATCAAAGATCAGGTCGATCAACTGGAACACGTGATTCTGGCCGGTTTCAGCCATCAACCGGTGATCGAGCTGTCCGAGCGTCTGGTGAAGATGACCCCGGAAGGCCTGAGCCGGGTGTTCTACGCCGATAACGGTTCGTCCTGCATCGAAGTCGCGCTGAAAATGAGCTTTCACTATTGGCTCAATCGCGGCCAGCCAAACAAGAAACGCTTTGTCACCCTGACCAACAGCTACCACGGTGAAACCATGGCAGCGATGGCGGTCGGTGACGTGCCGCTGTTCACCGAAACCTACAAAGCGCTGCTGATGGACACCATCAAGGTGCCGAGCCCGGATTGCTACGGACGCCCCGAAGGCATGAGCTGGGAAGACCATTCGCGCAACATGTTCGCCGCCATGGAACAGACCTTGGCAGAAAATCATGACAGCGTCGCGGCAGTGATCGTCGAGCCGCTGATTCAGGGCGCCGGCGGCATGCGCATGTATCACCCGGTGTATCTGACGTTGCTGCGCGAGGCCTGCGACCGCTACGGCGTGCACCTGATTCTCGACGAAATCGCCGTCGGCTTTGGTCGCACCGGAACCATGTTTGCCTGTGAACAGGCCGGCATTCGCCCGGACTTTCTCTGCTTGTCGAAGGCGCTGACCGGCGGCTATCTGCCGCTGGCGGCGTGCCTGACCACCGATGAGGTCTACAGCGCGTTCTACGACGACTATCCAACCCTGCGCGCCTTCCTCCACTCGCACAGCTACACCGGCAACCCGCTGGCGTGCGCGGCGGCACTGGCAACGCTGGATATCTTCGAGCAGGACAACGTCATCGAGAACAACAAGGCGCTGGCTCAGCGCATGGCGTCGGCGACGGCGCATCTGGTCGATCACCCGAACGTCTCCGAAGTACGCCAGACCGGCATGGTCCTGGCCATCGAGATGGTCAAGGATAAAGCCACGAAAGAGGCCTACCCTTGGCAGGAACGTCGCGGTTTGAAAGTGTTCCAGCATGCACTGGAACGTGGCGCGTTGCTGCGCCCGCTCGGTAGCGTGGTGTATTTCCTGCCGCCGTACGTGATCACCCCGGAGCAGATCGACTTCCTCGCCGAAGTGGCCAGCGAAGGCATCGATATAGCTACGCGTGACAGCGTCAGCGTCGCCGTGCCAAAAGACTTCCACCCGGGGTTCCGCGATCCAGGCTGATTCAAAAAATTTGTGGCGCCTGAACTGCCGCTTTCGCGAGCAAGCTCGCTCCCACAGGGGAATGCATTCCAAATGTGGGAGCGAGCTTGCTCGCGAATGAAGTCGACACCGATCCACCTGATTCACATCTTTCCAGAGACCCGAAATGAGACTGTCCCGCTTCTTTATCGACTCCCCGCTGAGCACCGGCGAACACGAATTGCCGGAAGCCCAGGCGCATTACATCAGCCGCGTACTGCGCATGGCCGAGGGCGATGCGGTGCAGTTGTTCGACGGTTCCGGCCATGAATTTCGCGGCGCCCTGCTGGAAGTCGGCAAGAAGCGCGTGACCGTGCAGATCGATGAGCAATTCGCCGGCCAGGTCGAATCGCCGCTGCACATTCACCTCGGCCAGGGCCTGTCCCGTGGCGAGCGAATGGACTGGGCGATTCAGAAAGCCACCGAACTGGGCGTGAATGAAATCACCCCAATCTTCAGTGATCGCTGTGAAGTCCGCCTCAAGGACGAACGCGCCGACAAACGCCTGCTGCATTGGCGTCAGGTGGCGATCAGCGCGTGTGAGCAATGTGGACGCTCGCGGGTGCCGGTGATTCATCCGCCGGTGTTGTTGGCGGACTGGATCAAGCAGACCGAAGCCGCGTTGAAACTGGTGCTGCATCCAGTGGCGGAGCCGTTGGTGAGTCATGCCAAACCGGCGACGCTGGCGTTCCTGATCGGGCCGGAAGGCGGTTTGACAGATGCCGAAGTCGAGCAGGCCAAGAGCAACGGCTTCCACGCCGCCCGCCTTGGACCGCGCGTATTGCGTACCGAGACGGCGCCAGTGGTGGCACTGGCGGTGGCTCAACAGCTTTGGGGTGACTTCTAATCCAAAATTGGAATACGTCCCCCTGATTGATCGTTCCCACGCTCTGCGTGGGAATGCAGCCCGGGACGCTCCGCGTCCCAAACGGCGTGACGCAGAGCGTCACAGGAGGCGTTACCACGCAGAGCGTGGGAACGATCAGTCAGCCGGGCTACAGGACATAAAACAGAATCGCGACAAAGTGCAGCAAACTCCCGGCAATCACGAACAAATGCCAGATCCCATGCGCATGCCGCAGCCGGTGATCCAAGGCAAAAAAGATAATCCCCACCGTGTACAAAACCCCGCCCGACGCCAGCCAGGCAAACCCGGCCGTACCCAGCGCCGCAATCAAAGGCTTCACCGCCACCAACACAATCCAGCCCATCACCGCATAAATCACGATCGACAGAATCCGCGCCTCCGAACGCGGTTTGATCTCTTGCAGAATGCCGATCAGCGCCAGCCCCCAGACAATTCCGAACAACGTCCAGCCCCACGGCCCACGCAGGGTGACCAGACAGAATGGCGTGTAGCTACCGGCAATCAGTAAATAGATCGAAAAATGATCGACCTTCTTCATGATCGCTTTCTTGCGCCCGCGCACGCTGTGGTACACGGTCGAGGCGCTGTAGAGCACCAGCAAGGTGAAAGCGTAGATCGCCACACTGACAATCTTCCACGGGCTGCCGTCGAGGCTGGCGATCACCAGCATCCAGACGCCGCCGATAAACGCTGCCACTGCCCCGACCAAATGCGTCCAGGCGTTGAGTTTTTCTCCGTGATACATGTATCGCTCACCTCAATATTCGTTACCGCAGCGCGCAAGGCTCGGGCCTTAAGCGTAAAAGCGCAATGTTTCTGTTCAACGCGGACCTGCGCACGCCACGGTAATTGGGCACAATCGAAGCATTCCAAAAAGAGTCCGCGCCATGCTGATCGACGAAGAATTGACCCTGAAAAAACTCGAGGTGTTCCTCGCTTTCATGCGTACCGGCAACCTCGCGCGCGCCGCTGCCGAGTTACAGACCAGCAACGTCAGCGTGCACCGCGCGATCCACTCGCTGGAAAGCGCCCTGCGCTGCCCGCTGTTCAAACACGAAGGGCGCAACCTGACGCCGCTGGAAAGCGCTTATGTGCTCGAAGAACGGGCGCAGAAGCTGATCAACGACGTCGTCGAAAGCGTACGCTTGACCCGCGAAGCCGCCGGGTTCTCCGCCGAACGCTTCAAACTCGGCTCGCTGTATTCGCTGACAGTGAAAACCGTACCGCAACTGATCATGGGCCTGAAGATCCGCCGCAGCGAACTCAATATCGACCTGATCCTCGGCTCGAACATCGACCTGCTCTACAAGCTGAAGAACATGGAAGTCGACGCGATCCTGGTGTCGCTGGATGACAGCATCAACGACCCGGATTGCGAGCAGATCGCGCTGTTTTCTGACGACATCTTCCTCGCCACACCGGCGGATTCAAAGTTTGCCCAGCGCAGTGAAGTGGATCTGGCGGAAGTCCGGGATGAAACTTTTATCACCTTGACCCAGGGTTTTGCCACGCATCAGGACGGTAACCGGGTATTCAAGCAGGCGGGGTTCGAGCCGAAAGTGGCGATGCAGGTGAATGACATCTTCACGCTGTTGAGCATGGTCAGTTCGGGAGTGGGTTATGCATTGCTGCCGGGAAGGATTGCGGTGGTGTATGAGAATCGGGTGAAGTTGATTCCGTTGCAGGAGAAGTACCGGTTGCAGCAGCACATTGGCGTGGTGTTTTTGAAGGCCAAGGAGAGGGATCCGAATTTGCTGGCGTTGTTGGCGGAGTGTCGGATGTATGCCAATCGACAGGCTGGGATTTAGAGCAAAATCAAGATCAAGAGCTACCCCCTCACCCCGGCCCTCTCCCCCAAGGGGGCGAGGGGGAAGGGAGCAGACCGGGGGCCTTTCAAAACCTGAGTTCGACTCGGAAATTTCAGGTCGGCGTACTTCCAACATTCAGCTCGGTCAGTCCCCTCTCCCTACGGGCGGTCCGACGTTTCGGGAGGGCTAGGGTGAGGGCAGCTCTTAGCTGTTATCCCACCAACCCGCGCATCGCCAAAAACAACAGCGAAGGCCCAAGCAAACACCCAAGCGCGGTATAAAACGCCGCCGTCAGACACCCATAAGGCACCAGCTTCGGATCCGTCGCCGCCAACCCGCCGGCCACACCACTGGACGTGCCCATCAGCCCGCCGAAAATCACCGCGCTGCGTGGATTGTTCAGGCCAATCATCGGCGCCACGAACGGCGTCATCACCATCACCAGAATCGCCTTGATCAACCCCGCTGCAATCGACAGCGCCATGACCTCGGAACTGGCGCCAATCGCCGCGCCGGTCACCGGGCCGACGATGTAGGTCACCGCGCCGGCACCAATAGTGGTCAGGCTAACGGCATCGGTATAACCGAACGCCATCGCCACACCAACACCCGCCACGAACGACGTGCCTACGCCGACAAACAGCGCCAGCACCCCGACGAACCCTGCCCGTTTCAGCTCATCGACACTCACGCCAAACGCCGTGGCCACAATCGCAAAATCGCGCAGCATCGCACCACCGAGCAAACCGATGCCCGACAGCAACGGAATATCCACTACGCCCTTCTGCCCACCGGTCAGCGCACCGCCGACATACGACAGCACCAGCCCCAGCAAAATGGCGATGGCCGAGCCGTGCAAACGACCTTTGGTGAAGGTATTGGACATCCAGTAGGACACCCACATGGTCAGCCCGACAATCAGAAACCCGCTGATCAAACCGTAACCGGTGATCACTTTCATCATTGATTCGTACATGGCGATTACCCCGCAGTCTTGGCTGGAGCTATCGGGGTCTGCTCCTTGTTGCCCATGCGCGTCAGCACGGGCACCAGGGCAAAAGCGATCACCACGGCAAGCGTCCCGGCGAGGATCGCCATTGGCCCGCCCTTGAGCGCGCCGTACACGTTCTGCTGCGCTGCCATCGCCACGACGATCGGAATGTAGATAGCGCTCCAGAACTCGACACCCTGCTCGGTCTTGCCCTTGAGCCAGCCGCTTTTGTTCAGATAACTGCCGAGGCCGATCAACAGCAGCATCGCAATGCCGACGCCGCCGACGTTGGCCGGCACGCCGATCAGCTTGCCGAGCAGTTCACCGACCCAGATACCCACCAGCGTACAAAAGGCGAGAAACGCCACACCGTAAATAATCATTGTTGTAGTCCTCAAAGTGCATCGTCGAATGTTGTTTTTGTTGTTCGAAGCTTGAGTCGGCGGTTTTAGAGTTGGCGGCCACCCTCCTCACGCAACAGCGCCTGCAAGGTGTCGAGACGCGCACTGTCGAAGGCAGTGACCGTGCCCTGTTCGAACACCCGGCGCGCCAGCCCGGTCAGCACCGCACCGGGCGGCAGTTCGATCTGTAAACGCACGCCGCGCTCGTAGGCGCTTTGTACGGTGCCGCGCCAATCCACCACGCGGCACATGTTGAAGGCGAGGTCATCGCGCAGCGCTTCGATTTTGGTCACAGGACGCGCGCGGCTGCCGCTCAGGTAAGCGATTTTCGGAGTTTTCAGTTCAACTTTGGCGAAGGCCTCGGCGAGGGTTTGTGCAGGTGCCTCCAGCAGCGGACAGTGCGACGGCACACTCACCGCCAGGCGTTTCGCCAGACCAGCGCCACGACTGCGCGCCAGTTCGGCCACGGCTTGCATGGCCTCGTCACTGCCGGCGATCACCACCTGGTTATCGGCATTGATGTTGGCCAGGTACACCGGCGAATCTTCACTGTGCACCTGTGCGAGCAGTGTTTCGACTGTGGATAATTGCAGGCCGATGATCGCGGTCATGCCGTAGCCCTGTGGATAAGCCTGCTGCATCAACTCACCGCGCAGGCTGACCAGATGCAGCGCATCGCTGAAGCTCAACGCTCCAGCGACCACCGCTGCCGGGTAAGCGCCGATGGACAAGCCGGCGACGTAATCCGCCGTGAGTCCGTCCTGCAATAACTGTCGTGAAGCCGCGACGCCGGCGATCAGCAGGCACAGCTGAACCGCCCTCGTCGTGCGCAATGCTTGAGCAGAATCGAGCAGCAAAACATCTTCGCCAAGTACATCACTGGCTTCGACCAAGGTTTCCCGAGGCAAGCGCTGAAACATGCCCGCCTGCTGCGCGCCCTGGCCGGGGAACACCAGCAGACTGCTCACGCTGCCTGCTCCTGCGGATTCCACGGATCAATCACCAGGCAAGCCTGATGAGCATTTTTCAGCAGCACCCGCGCCGAACCGCTAGCCCATTCACGCAAAGCCACAGCACCAAACGGCGTCTGCAATTGCATATCCACCCGGCACACAGCCTGATCAAAAACCGCGACAAGTTTGCGTGCCTGATTACGCGTGATCAGTTGCGGTGTACGCAGAATCAAATCGAGATCACTGGCCGCGTGCATCGCGGTAAAACCGCTGGCCAATTCAAACCCGACACTGCCGCTGACACCCCAGACCCAACCGCAATCGTCGAGCATCGGCCGCAGCTGTTGGAGCGCGTGCATGACTGGCAGATTGCGCTCACTGTCGACGTGACACAGCGCCTCTGGACTGACCCGACAGGCAATCGAATCGACGGCCATAAATGCCGCCCAGCGCTGCTCGCGCAACACACCGCGCACGCCGACCGCGACAAAACCCTCAGCACTCAACGCCCGTCGCACTACCACCGGTTGCCCGGCGGCTAATGACTCGACGGCCCACAGCGGCGCATCCGCCGGCAACTGCGCCGGGGTCATGCCCCAGAGCAGATCGTGGGCCAGAGGCGTGCTCACCACTGCGCCCTCAACAGCTCGCGCACCTTGCTGGAGGCCGCACGATTCTTCGCGCCGAGGCGATTGCTCAGATCAGTGCTGACGACATCGCCGATGGCTTGCTTCAGGCACTCGTTAACTCTCGATAGATCCTCCGCCGTCGGCTGCTCAGTCTGCTGCACCGACAGGGTTTCCCAGAGCAATCCGAGGCTGGCATAGCTGTCGATGTCATAAGCCATCGGCGGCACAGTGGCGGCCAGCGCTTCGAGCTCTTCAACACTGCGCAACGTCACCCGCGCCGCCGACGCCTTGCCCATCGCATGCACCATCACGCCCGGATCGCGCAGCGCAATCAAACGGTTGGCCTGATAACCATGAGCGAGAAACGCCCCGGACATTGCCTTACCGACCAGTAATGCAATCACCGGATGCCCGGCCAACCGCGCACGGGCATAACTGTCCGCCGCACCGGCCAGCGCCTGATGAATGCCGAGGGCTTCTTCGCGCCGACCATAAGCCTGGCTCGGCACATCGACGATGGCGATGATCGGGCGTTTCTGCGCTTTGTCACGATCAGCAGTGATCGCGTCATCCACAGTCTTGGCCAAACCCCAGCCTTCAAGCAAACCGACTTCGCCGTTGCGCGCACGCGGAAAACGATTGTCCGGATCAGCGACCACGGCGATAAAACGCCCAAGTTCACCATCGGCAACCCGCAGCGATGGCGGCAAACCCTCAACGGCTTTCGCCCCGGCGCTCAAGGCGTCGAACCAGTTCAAACCGCGCAGTGAATAACCGCTCATGAGCGCTCTCCTTGATACAGATCGCGAACCACCGACGGTTCGATTTGCGGGTCAGTGTTCAGACTGCTCAGGCGTTGCAGAAACCATTCGGCGCGTTGCCTGCGTGGTTGTTTTGGCAAACCTTGCTGCAGCAATTCGCCGACCTGCTGACGAATCTTCGCCACATCATCGGCGACATAACGATCCACCAGACCAGTGTCGAAACGCTGCTCGCCACCGGTCAGGCTCCAAATGAAGGGTCGGTCGCGGGAGTCGTATTCTTCGATGCCCGCTTCCTGTTCGATGACCTGCGGGCCGTTCAAACCAAGGCGCGCTTCCTGAGTCACCAATAGATAGCTGCACAGCGCCGCCGCAATCGACATGCCGCCGAAACACCCGACGCTGCCCGCGACCACACCGACCACCGGTTGGTACTGCTGCAAATCGACAATCGCCGCATGAATATCGGCAATCGCCGCCAGCCCGAGATTGGCTTCCTGCAAGCGCACGCCACCGGTTTCCAGCAGCAACACCGCGCGGGTCGGAATGCCTTTGCGGTTGTCTTCAGCCGCCAGTTCCAGCGCGCCGGCAATCTTCGCCCCGCCGACTTCGCCAAGGCTGCCGCCCTGAAACGCGCCTTCAATTGCGGCAATGACCACTGGCAAACCGTCGAGGCTGCCCTTGGCGATCACCACGCCGTCATCGGCCTGCGGCACCACGCCCTGACGTTCAAGCCACGGCGACATCACCCGTTGAAACGGGTCGAGCAATTCACGAAAGCTGCCGGCATCGAGCAAGGCTTTCGCCCGTTGCCGCGCGCCGAGCTCGACGAAGCTGTGTTTGTTGAGCAACGCTGCGCTGTCAGTCATGGCCGATCTCCTCGAAACCTTGTTCCAGACGCAAGCGCACCACCCCCGGCGTCGCGCCGAAATCGTGGATATCGATGGCCATCGCCGGCGGCGTGGTGCCGTCGAACATCCGCGCAAACAGGTGCTGCCAACGCAACTGCGCGCCGTTGACCGAGGTCTGCACATTGATTGTCAGTTTGCCGGCCAGACCCGGTTCGATCAGCACTTCCAGATCACCCGAGCCGACACAACCGACCAGCGCACGGCCGCGTGGCGGCTGCCCGGCGGGGAATTCAAACGATAGGGTTTCCATCAAAACGCTCCCTGAAGGATGCCGTCGCGCTCGATGCGATCGAGCAGCAGTGTGGCGGCGAGCAAGTCGGCGGCGCCACCGGGCGAGGCATTCAATGCGATGAGTTGTTGATCGAGATCGTGCAGGCGACGGCGACCGCTGAGGCTGGCGCTGCCACCGGCGTCGAGCACCGCTTGCGCGCCGGACTGCATGGCGTGCAGACCCTCTTCGCCGGCGCGGTAGAGCACGCAGGTGTCGGCGAGGTTGGTCATGATTGCGAGCAAGGCGTCGAGCCGGGCGTTCTGTTCGCCGTGGCCATTGGCGCGGCTGCGTTTGAGTTGCGGCAGGCCACGTTGCAACACCGAGGGGAAGCCGAGTTGCGCTTCTTCACGAGCGCCGCGTGCGCCGTAACGCAGGGCGACTTGGGCGCCGTGGCTCAAAGGTTTTGGTGCGTAGCGGTCATCCAGCAGGGCGAGACGTGCGGCGCGCAGGGTCACGGCATTGGCGCTGGAGGATTGCGGTTCCAGCGCAGCGGCGGTCACCAATAATCCCAGCGCCCAAATGGCGCCGCGATGCGTGTTCACGCCGTTGGTGGTCGTGAGCATCGCTTGCTCGCCTTCACGACCGATCCGGCCAATCGCTTCGCGTAACGTTGAATCGACTTCACCGATTGCAACCGCCGCTTCAGCCATCTCCTTGAACGCCGGCCACAACGACAGCGCCGAAGCGTGCATCAAGCCCAGGTGCAGATCGGTGTGCGCGCCATTGCCGCGACGGTCGACCAGTGCCGGTTTCGGCGACAGATCGGCTTCGTCGATCAGCGCGTCCACCGCCAGATCGGCCAATCGATCAGCCAGAGAAAGCGGTTTCGCTTGCAGGTTAAATGCGTGCATTACCAGCTCCTGAATTTCGCGGGCGGGTTGTACAGGCCGCCGGACCACTCGACCAGATCGGCCACACTTTTCGCCGCGAGCAATTCGCGGGTGGCGTCGGTGCGACGGATGCCGAGGTCTTCGGGCAAGGCGATCAGGCCTTCGCGGCGCATGCGTTCGGTGTCTTTCGGGTTGTGGCGCAGGCCGATGGCGGTGACGCCGGCGACCGCAGCGATCATCGCCTGGCGCTCTTCCAGCGAGCGCGCCTTGTACAGGTAGGCGATGCCTTCTTCGGTGAGCAGGTGGGTGACGTCGTCGCCGTAGATCATGATCGGCGCCAGCGGCATGCCGCTTTTCTTCGCCACTTCCACCGCATCGAGGGTTTCGACGAAGGTCGGTTTGCCGCCCTCCTGGAACGTCTCGACCATTTGCACCACGAGTTTCTTGCCGCGTTCGAGCATCGGTTGCTGCGAGTCGTCGTGGCGCATGTCCAGCCACGCCGGGGTGCCGTGACGGCGGCCGCGCGGGTCGTGGCCCATGTTCGGCGCGCCACCGAAACCGGCGAGGCGACCACGGGTCACGGTCGAGGAATGGCCATCGCCATCGACCTGCAACGTCGCGCCGATAAATAGATCCACCGCGTATTGCCCGGCCAGTTGGCAGAACATCCGGTTGGAACGCAGCGAGCCGTCGCGGCCGGTGAAGAACACGTCGGGGCGCGCGGCGATGTAGTTTTCCATGCCCAGTTCGGTGCCGAAGCAATGCACGCTTTCGACCCAACCGCTCTCGATTGCCGGGATCAAAGTTGGGTGCGGGTTGAGCGTCCAGTTGCGACAGATCTTGCCTTTGAGGCCGAGGGATTCACCGTAGGTCGGCAGGATCAATTCGATGGCGGCGGTGTTGAAACCGATGCCGTGGTTGAGCGACTGCACGTTGTGTTTTTCGTAGATGCCACGGATCGCCATCATCGCCATCAGCACGTGCACAGGCTTGATATGGCGTGGGTCGCGGGTGAACAGCGGTTCGATGTAGAACGGCTTGTCGGCCACCACCACGAAGTCGACCCATGAGGCGGGGATGTCCACGCGCGGCAGTTCGCTGACGTCGTCGACCAATTGGTTGACCTGGACGATGACGATGCCGTCGCTGAAGGCGGCCGGTTCGATCAGTGCCGGAGTGTCTTCGGTGCTCGGGCCGGTGTAGATGTTGCCGGCGCGGTCGGCCATGAACCCGGCCGAGAGCACGACGTTGGGGATCAGGTCCACCACCAGCCGGGCGTAGAGTTCGATGTAGGTGTGAATCGCGCCGATTTCCAGCAGGCCGTCTTCCAGCAACTGGCTGATGCGCAGGCTCTGGGTTCCGGCGAAGGAGAAATCAAGCTTGCGGGCGATGCCGCGTTCGAACAGGTCGAGGTGCTCGGAGCGGCCGACGCTGGGCATGATCATGTGCAGGTCGTGGAGCTTTTCCGGGTCGGCTTTGGCCAGCGAGCGCGAAAGGAAATCCGCCTGCTTCTGGTTGTTACCCTCCAGCACCACACGGTCACCGGGGTGGATCAGCGCTTCGAGCGCGGCGACGATCTTGTCGGTGGGCAACACCACACCGTCGGCCAGCCCGCGCACCTTGTCGAGCCGGCGCTGCTTCTCATCGCGCCGCCGCGTCCAGCGCGAGTCGGGGGAAATTGTTGTTGTCATGCTCACTCCACGGGGTTCGCTGTCGTGGAGCTAAGGTAGGCGTGTGGGGTGGGGGCATCAATCAAGCGCGGTGGTGAATCATTACGCTCAGGGTAACGATCAAGAGCCGCCCTCACCCTAGCCCTCTCCCGGAGGGAGAGGGGACTGATTGGGGGATATTCGGGAATTGCGCCGACCTGATCGTGCTTTACCGAATCCATAATCGACTCGCTTTACCAAACCCATAATCGACTTGGCTTTTCAGGTCGATGTATAGCGCAAGACACCTCGGTCGGCCCCCTCTCCCTCCGGGAGAGGGCTGGGGTGAGGGTCAGCTTTTTCGCTACTCCGTCGGCACCAACCTATCCAACAAACGGTTGACGGCCATCTCCGCCACCATCACCACCTGCGCAATACCTTGCACAGTCTTGCGGTGCGTACCTTCCACCATTGCCGCATGGTTGTTGAGCATCACCGTGGCCGACCCGAGGGTTTCACTGGCGTCCGCCAGCAGGGATTCGGTGTCGGCATTCGGGTTGGCCATGTACAGCGTGTTCGGGGTGTAGGGCGTGGCCATCAGGTCGGCGTTGGTCGGGCCAAGGTAATGATCGAGGGCGCGCTCGGCGGCTTCGTGGAATTTCTTCGAATCGGGGGATTCGTAGGGGGATGCCGGGTCGGTGACCGGCGGGTTTGGCGTTACTTTGAACATGGGGATGAACCTCTATTAGGCCTCACCATCTCGCTGCTAAACGGTAGGGTGGCGGCTATGCGCAAGTTAGCAGACCGGTCAAACCCCAACCCGGCGCACCCGAAGGTGCCATGCGCACAGCCACCATCAAGCGCAGGCGAATGCCTGACTGGATGAGACTTGTACAACCGAGGTAAGGACAAAGCCGGGCTGCTAAACCCGATCACTGGAAATCAGTGACCCAATCCACGTTACGCAGCCAGCCCACGGCGCACAAGCCGGCGGATTCTGGTGCATGCGTAGGCAGCGGCGCAAGGATTTGTAGGCTAGGGAGCCGTAACATCGGGTGTATTTAAACAGCTGAGATAAAGGGTGTTTATTGCGCACAAAGATTGAGGATTTGTCTGTCGGATTTAAGGTGTGGCGAACGACGCTTTCGCGAGCAAGCTCGCTCCCACAGGGGATCTTCAGTGAATGCAGATTTTGTGGACGACATAAGCCCACTGTGGGAGCGAGCTTGCTCGCGAAGAGGCCAGCAAGATCACCGCAAACTCAGGATCAGTGGACGAGACCCGCATCCACCAACAACTTCTCCAGCCCAAGCAAGTCAGGCACCTTCGCCACCTGCTCCCCGACCTGCACCGCCGCCTGCTCCAGCGCACACAACGGCACATCGACATAGCTCAACTGACTGTCGAGCTTGTAAGAGCGCGGAATCCCCTGCACCAGCAGCGCAATGAATTTCAACTCCGGCAACCCGCCCAGCGCATTCAAAATCACGATCCGCGCGCGCTCGCCAATGACGATTTTCTGCCCGCACGCCGATTCAAAACTCAGCAACGGAATCTGCCGCTCACGCCACGTAACCTTGCCGAGATACCACGGCGGCGTATCCAGATCGAAGGCGCTGGCCTGGTAATCGATCAGCTCTGCGACAGCGACGTTAGGCAGGATCAAATTGCGATCCGCCAACGGCAGCAGCAACCCGGTGAGTTGGCTGCTGCGCTGATTATGCCGGCGCTCATGCATGTTTCTTGCTCCATTGGGCAATGCTTTCAAGCAGCACCGACTCTTGATACGGCTTGCCGAGGTAGTCGTTGACGCCAATCGCCATGGCACGGTCGCGGTGTTTCTGCCCGGTACGTGAGGTGATCATGATGATCGGCAGGTGTTGCAGGCGTTCGTCGTTGCGCACTTGCGTGGCGACTTCGAAGCCGTCCATGCGCGGCATTTCGATGTCGAGCAGCATCAGGTCGGGCATGTGTTCTTCGAGCAGTAGCATGGCGTCGACACCGTCCTTGGCGGTCAGCACGTTCATGCCGTGGCGTTCGAGCAAGCGGCTGGTGACCTTGCGTACGGTGACCGAGTCGTCGACCACCATCACCAGCAGTGGTTTCTGCGGTTCGCTGTCGATCTCCGGCAGCGTTGGCGGCTGCACAACCCGTGCTTGCATCGCGCGGATCGGAGCAAGCAGATCGAGAATCAGCACCACTCGACCATCGCCAAGAATCGTCGCGCCAGACACGCCCTGCACCGCCGCAAACTGCGCGCCAAGACTCTTCACCACAATCTCGCGGGTGCCGGCCATGGTATCGACCAGCACCGCGATGCGCCGGTCGTTGTAGTGCACCAGCAGCACCGGTAACGGCAGGTTCTGGCCGAGCAGTTTCGGCCGTGGTGCGGTTTTCAGCAGTTCGCCGAGGTAGCACAGTTCATAGGTCTGGCCGCCGTAGTGGTAGCGCGGTGGATCCTGGCGGAAGTGCCCTTCCAGATCATTCGGCAACACGCGGACGATGCCTTCGATGGTGTTCAGCGGAATCGCATATTGATCCTCGCCACACTGCACCATCAATGCGCGGTTGACCGACACGGTGAATGGCAAACGAATACGGAAATGCACGCCCTGCCCCGGCACCGAGTCGATGCTCATGCTGCCGCCGAGTTGCCGCACTTCTTCGTGCACCACGTCCATGCCGACGCCGCGTCCGGAAATCTGCGTGATCTTTTCCGCCGTGGAAAACCCCGGCTGGAGGATGAACTGCAACACGTCGCGGTCGCTGATTTCGGCCTCCGGCGCGAGCATGCCGCGCTTGATCGCCTTGCGCCGCACGGCTTCTAGCGGCACGCCGGCGCCGTCATCGCGAATGTCGAAAACGATGTCGCCGCCCTCGCGGGACAGGTCCAGGCTGATCTGCCCTTGCGCCGGTTTACCCGCTGCCAGCCGCACCTCGGCGGACTCCAGACCATGGTCGACGGCGTTGCGCAGCATGTGCTCCAGCGGCGCAGCCATGCGCTCCAGCACATTGCGATCCATCTCGCCTTCAGCGTTGCCGACGACGAAGGCGACGTCTTTGTTCAGCTCTTCGGCGACCTGGCGGACGATGCGTTTCAGGCGCGGCAACATCCGTTCGAACGGCACCATGCGCGTACGCATCAAGCCTTCCTGCAATTCGGTGTTGATGCGGCCCTGTTGCTGCAACAGGTTCTCGGCGTCGTGATTACGGCGGTCGAGGGTTTCCTTGAGGTCGAGCAAGTCGGAAGCCGATTCGAACAGCGCGCGAGACAGTTGCTGCAACTGCGAATGGCGGTCCATTTCCAGCGGATCGAATTCTTCGTAGCCGAGACGTTCGGCATCGACCTGCTGGCGGCTGAGAATCCGCCCCTGGGTTTCGGTATCGAGACGACGCAACTGATCGCGCATGCGTTCGATGGTGGTTTCCATCTCGTTCAGGGCGATCTGTGCGTCGTTGACCTGCTGCTCGATGCGACCACGGAAGATCGAGGTTTCCCCGGCCAGATTGACCAGCTCATCGAGCAGTTCGGCGGAGACTTTGACCATGTCCGCGCCAGCGTCAGCAGCCGGCGGCGCCGCGTCAGTCTTGACCGGAGCGGGTAGCACTGGCGGCGTTTCTATCGTCACCGGATGGCTGAAATTCTGGATCGCGTTGATCAGCCGATCGGCCGGTGGACACGGTTGCCCGGCGCGCACGCCATCGAGCATTTGCGCCAAGCGATCATGCCCGCGCTGCACCAGCGCAAACAGCTCCGCCGACGGCTGCAAAGCGCCGCTGGAAAGACTTTCGTAAAGGTATTCCAGCTCATGGGCGAGGTCGCCGATCGGCCCGATCTCGACCATCCGCGCGCCACCCTTGAGGGTGTGCAGATCGCGCAGCAGGGTTTCCACTTCCTGGCGATTGCCCGGCTCGGCTTGCCAGCGCAGCAGCGCGGCGCCGGAGTTTTCGATGATGTCGAAACCTTCTTCGAGGAAGATTTCCAGCAGTTCGGGATCGTGGCCAGCGCTGTCGTGCTCGGTTGTTGCTGACGGCGCTTCGGCGACGCTGTGGCCCTGACGTACCTGACGAATCGTGTCGATCAGATCCTGCGCCGGGATCAGCGGCTGATGGCTTTGCAGTTGATCAAGCAACAATGCCAAACGCTCATGACTCTTGAGCAGCAAGCGCCCCAGGCTTTCGCTGTAGTGGTAGCGACGATCCACCAAGCCTTCGTAAAAGCTTTCCAGCTCCTGAGCCAGATCGCCAATGGCCTCGACTTCGGCCATCCGCGCGCCACCCTTGAGGGTGTGCAGATCGCGTTGCAGCGAGGACAGTGGTGCAGCGTTGTCCGGGTCGCTCAACCAGCGCTGCAAGGCTTGGCCTGAGCTATCGAGAATGTCGACCGCTTCTTCAAGGAAAATCTCGACGATCTCGTCATCGGGTTCAAGCGCCGTTGCCTTTTGCTGCAACTCGGCGGTGGCGCTGCCCAGTTCACGGATGCTCAGGGTACGGCTGCCATCGCTGCGAATCAGGCCCATGGACGATGGGTCGAGGCTCTGATCGAGCAGATCATGCAACGCCCGGATCCGCGCCGGTTGTGGCGTGACTTCCTGCCCGGCGGCCAGTTCGTCGAGCATGTTGATCAGCGCTTCGTGAGCGTTCTGCGCTTCGCGGAAAAACTGTTCGCTGACCGCCAGACTGCTTTCTTCCACCGCGCCATACAGGTCGAGCAAGGCTTCGCACAGCACATCCACCGGCAGCAGATCCGCCAGATGTGCGCCTTCGCCGAGGGTGGTCAGCTCATCCAGCAAGGCGCTGAGTTCCTGACGCTCGCCGGGGTGTTGTTGCCAGCGCTGCAACAGGCTTTCGGCGTCGAGCAGGATGTCCATGCCCTGAGCGAGGAAGTTGTTGATCAGTTGCGGATCACGCTTGATCCGCAGGCCGGTGTGCGGCGCATCGAGGATCGATTCCAAGCGCTCGGCGAGCAGGGTTTCCGAGCGTTTGATCAGCGACTGTGCACCCACAATCGGCGCCAGCGGATCATGCTTGAGTTGACGCAGGCCGACGCGGAACAGGCCCTCGGCTTCCAGCAGCAACTCCACTTCGTCGAGGTCCAGCGGCAACTGATGCGCCTTGAACTCGCGGGCCAGTTGATCGAGCGGCGCAGCGAGTTCGGCAATCGGCAGCACACCGGCCATCGAAGCACTGCCCTTGAGCGTGTGCAGGGCGCGCTGCAATTCATCGCTGGCCTGTAGCGGCACATGCTCGGCGGCTTGATCGAGAAAGCGGTTGAGGCTGGCGAGGTGGGTCTCGGCCTCTTTGCGGAAGATTTCCAGCAACAGCGGATCGAGCGCCGCGACATCGTCGACGTCTTCGGCGGCCAATGGCTCGTCACCTTTGGCCAAGGCGTGAGCACGGGCCGCGAGCTGATCGACATCGCCGCGCTGGCGCTGGTTACTAGTGGCGAATTCGCTGATCAACTCGGGCAGCAACAGCACGGTGTCGGTCAGCACTTGCTGCACCACCGAGCCCGGTTCGACACTTTGTTCGAGCACGCGGTTGAGCAGGTTTTCCACCGACCACGCCAGCTCACCGAGAATCAGCGCGCGGACCATGCGCCCGCTGCCCTTGAGCGTGTGGAAGGCGCGACGCAGTTCGGTCAGCGCATCGCGGTCCTGCGGATTGGCAATCCAGCGCGGCAGGTATTCGTGGAGGACTTCGAGGACCTCGTCGGTCTCTTCGAGGAACACTTCGCGCAGTTCATCGTCGACCGGTTCTTCATCGGCTGGCGGCGGCATCAAGCTGCCCGGCGTGATCAATGCCGGCGGGTTGAGCGCTGAAACCGGGCTGGCCAGAACGTCGGCCAGCGACTGCACGGTTTCCGGGTCATCAAGCGCTTGCATGTCCTGCATCACCAGCGCTTCGCTGGGGCTGAGCACGTCGTCGAGCACGGGCACATGCGGCTCATTTGGAAAGAACCCCAGACTCGCAAGGGACTTCTGCGCGACATCCAGCAACTGCTCGCTCGGCGCCTGCGGGTCGTCGCTCAGACGTTCGAGGTAATACTCGAGGCTGCTGATGACATCGGCCAGATGATCCAGCTCTTCCCAACCCGGCTCGTGCGGATCAAGCAACAGATGTTCGCGGATAAACCCGTTGCACGCCTCGACCAGACTTGCCGCGCGGTTCAACGGAATCATCGCCAGTGCCCCGCGCACCTGAGTCAGCAGCGCCGGCAACGGTTGCAGGTGCTGGCGATCCCAATCGGCGTCGATGTAGTCGACGATCATGTCCTTGGCCTGTTGCAGGCAGATGCGCGCTTCCTTGATGACGATCTGATGGATCTGCGTCAGGTCGGTGGTCGGCAGGCGCGTATCTTCCGGGCTTTCCGGCTCGACGGTACCGACCATTCCGGCCAGCGTCGCTTCGACGTAGAGCAGCGCGCCGGCAACGTCCATCAGGATCGCGTCGTTCGGTTCGCGCTGGCCCTGAGCGAGGCTGAGCACCACGGCCAATTGATCAATGATCACTTTGCGCGGCTGGCCGAAACCGAGCACCGCGAGGGTGTCGGCAATCTGCCGCAGGGGTGCGAGCAGGTTTTCCAGATCCGAGGTGTGCTGGCGGTCGCTGCGCACGAACAGGTCGAGGCGCTCCTTGACCCGCACCAGTTCTTCACACAACGCCGCCAGCACCGAGCGCATCGCATCGCGATCGGGGCCGGCCAGGCGCGCGCGTTCTTCGTCGACCATCGCGCTGTCGGGCAACGCGTCGTCCAGGGAGTAGCGATCTTTCATGGTCAGCATCTGCCCGGTGGGATGTTCGGCTTTGGCAATATAGAACAACAGGCTTTTCAGCAGCTCAGCCGGAGGCGGCTGATTGAGGCCGGACATACCTTGCTCGAGCAGACGCTTGAGCTCTTTGTCGGCATCCTTGAACAGGCTGCGCAGCGCCGGGCTGTTGGCGATGACGCCTGCGCGCATGCCCTCGACCAGCGCCGAGGCGACTTGCCACAGCGGGCTCAGCGGCGAATCACCGCTCAGCGCTTCGAGGCGAGTGAATACTTTGGCCAGATAACCGAGGTGGGTCTGGTCATCCTGCTCGCGCAGCAAACCGACCAAAGCCATTTGCAGCATCTGGCGCAATTTGCGCAGCACGTTCGGCAGTTCTGCCGGCTCCAGCAGTGCCAACGCTTCTGCGTTTAGCGGTGCCAGTTCGGGCAATTGCGGGCTGAACAGGCTGGTTTCAGACAACAGGCTTTCGCCACGGGCGCTGCGCAGATCGTTGATCAGCGGCAGCACCACCAACGGCAAATCTCTCCGGGCGCTCTGCACGCGGTCGAGGTAAATCGGCAATTGCCCAAGGGCCTGCAGCAACAGGTGCAGGGCTTCGTCGCGATGGCTGACGCGCTCGTGTTGCAAGGCTTCGACCAGATGTTCCATTTCTTCAGCGAGCAAGGCTGCGCCGTAGAACTCGACCATCTGCAGACTGCCGTGGACCTGATGGATGTAATCCAGGCACTCCTCCAGTCCGGGAAACGCTTGCGGGTCGTCGAGCACGGCTTCAATTGCTTGATGCGCCTGTTTCAGCGTTTCGGCAATTTCGCCTTTGACCCATTCGAGGGCCACGTAGTCGTGCCGATCACCCATAACCACTCCACTCACGCTTTATCTGTCGCCGCCGGCAAGGTGAAGCCGGACACCGAACGCCGTAGCTGACTGGCCATTTTCGTCAGGTTGCCGATGCTCTCGGCGGTGGCCGTGGAGCCGGACGAGGTCTGCGAGGTGATCTGCTGGATCACGTTCATCGTCAGCGAGATCTGCCCGGCCGAAGTCGTCTGCTGCTGCGCTGCGTTGGAGATGCTTTGAATCAGCGCCGCAAGGGTCTTCGACACGCCTTCGATTTCTTCCAGGGCCACACCGGCATCCTGCGCCAGTCGCGCGCCGCGCACCACTTCGGTGGTGGTTTGCTCCATCGAGATGACCGCTTCGTTGGTGTCGGTCTGAATCGCCCGCACCAGGGTTTCGATCTGCCGGGTCGCGGCGGACGAGCGTTCAGCCAGTCGCTGCACTTCATCGGCGACCACGGCAAACCCGCGCCCGGCATCACCAGCCATCGACGCCTGAATCGCCGCATTGAGGGCGAGGATGTTGGTCTGGTCGGCAATGTCGTCGATCAGGCTGACGATGTCGCCGATTTCCTGCGACGACTCGCCCAGACGCTTGATGCGTTTGGCGGTGTCCTGAATCTGCTCGCGGATGTTGTCCATGCCGTGGATGGTGTTGTGCACCACCTCGTTGCCCTTGTTGGCGATCTCCACGGACCGCTCGGCTACCGCTGAAGACTCAGCGGCGTTGGCCGAAACCTGGTCGATGGATTCGGCCATGTCGCTGATCGCCGTCGAGGCTTCGGAAATCTGCTGAGCCTGATGCTCCGAGGCCTGGGCCAGGTGCATGGCGGTGGCCTGGGTTTCCTGCACGGCGGCGGCAACCTGGCCGGCGGTGAGGTTGATCGTCGCGACCAGATCGCGCAATTGGTCGACGGAGTAGTTGATCGAGTCGGCGATGGTGCCGGTGAAGTCTTCGGTCACCGAAGCGGTCACGGTGAGGTCGCCGTCGGCGAGGTCTTCGATTTCGTCGAGCAGGCGCATGATCGCGTTCTGGTTGCGCTCGTTCTTCTCGGCGGTTTCACGCAACTGGCGATTGGTTTCGCGGACCATGACCATGCCGATGAGGATGATCGAGGCCAGCGCCAGCAAACCGAGGACGTAGCCGCCGATGGTGTCAGTGTTGCGCCCACCGGCAAGGTTCTCGAAGCGAGTGGCCAAGTGCGAGGCTTCGTCGAGCAGGGTTTGCGAGAGGCTGAAGATATTGCTCGCCGATTCACGAACCTTGAACAGCTCCGGCGAGGTTTCGAGGATTTCATCGACGGAGCCGGAGACAAACTGGAACAGCTCGGAGATTTCGCTCAAACGAGCACGGGCGTCGCGATCTTCGACCTGGCTGATTTTCAGCGTCGGGTTGCCTTGCAGCATGCCGTTGAGCACTTGGCCGAAGCGCGTGGCATCGCGGCCAAAGGCGTCGGCGGCTTGCTGCGAGTTTTCGTCGCCAGCGAGCACCGTGTTGACCGCGCCGAGGATGCGTTCGGCGAGCAGCGATTGACGTTGGGCCATCGCCACTTGCGCGGCCGGGGCACCGCGCTGGAGGAGGATTTCGACGACTTTTTCGTATTCAATCTGCAACTGCGGCACGGTTTCGGCCAGCGTTGCGGCGACCTGATGCAGCGACAGCACGGTCTGTTCGCTGGAAAGAATCGCGTCGGTGTTTTTCAGCAGGCGTTCCCAGTCGAGCTGCACGGCGCGCATTTCCGGGCGCACAGTAGCCGGGGCGGGAGGCAGGCCGGTGGCCGGATCGCCCTTCTTCAGGTAACCCCAGCGCTGGGCGAAATCGTTGCGCGCATCGCTGAGCAACTTGAACGCGGCAGCCTTGCCGGCGGCGGCTTCGGTGGCGTTCTTGGCGATGCGTTGCGAGAGCACGCGCAGTTCACCGGCGTGGCCGATGTACTGTTTGTCGTAGTTCGCCTGGGTGTTGAGGTAAGCGAAGTTGGCGAACAGCAGCATGATGAATACGATCAGTGCGATGAACAGCACGATGATCTGCGAGCGACTGCGCGAGCCTTCCGCCGGCTTGCCTGTTTTTGCTTTTGTCATCGGTCCTCGCCCTTAACCCACACCTTTGAGGCCTGCTGCAATCCCTGTGGGAGCGAGCTTGCTCGCGAAAGCGCTGGGTCAGCCAATATTTATCTTGCCTGACACGCCCTCTTCGCGAGCAGGCTCGCTCCCACAGGGGACGGTGTTGAATCTGTTATATCGCGACACTCATGAACACCGGGGATTTGGCCAGCGCAAACAGGCTGAACACCCGCCAGTTCTGCTCACGGCGGAAATAGCCTTTGACGAACTCGGCCTTGGAGCCCTGGCGTTTGCTGATCGAGATCGGTTCGAAGCTGTCCTGCTCGAAATGCTGCAGACCAATCACCTCATCGACCATCAACCCGGCAAACACATCGCCATGCTCGACCACCAGGACCCGCCGCTGTTTACGCAGCGGCGACAGTTCATGACCGAAAAATCCGCACAAATCCATGATCGGCAACAGCCGCCCGCGCAGGTTAGCCACACCTTTGACCCACGGCTTGACCCCGGGCAATTGAGTGAAGCGCGGTTCGTGCAGCACTTCGCTGACTTCGCCCATCGGCGCCACATACCAATGCTCGCCGAGGCGAAAGCCGATGCCGCTCCAGCGATCCTGACGCGCCGGTTGCGACGGCAGATCCGCCGCCAGCAAGCGGCAGCGCTGGTCGATTTGCCAGAGCAGTTCGAACGCGGTCAGCGATTCGCTCATGGTTGCGCGATCAGCCTTTGAGCACGTTGTTCAGGGTTTTGATCAGGGTGTCTTCGTCGACCGGTTTGGTCAGGTAGTCCTTGGCGCCCTGACGGGTGCCCCAGACCTTGTCGGTTTCCTGATCCTTGGTGGTGATGATGATCACCGGGATATGTCCGGTTTCCGGGTCTTTGGTCAACTGACGGGTTGCCTGAAAACCATTGAGGCCGGGCATGACGATGTCCATCAATACCGCGTCAGGTTTTTCCTGACGGGCAAGGGCCACGCCGTCGGCGCCGTTTTCGGCCTTCAGCACTTCATGGCCGTGCTTTTCGAGCATGCCGGTGAGTTTGTACATTTCAGTCGGCGAATCATCAACGATCAGGATGCGTGCCATGGTTTTCCCCATTTTTCTTGTCGACGCGCGGCCCGCTGGCCGAGCGTCACTGTACGTGTCTTACTGCGGCAAAACGGCGGCGAAGCCCGGAACATGGGCCTGAATCGCGTTGAGCAGTTCTTCCTTGCTGAAAGGCTTGGTCAAAAATTGATCAGAACCGACAATCCGCCCCTTGGCCTTGTCGAACAGCCCGTCGCGCGATGACAGCATGATCACCGGCGTCGCCTTGAACGCGCTGTTGTTCTTGATTAAAGCGCAGGTCTGATAACCATCCAGACGCGGCATCATGATGTCGACAAAAATGATCCCAGGATGGTTGTCGGCGATCTTCGCCAGAGCGTCGAAACCGTCGATCGCCGTGATCACTTCGCAACCGACATTCTTCAACAATGTTTCGGCGGTGCGACGAATCGTTTTCGAGTCGTCGATCACCATGACCTTCAAGGCGCTGGACTGCTGTTCCATAAGAGGGCTCTACCGTCGCCTTTGCGAATCAATTTGTCCGTTTTGCGATGACTGATGGCCGGAAACCCTTGATGTTCAAGGGCCAGCACTGCTTGGCAGCCTTTTTAGCACAGTCTCCAGATGCAATCTATCGACGGGTTTTTCCTTGACCGAAAACCCGCCCGGCGCCACTCTGGCGGCACTTTTTCAATACCGATCCGGTAGCCAATTTTCGAGGAAAACCCAATGAGCGTTCGCGTCGGGATTGTCATGGACCCTATCGCCAGCATCTCCTATAAAAAGGATAGCTCGCTGGCCATGCTGCTGGCCGCGCAGAAGCGTGGCTGGGAACTGTTCTATATGGAACAGCGCGACCTGTATCAGGGTGAAGGTCAGGCCCGGGCGCGCATGAAGCCGCTGAAAGTCTTCGCCAACCCGGAAAAATGGTTCGAACTGGACGCCGAGCAGGACAACCTGCTGAGCGATCTCGACGTGATCCTGATGCGCAAGGATCCACCGTTCGACATGGAGTTCGTTTACTCCACCTACCTGCTCGAACAGGCTGAAACCGCTGGCGTGCTGGTGGTGAACAAACCGCAGAGCCTGCGCGACTGCAATGAAAAACTGTTCGCCACGCTGTTCCCGCAGTGCACGCCGCCAACCATCGTCAGCCGCCGCGCCGACGTGCTGCGTGAGTTCGCCGCGAAACACGGCGACGTGATCCTCAAGCCGCTGGACGGCATGGGCGGTACTTCGATCTTCCGCCACCGTGCCGGTGATCCGAACCTGTCGGTGATTCTCGAAACCCTGACCGCCCTCGGTGGCCAGCAGATCATGGGCCAGGCTTACCTGCCGGCGATCAAGGACGGCGACAAACGCATTCTGATGATCGACGGCGAGCCGGTGGATTACTGCCTGGCCCGGATTCCAGCGCAGGGCGAAACCCGTGGCAACCTCGCGGCCGGTGGTCGTGGTGAGGCGCGCCCGCTGACTGAAAAGGATCGCTGGATCGCCGCCCAAGTCGGCCCGACCCTGCGTGAGAAAGGCCTGCTGTTCGTTGGCCTCGATGTGATCGGCGAAAACCTCACCGAAATCAACGTCACCAGCCCGACCTGCATCCGTGAAATCGACAATGCTTTCGGCACCGATATCGGCGGCATGTTGATGGATGCCATCGCCAAGAAGCTGCAAGCCGCCGGCAAAATGCCACAAGCTTGATGCACGTCACATGCAGTCTGTCGCTTGAAGCGTGAAGCCCAAGGCGTGAAACCAACATTGCGTTATCATGCGCAGCCTCTGAAAAACGCGATGTTGGTTTTCTTGTCATGACCCTCCCGTCCGATCTGCCCGCAGAACTCGCCCACCGTGGCGTGCGCCCGGCCGATCGCCTCGGATTTACCCTGTTTCTTGCGGCGCTGATCCATTTGGCGCTGCTGCTCGGCGTCGGCTTCACGATGGTCGAGCCCAAGCAAATCAGCAAAACCCTGGAAATCACCCTCGCCACCTTCAAGAGCGAAAAGAAGCCGGAGAAGGCTGACTTTCTCGCTCAACAGCATCAGGAAGGCAGCGGCACGCTGGACAAGAAGGCGATTCCGAAGACCACTGAGGTGGCGCCGTTCCAGGACAATCAGGTCAAAAAAGTCACCCCGCCACCGGCCGCCAAACCGCAAGTGCAGGAAGCCGCGCCCAAAGCTGCGGTGACCACCGTCGCGCCGAAACCTAAAAAAGCGCCGACCAAGAAAGAAGAAGCCAAAACCGAAGTCAAACCGACAGTCGACGCGCCAGAATTCGACAGCTCACAGCTGTCCAGCGACATCGCCAGCCTCGAAGCCGAACTGGCCAAGGAACAGCAGTTGTACGCCAAACGCCCACGCATCCACCGTTTGAGCGCGGCGTCGACCATGCGCGACAAGGGTGCCTGGTACAAAGACGACTGGCGCAAGAAGGTCGAGCGCATCGGCAACCTCAATTATCCCGAAGAAGCACGGCGCAAGCAGATCTACGGCAATTTGCGCCTGATGGTCTCGATCAACCGCGACGGCTCGCTGTATGAAGTGCTGGTGCTGGAATCGTCCGGCCAGCCGCTGCTGGATCAGGCGGCGCAGCGCATCGTCCGGTTGGCAGCACCGTTTGCGCCGTTTACCGGCGATTTGTCGGATATCGATCGGCTGGAAATCATTCGTACCTGGAAATTTGCTCGGGGCGACAAGCTCTCGAGCAACTGACACACCACAGAAACCTTGTGGGAGCGAGCTTGCTCGCGAAGAGGCCGGCACATGCACCATTGATATTGCCTGACCTGGCGCCTTCGCGAGCAAGCTCGCTCCCACATTTGATCTGCGTTGTTCTCTGATCCTCAGCTTGTCAGTTTGCCCCTTCGACGCCACACTAGCGCACATGAAAAACGTCAGCCCCAGCTACCTCAAGCATCAATTCCTGATCGCCATGCCACACATGGCCGACCCGAACTTTGCCCACACCTTGACCTACATCGTCGAGCACACGGCCAATGGCGCTATGGGGATTGTGGTCAACCGGCCGCAAGAGCTGAATCTGGCCGACATCCTTGAGCAATTACGTCCGGACATCGACCCGCCAGCACTCTGCCAGCATGTGCCGATCTTCATTGGCGGCCCGGTGCAGACCGATCGCGGTTTTGTTCTGCACCCGGCGGGCAAGACCTTCCAGGCCACCGCGCAATTGGACGGTGATCTGGCCCTCTCGACCTCGCAGGACGTGCTGTTCGCCATCGCTGACGGCGTCGGCCCGGCAAAAAGCCTGATTGCCCTCGGTTACGCCGGTTGGGAAGCCGGGCAACTGGAAGCCGAACTCGCCGACAACGCCTGGCTGAACTGCCCGTACGACGCCGACATCCTGTTCAACACCAGCAGCGAACTGCGTCTGGAAGCGGCGGCCCGGCACTTGGGGATCAACCTCAGCCTGCTGACCAGCCAGGCAGGTCACGCCTGATGGCCCTGCGCCTGATTCTCGGCTTCGACTACGGCACCAAACAGATCGGCGTCGCGGTCGGCCAGGTGATTACCGGCCAGGCCCGTGAGCTGTGCACCTTGAAGGCACAGAACGGCGTGCCGGACTGGAACCAGGTCGAAGCCCTTATAAAAGAATGGAAACCCGATGCCGTTGTTGTCGGACTGCCGCTGAACATGGACGGCACCCCGAGCGACATGTGCGTACGCGCGGAAAAGTTTGCCCGCCGCCTCAATGGCCGCTTCAATCTGCCCTTCTATACCCACGACGAACGCCTGACCACGTTTGAAGCCAAAGGCGAGCGACTGGCCCGTGGCGGTCAAAAAGGCAGTTACCGCGACAACCCGGTGGACGCCATCGCCGCCGCTCTGCTGTTGCAGGGCTGGCTCGATGAAAACACTGCATTGTTTGAGTCCTGACAAGCGCTTCGGCGCTTTTCTTTTGAGTGAAAAACCGAGTCGCGTCCAAGGATCCGACTCGCCCCCAACAAGGAGCAACCATGAGCCTGCCAAATCCCGCCGATCTGATCAGCCAGATGGCGACCCGCCTCAAGGCGCACCTTGCCCAGCGTGAAATCACTGAACCGCGTTACATCGGCATCCGCACCGGCGGCATCTGGGTCGCGCAGGCCTTGCTCAAGGAACTGGGCAGCGATGCACCACTGGGCACGCTGGATGTGTCCTTTTACCGCGACGACTTCAGCCAGAACGGCCTGCACCCGCAAGTGCGCCCGTCCGCCCTGCCCTTCGAGATCGAAGGCCAGCATCTGGTGCTGATCGACGACGTATTGATGAGCGGCCGTACCATCCGCGCCGCCATGAACGAATTGTTCGACTACGGCCGCCCGGCCAGCGTGACCCTGGTCTGCCTGCTGGACCTCGACGCCGGCGAGCTGCCGATCCGCCCGAACGTGGTTGGCGCGACGCTGTCGCTGGCCGCACATGAACGGGTGAAGCTGTCCGGCCCCGAGCCGCTGACGCTCGAACTGCAAGACTTCAACCTTTAATCCGCCCTATTGAGAGTCCCCTTCGCGATGACGCCTCTAGATACCAAGCGCCCGCTGCAGCTCAATGATCAGGGCCAGCTGCGCCACTTCCTCTCGCTCGACGGCCTGCGCCGCGAGTTGCTGACGGAAATCCTCGACACTGCCGACTCGTTCCTCGAAGTCGGTGCCCGGGCGGTGAAGAAAGTCCCGTTGCTGCGCGGCAAGACCGTGTGCAACGTGTTCTTCGAAAACTCCACGCGCACCCGCACCACCTTCGAACTGGCGGCCCAGCGGCTGTCGGCGGACGTGATCACCCTGAACGTGTCGACCTCGTCGGCAAGCAAGGGCGAAACGCTGCTCGACACCCTGCGCAACCTCGAAGCCATGGCCGCCGACATGTTTGTCGTGCGCCACGGTGATTCCGGCGCCGCGCACTTCATCGCCGAGCATGTTTGCCCGCAAGTGGCGATCATCAACGGCGGCGACGGCCGTCACGCGCACCCGACGCAGGGCATGCTCGACATGCTCACCATCCGTCGGCACAAGGGCGGCTTCGAAAACCTCTCGGTGGCCATCGTTGGCGACATCCTGCACTCGCGGGTTGCACGTTCGAACATGCTCGCGCTGAAAACCCTCGGCTGCCCGGATATCCGCGTGATCGCGCCGAAAACCCTGCTGCCGATCGGCATCGAGCAATACGGCGTGAAGGTTTACACCGACATGACCGAAGGCCTGAAAGACGTCGACGTGGTGATCATGCTGCGCCTGCAGCGTGAACGCATGACCGGCGGCCTGCTGCCGAGCGAAGGCGAGTTCTACCGCCTGTTCGGCCTGACCACCGCGCGCCTAGCCGGGGCCAAACCGGATTGCATCGTCATGCACCCGGGGCCGATCAACCGGGGGGTGGAGATCGAGTCCGCAGTGGCCGACGGCCCGCACTCGGTGATCCTCAACCAGGTCACCTACGGCATCGCCATTCGTATGGCCGTGTTGTCCATGGCCATGAGCGGGCAAACCGCGCAGCGTCAATTCGAGCAGGAGAACGCCCAGTGAAGCTCAGCATTCTCGGCGCACGCGTCATCGACCCAAGCAGCGGCCTGGATCAAGTCACCGACATTCACGTTGAAGCCTGCAAGATCGTCGCCCTCGGCGCCGCTCCAGCGGGTTTCACGGCAGTAGAAACCATCGACGCCCAAGGCCTTGTCGCTGCTCCGGGCCTCGTCGACCTCAACGTTGCCCTGCGCGAGCCGGGTTACAGCCGTAAAGGCTCGATCATCAGCGAAACCCGCGCGGCCGCCGCCGGTGGCGTGACCAGCCTGTGCTGCCCGCCGAAAACCAAACCGGTGCTCGACACCTCCGCCGTGGCCGAGCTGATCCTCGATCGTGCCCGCGAGGCCGGCAACACCAAAGTCTTCCCGATTGGCGCCTTGAGCAAAGGTCTGGACGGCGAGCAACTGGCCGAACTGGTGGCGCTGCGCGACGCCGGTTGTGTGGCGTTCGGCAACGGTCTGGAGAGCTTCCGCAACACCCGCACCCTGTGCCGGGCGCTGGAATACGCGGCGACCTTCGACCTGACGGTGATATTCAACTCGCAGGATCACGACTTGGCTGAAGGTGGCTTGGCTCACGAAGGCGCGGTGGCCAGTTTCCTTGGTCTGCCGGGAATTCCGGAAACCGCTGAAACCGTGGCCCTTGCCCGTGACCTGCTGCTGGTCGAGCAGACCGGCGTACGTGCGCACTTCAGCCAGTTGACCAGCGCTCGCGGTGTTGCCCTGATTGCTCAGGCTCAGGCCCGTGGCCTGAAGGTGACGGCGGACGTGGCGTTGTATCAGCTGATTCTGACCGACGAAGCGCTGATCGACTTCAGCAGCCTGTACCACGTGCAACCGCCGCTGCGCACCCGTGCGGATCGCGATGGTCTGCGTGAGGCAGTGAAATCCGGTGTGGTCACGGCGATTTCCAGCCATCACCAGCCGCACGAACGCGACGCCAAACTGGCGCCATTCGGCGCGACCGAGCCGGGCATCAGCAGTGTTGAGTTGCTGTTGCCGCTGGCGATGACGTTGGTTGAGGATGGGTTGCTGGATCTGCCTACCTTGCTGGCGCGTTTGAGCGCTGGCCCGGCTGAAGCGCTGCGTCTGCCGGCGGGCAAACTGGCGGTGGGTGGTGCGGCGGATATCGTGCTGTTCGATCCGCAGGCTTCGACGGTGGCCGGTGAAGGCTGGTTGTCGAAGGGTGAGAACTGCCCGTTCATTGGGCACACTTTGCCGGGTGTGGTTCGCTATACGCTGGTGGATGGGCGGATCAGTCACCAGGCTTGATACCGCGTCGCCCCATTCGCGAGCAGGCTCGCTCCCACATTGGATCTGTGAACGACACAAATCCCCTGTGGGAGCGAGCCTGCTCGCGAAGACTTACTGGAAGGCGCCTCTGCCTTCGGCGTTACGCACCGAGACCTGATCATTCAGCGTCCAGAAGTCATACAGCACCCCTAGAAAGAACAACCCGCCTGTCAGCAGATAGATCAGTCCGCTGATCCACTTGCCTTGGTACATCCGGTGCACGCCGAGTGCGCCAAGGAATGTCAGCAGAATCCACGCCACGTTGTACTCGATCGGCCCTGCGGTAAAACGTAGATCCGCCTCGCGATCCATCGCCGGGATCAGAAAAAGGTCGATCAGCCAGCCAATACCCAGCAAACCGAAGGTGAAGAACCAGATCGTCCCGGTCACCGGTTTGCCGTAATAGAAGCGGTGAGCACCAGTAAAACCGAAAATCCACAGCAGATAACCGATGATTTTGCTGTGCGTATCTTGCTGCTGAACAAATTGTTGATAGGGGTTCATGAAGACCTCGATTCACACGATAGATAAATATTCTTGAATTCTTTGTGACTTTTTTACAGGTAGCCGACGTACGGCAAATGTTACCGTTGCTACCGTCAAAGCCTTATAGCACCTGACTTCTGTCCGACAATTGCGTCCATTTGCCGCTTATTTGGTTCCGTTGGCCTCCAACTGAATCGACCAACGGACTCGGAATGAAAAAAAACTCTGTTATAAAGTTGCGCGCTATCACTAAAGAGCCACGCCTAATGCGACCATTTTTCAAGACATGGCTAACCATCTGCCTATTAATGCCACTGGCCGCCCACGCCACCAATCGTGAGCAACGTCTTCCTAACGTTAACGGCTTTACCCCTAAATCCCATGCTTCGGCTCCCTCGAGCAAAAGCAGCAAAAGCAAAACCACCACGCTGAGCAGCAAAAACCACAGCAAGCTGGTGCCACCGATGGCGAGCAAGGAAAGCAGCAATGTGCTGAGCCGTGCGGTGAACGTCCTCGGTACCCCTTATCGTTGGGGCGGCAGCAGCCCAAGTAAAGGCTTCGATTGCAGCGGTCTGGTGAAATACGCTTTTAACGACGCCACGTTCGACCTGCCACGCACCTCCAACGCCATGGCCAGCGGTCACGGCGAGAAAGTCGAGCGCAAGGATCTGAAGCCGGGCGACCTGATTTTCTTCAACATCAAGAGCCGTCGGGTCAACCATGTTGCCATCTACCTGGGCAACGATCGCTTCATCCACGCTCCGCGTCGTGGCAAAGCGGTGAGCATCGATACGTTGAACAAGCCGTATTGGGAACAGCATTACGTAGTTGCCAAGCGAGTATTGCCGAAAGAGCCTGCAAGCAAGCAGATGCGCGTCGTTCAACGCTGAGCTGACTGACCCGCAACGGGTATCGCCAGCACTGACCTCTTCGCGAGCAAGCTCGCTCCCACAGGTGAAAGCATTCCAATTGAAGGAATGCAATCAATTGTGGGAGCGAGCTTGCTCGCGAAAGGGCCGGCTAGAACACCGAAAATCTCCCTCAGAAATTATCCGGCGTGCGCGCCTTCTCCCGCGCATGCTCGCGACTGATCAAGCCCTTGGTCACCAGTTCCTTCAGGCACATGTCCAGTGTCTGCATGCCCAACGACCCACCCGTCTGAATCGCCGAATACATTTGCGCGACCTTGTCCTCGCGGATCAGGTTACGGATCGCCGACGTCCCCAACATGATCTCGTGCGCCGCCACCCGCCCGCCGCCGATCTTCTTGATCAGCGCCTGCGAAACCACCGCCAGCAACGACTCCGATAGCATCGAGCGCACCATCGACTTCTCGTCACCGGGGAACACGTCGACCACGCGGTCGATGGTTTTCGCCGCCGAGGTGGTGTGCAGCGTGCCGAATACCAAGTGCCCGGTTTCGGCTGCGGTCAGCGCCAGGCGAATGGTTTCCAGGTCACGCATCTCACCGACCAAAATTACATCCGGGTCTTCACGCAGTGCCGAGCGCAACGCAGTGGCGAAACTGCGGGTATCACGGTGGACTTCACGCTGATTGATCAGGCATTTGCGCGATTCGTGAACAAACTCGATCGGATCTTCGATAGTCAGGATGTGGTGATGCCGGTGGGTATTGAGGTAATCGATCATCGCCGCCAGCGTGGTCGATTTGCCGGAACCGGTAGGCCCGGTGACCAACACCAGACCGCGCGGCGCATCGGTGATCTTGCGGAAGACGTCGCCCATGGCGAGGTCTTCCATGCTCAGCACTTTCGACGGAATCGTACGGAATACGGCGCCGGCGCCACGGTTCTGGTTGAAAGCGTTGACGCGGAAACGCGCCACACCCGGCACTTCGAAAGAAAAGTCGGTTTCCAGATGTTTCTCGAAGTCGACCCGCTGGGTGTCGTTCATGATGTCGTAGATCAGTTCGTGCACTTGCTTGTGATCCAGCGCCGGCAGATTGATCCGCCGCACGTCGCCATCGACGCGGATCATCGGCGGCAGACCGGCCGACAGGTGCAGGTCGGAAGCTCCCTGTTTGGCGCTGAAGGCCAGCAGTTCAGTGATATCCATAGCGCTCCTCAATTCCAGTAGAATGCCGCGAACCTTCCGACCGCTGGCGCCTCTTGATGTCCACGATAGCAGACAACATCCAACTGGTTAGTTCGCGCATCCAGGCAGCGGTAACAGCTGCAAACCGCGCTGAAAACAGCGTCCAGCTGCTCGCGGTCAGCAAGACCAAACCCGCCCAGGCCCTGCGCGAAGCATATGCCGCCGGCCTGCGCGACTTTGGCGAGAACTACCTGCAGGAAGCCCTGGGCAAACAGCTCGAACTGGCCGACCTGCCCTTGATCTGGCACTTCATCGGCCCCATTCAATCGAACAAGACTCGCGCCATCGCCGAGCATTTCGACTGGGTGCACTCCGTGGATCGCCTGAAAATCGCTCAACGCCTGTCCGAACAGCGCCCGGCCGAACTTCCGCCGCTGAACATCTGCATACAGGTCAACGTCAGCGGCGAGGCCAGCAAGTCCGGCTGCACTCCGACCGATCTGCCGGCATTGGCAGAGGCCATCAACGCCTTGCCACGCTTGAAACTGCGCGGCTTGATGGCAATTCCCGAGCCGACCGAAGATCGCGCCGAGCAAGACGCGGCCTTCGCCGCCGTGCAGAAATTGCAGGCCAGCCTCGATCTGCCGCTCGACACACTGTCCATGGGCATGAGCCACGACCTCGAGTCGGCCATTGCCCAAGGCGCCACTTGGGTGCGTATCGGTACGGCCCTGTTTGGTGCCAGAGATTATTCCCAGTCTTGAACGATTCCAGATAAGGACCACACATGAGCAACACACGTATTGCGTTTATCGGTGCGGGCAACATGGCGGCCAGCCTGATCGGCGGCCTGCGCGCCAAGGGCCTGGAAGCCGCACAGATCCGCGCCAGCGACCCGGGTGAAGAAACCCGCGCCAAAGTCAGTGCCGAACACGGCATCGAAACTTTCGCCGACAACGCCCAGGCCATCGACGGCGTCGATGTGATTGTGCTGGCAGTCAAGCCACAGGCGATGAAAGCCGTGTGCGAGGCGATTCGCCCAAGCCTGAAACCGAATCAACTGGTGGTCTCCATTGCCGCTGGCATCACTTGCGCCAGCATGACCGCCTGGCTTGGCGAGCAGCCAATCGTGCGCTGCATGCCCAACACCCCGGCACTGCTGCGACAGGGCGTCAGCGGTTTGTACGCGACCAGCGAAGTGACCGCCGAGCAGCGTCAGCAAGCCGAAGAGCTGCTGTCCGCCGTCGGCATTGCCCTGTGGCTGAACGAAGAGCAGCAACTCGATGCGGTCACCGCCGTCTCCGGCTCCGGCCCGGCGTACTTCTTCCTGCTGATCGAAGCCATGACTGCTGCTGGCGTCAAACTCGGCTTGCCGAAGGACATCGCTGAACAACTGACTCTGCAGACCGCACTCGGCGCCGCACACATGGCCGTCTCCAGCGACGTTGACGCTGCTGAACTGCGCCGTCGCGTGACCTCGCCAAACGGCACCACGGAAGCTGCAATCAAATCATTCCAGGCCAATGGCTTCGAAGCACTGGTCGAAACCGCACTCGGCGCCGCCGCGCACCGCTCGGCCGAAATGGCCGAACAACTGGGCAAATAAGGAGCCTTACATGATTGGATTGAACACCGCAGCGGTTTACGTGCTGCAAACCCTCGGCAGTCTGTACCTGCTGATCGTGCTGCTGCGCTTCGTCCTGCAACTGGTGCGGGCGAACTTCTACAACCCGCTGTGCCAGTTCGTGGTCAAGGCGACCCAGCCGCTGCTCAAGCCACTGCGCCGGATCATCCCGAGCCTGTTCGGCCTCGACATGTCGTCGCTGGTCCTGGCGATTCTGGTGCAACTGGCGCTGATGGCGTTGACCCTGCTGCTGACTTACGGCACCACCGGCAACCCGCTGCAACTGTTTATCTGGTCGATCATCGGCCTGACCGCACTGTTCCTGAAGATCTTCTTCTTCGCCCTGATCATCAGCGTGATTCTGTCGTGGGTTGCGCCGGGCAGCCACAATCCCGGCGCTGAGCTGGTCAACCAGATCTGCGAGCCGGCGCTGGCGCCGTTCCGCAAGTTCCTGCCGAATCTTGGCGGTCTGGACCTGTCGCCGATCTTCGCCTTCCTCGCGCTGAAACTGATCGACATGCTGGTAATCAACAATCTGGCGGCAATGACGATGATGCCGGAAATCCTGCGCTTGCTGATGTGAGCTGGTTCCGTTGGGACGGTGACGACTTGATCCTCGAGTGTCACCTGCAACCGGCAGCCCGCAGCGATGACTTCGCCGGGCTGCACGGTGATCGTTTGAAGATTCGCCTGACTGCGCCGCCGGTCGAGGGTAAGGCCAATGCTTATCTGATGGGCTTTCTGGCCAAGGTGTTCGGGGTTTCCAAGAGCCAGGTCAGCTTGCTCAGCGGCGAGTTGAACCGGCAGAAGCGGGTGAAGATCTGCTCGCCGAAGAAGTTGCCGGATTTGCCTGGGCTGGTTGGGCGCTTGTCTTGAGTTTGGCGGCGTCTGTGCCCCTCACCCCAGCCCTCTCCCCCTGGAGAGGGAGCCGATCTATGGTGTTTTCAAAACTTGAGTTCGACTCCATAGCTCAGGTCGGCGTAGTTCAAAAGAACACCTCGGTCAGTCCCCTCTACCTCCAGGAGAGGGAGCCGATTTTGGTGGTTTTCAAGGCCTGAGTTCGACTCGATAGATCAGGTCGGTGTAGCTCAAAAGAACACCTCGGTCAGTCCCCTCTACCTCTGGGAGAGGGCTAGGGTGAGGGCCGCTTGCCGCTAACCCCCCCGGTCTTTAGACTTACGCCTCATTTCAACGAGAGCAGGGTCGATGCCAACTGCCTTTCCCCCCGATTCTGTTGGTCTGGTGACGCCGCAAACCGCGCACTTCAGCGATCCGCTGGCGCTGGCCTGTGGCCGCTCGCTGGCCGCCTATGACCTGATCTACGAAACCTACGGCACGCTGAACGCGCAGGCGAGCAACGCCGTGCTGATTTGCCATGCCTTGTCCGGCCATCACCACGCTGCCGGCTATCACAGCGTCGACGACCGCAAACCCGGTTGGTGGGACAGCTGCATCGGCCCGGGTAAACCGATCGACACCAACAAGTTCTTCGTGGTCAGCCTGAACAACCTCGGCGGCTGCAACGGCTCCACCGGCCCGAGCAGCATCAACCCGGAGACCGGCAAACCGTTCGGTGCCGATTTCCCGGTGCTCACCGTGGAAGACTGGGTGCACAGCCAGGCGCGGCTGGCCGACCTGCTCGGCATCGGCCAGTGGGCGGCGGTGATTGGCGGCAGCCTCGGCGGCATGCAGGCGCTGCAATGGACCATCACTTACCCGGATCGTGTGCGTCACTGCTTGGCCATCGCCTCGGCACCGAAGCTGTCGGCACAGAACATCGCCTTCAACGAAGTGGCGCGTCAGGCGATCCTCACCGACCCGGAATTCCACGGCGGTTCATTCCAGGAAGCGGGTGTGATCCCCAAGCGCGGGCTAATGCTGGCGCGGATGGTCGGGCACATCACCTACCTGTCCGACGATTCGATGGGCGAGAAATTCGGCCGTGGCCTGAAGAGCGAAAAGCTCAACTACGACTTCCACAGCGTCGAGTTTCAGGTCGAAAGCTACCTGCGTTATCAAGGTGAGGAGTTCTCCGGCCGTTTCGACGCCAACACCTATCTGTTGATGACCAAGGCACTGGATTACTTCGATCCGGCGGCGAACTTCGACGATAACCTGGCGAAAACCTTTGAAAACGCCACGGCCAAGTTCTGCGTGATGTCGTTTACCACCGACTGGCGCTTCTCTCCGGCCCGTTCGCGGGAACTGGTGGATGCACTGATGGCGGCGCGCAAAGACGTCAGCTATCTGGAAATCGACGCACCGCAGGGCCACGACGCCTTCCTGATTCCGATCCCGCGCTACTTGCAGGCGTTCGGCAATTACATGAACCGCATCACGTTGTGAGAAAGCCATGAGAGCTGATCTGGAAATCATCCAGGAATGGATCCCCGCCGGCAGCCGCGTCCTCGACCTCGGTTGCGGTGACGGCGAGCTGCTGACCTGGCTGCGCGACAACAAGAACGTCACCGGTTATGGCCTGGAAAACGACGCTGACAACATTGCCCAGTGCGTGGCCAAAGGCGTCAACGTTATCGAGCAGGATCTGGACAAGGGGCTGGGCAACTTTGCCAGCAACAGTTTCGACATCGTCGTCATGACCCAGGCCCTGCAAGCCGTGCATTACCCGGACAAGATCCTCGACGAAATGCTCCGGGTCGGCCGCCAGTGCATCATCACTTTCCCGAACTTCGGCCACTGGCGCTGCCGCTGGTATCTGGCAAGCAAGGGGCGCATGCCGGTGTCGGAATTTCTGCCGTACACCTGGTACAACACACCGAACATTCACTTCTGCACCTTCGAAGACTTTGAAGAACTTTGCCGCGAACGTGATGCGAAGGTCATTGATCGGCTTGCCGTGGATCAACAGCACCGTCACGGGTGGGCCAGTAAGCTATGGCCTAATCTGTTAGGTGAGATCGGTATCTACCGCGTCAGCAGCCCGCAGCTTGCAGACCACAAAGTCGCGGTCTGAATCCCGTCATTTCGAGGAGCACGATCATGGGTCGTTTAGCGTTGTTGTTATTGACTGCCTGCCTGAGCGCCAGCGCCATGGCGGCCGACGTCATCAAGGGCGAGCGCAAGGAAACCTTTGGCGACGTCACGGTGCACTACAACACTTTCAACTCGACGTTTCTGACGCCGGACATCGCCAAGGCAGCGGAGCTGATCCGCAGCAAAAATCAGGGCGTGATCAATGTCTCGGTGATCAAGGACGGCAAACCACTGATCGCCAATGTCACCGGCATGGTCAAAGACCTGACCAGCCAGAGCGTGCCGCTGAATTTCCGCCAGATCACCGAACAGGGCGCGATCTATTACATCGCCCAGTACCCGGTGGAGCAGCAGGAAACCCGCACCTTTGAAATCAAGGTGCAGAACGGCGACAAGATCAACACCATCAATTTCAACCAAGAACTCTTTCCCGGCGAATGATGAACATCAAGCAGCTCGTACTGGCCAGCCATAACGCCGGCAAACTCAAAGAACTCCAGGCCATGCTCGGCGAATCGGTGCAACTGCGCTCGATTGGCGAGTGGAGCAAGGTCGAGCCGGAAGAAACCGGTCTGTCGTTCGTCGAGAACGCGATCCTCAAGGCGCGTAATGCCGCGCGCATTTCCGGGTTGCCGGCACTGGCCGACGACTCCGGTCTGGCGGTGGATTTCCTTGGCGGTGCGCCGGGCATCTATTCGGCGCGTTATGCCGACGGCAAGGGCGATGCGGCGAACAATGCCAAATTGCTCGATGCACTGAAAGATGTGCCGGAAGCCGAGCGCGGTGCGCAGTTCGTCTGCGTGCTGGCATTGGTGCGTCACGCCGATGATCCGTTGCCGATCCTCTGCGAAGGCCTGTGGCACGGACGCATCCTGACGGCCGCCAGCGGCGAGCACGGTTTCGGTTATGACCCGCTGTTCTGGGTGCCGGAGCGTGATGTGTCCAGCGCCGAACTGAGTCCGGCCGACAAGAACCAGATCAGCCACCGCGCCCGTGCAATGGATCTGCTGCGCCAGCGTCTGGGCCTGAAATGACCGACAGCCCCTCCGCGTCGTCGCTGATCATCGGCGGTGCCGCTTCTTCGCCTCGGGCACCGCTGCCAACGCTGCCGCCCTTGGCGCTGTACATCCACATCCCGTGGTGTGTGCGCAAATGTCCGTATTGCGATTTCAACTCACACACCGCCAGCCCGGTGTTGCCGGAGCAGGAATACGTCGACGCCTTGCTGGCCGATCTCGATCAGGATCTGCACGCCGTGTACGGTCGTGAAATCAGTTCGATCTTCTTTGGTGGCGGCACGCCGAGCCTGTTCAGCGCCGAAGCCCTCGGGCGGCTGCTGGAAGGCGTCGAACAGCGGATTCCGTTTGCCCACGACATCGAAATCACTCTGGAAGCCAATCCCGGCACCTTCGAGCAAGAGAAGTTCGTCGCCTATCGCAAGTTGGGGATCAATCGCCTGTCGATCGGTATCCAGAGCTTCCAGCAGGAAAAGCTCAAAGCGCTGGGGCGGATTCACAACGGTGACGAAGCGGTACGCGCGGCCGGTATGGCGCGGCAGGCCGGGTTCGATAACTTCAACCTCGACTTGATGCACGGTTTGCCCGATCAGTCGCTGGACGATGCCCTCAGCGATCTGCGCCAGGCCATCGCGCTGAATCCAACGCACATTTCCTGGTATCAGCTGACGCTGGAGCCGAACACCGTGTTCTGGAACCAGCCGCCGGTGCTGCCGGAAGATGACACGCTGTGGGACATTCAAGAGGCCGGGCAAGCGCTGCTGGCGGAACACGGTTATGCGCAATACGAAGTGTCGGCTTATGCCCAGGCGGGTCGGCCAGCGCGGCACAACCTCAATTACTGGAGTTTCGGCGACTTCATCGGCATTGGCGCGGGAGCCCACGGCAAGCTGAGTCATCCGGACGGACGCATCGTGCGTACCTGGAAGACGCGTCTGCCGAAGGACTATCTCAATCCGGCAAAAAGCTTTCAGGCCGGCGAGAAAGCACTGACCAACGACGAGATGCCGTTCGAGTTTCTGATGAACGCTTTGCGCCTGACCGCAGGCGTCGAATCGCGCCTGTATCCTGAGCGCACCGGGCTGTCGCTGGAAAGCCTCGCTGAAGGCCGGGCAGCGGCAGAACAAAGCGGTCTGTTGCAGGTCGAACCGTCACGTCTGGCGGCCACCGAGCGCGGAAAGCTGTTTCTCAACGACTTGCTGCAACAATTTCTGAACTGACTTCAGTCCCAAGGGAAAACGCATGGATTTGATACTCGACCTGCTCGCCACCGTCTCCCGCTGGAGCCGCAGCAACCTCTCGGAAATCGCCCTGGCCCTGGTCGGCTGCCTGCTGGTGCTGTTCGGCGCTGACTTCAAAGGCTGGGTTGAGCAACGCCTGGGCAGCATCGCCGGCGCCCTGCGCGTGCCATTGATGGCGCTGCTCTGCGTGATCGGCAGCGGTGCGGCGCTGATCTATGCAACGCCTTGGGTTATCAAGGGTTTGAGCCAGTTCAACAACTACAGCCTGGCGCCAGTCCTGCTGGTGGTGCTGGTGCTGATCGGCGTCGTCGCCGACCGCCGCTGATCTTTCAGCACACCCAAAACGACTGTAGGAGTGAGCCTGCTCGCGATTGCGGTCTGACATTCAACCTCTTCGGTGACTGTCAGCCCGCAATCGCGAGCAGGCTCACTCCTACATTTTTACCGCGTGATGCTTAGGACTGTTTTTCGAACTTCAGGTCCCACACGCCATGGCCAAGACGTTCGCCGCGGCGTTCGAACTTGGTGATCGGGCGTTCGGCCGGGCGTGGTACGCACTTGCCGTCTTCGGCGAGGTTGCGGTAGCCCGGGGCGACGCTCATCACTTCCAGCATGTACTCGGCGTACGGTTCCCAGTCGGTGGCCATGTGCAGGATGCCGCCAACCTTCAACTTGCTGCGCACCAGTTCAGCGAACGAGGCCTGAACGATACGACGCTTGTGGTGACGGCTCTTGTGCCATGGGTCCGGGAAGAACAGCATCAGGCGATCGAGGCTGTTGTCGGCGATGCAGCGGTTAAGCACTTCGATCGCGTCGCAATCGTAGACCCGCAGGTTGGTCAGGCCCTGAGTCAGCACGCCATTGAGCAACGCGCCAACCCCCGGACGGTGAACTTCCACGCCGATGAAATCCTGATCCGGCGCGGCCGCGGCCATTTCCAGCAGCGAGTGGCCCATGCCGAAACCGATCTCCAGCGAGCGCGGTGCCGAACGGCCGAACACTTGATCGTAATCCACCGGCGCGTCGGCCAGCGGCAGCACGTACAGCGGCGCGCCCTGATCCAGGCCGCGTTGCTGGCCTTCGGTCATGCGCCCGGCGCGCATCACGAAGCTCTTGATGCGGCGGTGTTGGCGCTCGTCGCCCTCTTCCGTCTGGACAGGCGTGTCGTTCGATTCAGTCATCAATGGCTCTTACTTGATCAGACCATCCAGCGGCGAAGAGGCGCTGGCATAGAGTTTTTTCGGCATACGGCCAGCGAGGTAGGCCAGACGGCCTGCAACGATGGCGTGTTTCATGGCTTCAGCCATCATCACCGGCTGCTGGGCGTGGGCGATGGCCGAGTTCATCAGCACCGCATCGCAACCCAGTTCCATGGCGATGGTCGCATCGGACGCAGTGCCGACACCGGCATCGACCAGCACAGGGATTTTGGCTTCTTCGAGGATGATCTGCAGGTTGTACGGGTTGCAGATCCCCATACCGGAACCGATCAGACCGGCCAGCGGCATGACCGCGATGCAGCCGATTTCCGCCAGTTGGCGGGCGATGATCGGGTCATCGCTGGTGTAAACCATCACGTCGAAGCCTTCCTTGACCAGCGTTACCGCGGCCTTGAGGGTTTCGATGACGTTAGGGAACAGGGTCTTCTGGTCGGCCAGTACTTCCAGCTTCACCAGGTTGTGGCCATCGAGCAGCTCACGGGCCAGGCGGCAGGTGCGCACAGCTTCGATGGCGTCGTAACAACCGGCGGTGTTCGGCAGGAAGGTGTAGCGCTCCGGCGACAGCACGTCGAGCAGGTTCGGTTCGCCTTCGATCTGGCCCAGGTTGGTGCGGCGCACGGCGAAGGTGACGATCTCGGCACCCGAGGCTTCGATGGCCTGACGGGTTTCTTCCATGTCACGGTACTTGCCGGTACCGACCAGCAAACGCGACTGGTAAGTACGACCGGCCAGTACAAAAGGCTTGTCGCTACGAACGATGCTCATGGGGAATCCTCTTTAGGAGTGAGGGTCTTGCAGAATTCTGTGCCCTTGCAGACCTGGCGATCAGCCGCCGCCGATGGCGTGCACCACTTCGACGTTGTCACCATCATTGAGGGTGGTGTCGGCATGCTGGCTGCGCGGGACGATATCCAGATTGAGTTCGACTGCCACTCGACGTCCGGTCAGTTCCAGACGAGTGATCAGGGCCGCAACGGTCTCGCCGTCGGGCAGTTCAAGGGATTCGCCGTTCAACTGAATGCGCATGCGTAACGCCGCCATCATTTTTAGGGGCTGGCATTCTAGCCCGATCATGACCTAAAGGTCAGCACCAAGCGTCAAGCGGTTGGTTGCAAGCGCCAGGCGGCGAGGCCCAGGCATAGCCAGCCAATCATGAACGCCAGGCCACCAAATGGGGTGATGATGCCGAGCTTGCTGATGCCGGTCATGGTCAGCACATACAGACTGCCGGAGAACAACAGGATGCCAATGGTGAATGACACGCCGGCCCAAGTGACCAGTCGGCCCTGAATCTGCGTGGCCAACAGCGCCACACCAAACAGCGCCAAGGTGTGCACCAATTGATAGGTGACGCCGGTGTGGAAAATTGCCAGATACTCGGGTGTCAGGCGGTTTTTCAGGCCGTGGGCTGCGAATGCGCCCAAAGCGACCCCGGTAAAACCAAAAAAAGCGGCCAGCATCAAAAAGCCACGCAGCATTGGGAACTCCAGTCAGACGCAATCGGCAGGGTCTGTATAATGGCCCGCTCCACCGGTTCGGCCAAGCCATCTCTATGCTGCGTACTATTTTCCGTCGTCTCACGAAGGCCCTGCTCTGGTTCGCCGGCGGCAGCGTCTTGCTGGTGCTGGTGTTTCGCTTCGTGCCGCCGCCGGGCACGGCGTTGATGGTCGAGCGCAAGGTCGAATCCTGGGTCGATGGCGAGCCGATTGACCTGCAACGCACGTGGAAGCCGTGGGACGAGATCTCCGATGACCTCAAAGTCGCGGTCATGGCCGGTGAGGATCAGAAGTTTCCCGAGCATTGGGGCTTTGATTTCAGTGCGATCCAGGCAGCGTTGGCCCACAACGAGCTTGGCGGGTCGATTCGCGGCGCCAGCACCTTGAGCCAGCAGGTGTCGAAAAACCTGTTTCTGTGGGCCGGCCGCAGCTATCTGCGTAAAGGCCTGGAGGCGTGGTTTACCGCGCTGATCGAGGTGTTCTGGCCCAAGCAGCGGATCCTTGAGGTGTATCTCAACAGCGTCGAGTGGGATGACGGGGTGTTTGGCGCCGAAGCCGCAGCCCGCCATCACTTTGGTGTGAGCGCAAAGTCGTTGTCGCGGCAGCAGGCGAGTTATCTGGCGGCTGTTCTGCCCAACCCTCGGGTGTGGAGCGCTAGCCATCCGACCGCTTATGTCTCGCGCCGGGCCGGGTGGATTCGTCAGCAGATGAGTCAGTTGGGTGGGGATAGTTATCTGTTGGGGCTCAACGATTCCCGCCGCGCACCTTGGTCTGAATAACGCTGAAGATCCCCTGTGGGAGCGAGCTTGCTCGCGAATGCGGTGGATCATCCAGCAGTGGCGGTGACTGACACTCCGCTTTCGCGAGCAAGCTCGCTCTCACATGGGTTTTGTGTGAAGCCGGAAATGAAAACGCCCCGATCATCGCTGATCGGGGCGTTTTTTTATTGCCTGCTCGCCGGTTATGCGGCGATCGACAACTTGAGCTTGTTCATCGCGCTCTTCTCGAGCTGACGGATCCGCTCGGCCGACACGTTGTACTTCTGCGCCAGATCGTGCAGCGTGGCTTTCTCTTCGGCCAGCCAGCGCTGGTAGAGGATGTCGCGGCTACGTTCGTCCAGCACTTCCAGCGCTTCGTGCAGGTTGTGATTGGAGTTGTCGCTCCAGTCGGCATCTTCCAGTTGACGCGCCGGGTCGTACCGGTGGTCTTCCAGGTAGTTGGCCGGCGACTGGAAAGCGCTGTCGTCGTCGGCTTCAGCAGCCGGGTCGAAGGCCATGTCATGGCCGGTCAGGCGACTTTCCATTTCGCGCACTTCACGCGGCTCGACGCCGAGGCTTTCCGCCACACGGTGGACTTCCTCGTTGTTCAGCCACGCCAGACGTTTTTTCTGGCTGCGCAGGTTGAAGAACAGCTTGCGCTGGGCCTTGGTGGTCGCGACTTTCACAATGCGCCAGTTGCGCAGGATGAACTCGTGAATTTCCGCCTTGATCCAGTGCACGGCGAACGACACCAGACGCACACCCATTTCCGGGTTGAAGCGCTTCACGGCCTTCATCAGGCCGACGTTACCTTCCTGGATCAGGTCAGCCTGAGCCAGACCGTAGCCGGAATAGCTACGGGCAATGTGTACGACAAAACGCAGGTGGGCGAGCACCATCTGCCGAGCCGCCCCCAAATCCTGCTCATAGTAGAGACTCTCGGCCAGTTCACGCTCCTGCTCCGGCGTCAGCAATGGAATGCTGTTGACGGTGTGCACGTAGGCTTCCAGGTTCGCACCCGGAACCAACGCATACGCAGGTTGCAAAGAATTGGTCATACGAAAAAACCTCCCACTTACATACTCGTGCCTCTCGGCACTGCGAAAAATTGACCGGGAATTCAAGTGCAAGTTCCCAAAAAAACCGCGAGGTCAATCACGCGCAAAAAAGATTCTACTTCGGCGCCAGCTCCCTGAGATGGCGTGCGACTGCAATCCATGCACCGATATAACCCAACAGCACCGCGCCAAGCAAGAGCGACAGACCGTCGGCAACTGGCACTCCGGCCAGCGCGAAATCACTGCCGTACAAGCCGGCCAGTCCAACCACCGCGTCGTTCAGCCAGTTCAGGCCGAACGCCAATACACCCCAGGACAGTAGCCCCGCACCGAAGCCATACAACGCGCCCATATAAAGGAAAGGGCGACGCACATAACTGTCAGTGCCGCCGACGAGTTTAATCACTTCTATCTCGGTGCGGCGGTTTTCAATATGAAGACGAATGGTATTGCCTATCACCAAAAGTAATGCAGAAACCAGCAGCACCGTCAGACCGAAGACAAAACGATCGCCAAGCTTGAGGATCGCGGCCAAACGCTCGACCCAGACTAGATCAAGTTGCGCCTGTTGTACCTTGGGCAATTCGGAAAGTTTTTGTCTTAATGCTTCCAGCGTCGGCTTGTCGACCTCGTTCGGGGTGACCAGCACCACGCCCGGCAACGGGTTCTCCGGCAGCTCGCGCAGGGCTTCGCCCAACCCGGATTGCTGCTGAAACTCTTCCAGCGCCTGATCGCGGCCGACATATTCAGCATCCGCTACGCCGGGCATGCCTTTGATCTGCTCGCGCAACGACTCGCCCTGCTCCGGGCTGGCGTCGAGTTGCAGATACAGCGAAATCTGCGCCGCACGCTGCCACGAACCGCCAAGACGCTCGACGTTGTTGAGCAACAGGGACAAGCCCATTGGCAGACTCAGCGCGACCGCCATCACCATGCAGGTGAAGAAGCTGCCGATCGGCTGCTTGCCGAGACGACGCAGGCTGTCGAGCAGACTGGCGCGATGGCTTTCGACCCAGGCACGGAACAGCGTGGCGAAGTCCGGGCCATCGTCTTCGTCGTGTTTTTTCTTCTTCGGTGGCTGCGGATCGGCGGCTTTCGGGGCCACGCGTTCGGAAACCTTCGGACTGCGTGTCGCACTCATTCCCCGGCCTCCCCGTCGCCAATCAATCGGCCGCGTTGGAGGGTCAGCATGCGGTGACGCATGCGCGCGATCAGTGCCAGGTCGTGACTGGCGATCAGCACGCTGGTGCCCAGACGGTTGATGTCTTCGAATACGCCCATGATTTCCGCCGCCAGACGCGGGTCGAGGTTACCGGTCGGTTCGTCCGCCAGCAGCAAGGCCGGGCGGTGCACGATGGCGCGGGCGATGCCGACGCGCTGTTGCTGACCGGTGGACAGGTCGCCCGGGTACAGATCGGTTTTATCCGACAGCGCCACGCGCTCCAGCGCCGAGTCGACACGCTTGGCGATTTCGGCCTTGGACAAGCCAAGAATCTGCAGCGGCAAGGCGACGTTGTTGAACACCGTGCGATCGAACAGCAGTTGGTGATTCTGGAACACCACGCCGATCTGCCGACGCAGGAACGGAATCTGCGCGTTGCTGATGGTGCTCAGGTCTTGCCCGGCCAGCAGCAGTTTGCCGCTGGTCGGACGCTCCATCGCCAGCAACAGGCGCAACAACGTGGATTTACCGGCGCCGGAGTGGCCGGTGACAAACAAGAACTCGCCACGACGGACTCGAAAGCTCAGCTCATGCAAGCCGACGTGACCGTTCGGGTAGCGTTTACCGACCTGTTCGAAACGAATCATGAACGCTCCCGCTCGGCAAACAGTGCCTGGACAAAGGGTTCGGCTTCAAAGGTACGCAAATCGTCGATGCCTTCACCGACGCCGATGTAGCGGATCGGTAAGCCGAACTGCTTGGCCAGGGCGAAAATCACGCCGCCCTTGGCGGTACCGTCGAGCTTGGTCAGCACCAGGCCGGTCAGTTCGACGGTCTGGTTGAATTGCTTGGCCTGGTTGATGGCGTTCTGGCCGGTGCCGGCGTCGAGCACCAGCAGCACTTCGTGCGGCGCGTCTGCATCAAGCTTGCCGATGACCCGGCGAACCTTTTTCAGTTCTTCCATCAGGTTGTCTTTGGTGTGCAGACGACCGGCAGTGTCAGCGATCAACACGTCGATGCCACGGGCCTTGGCGGCCTGCACGGCGTCGAAGATCACCGAAGCCGAGTCGGCGCCGGTGTGCTGGGCGATGACCGGAATCTTGTTGCGCTCGCCCCAGACCTGAAGTTGCTCTACGGCAGCGGCGCGGAAGGTGTCACCGGCAGCGAGCATGACTTTCTTGCCTTCCAGTTGCAGCTTCTTCGCCAGTTTGCCGATGGTGGTGGTCTTGCCAGCGCCGTTAACGCCAACCACCAGAATCACGAACGGTTTGTTCTGCGAAACGATTTTCAGCGGTTGTTCGACCGGCTTGAGCATCGCCGCCAGTTCGGCCTGCAGGGATTTGTACAGCGCGTCGGCGTCGGCCAGCTCTTTGCGGGCGACCTTCTGGGTCAGGCGCTGGATGATCTGCGTGGTGGCTTCGACGCCGACGTCGGCTGTGAGCAGACGGGTTTCGAGGTCATCGAGCAGATCGTCGTCGATGGTTTTGCGGCCGAGGAACAGGCTGGCCATGCCCTCGCCGATGCTGGCGCTGGTTTTCGACAGGCCTTGCTTGAGGCGGGCGAAGAAACCGGCTTTGGCTTCTTCGGTGCGCGGGGCTTCGACTGGGGCCTCGGTAACCACTTCAACCGGCACAACTGGCGCAGCGACGACCGATACCGGTACAGGTGCAGGTGCAGGTGCAGGTGCAGGTGCAGGTGCAGGCTCGGGCTGTTGAACAACTGGCGCAACAAACACGGGCGCAACAGGCTCGACAACAACCGGCGCAGGCTCGACAACCGGCTCAACCACCGGCGCCGGAGCAACCTCTGGAACGAACGCAGCAGGCGCAGGAATCATCGGGGTGATATGCGGCGCAGCCTCTTCAACCAACGCCACCGGCTCTTCCGCCACCGGCAAGGTCAGCCACGGTTCAGCCGCAGGAGTCAGTGGTAGCTCAGCCGCCACAGGCGCTTCAGGCTCAGGCTCAACCGGTTGCAACACCGGCTCGGCAATCGGCAGCACAATCGGTGCCGGCTCTTCTTCTATGACTGGAGCCGGCGCAGGCGCTGGCTCAGGAGTCACCGGCGGCTGTTCGACGACGGGTTCCTGCGGTTTCTTACGCAGCCATCCGAACAGGCTTTTCTTCTCGCCAGCCGCAGCTGGGGTCTTCTTGTCGTCGTTGGAACCAAACATGGAGGACGGCTATCTCACGGTAGCGACGCGCCATAAGGGCGCCCCGGCAAATAAATATTCGATGCAGAACAGACTGTGTTTCATCCAGCTTGTTCACGCGCAACATTTTGTCGAGGCGCCAGCGGCACCTCAAAGAATCGTATAAACGAAGGACTAAACCGGCAAATTCGGCGAAAAAGCGAAGTTTAGTCGATAAACCGTAGCTTTCTGCCGCAAACCCATTCAGCCAGATCAGGTCTGAAAACCTGATAGGCGTGGTCGCCGGTAAAACGGATCAGTATCCTAGCACCCTCTCGCCCGCCGACGCTAAGACCAAGCGGGCAGCCCAACAGGTTAAAAAACGAATGAATGCTCTAGCCCGCCGCGCCGCAGGCCTGCTGCTCAGCACAGTCTGCCTGCCCCTTTCGGCCTTGGCGGCCGACCCGCAACCGACTCACGAATTCACCCTCGACAACGGCCTCAAGGTCGTCGTGCGCGAAGACCATCGCGCGCCGGTGGTGGTCTCGCAGGTCTGGTACAAGGTCGGCTCCAGCTACGAAACCCCGGGCCAGACCGGTCTGTCCCACGCGCTTGAGCACATGATGTTCAAGGGCAGTGAAAAAGTCGGTCCCGGCGAAGCCTCGCTGATCCTGCGTGACCTCGGCGCCGAAGAGAACGCCTTCACCAGCGACGATTTCACCGCTTATTACCAGGTGCTGGCCCGCGACCGTCTGGGCGTAGCCTTCGAACTGGAAGCCGACCGCATGGCAAATCTGCGCCTGCCGGCCGACGAGTTCGCCAAGGAAATCGAAGTCATCAAGGAAGAGCGCCGTTTGCGCACCGATGACAAGCCGATGTCCAAGGCTTACGAGCGCTACAAGGCCATGGCCTACCCGGCCAGCGGTTACCACACGCCAACCATTGGCTGGATGGCCGACCTCGACCGGATGAAAGTCGAGGAGCTGCGCCACTGGTACCAATCCTGGTACGTGCCGAACAACGCCACGCTGGTCGTAGTCGGTGACGTTACTCCGGACGAAGTGAAAACCCTCGCCCAGCGCTATTTCGGCCCGATCGCCAAGCGCGACGTGCCGCCAGCGAAAAAACCGCTGGAGCTGGCCGAACCCGGCGAACGCCAGATCACCCTGCACGTGCAGACTCAGTTGCCTAGCTTGATGCTCGGTTTCAACGTGCCAAGCATTGCCACGGCTGAAGACAAACGCTCGGTCAACGCCTTGCGCCTGATCTCGGCGTTGCTCGACGGCGGTTACAGCGGGCGCATCCCGACGCAACTGGAGCGCGGCGAAGAGCTGGTCTCCGGCGGTTCGTCGAGCTACGACGCCTATACCCGTGGCGACAGTCTGTTCACCCTGTCGGCAACCCCGAACACCCAGAAGAAAAAGACTATCGCGCAAGCCGAGGCGGGCTTGTGGAAACTGCTGGAACAACTGAAAACCACCGCACCGTCCGCTGAAGAACTGGAGCGCGTGCGAGCACAAGTGATTGCCGGTCTGGTCTTCGAACGTGATTCGATCACCAGTCAGGCCACCGCCATCGGTCAACTCGAGACCGTAGGTCTGTCGTGGAAACTGATGGACACCGAACTCGCCGATCTGGAAAGCGTGACCCCGCAAGACATCCAGAATGCCGCCAAGCTGTATTTCACCCGCGAACGTCTCAGCGTCGCCCACGTCCTGCCACTGGAGACGACTCATGAGTAAGCGCAAATCCCCACGCCTGCTGCTCGGCCTGATCGCCGCGGCGGTGATCGGCTCTGCCGCGCTCTACCTGTCGCCTGGCGCTGACAGCAATGCCAGCGAAGCCCTCGACAACGCCAAGACCAGCCAGAAGCTGCAATCACTGACCGAACTCGACGGCAAGGCCCCGGCCAGCCGCAAACTCGACGTGCAAACCTGGAACACCGCCGAAGGCGCCAAAGTATTGTTCGTCGAAGCCCATGAGCTGCCGATGTTCGACATGCGCCTGATCTTCGCCGCCGGCAGCAGCCAGGACGGCAGCGCGTCGGGTCTGGCGGTGCTGACCAACGCAATGCTCAACGAAGGTGTCGCCGGTAAAGACGTCGGCGCCATCGCGCAAGGCTTCGAAGGCCTCGGTGCGGATTTCGGCAACGGTGCTTTCAAGGACATGGCGCTGGCTTCGCTACGCAGCTTGAGTGCCACCGACAAGCGTGAACCGGCGCTGAAGCTGTTTTCGGAAGTGGTTGGCAAACCGACCTTCCCGGCCGATTCGTTCGCACGCATCAAGAACCAGCTGCTCGCCGGTTTCGAATACCAGAAACAGAACCCCGGCAAACTCGCCAGCCTTGAGCTGATGAAGCGCTTGTACGGCGATCACCCGTACGCGCATTCGAGTGACGGTAACCCGCAGAGCGTGCCGAAGATCACCCTCGCGCAGTTGCGTGAGTTCCACGCCAAGGCCTACGCCGCTGGCAACGTGGTGATCGCGCTGGTCGGCGACCTGTCGCGGGCGGACGCCGAAGCAATTGCCAATCAGGTCTCTTCTGCCCTGCCGAAAGGCCCGGCGCTGGCGAAGATCGCCCAGCCACAGGAACCGAAGGCCAGCACAGGCCATATCGAGTTCCCGTCGAAGCAGACCAATCTGATGATCGCGCAACTGGGTATCGACCGTGACGATCCGGATTACGCCGCGCTGTCGATGGGCAACCAGATCCTCGGTGGCGGCGGTTTCGGCACGCGCCTGATGAGTGAAGTGCGCGAGAAGCGCGGCCTGACCTACGGCGTGTACTCGGCGTTCAGCCCGATGCAGGTACGTGGCCCGTTCATGATCAACCTGCAAACCCGCGCAGAAATGAGCGAGGGCACCCTGAAACTGGTGCAGGACGTGCTCGCTGACTACCTGAAAACCGGGCCGACGCAGAAGGAACTCGACGACGCCAAACGCGAACTGGCCGGCAGCTTCCCGCTGTCCACCGCGAGCAATGCCGATATCGTCGGCCAACTCGGCGCGATGGGCTTCTATAATCTGCCGCTGAGCTACCTGGATGACTTCATGCGTCAGTCGCAAAGCCTGACCGTGGAACAAGTCCGCGACGCTCTGAACAAACACCTGAGCACGGACAAAATGGTCATCGTCACCGCTGGCCCGACCGTGCCGCAAAAGCCGTTACCGGCCCCATCTGATAAACCTGCCGAGCAACCGCTCGGGGTTCCGGAGCACTAATGGCGACTCGAGCACCCAAGAAACCTGCGCAAAACGTTCACAACGGTGTGAACCAGTTGCGCATCATTGGCGGCCAATGGCGCAGCCGCAAGCTGAGCTTCCCCGACGCACCGGGCCTGCGCCCGACGCCGGATCGCGTGCGTGAAACCTTGTTCAACTGGCTCGCACCGTACGTTGAAGGGGCCAAGGTGCTTGATCCGTTCGCCGGCAGTGGCGCGCTGTTTCTCGAAGCGCTGTCCCGTGGCGCGGCCATGGGTCAGGCGCTGGATGCCAGCAACATTGCGGTGTCCAGCCTGAAAGAACACCTCGGCACCCTGCGCTGCACCAACGGCCAGGTGCAGACCGCCGACGCCCTGCGTTATCTGGAAACCCAGACCGCAACACCGTTCGACCTGGTATTCCTCGACCCGCCGTTCAACCAGAACCTGCTGCCTGCCGTCTGCACCTTGCTCGAAGAGCGCCAGTGGCTGGCGCCGGACTCGTGGATCTACACTGAAAGCGAAACGGCGCCATCGACGCTGGGCCTGCCGGGCAACTGGCGCCTGCACCGCGAACAGAAATCCGGCCGGGTTTATTACGCGTTGTGGCAACGTACGGCAGAGATCGCCGGTTAACCGACCGGTCCGAATAAGCGGCGCCCCTTCCAACAGGGTCGCCGCTCTGCATCGAGAACCATCGTGTCCGCCTCTTCAGAACGCTTCAACCCCGCCTTCGGCCTCGGCAATCCGCACCTGCAAACCTTGTGGGGGCCGCTGTGGCGCAAAACCGTACATATCGAGCGTGAACGCGAACGCCTGTGGCTTGAGGATGGCGACTTTCTCGATCTCGACTGGCACGGCCCGCACACCGCCGATGCACCACTGGTGCTGGTGTTACACGGTCTGACCGGGTCCTCCAATTCGCCTTATGTAGCGGGCATCCAGAAGTCATTGGCTGATCAAGGCTGGGCCAGTGTTGCGTTGAACTGGCGCGGCTGCTCTGGCGAACCGAATTTGCTGCCGCGCAGCTATCACTCCGGCGCCAGCGAAGACCTCGCCGAAACCATCAGACATCTGCGCGCCAAACGACCGCTGGCACCGCTGTATGCCGTCGGCTACTCCCTGGGCGGCAACGTGCTGCTTAAACACCTCGGGGAAACCGGCAGCGCCAGCGGCGTGCTCGGCGCCGTGGCGGTATCAGTGCCGTTTCGCCTCGACCAATGCGCCGACCGCATCGGCCAGGGATTTTCCAAGGTCTATCAGGCGCACTTCATGCGCGAGATGGTCGCCTATATCAAGAACAAGCAGCGGAAGTTTCAACACGACGGGCGTGAAGAAGGACTCGCCGCGCTGGCCGCCCTCGGCTCGCTGGAAAACATGCGCACCTTCTGGGATTTCGATGGCCGGGTAACCGCGCCGTTGCACGGGTTCGAGGATGCCGAGGATTACTATCGCCGCGCTTCTAGCCGCTATTTCCTCGGCGAGATCCGCACGCCGACCCTGATCATTCAAGCGGCGGACGATCCTTTCGTGTTCCCGCACAGTTTGCCGCAGGCCAATGAGCTATCGGCGTCAACCGTCTTCGAATTGCAGGCACGCGGTGGGCATGTCGGCTTTGTCGAAGGCTCGCTGCGTCAGCCCGGTTACTACCTGGAGCGGCGCATCCCGCAGTGGCTGGCTCGCGTGTCCGCATGAGCGATCAGGGCGAGTCGATCCGCTTCTGGCAAACCGCGCCGCTGGCCGGGGTCGAGTTGCTGTCGGCGCGCTACATCGAGCATCGCTTCGCCCCGCATGTGCATGACGGCTATGTGATCGGCATGATCATGGCCGGCGCCCAGCGTTATCGCTATCGCGGCGCCGAGCATCTGGCGGGCAGCGGCACGCTGGTACTGATCAATCCGGACGAGCTGCACACCGGGCACAAGGGCACCGAGGACGGCTGGCTGTACCGGGCGTTTTATCCCGATACCGCGCAAATCGTTTCGCTGCTGGATGAGCTGGAGCTGTCCACCAGCAACCTGCCGGCGTTCAGCGCCACGTTGTATCGCGATGCGGATCTGGTCAACGGCTTTGCGCAGTTGCACCGTCTGCTCGAAAGCCCGACCACCGCGCTGCAACAGCAGACGGTGTGGCGCGAGATGATGTTGCGGCTGTTGCAGCGCCATGCGGCAGTGCCCGTGCCCGGCCGAGCCGGCAAGGAACACCGCGCGGTGCTGTTGGGCAAAGAACTGCTGCGCGCGCAACTGGCGGCGCCGCCATCGCTGGAAGAGCTCGCGGCGGCGGTCAATCTGTCACCCTTCCATTTCGCCCGAGTATTCCGTCGCGCCACCGGCATGCCGCCGCACACCTGGCTGATGCAGCAGCGCATCGCCCAGGCCCGCGCACTCCTGCAACATGGCTGCCTGCCCGTGGAGGTCGCCACGCAATTGGGTTTTGCCGACCAGAGCCATTTGAGCCGACAGTTCAAACAGGCTTATGGTGTCGGGCCCGCCGCTTACCGCAGCGCCCGACAGCTTCCTTCAGACAACGAATAACCAATGTGGGAGCGAGCCTGCTCGCGAAAGCGGTTGTTCATTCAACATTAATGTCGACTGATCCGACACCTTCGCGAGCAGGCTCGCTCCCACAGATGTTGGTTATTCGCCGGTGGCGATACCGCGCGAAGGCTCGTTGATCCACTCACTCCACGACCCGGCATACAACGACCCCAACGGATAACCCGCCAGACACAAGGCAAACAGGTTATGACACGCCGTCACGCCGGACCCGCAATACGCAACCAGATCCGCTGGCGAACGCTCACCCAGCTTCGCGGCAAAACGCTGCTTGAGTTGATCCGCCGGCAGGAATCGTCCATCGCTGCCGAGGTTGTCGGTGAACGCCGTGCATTGCGCACCGGGAATATGCCCGGCAACCGGATCAATCGGCTCGACCTCACCTTTGAAACGCGGCAAAGCCCGGGCATCGATCAACGTCAGCGCCGGTTGACCAAGGCGCTGTTGCAGTTGCTCGGCGCTGAGCAGCAGGCGGGTGTCCGGCTGGCCACTGAAATTGCCACGGGTAACCGTCGGCGCATCCAGGCTCAGCGGGAGCCCCGCCGCATGCCACGCCTTGAGCCCGCCATCGAGAATGAACACACCGTCGCGCTTGCCCAGCCAAGCCAGCAACCACCACGCCCGCGCCGCGTAGGCACCGGGACCGTCGTCGTACAAAACCACGTCGCTGTCGCTGTTGATGCCCCACGCCTGCAGCCGCTCGATCAACGCCGCCGGCTCGGGCAACGGGTGACGGCCAGTCACGCCTTTGACCACTTTACCGCTGAGGTCACGCTCAAGGTCAGCAAAGCTCGCCCCGGCAATGTGCCCTTCGGCATAGCTGCGCTGACCGTAGTCCGGGTCTTCGAGGGCAAAACGACAATCGAGAATCACCAGCCCTGGCTGCGCCTTGCGGGCGTCCAGTGCTTCGGGGCTGATCAGTTGCGCAATCGGCATAACGGGCTCCCTGAGGGATTTCAACAGAACGGTTTATTTCACGTCTTCGAGGGCCTGGGCCAGCGGCACGTAGAATTCCTCGAACAACGCATTGACCTCGTCACGCGCCTGCTCGGTGACAAACCCGGCTTCGAGCACCAGTACCTGATACACGCCACGTTTAATAGCTTGTTCACTGAGGTGGTTGGAGTTTTCGCGGGTGGTGCACAGGAAGCGCACCCAGGACGTCAGGATGATCCAGGCATTGAGGGTCAGGGATTCGATCTGCACGCGATCCATATCAAGGATCCCGGCGGCAACAAAACCTTCGTAGATCGCCGCGCCCTGAATCACGCAGCGCTGGGAAAAGCGCCGATAGCGGGCGGCCAGTTCCGGATCGCTGTCGAGCAGATGCTCCAGATCGCGGTGCAGAAAGCGGTAGCGCCACATCGCCGAGAGCAATTCCTTGAGATAGAAACGCTTGTCCTCGACCGTCGCCGCGCGCCCCTGCGGCGGACGCAGAAAGCTGTCCACGAGGCTTTCGTACTCACTGAACAACACGGCGATGATCGCCTGCTTGTTGGGGAAGTGGTAGTACAGGTTGCCCGGAGAAATCTCCATGTGGGCGGCAATATGATTGGTGCTGATGCTGCGCTCGCCCTGCTGATTGAACAGTTCAAGGCTGTTCAGCACGATACGCTCGCTGGTTTTTATTCGTGGGGCCATGGCTTGAGCTTTAATTCAGAGTGCGTTGGGGAGCATCTTACGACCTAACCGGAAATGGATAAAACACTGCCGTGCAAGGAAGTCATTTGACTTTCTAGAGCATAGACTCTAAAAAGTTCATCACTACAATAAATCCGGAGCAGACCATGACTGCCGACGTTGCTTACCTGCAAACGCTGCAACAACCGCTGGCCGAACTGGACCGGTTGTTCGAGGCGCAGCGGGCTGCGTATGCCGCCAATCCGATGCCGCCCGCCGCCCAGCGCCAGCAATGGCTCAAGGCCCTGAGTGATTTGCTCAGCAACGAGCGTCAGGCCTTGATCGAGGCGATCAGCTCCGATTTCAGCCATCGCAGCGCCGACGAAACCTTGCTCGCCGAACTGATGCCGAGCCTGCACGGCATTCATTACGCCAACCGCCATCTCAAAGGCTGGATGAAAGCTTCGCGGCGCAAGGTCGGCATCGCGTTTCAGCCCGCTTCGGCAAAAGTGGTGTATCAACCATTGGGCGTGGTTGGCGTCATCGTGCCGTGGAACTACCCGTTGTATCTGGCCGTCGGCCCACTGGTCGGCGCCTTGGCGGCGGGTAACCGGGTGATGCTCAAACTGAGCGAATCGACCCCGGCCACCGGCTTGTTGATGAAAGAACTGCTGGCACGAATTTTCCCCGAAGACCTGGTCTGCGTGGTGCTCGGTGAAGCCGACATCGGCGTGGCGTTCTCGCGCTTGCGCTTCGACCACTTGCTGTTTACCGGCGCCACCAGCATCGGCAAACACGTGATGCGCGCCGCCGCCGAAAACCTCACCCCGGTCACCCTGGAGCTGGGCGGCAAGTCGCCGGCCATCGTCTCCCGCGATGTCCCGCTCAAGGATGCCGCCGAGCGCATAGCCTTCGGTAAAACCCTCAACGCCGGCCAGACCTGCGTTGCCCCGGATTACGTGCTGGTGCCGGAAGACCGGGTCGGTGCTTTTGTCGAAGCCTATCGCCAGGCGGTGCAGGGTTTTTACCCGACACTCACCGACAATCCGGACTACACGGCGATCATCAACGAACGCCAACTGGCGCGGCTCAACGGTTATGTAAGCGACGCCACCAGCAAGGGAGCGCTGTTGATTCCGCTGTTCGAGCAGGGCCAGGGCCGACGCATGCCGCACAGTGTGCTGCTGAATGTCAGCGATGAGATGACGGTGATGCAGGACGAAATCTTCGGCCCGCTGCTGCCGATCGTGCCGTATCAGGACCTGGAGCAGGCATTTGCTTACATCAATCAGCGGCCACGTCCTCTGGCTCTTTACTACTTTGGCTACGACAAACGCGAACAGAACCGGGTGCTACACGAAACTCATTCCGGCGGTGTGTGCCTGAACGATACCTTGCTGCATGTGGCTCAGGACGATATGCCATTCGGTGGCATCGGCGCTTCGGGCATGGGCCACTACCACGGTCACGAAGGCTTCCTGACCTTCAGCAAGGCCAAGGGCGTGCTGATTAAACAGCGCTTCAACGCAGCCCGACTGATTTACCCGCCCTACGGCACATCGATTCAGAAACTGATCCAGAAGCTGTTCATTCGCTAAACCTTTGTCATCGCCGGGTAATAAAAACAATGCACCCAAGCCTGACCGAAACACCTGCACTGTCGCGCCGTGGCCTGCTGAAATTCAGCCTTGGCGCCACGGCGTTTCTCGCCACCGCCGGACTCGGCGCCAGCCTAAGTGGCTGTTCGTCGAGCGTCGCGGCCAACGGCTTTGTCTCGTTGCGCGACGGCGACCTGCTGTTTCTGCGCGCACTGATTCCGGTGATGCTCGACGGCGCCGTGGCAGCCGAGAAGATGCCGAGCGCGGTTGATGGCACGCTCAAGTCGCTGGACTACAGCCTTGATCACCTGTCGCCGGAAATGCTCAAGCTCACCCGGCAACTGTTCGACGTACTCGGCATGGCCGTGACGCGCGGGCCACTCACCGGGATCTGGGGCAGCTGGGAAAATGCCAGCCCCGAGGCCATGCGCCATTTCCTCGAGCGCTGGGAAAACAGTTCGCTGAACCTACTGCGCATGGGGCATAGCTCGTTGCAGCAGATGGTGATGATGGCCTGGTATACCCGCGCAGAATCGTGGGCGCATTGCGGTTATCCAGGGCCGCCTAGCGTCTGAAACCGTGTCGCTCCCTTCGCGAGCAAGCTCGCTCCCACATTTGAAATGCATTCCCCTGTAGGAGTGAGCCTGCTCGCGATGAGGCCCGCCAGAACAACAAAAACAAGAGAACCTGATCGATGCCCGTACCCGACCCGTTCCGCGAAGGCCTCGCCCGAGGCTGGAAAACCTACAACGGCGCACAACTGAGCGACGATCTCAGCCTTGAAGCCGACGTGGCCATCATCGGCAGCGGCGCCGGTGGCGGCACCACGGCAGAAATCCTCAGCGCTGCCGGCTACAAAGTTCTGCTGATCGAAGAAGGCCCGCTGAAAACCAGTTCAGATTTCAAAATGCTCGAAGACAAGGCCTACAGCAGCCTTTATCAGGAAGGCATCGGGCGCATGAGCAAGGACGGCGCGATCACCATTCTTCAGGGCCGCGCGGTCGGCGGCACGACGCTGATCAACTGGACCTCGAGCTTTCGCACCCCGGAGCCGACCCTCGAGCACTGGGCCAAGGAACACAACGTCAAAGGTCACAGCCCTGCCGAGATGGCGCCGTGGTTCGAGAAAATGGAGCAGCGCCTCGGCGTCGCCCCGTGGAGGGTGCCACCCAATGCCAACAACGACGTGATCCGTAAAGGCTGCGAACAACTTGGCTATAGCTGGCACGTGATCCCACGTAACGTGCGCGGCTGCTGGAACCTCGGCTATTGCGGCATGGGCTGTCCGACCAATGCCAAACAATCGATGATGGTCACGACCATTCCGGCGACTCTGGAAAAGGGCGGCGAACTGCTGTATCTGGCCCGCGCGGAGAAGCTGCTGATCAACGGCGACAAGGTCACTGGCCTGCAATGCGTGGCGATGGACGAACGTTGCGTCACGCCGACCGGGCGCAAGATCACGGTCAAGGCGCGGCATTACGTGCTCGCCGGCGGCGGCATCAACAGCCCGGCGCTGCTGCTGCGTTCGGATGCTGCGGACCCACATAAAACCCTGGGAAAACGTACCTTCCTGCACCCGGTGAACATGTCCGCAGCGCGCTTCGACGAAGTCATCAACCCGTTTTACGGGGCGCCGCAGTCGATCTATTCCGACCATTTCCAGTGGAAGGACGGCACCAGCGGGCCGATGGCCTTCAAACTCGAAGTGCCGCCGTTGCATCCGGCCTTGGCTGCCACCCTGCTCGGCGGCTTTGGCGCAGAGAGCGCGCAACACATGGCAGACCTGCCGCACACCCACGCCATGCTGGCCTTGCTACGTGACGGTTTTCACCCGGACAGCACGGGCGGCACCGTCGAGCTGCGTGGCGATGGTTCGCCGGTGCTCGACTATCAGGTGTCACCCTACGCCTGGGAAGGCTTGCGCCGGGCTTTTCACGTCATGGCCGAAATCCAGTTCGCCGGCGGTGCAAAAGCGGTGATGCCGATGCACGCCGACGCCCGTTACGTGAAAACCCTGGCCGAGGCCCGCACGTTGATCGATGGTTTGAGCCTTGAGCTGTACCGCACGCGTCTGGGCAGCGCGCACGTCATGGGCGGTTGCGCGATGGGCGAAGAGCCGAAAAGCGCAGTCACCGACAGTCTTGGCCGGCATCATCAACTGGCTAATCTGTCGATTCACGACGGCTCGCTGTTCCCTACCAGCATCGGCGCCAACCCGCAGCTATCGGTGTATGGCCTGACCGCGCAACTGGCGACTTCCCTCGCCGATCGGCTGAGAAACCCGTGAAAAAACCAATTAATTGCCTCGTCTATAGTGCTTTCTTACCCAACAGGCGACTTGGCCGACCGGGACGGCTGCGATACCATCCGACTCCCCAACGGACTCCCGCCAGGACGACGCGATGAACCGAGTGTTGTACCCAGGTACCTTCGACCCTATTACCAAGGGCCATGGCGATCTGGTCGAACGCGCCTCGCGCCTGTTCGACCACGTGATTATTGCAGTCGCTGCCAGCCCGAAGAAAAACCCGCTGTTCCCGCTGGAACAACGGGTAGAACTGGCTCGCGAAGTGACCAAACACCTGCCGAACGTGGAAGTGGTCGGTTTCTCGACACTGCTGGCGCATTTCGCCAAAGAGCAGAACGCCAACGTGTTCCTGCGCGGTCTGCGTGCGGTGTCGGACTTCGAATACGAATTCCAGCTGGCCAACATGAACCGTCAGTTGGCCCCGGATGTGGAGAGCCTGTTTCTCACGCCGTCCGAGCGTTATTCGTTCATTTCCTCGACGCTGGTGCGGGAAATTGCCGCGCTGGGCGGCGATATCAGCAAGTTCGTCCACCCGGCCGTGGCTGATGCGTTGACCCTGCGCTTCAAGAAGTAGGAGCTGCCGAAGGCTGTGATCTTTTGCTTTTAAAAGATTGCAGTCTCGTGCCCTTGATCGCAGCCGCGTGCACTGCGCTCGCCAATGCGGCACAATTGCGCGCATTGATTTATAGCGCCCGGGCCTGCCGCCCCGGCTGGAGTTAGCATGTCCCTGATCATCACCGACGATTGCATCAACTGCGACGTCTGCGAACCCGAGTGCCCGAACGCCGCCATCTCCCAAGGCGAAGAGATCTACGTGATCGACCCGAACCTGTGCACCCAGTGCGTCGGCCACTACGACGAACCACAATGCCAGCAGGTCTGCCCGGTGGATTGCATTCCGCTGGACGAAGCGCATCCGGAGACTGAAGAACAGTTGATGGAGAAATACCGCAAGATCACTGGCAAGGCTTGATCCGCCGGATTTGTAGCGCTCTTTCGGGCCTCTTCGCGAGCAAGCTCGCTCCCACATTTAAAATGCGTTCCAATGTGGGAGCGAGCTTGCTCGCGAAAGGGCCGTCAGCCACACAGGAAATCCCTGCTCAGCTTACTCGCGCTGCTCAAACCCCTCCCCGATACACCCCAGGCACCGCACAAAAGCGGCTTTAGCCGGATCAACTACCAGCGCCTGCCCGGCATCGCCCACCCCGCCGCCGAGTGCGGTAAACGGCAACGACACGACGAACGCCCCCGCACCGATCACCGTCGCCACCACCAATAAAGGTCGGGCAATCAGCAAGTCGCCGATCATCGCGTAGGCCGGTGGATTCTGGATGGTGTAGCGCGGGTCACCGCTGCCGTTTTCCGTGGCCTGAACAGCCAGACTGGAACACAGCAGCAGCGTAACAACGAGGGTTTGCAAGGATTTCATGGCACGATCCTTCGGGCTGAACAGTGAGACCACTCACTATAGACCGTAGGACTTTTTCAGCCGTTTGCCTCAGCTCTGGCAGCGCGGGCAGAACACACTGGCACGCTGGCCGAGCTTCACTTCACGCAAACCGGTACCGCAGACCTTGCAGTGTTCACCGCCACGGCCATAGACAAACAGTTCCTGCTGGAAATACCCCGGCTGACCGTCGCCGCCAATGAAATCGCGCAGCGTCGTACCTCCGCGCTCGATGGCAGCGGCCAGAATGCGTTTGATCTCTATCGCCAGCTTCAGATAGCGCCCCCGGGAAATGCCCCCGGCCTCGCGGCGCGGGTCAATCCCGGCGGCGAACAGCGCTTCGGTCGCGTAAATATTGCCGACCCCGACCACCACTGCGTTGTCCATGATGAACGGCTTGACCGCCATCGACCGCCCGCGTGATAGCTGAAACAAGCGCTCGCCGTCGAACAGATCGGTCAGTGGCTCAGGCCCCAAGCGAATCAGCAGTTCATGATTGAGCGGGTCGTTGCTCCACAACATCGCGCCGAACCGGCGCGGATCGGTGTAGCGCAGCGCCAGCCCTGACTCCAGCTCGATATCGACGTGTTCGTGCTTAAGCGCCGGCAATCCGACTTCAACCAGACGCAAATTACCCGACATGCCCAAGTGGCTGATCAGCGTGCCGACTTCGGCGTTGATCAGCAGATACTTGGCGCGACGCTCGACCAGCACGATGCGCTGCCCCGACAGGCGCACATCGAGGTCTTCGGGGATCGGCCAGCGCAACCGCCGGTCACGCACGATCACCCGACTGACGCGCTGGCCTTCCAGGTGCGGGGCAATCCCGCGACGGGTGGTTTCGACTTCTGGCAGTTCAGGCATGGCGTTCTCGGATCAATGCGCGCCGAGGTCGCGGATTGTTTGTTTGAGAGTTTCGAAGTCGTAATCCGACAGTCCTACATAGTCGAGTACCAGCGGGCCGACGGCGTTCCATTCGGAATCTTCGGTCTGGTTGCCCAGCACACGGTATGACGCACAAATATGCTCGGCCATCTTCAGGATCGCCAGGAGGTTTTTCAGCTGACTGTTGCGCGACGATTCATCGCTGAAGATCGCCAGGGCGTTGTGGTGATTGGCGATCGCCGCACTGACATGCTCCGGCAGGCGCCACGACTTGGCGGTGTAGTAGCCGACCACCGCGTGGTTGGTGTTGAACTCGCTGTTCTCGGTGTCGACCACCCGACATTCAGCGCTGGCATTGGCGTAAGCCTTTTCCAGCACCGTCATGTAATTGGGAAACCGTTGCAGCATCAACGGCACACCACAATCGTGGAACAGGCCCAAGGCGTAAGCCTCGTCACCGGCCTGAGTGCCGATACGCTTGGCCAGCGTCAGGCAGGTCATCGCCACATCCTGGGCGGTGTCCCAGAAGCGGTTAAGGGTGACGATGGTGTCGTCGTTCATCTCGCCCTTGATCGACTGCGCGTTGATCAGGTTGATGATCGAGCGGCTACCCAGCAGGTTCACCGCGCGCTGAATCGAGGTGATTTTGTTGCTCAAGCCGTAATACGGCGAGTTGACGATCTTCAGCAACGAGCCGGACAGCCCGGGATCCTGGGCGATCAGCTTGGCGATCACCTCCAGGTCCGGGTCGGGCATGTACTGCTCCATTTGCAGATCCACCATGATCTGCGGTTGCGCAGGCACGCTGATGCCTTGCAGCGATTGTTGAATCTGTTCGGTGGTCAGCTCTTGGGACATAAGTACACACTCTGGGACAGGCGGCGATTCTAACCTCTAAAAACCGCACGACGACACACCAGTGGGCAATTGTCAGGAACTTTCATTCACGTCCAGGCTTCGGAATCTGTAATGCCCAACGGGTCACACCGGCCCATTGCGGCGGCAAACTCCCACAGACTCAGGAGCTTATCGATGGCCACTTCCCTCAACGGCAAACGCGTCGCCATTTTGGTAACAGACGGTTTCGAGCAGGTCGAACTGACCGGTCCCAAGCAGGCACTGGAGCAAGCGGGCGCGCAAGTCGACATCCTCTCCGCCGAGGCCGGCAAGGTCAAAGGCTGGAACCACGATAAACCAGCGGACGACTTCGAGGTCGACCAGACTTTCCAGAGCGCCAGCAGCGAGCAGTACGACGCGATCGTCCTGCCGGGCGGCGTGCAGAACTCCGACACCATCCGCATCGATCAGGATGCCCAGCACCTGGTCAAGACCGGCGCCTCTGCTGGCAAACCGATTGCGGTGATCTGCCATGGCGGATGGCTGCTGATTTCCGCCGGGCTCGTCAACGGCAAGACCATGACCAGTTACAAGACACTCAAGGATGATCTGGTGAATGCCGGGGCCAACTGGGTCGATAAAGAAGTGGTCAAGGATGGTCACCTGATCAGCAGCCGTCAGCCGGATGATATTCCGGCGTTCAGCAAGGAGTTGATCACCGCGCTGTCGGCGTAGCATTCGAGGCCGTCTCGCGAGCAAGCTCGCTCACACAGTAGATTCTGGATCGACACAAGGTCCCTGTGGGAGCGAGCTTGCTCGCGAAGAGGCCATCAGCGTTTCATCGCTCATCAAACCCGGCACAAGTCGCAACACGCTATACTCCCGCTCTTTTTTCCGGAGCGACGTCATGTCCCTGCCTAGCTTGCGCCTCAAAGCCAACGCCGACCGTCGCCTGCGCGCCGGTCACCTGTGGGTCTACAGCAACGAAATCGATGTAGCCGCCACCCCGCTTCACGGCTTCAATGCCGGCGACCAGGCCATCCTCGAAGCCGCTGGCGGCAAGCCGTTGGGCATCGTGGCGATGAGCCCGAACAACCTGATCTGCGCCCGCCTGCTGTCGCGCGATATTAAAGTTGCGCTGGACAAGTCGCTGCTGGTGCACCGTCTGAACGTGGCCCTGTCACTGCGCGAGCGCCTGTTCGACAAACCGTTTTACCGTCTGGTCTATGGCGACTCCGACCTGTTGCCAGGCCTGGTCGTTGACCGTTTCGGTGACATTCTTGTGGTGCAGATCGCCTCGGCGACCATGGAAGCGCACAAAGATGACGTGATCGCGGCCCTGACCCAAGTACTCAAGCCAAGCGGCATCCTGTTCAAGAACGACTCCGCAGCCCGTGATGCCGAAGGCCTCAACCGCTACGTCGAAACCGTGTTCGGCCTGGTGCCGGAGTGGGTGGCGCTGGAAGAGAACGGCGTGAAGTTCGAAGCCCCGGTCATTCAGGGGCAGAAAACCGGCTGGTTCTACGACCACCGCATGAACCGTGCACGCCTGGCCCCTTACGCCAAAGGCAAACGCGTCCTCGACCTCTATAGCTACATCGGTGGCTGGGGCGTGCAGGCTGCTGCGTTCGGCGCCAGCGAAGTGTTCTGCGTCGACGCCTCGGCTTTCGCCCTCGACGGCGTTGAGCGCAACGCCGCGCTGAACGGTTTCGCCGACAAGATGACCTGCATCGAAGGCGACGTCTTCGAAGCCTTGAAAGAGCTGAAAGCCAGCGAAGAGCGCTTCGACGTGATCGTGGCCGACCCGCCAGCGTTCATCAAACGCAAGAAAGACATGAAAAACGGCGAAGGCGCCTACCGTCGCCTGAACGAGCAAGCCATGCGCCTGCTCAACAAGGACGGCATCCTGGTCAGCGCGTCGTGCTCGATGCACCTGCCGGAAGATGACCTGCAGAACATCCTGCTGACCAGCGCCCGTCACCTGGATCGCAACATCCAGTTGCTCGAGCGGGGCGGCCAGGGTCCGGATCACCCGGTGCACCCTGCCATCGCCGAAACACGCTACATCAAGAGCATCACCTGCCGCCTGCTGCCCAACAGCTGATTTTTTGCGGATAACGGGGAGCCAGCAGGCTCCCCGTTTTGGTTTCTGGCATCGCCCTTCCCTTCACTATCTTCCTGGACTTCCTACAATTATATTCCCGCAGACATGCAGGACATTTCCTTACGTCTTTTAATTACTGAAACTTGCCCTACAAGTTTATTTTCAGCTAAAGATTGCTCCGACAAAATTACTGGAAATTTCCTACCTAATATCCCCTTGCCAATAATCCATTACAAACTATTATGAAGTTGTCACCACGAGGTGACTTCAACTATCAATGAACAAGGAGTTCACATCATGAAAAGTATTTCTCTGGAAAGTAAAAAAATCGCAAACCTGGCTTTTCTGGTTGCCCCTAAAGCCCGCTAAGTAAGTCAGGACGCTGGGGAGTGCCGGCAACCCGGCGTCCTTTTGACTTCTTCCAGAGTGAAACGATCAATATGCACATCAATCCTTACTTGTTTATATTGCCGCGCCAGACCGGACAAGTTGTGTGGAATTATAAAAACCATACACAACACGAACTTGATCTGAACTATGCAACTCGCCTTGCGCAACTAATCAACAACCCTCAACTGTTCGACGCGCACAACATAATAGACACACAACTATTGAGCGCAGATATTCTTACCGTTTCAAAAATAGACAATCCGCCATGGGGCTGGGATGAGCTGTCGAAGATTTATCACATCGGCACACAAAATATTCCCTGCGAACATACCCCACAGAATATTCACGAGTGGTCCAGGCAATATCTGGCGCACTGCAACGAAGTACTGGCCACCCCACAGCCTGCTACAGACCGCCCGACACCAGCACCCGAGCAGCGTATCGCCCTGCCTGCGCCGGGCGCTTTGAATAACGACCGTCTGGGAAATGTTCTGCTCCAGCGCAAAACCTGCCGCTCCTATACAGGTGCAGCGATAACGCTGAAGGACGTCGGCACCCTGCTTTACCTTTCCCTCGGTTATCTCCATGAACGAGACAATGATCGCGACGACAGCATCGCCCAAGGACTAAGCGCACGGCGAAGCAGTCCTTCCGCGGGGGGCCTGAACGCTTGCGAAGGCTTCCTCCTGGTGCAGAACGTCGATGGCCTGGAACCGGGCATCTATGCCTATCATCCGGCCGACCACACCCTGAGCCGGATCAATCCGCTGCCTCAACCAGCGCTGGGCCAATTGCTCGGCGGTCAGCACTTCATCAACAACCTGCCGCTGGGGTTGTTCATCACCGCCCGTTTTGACCGGCTATGGTGGAAGTACGAACACTCGCGGGCCTATCGCATGGCCTTCGTTGAAGCGGGCCACTTGTCGCAAACCTTTCAACTGGTCGCCACGGCACTGGGCCTCAACACCTGGCTGACCGGCGCATTTGCCGACCAGCAGGTCGAAGCACTGCTCAATCTCGAGGGCAGTGCTGAACAACCGCTGTTCTTTGTTGGCTGTGGACAAAGCGACGGGCAAGTGATGTGCCACGAAATGCGCGAGCTGTTGCGCGAGGGACAGGCATGACCCTGTCGATGGCCGACCCTGATCAAGCGCCGGTGTCCTGGGCGCTCAAATTTACCTTGGGAGACTGGGAAAGCCGGGCCTCGGTGCGCAGCAGTACCCATGACTATCAATTGCCCGCCGATGTGCCGCTGCAACTGCAAACCCGCCACTGGTTCCCGCCGGCATTTCTGCCTTATCTGGCACATCCGGCCATCCAGGCGGCGGGGCGCGACGTACAGCATCGACTGGCAGCCAACCATCTGGTGCATTTTCTCGATTACACCACCTTGCTTGAACACCGCATCGTCAATCGTGCAGTGGAAGTCATCGTGCACCGGGAACTGCCCCTTTACGTGCCTCTGCCGATGAAGCACGCCGCGCTGCAGCTCTACACCGACGAGGGTTATCACGCGCTGTTCTCCAATCGTCTCGCCGAACAGATCGCCGCGTTTTACGGGTTCACCGGACGTCCGACGATTCCGAAGCGCATCAGCCGCCTCAACGCACTGATCGCCCGCACCCCGGAAAACAACCGGCCACTGGCATGGTTTCTGCTCGGTTTCGTCTCGGAAACCATCATTGCCCGCGAGCTGCTGGACGTCTGCCGCGACAGCCTGGTGTCCAGCGTCAACGACATGCTGCGCGACCACCTGACTGACGAAGCCCGCCACAGCCGCTACTTCAGCGAGGTGTTCCATTATTTCTGGCTGTCGATGAACAGCCGCCAGCGTGCGTTTGTGAGCCGGACACTGCTGGAGATCATCGGGATTTTTTTCGAGGCCGACGAACGCTGGCTGCAACAGAGCCTGCGAGGGGCAGGCATCGCCGACAGTGACGTGAAACAAATCGTCGGCGGCATGGCAACGGTGCAAGCCAACCGGGCCCGTGCACGATCAGGCGCCATCGCAACGCTGGACGCACTACGCAAGGCCGGTTTTTTCGCACTTCCCCATAACCAGAAACTTTTCGCCAAGGCAGGACTGATCGATGGATAAAGGACAATCCGTGGCAACCACCAGGCAGCGCCGCGCCGCTGTCAGCCTGTTGCTGGCCATGGTGCTGCTGGGTGTGTTTCCACTGGACGTGCTGCTGCCCTCCTTTCCGGCAATGGCGACGCACTTTCTCCGTTCACCGGCAGACATCGCACTGTCCATCAGCCTGTTCGCCGTGGGGATCGCGTTTGCCCAGCTCTTGATCGGCCCCCTCTCGGACGTGATCGGGCGCAAGGGCCTGTTACTCGCCGGCATGAGCGTATCGATGCTGGGTGCGTTCGGTTGCGTGATGACCTCCGATTACACGCTATTCCTGGTATTTCGGGTGATGCAGGCCTTGGGCTGTGGATGTTTCGTGCTGTCGCAGGCACTGGTGCAGGATCTGTTCGAAGGTGAAGAGCGCGACCGGTTACGGATCCTGATGGTCACGGCGACCGGGATATTCATTTCGGTATCGCCGCTGGCCGGGACTTTTCTCCAGGCGACACTTGGTTGGCGCGGCAGCTTCTGGGTCTTTTGCGCACTGTCCGCCATGGTGCTGATCAAGGCCTGGCTGTTTTTACCGAGCAGCCGTCCGGCCTCAGGTGGTTCGCCGACCGGCTTCTTTCAATCCTACCGACGCGTGTTGGGCGACTTCGAGTTTGTCGGCTACTGGCTGATTTCGGCGTTTGCCTTCGCCTGCCACTTCTCGTTCATCGTGATTTCGCCGCTGATTTTCATGGACCAACTGCAACTCGCGCCTTACGACTTTTCGCTGATCCTGCTGGTTTACGGTGCGGCGTATGTTGTCGGCGGGATCATCGCCGCGGTACTCAATCGACGCATCACGCCGGTTCAGCAAATCTTCACCGGGCTGAGCCTGATACTGCTGTCGGGACTGGCAATGCTGTACCTGGCAGCCAATCATGTGTTGGCACCGGCCACGGTGTTGATCCCGATGCTGATCTGCACCGCTGGCACCACCATTGCCCGCCCCGCCGCTACCTCTCGGGCCATGGGCCTGTTTCCTGAAAACGCCGGCACATCGGCCTCGGCGGGCAGTACGATCATCTTTATTTGTGGCGGCCTGATCAGCGCATTGATCAGCCTCAGTCCGGCCAATCTGCAATTGACGCTGGGCTACAGCTTTGTCCTGCTGAGCGCGATCGCGCTGGTGCTCAACAACCGGCTCAGCCGTCGCGCGAAAAACCTTGAAGGCAACGTCATGGCGCAGACCGGCGGTGATTAAACCCGCCAGTCGTCATCCCATACACGCCGTCTGCACTGGAACAACGCTTTGCGCCATTCCCTCCAGACGCCAGCGGTGTAGAATCGGCTGATTCATCGCCATTCATCCCCCGGCGGGTTTATGAGCTCAGGCTGAGACCAGCGGCGATCCCGCAACGTCATCGGCAACTTCACGGACACACGGCCATTTCTGAGTGTTCCAGACGTCAATAGAAGCTCACTCCCCTTTGATACCTGATTAGCCGCCCGGAGTGCTCCATGCCAGATTACCGCTCGAAAACATCCACCCACGGCCGCAACATGGCCGGTGCCCGCGCACTGTGGCGCGCCACGGGGATGAAAGATGACGACTTCAAAAAGCCGATCATCGCCATTGCCAACTCGTTTACCCAGTTCGTACCGGGCCACGTGCACCTGAAGGACCTCGGTCAACTGGTCGCCCGTGAAATCGAACGCGCCGGTGGCGTAGCCAAGGAATTCAACACTATCGCCGTGGATGACGGCATCGCCATGGGCCACGACGGCATGCTGTATTCGCTGCCGAGTCGCGAAATCATCGCCGACTCCGTCGAGTACATGGTCAACGCCCACTGCGCCGACGCCATCGTCTGCATCTCCAACTGCGACAAGATCACCCCGGGCATGCTGATGGCTGCCCTGCGCCTGAACATTCCGGTGATTTTCGTTTCCGGCGGCCCGATGGAAGCCGGCAAGACCAAACTCGCTTCCCACGGCCTCGACCTTGTCGATGCCATGGTGATCGCCGCCGACGCCAGCGCTTCTGACGAGAAAGTCGCTGAGTACGAGCGCAGCGCCTGTCCGACCTGCGGTTCGTGCTCCGGCATGTTCACCGCCAACTCGATGAACTGCCTGACCGAAGCACTGGGTCTGGCATTGCCCGGCAATGGTTCGACCCTCGCCACCCACAGCGACCGCGAACAACTGTTCCTGCAGGCCGGCCGCACCATCGTCGAGCTGTGCAAACGCTACTACGGCGAGAACGATGAGTCGGTATTGCCGCGCAACATCGCCAACTTCAAGGCGTTCGAGAACGCGATGATGCTCGACATCGCCATGGGCGGTTCGACCAATACCATCCTGCACTTGCTCGCTGCCGCTCAGGAAGCCGAGATCGATTTCGACCTGCGCGACATCGATCGTCTCTCGCGCAGCGTCCCGCAACTGTGCAAAGTGGCGCCGAACATCCAGAAGTACCACATGGAAGACGTGCACCGCGCTGGCGGTATCTTCAGCATCCTCGGTTCGCTGGCCCGTGGTGGCCTGCTGCACACCGACCTGCCGACTGTGCACAGCCGCAGCATGGAAGAAGCCATTGCCAAGTGGGACATCACCCAGACCGACGATGAAGCCGTGCACCACTTCTTCAAGGCCGGCCCTGCCGGTATTCCGACACAGACGGCGTTCAGCCAGTCGACCCGTTGGGAAACCCTCGATGACGACCGTGAGAACGGCTGCATCCGCAGCTTCGAGAACGCCTATTCGCAAGAAGGTGGCCTGGCCGTGCTGTACGGCAACATCGCCCTCGACGGCTGTGTGGTGAAAACTGCCGGTGTCGATGAGTCGATCCACGTCTTCGAAGGCAACGCGAAGATCTTTGAAAGCCAGGACAGCGCCGTACGCGGCATCCTCGCTGACGAAGTGAAGGCTGGCGACATCGTCATCATTCGCTACGAAGGCCCGAAAGGCGGCCCGGGCATGCAGGAAATGCTCTACCCGACGTCGTACCTGAAATCCAAAGGCCTGGGCAAAGCCTGTGCGCTGCTCACCGACGGCCGTTTCTCTGGCGGTACGTCGGGTCTGTCCATCGGCCACGCTTCGCCAGAAGCAGCAGCCGGCGGCGCGATCGGCCTGGTACAGGACGGCGACAAGGTGCTGATCGACATTCCGAACCGCTCGATCAACCTGTTGGTCAGCGACGAAGAACTGGCCGCACGCCGCGCCGAGCAGGACAAGAAAGGCTGGAAACCGGTCGAGGTGCGTCCACGCAAAGTGACCACCGCCCTCAAGGCCTACGCCCTGCTGGCGACCAGTGCCGACAAGGGTGCAGTGCGTAACAAAGCGATGCTCGACGGGCTGTAAGCGTCAAATCGCAGCAATAAAAATGCCCCGCCAAGTGCGGGGCATTTTTTTGTCTGGCCGAAATCCCAAAGTCACTGCAGATCAAACTGTGGGAGCGAGCCTGCTCGCGAATGCGGTATGTCAGAAACGAAGAAGGTGACTGACACTACGCTTTCGCGAGCAGGCTCGCTCCCACATTGGATCGGTGTGGCTTACTGAATCTCTTCTGGCTTAACGATCACCCAGTTCTTGTCCGCCGTCACCGGCAACCCTTCTTTCGCCTGCGCCGCCGCATGCTTGGCCATCATGCCGTTGATTTGCGTCATGTACTTGTCCTTGCGGTTGACCCACAAGTGAATCCCGCCCTTGGCCACATCGACATCGTGAAACAGCATGTAACCGTCGCTGGTCGGCGTATCGCCACCGACCAATACCGGTTTTTTCCACTCGTCGATGTAAGTGAGGATCGCCGCGTGCTTGCCGGCCATCCACGTTGCCGGGGTCCACAGATACGGGGTCAGTTCGAGGCCAAGGTTGGCCTTCTCGTCATATTTGCCGGCGGTGATCTGCTTGCGTGCAGTGGTCAGTTCGTTGGTCTCGCGGTTCTTCAGCAGGGTGGTCACGCCGATGACGTTTTGCGGTTTGACGTTGTAGCCATACTTCGGATCCGCCGCGACCATGCGCACCAGCTCTTCAGAGGCGGCGGTCATCACGTAGACCTCAATGCCGTTCTCCATCAGCTTGTTGTACAGCTCTTGCTGGCCGGTGAAGATCTTCGGCGGATTGACGTCGAGTTTCTTGACCACATCGCCTTCGTAATAAGTCGCTGGCACCGGCTTGCCCGAAGCCATCAGCTCATCGACGTAGCCTTTGAGTTCCTTGAGGGTGAAACCGGAGAACACCTGCGCCACCCACGGGTAGCAGACCATGTCGTCGACTTCGCAGAGGCGGTAGTAGTAACTGAACAGGCTTTCCTTGTGGTCGGCGGTGTCCTTGAACGGCATCAGTTTCAGGGAAGGGTCGAGTTTGTCGCGGGTGATCAGGCCCTTGTTTTCCATAAACGGCAGCAACGACTCTTCGAGATCGTAGCGGTAACTGGTGTTGTCCATGTCGAACACCGCGTAGTTACCTTTGTTGGCATTGGCGGCGATCATCGCATCCAGCGCTTTGGCCTGATCGGCCGGCCAGTGTTTCAGGTCAGTAGCGAACGCCTGAGTGGCCAGTCCCATGCCCACAGCCAGTGCAACAGCCAGAAATTTCGGTGCGAACTTCATAAGCCTCTTCTCCCTGATTCAAAGAGACCGACGCTAACAAATTAGTGTGACAGTCCTCGTCTGTCAGCGACCGTCCGCGTCCCTATCGCGCCAGATGCATTGCCGAGAGCGACACACGCTTATTCCAAAAACGACGGTCGCCCTAAGATTTCGGTATTAAATCATTGCAAATCAAGCTGTTAGGCTTGCCGGTTCGCAGCAGCCCCGGAAGGCTGTTGGCACAGTCTTTCCTGGAGATCTCATGAATCTACCGTTGATTCTCAACCTGCTGGTGTTCCTCGCCCTGCTTTTCGGTCTGGCACAAACCCGCCACACCACGTGGAGCCTGGCGAAAAAAGTCCTGCTCGCACTGGTGCTCGGCGTGGCGTTCGGCGTAGCTCTGCACACCGTTTACGGTGCTGGCAACCCGGTGCTGAAAGCGTCGATCGGCTGGTTCGATCTGGTCGGCAACGGCTACGTGCAGTTGCTGCAAATGATCGTCATCCCGCTGGTGTTCGCCTCGATCCTCAGCGCCGTGGCACGCCTGCACAATGCTTCGTCGCTGGGCAAGATCAGCTTCCTGACCATCGGCACCCTGCTGTTCACCACTGCGATTGCGGCGCTGATCGGCATCGGCCTGACCAACCTGTTCGGCCTCACCGCTGAAGGTCTGGTCGCCGGCACCCAGGAAATGGCCCGTCTGCAAACCATTCAGACCGACTACGCCGGCAAGGTCGCCGATCTGAATGTGCCGCAACTGCTGCTGTCGTTCATCCCGCAAAACCCGTTTGCCGACCTGGCGCGGGCCAAGCCAACCTCGATCATCAGCGTGGTGATTTTCGCCGCGTTCCTCGGGGTCGCAGCGCTGCAACTGCTCAAGGATGACGTCGAGAAAGGTCAGAAAGTGATCAACGCCATCGACACCCTGCAAGCCTGGGTGATGCGCCTGGTGCGTCTGGTGATGAAACTGACCCCATACGGCGTGCTGGCGCTGATGACCAAAGTGGTCGCCGGTTCCAACCTGCAAGACATCATCAAACTCGGCAGTTTTGTGGTGGTGTCGTACCTCGGTCTGGGCCTGATGTTCGTCGTGCACGGTTTGCTGGTTTCGGCGGCGGGTATCAACCCGCTGCGCTTCTTCCGCAAGATCTGGCCGGTGCTGACGTTCGCGTTCACCAGCCGTTCCAGCGCCGCGAGCATTCCGCTGAGCATTGAAGCGCAGACCCGGCGTCTGGGGATTCCGCAGTCGGTGGCGAGTTTTGCTGCATCGTTCGGCGCGACGATTGGCCAGAACGGTTGCGCCGGTTTGTACCCGGCGATGTTGGCGGTGATGGTTGCGCCGACAGTTGGTATCAACCCGCTGGATCCGCTGTGGATTGCGACGCTGGTGGCGATTGTGACGTTGAGTTCGGCGGGTGTGGCCGGTGTGGGTGGCGGCGCGACGTTCGCGGCGCTGATCGTGCTGCCGGCGATGGGCTTGCCGGTTTCGCTGGTGGCGTTGCTGATTTCGGTTGAGCCGCTGATCGATATGGGCCGCACAGCGTTGAACGTGAGCGGTTCGATCACGGCTGGCGCGATTACCAGTCAGGTGATGCAGCAGACTGATAAAGCGCTGCTGGATGCTGATGAGCATGCGGAGCTGGCTCAGGCTTAAGCTCATCTTTGCCTGATCTGGCCTCTTCGCGAGCAGGCTCGCTCCCACATAGGAATGCGTTTCCCCTGTGGGAGCGAGCCGGCTCCGGGCGGCGTTCCGACGATGCTTTTAGGCTTTCTCCCAAACCTCAAAGCTGTACGCAGGTTTGTCGCCCTCAGCCGGATTCGGCACATTCGAGACCAGTTTCCACTGCTCCAAATCAAACTCTGGAAACCACGCATCCCCTTCAGGGCTCAACGCCACGCGAGTCAGATACAGACGATCCGCCTGCGCCAGCCCTTGCGCATACAGCTGCGCGCCGCCAATCAGCATCAGCTCATCGACGCCCTGCTCCTTCGCCCATTCCTCGGCGCGAACCACGGCTGCTTCCAGCGACGGATAAACTTCCGCACCTTCGAGCACCAGACTGGCCTGACGGCTGACCACGATGTTCAAGCGCCCCGGCAATGGCCGGCCGAGCGAATCCCAGGTCTTGCGACCCATGATGATCGGCTTGCCCAAGGTGGTGGCCTTGAAGTATTTGAAGTCCCCCGGCAGGTGCCAGGGCATGCTGTTGTCGACGCCGATCACGCGGTTTTCACCGAGGGCTGCGATCAGGCTGAGAGGGAGTGATTTAGTCATGCCGGCGAGGATACCAGAGCCGTGCTTACCCCGATAAGCGCCACAGCGGTTATGCTCAGCGCTCATTTAAGCGACGGGACGCCGCGTGACTGAACTGACTCCACTGCAAAACCTCTGGCTGACCGAGACCGTGCGCCTGCGCGAAGAACACGCAGGCCCCTTGGAAGATCTGGAAGCCAACCGACTGGCGCGCACGGCCGGCGGCGATCTGCCGAGCCGCATTCAGCGCCGGGCTTTATGGCTGGCCGAGCGTGACGGGCTGACGGCAGCCCTCAAACACTGGCTGCAAGGTGCGCGTCTGGCGTTGGTGCTGATGGCGCTACTGGCCTGCGTCACTGGCGCAGGCATGGCATTTTCTGCGCTCGGCGACGGCACACGAGCGGTCAATATTTTCTGGGCGCTGGGCACCTTGCTCGGGGTCAATCTGATCCTCCTGCTGAGCTGGGCACTGGGCCTGCTTTTCGCTGGCGAACACGGAGCAGCGCTCGGCCGCCTGTGGCTGTGGCTCAGCGAAAAATTTGCCCGGGACGCCAAGGCCGCGCAATTACCCCCCGCATTACTGGTCTTGCTGCAACGCCACAAACTCAATCGCTGGGCGATTGGCACGCTGGTCAATGGCCTGTGGCTGCTGATCATGTTCAGCGCGCTAAGCATGCTGATATTGATGATGGCCACTCGGCAATATGACTTCATCTGGGAAAGCACGCTGCTGGGCGCAGACTTCTTCGCGGCACTGACTGATGCGTTGACGGTGATTCCCCATGCGCTGGGCTTGAGTGCGCCGAGCGTGGACATGATTCGCGTGACGCTGGACACCGATTACAACCGCGTCCTGGTTCGCCAGATGTGGGCGATATGGCTGGTCGGCGCGGTGCTGATCTATGGCGTGCTACCCCGTCTGCTGCTGATGCTGTTCTGCCGTTGGCGCTGGAAGCGTGGTCGGGATCGCTTGCGTCTGGAGCTGAACCTGCCCGGCTACGCGCAACTGCGCGAACGTCTGATGCCAACCAGCGAACGCCTCGGCGTCAACGACCCGGAGCCTGCGCAACTGCACCGCGTCGAAAGCAGCGTCAGCGGACTCGCCAGCGAAGGTGCCTTATTGGTCGCCATCGAACTCGATGAACAACGCCCATGGCCACCCGCACTGCCGAAAAACGTCAGCAACGCCGGCATCCTCGACAGTCGCGAATCGCGCCATAAACTCCTCGAACAACTCAGCCGCTTCCCGCCGGCACGTCTGGCGATTGCCTGCGACCCACGGCGCTCGCCGGATCGCGGCAGCCTCGCCTTGATCGCTGAACTGGCGCGCAGCGCGGGCGAGACTCGCGTGTGGCTGCTGCAAGCGCCACCGGGCGAAGCACTGGATGCCGAGCGCCTCGGCGACTGGCACACCGCGCTGCAACAGCTGGATCTGCAGTTTGCCGATTGCGCACCGTTGAACTGGCTGGAGAGTGGCCATGACTGATGCCTGGAAAGCGCCGCTGAAACTCGCGGTGGTCGGCCATACCAACGTCGGCAAGACCTCGCTGCTACGCACGCTGACCCGCGATGTCGGCTTCGGCGAAGTCTCCCATCGCCCGAGTACCACGCGGCATGTCGAAGGTGCGCGGTTGTCGGTGGACGGCGAGCCGTTGCTCGATCTCTACGACACGCCAGGGCTGGAAGATGCCATCGCTCTGCTGGACTTCCTCGAACGCCTGGAGCGGCCCGGCGAACGCCTCGATGGCCCGGCGCGGCTGGCGCGGTTTCTCGACGGCAGCGAAGCGCGCCAGCGTTTCGAGCAGGAGGCGAAAGTGCTACGGCAACTGCTCGCCTCCGACGCCGGTTTGTATGTGATCGACGCCCGCGAACCGGTGTTGGCCAAATATCGCGATGAGCTAGAAGTACTCGCCAGTTGCGGCAAACCGCTGCTGCCGGTGCTGAATTTTGTCAGCAGCGCCAACCATCGCGAGCCGGATTGGCGTGAAGCGCTGGCGCGGCTTGGGCTGCATGCGCTGGTGCGTTTCGACAGCGTGGCGCCGCCAGAAGATGGCGAGCGGCGGCTGTACGAAAGTCTCGCGTTGTTGCTGGAGAATGCTCGGCCACAATTGGAGCGGTTGATTGCCGATCAACAGGCTCAGCGCCTCGCGCGTCAGCAAAGTGCGGCGCGATTGATTGCTGAATTGTTGATCGACTGTGCGGCTTGCCGACGCAGTGTGGTCAGCGAAGCGGAGCAGGAACAGCAAGCGATCAGCGAGCTGCGCAAGGCTGTGCGTCAGCGTGAGCAGAAGTGTGTTGAGGCGTTGCTCAAGCTGTATGCGTTCCGCCCGCAAGATGCGGCGGCGAGTGATTTGCCGCTGCTGGATGGACGTTGGGGCGATGATTTGTTCAACCCTGAGACCTTAAAGCAACTCGGCGTGCGCGTGGGTGGCGGCATTGCTGCCGGTGCGGCGGCGGGGGCTGGTGTGGATTTGCTGGTTGGCGGGATTACCCTCGGCGCTGCGGCGTTGGCTGGGGCGATTGCCGGTGGTGCGCTGCAGACGGCGCGTAGTTATGGCAGTCGCTTGCTGGGCAAGATCAAAGGGCAGCGTGAGCTGACGGTGGATGACGGGGTGTTGCGGCTGCTGGCGTTGCGTCAGCGGCAGTTGGTGTTGGCGCTGGATCAGCGTGGGCATGCGGCGATGGATGCGGTTCAGGTGGCGACACCGCAGGACAAGACCTGGCGAGAGGGCAAGTTGCCGGAGGCATTGAGCAAGGCGCGGGCGCATCCGCAGTGGTCGTCGCTCAATCCGCAGGCGAAATTGAATCAAGCGGAACGGCAGGAGCAGATTGAGGCGTTGGTTGATCGGGTGCTTGAGCTTTAGATCGCTACCCCCTCACCCCAGCCCTCTCCCCCAAGGGGTAGAGGGGGAAGGGAGCAGATCTCCAGGCTTTTCAAAACCTGAGTTCGGCTGGATATTTCAGGTCGATGTATCACCTGAGAACAACTCCGTAGGCTCCCTCTCCCTCCGGGAGAGGGCTGGGCGGGCGGCGATCCGATGAGGGTTGCAATCATTCAGCCGCCAACAAAACCTCAGCCTTGCGCTTGAGAACCGCCAAATCAATAACCGGCACCGCCGTCTCCTTGGCCAACTCATCCCACTGGCGCATCCGCAGACTGACCGCACACAACGGATCCCGCGCAAACGCATCCGCTTCAGCCTCGGTCATCACCCCGCCCTGATATTCCAGGGTCCGCCGACTCGCCTCACTCAAGCGTTCGTAATACCCCGGCTCACGCAACGTCAGATACCGCTTGGCCTGCACGTGATATTCCACCAGCCGCGCCATACGCTCACTGAACCCGGCCTCACGCAAATAATCCGCACCCAGCCGTTCATGGCTGACCACGCCATACCCGCCCATGTTCTCCGCGCCCTCGGCACACAAATGGCCGATGTCATGGAAGAACGCCGCGAGCACCACTTCATCATCGAAGCCTTCGGCCATCGCCAGCTCAGCGGCCTGGGACATATGCTCGATCTGCGACACCGGCTCGCCGATGTAATCGCTAGTGCCAAAGCGCTCATACAAGCCGAACACCCGGGCGACGACTTGCTCGTGACCTGTCATCAATCTTCCTCCAGCAACTGCGCGATATTGCGCTCAGCCAACGCCGGGCCGACGCTCATGCCGACGCCGGTGTGCATCAGCGCCACACTTAGCCCCGCTGCCGGGCGCAGGAACGAGAACGGCCCCGGCCCCCGGGAACCATAGACGCCCTGCCAGCGCTCGACCACTTGCACCTTGCAGCCCAGCGTCTGCTCGGCCAGTTCGAGCATCCAGTCATCCACCTGCTCGGCGTTGAACGGTGAAGGGTCGCTGCCGTAATGGTGCGAGTCGCCGATGATCAGTTCGCCGTAAGGCGTCGGGCTGATCAGCAGGTGGATGCCGTTGTCGTGCAGGTGCGGTTGCTCACGGAGGATTTGCGCCTGCACCGCCGCCGCTTCCGGCAGATCGGCGAAGGCGCCGTAATGCACGCAACTGAGGCCGGTGAGCAAGGCGTGTTGCAGATTCAGTTCGGTCTGCGGTTTGGCGCGGAGCATTTGCAGGCGGCAGATTTGCGGGTCGAGTGCGGCGATCGGCTCGGCCAGCAGGGTCTGATAGTCGTGGCCGGAGCAGACGATAATCTGCTTCGCCGTAAAGCTGCCGACGGTGCTGTGCAGACGCCCCGGTTCGACGTCGCGCACCAGCGTGGAGAAATGAAACTCCACACCAAGGTCGCGGCGCAGATAATCGATCAGTGCCGGAATCGCTTCGCGCGAATACAGCTGTTGATCGTCCATGCCGTGCAAAGCGGCACGGTGGTGGCTGAACTGACCGTGATACAGATCGCGCAAGGCAGCGCCGCGCAGCAACTGGATGTTGTAACCGTGTTCCACGGCGCGACCGTTGCAGAAGGCTTCGAGCAGATGTTCTTCGGCTTCAGTGCGGGCGAACAGATAGGAACCGTTGCGCTTGATTTGCAAACCGGCGAGCTGCGCCCAGTCGCCCCATATTTCGCGGCTGGCCTTGGCCAGTTCGAGCATTGGGCCCGGCGGTTGGCCGGTGACCAAGGCCTGACCGAAGTTGCGCACCGAAGCGCCGAGGGGGGTGGCGGTGCGTTCGAAAACGGCGACTTTTAGGCCGCGTTTGGCGGCGGCATAGGCGTGGGACAGGCCAAGGATGCCGGCGCCGACGATCAGCAGGTCTTTGTGTTGTGTCATCTGGATGATGTCCTGCATGAGAGACCGCTTTCGCGAGCAGGCTCGCTCCCACAGGGATTTTTAGTGCCCACAGCATTTGCGTTCACTGAAGATCCAATGTGGGAGCGAGCCTGCTCGCGAAGGGGCCCTGTCAGTCGATGGAGATCTTACTTGGCAACCACTTTCTCGGACTTGCCGTCATAACGCTTGCGCCACTCGGTCAGGATCTCGTCACGATTCTTCGAGGCCCAGGCAAAGTCGTTCTTGATCAGGCGTTGCTCATAATCCGCCGGCAATTCGGTCTGCGGCTTGGCGATCCCTGGCTGCGCGAGGACAGCGAAGTTCTCCTTGTACAGATCCATCGCCTCAGCACTCGCTGAGAAGTCAGCCAGTTTCTTGGCTGCCTCTTCATGCGGCGTACCTTTGATCACCGCCGTCGCTTCGATCTCCCAACCCAGACCTTCCTTCGGCAGAATGATGTCCAGCGGCGCGCCCTGACGCTTGAGCTGTACTGCCGGGTATTCAAAGGAAATACCAATCGGGAATTCGCCCGCCGCTGCCAGTTTGCAAGGCTTGGAACCGGAGTGAACGTACTGGCCGATGTTCTGGTGCAGACCGTCCATATAGGCCCAGCCCTGCTTCTCGCCGAAGGTTTGCAGCCAGGCGCTGACGTCGAGGAAACCGGTGCCGGACGACGCCGGATTCGGCATGACGATCTTGCCCTTGTACTCAGGTTTGGTCAGGTCCTGCCAGCTCACGGGCTTGCTCAGGCCCTGCTTCTCGGCCTCGACGGTGTTGAAGCAAATGGTCGCGGCCCAGACGTCCATGCCGACCCACGCTGGCGGGTTGGCGGCGTCGCGGTAGTTCGCGCCGATCTTGCCGAGGTCCTTCGGCGCGTAGCTTTGCAGCATGCCTTGCTGATCGAGGATCGCCAGGCTCGAAGCCGCGAGGCCCCACACCGCATCAGCCTGCGGACGAGCCTTCTCGGCGAGCAGTTTGGCGGTGATGATCCCGGTGGAATCACGCACCCACTTGATCTCGACGTCCGGGTTGGCCTTTTCGAAGGCTTCTTTGTAGGACTTCAATTGCTCGGCCTCGAGGGCGGTGTACACCGTCAACTCGGTTTTTGCCGCGAAGGCATTCAGGCTGAAAGTAGCGAGCACAGCAGCGGCCAGGGCCATAGGCTTGAACATGATCGTTTTCCTGTAAGTGAGTTGAATCAGTGACCGGGCGCGGTTTGCCGCCAGGCTTGAGAACGGCGCAGCAAGCCGCGCGAAGCCCACGCCAGCAGCAAGGACACGCCCGCCGAGGTGAACAGAATCAGGGTCGACATCGCCGCCGCACCGCCGACGTTGCCGGCGTCATCCATATTCAGCACCGCGACCGCCGCAAGGATGGTGTCGGGGCTGTAGAGGAAGATCGCAGCAGAAACCGTGGTCATCGCCGAGACGAACAGGTAGCGCACGATGTCGAGCAGCGCCGGCAGGCAGATCGGCACAGTGACACGCAGGTAGTGGCGGTACAGCGGCGCTTTGAGCGACAGCGCGGCGGCTTCGAACTCGGCATCGAGTTGGCGCAGCGCGGTGGTCGCGGTCATTTGTGCGGTGGTCAGGTAGTGCGCAATCGTGCAGACGATCAGCAGCGTCATCGTCCCGTAGAGCACATGCAGCGGGTTACCCGTGAGGTTGAAGAAGAAGACGTAACCCAGACCGAGCACCAGCCCCGGCACCGCCATCGGCACAAAACTGAGCATGCGCAGGGCCAGGTTGAGTCCGCGTTGGCTGCGGGTTTTCTCCATCAGGTAAGCGCCGGTAAAGATCAGCACACTGCCGATCAGCGCCGTGCCCAAAGCCATCTTCAAACTGTTGCTGTAGGCCAGCCAGCCACCGCCAGCGGTTTCGTTGAACTGGTAATGGTTGAGTGACAGCGACAGGTTGTACGGCCAGAACTTCACCAGCGAGGAAAACACCGCCATGCCGAACACCAGAATCAACGCCGCGCTGATCAGCACAACAATCGCCAGATAGCAGCCATCGCGCAGTTTCGACGGTGCCGGTTTGAACACCTGCGCACGCCCGCTCATGGAGTCGCCGTGTCGCCGACGCAACCACGCATCGACGCCGAAGCTGAACAGCGCCGGCAGCAACAGCACCATGCCGATCAACGCGCCGCGACCGAATTGCTGTTGGCCGACCACGGCTTTATAGGCTTCCAGCGCCAGCACTTGATAGTCGCCACCGACCACCACCGGCACCCCGAAATCGGTGATGGTCAGGGTGAACACCAGACAGAACGCGGCGAACACGGCCTGTCGCGTTGCCGGCCAAGTGATGCTGCGAAACGCCTTGGCCGGACTGGCGCCCATGCTCGATGCAGCATCAAACAGACGCGCATCGGCGAGCGACAGCGCCGAGAGCAAAATCATCAATGCATGCGGGAAGGTGTAAATCACCTCACCCAGCACAATCCCCCAGAACCCGTAGATGTTGTCCGAGAGCAGGCCGCGCAACATGCCCTGGTTGCCGAACAGATAGACCAGCGCAATGCCCGGCAACATCGACGGCGCCATCAGCGGCAGCAGGGAAATCCCGCGCCAGATGCCTTTCGCCGGAATCAGCGTGCGTTGCAGCGCGTAGGCAAACAGGTAGGCCAGCGGTACAACGATGGCCGCAACGCTGAGGGAAACTTTCAGGCTGTTGCCGAGCAGCCAGTGGAAATTCTCGCTGCTCACCAGTTCCTTCGCCGCGACCCAGCCACCGCCCTGCCCGGCTTCACTGCTGAAGCCGCGCCAGAAGATCGCCAGCAACGGCAGCAACACCGCGACGCCAAGCAACAGCAGCAAGAGAAGCTTGCCGCCGACGACAAAAATGCGGTCGCCAATCTCGGCTTTCGAAGACTGTCGCACCTGCTTGTGCGGTAGCGGCAGCGCGAGGTTGCTGTTCATCAGGCAAACACCTGCAGGCTGCGCGGCGGCAAGGCGACCATGATCTGCTGGGCGCCGAGACGCGGCATGGCTTCCGGCGCGAGTTCGGCGAGCAGTGCGTGGCCCGGCAACTGATCGAGTTCGAAGCTCATGCGGCAGCGGTTGCCGAGGAAGGTGATCTCGCGGACTTTGGCCGGGAACAGGTTTTCCTCATGCACTGGCGGATTGACGTTGATCGCTTCCGGGCGGCAGAACAAACGGCCCGAGGCGCGCTGGATGCTGCCGTCGCTGAGGCGCAGGTTCATTCCGCCGACCTGCGCGTGAGTGTCGCTGCTGCGCTGGAACGGCAGCCAGTTGCCCTGACCAACGAACTCGGCCACGAACGGTGTGGCCGGGCGGTTGTAGATTTCCTGCGGGGTGGCGTACTGCTCGACGCGGCCGTTGTTCATCACGGCGATGCGGTCGGCCATCAGCATGGCTTCGTCCTGATTGTGCGTGACCATCAGCGTGGTGATGCCGAGGTTGCGTTGCAGCTGGCGCAGTTCGGTGCACAGATGCTCGCGGACGCGGGCGTCGAGGGCGGACATCGGTTCATCGAGCAACAACAGCGATGGTGCTGGTGCCAAGGCCCGAGCAAGAGCAACGCGCTGTTGCTGGCCGCCGGACAATTGGCCGGGGAATTTTTTCTCGCTGCCAGTGAGGCCGACCAGTTCGAGCATCTGCCCGACGCGACGGCGTACTTCATCACGACCGCTGCCAGCGAGGCCGTAGGCAATGTTCGCTTCGACGGTCAGATTGGGGAACAGCGCATAGGACTGGAACAGAATCCCGTAGTCGCGGGCTTGTGGGGCAAGGTGCGAAACGTCGCGGTCGCCGAGGTACAGCTCGCCACTGTCCTGCTTCTCCAGACCGGCGATGCAGCGCAGCAACGTGGTCTTGCCGCAGCCCGACGGGCCGAGCAGGCACACCAGCTCACCGGCGGCGACGTCGAGGGAGACGTTATCCAGCGCAGTGAACGCGCCGAAGCGTTTCTGTACGCCGCGCACTTTCATCGGCGCACCGGGGTTGGTCAGGGCAGTTGCGATGGCAGGATTCATGGACAGACCTCATCAAGCAGATGGGGCCAATCCTAGAGTTGTAATGCGTCCGTCATGTGGCGGTGAGGCAAAAACTGGTGATAGTGGTATTCGGGGATTTTGGTTCAGAAGATTCAGGTCTTGGGTTGTTTGAACCGACGCCTTCGCGAGCAAGCTCGCTCCCACAGGGGGGAACGCATTCCAATGTGGGAGCGAGCTTGCTCGCGAAGAGGCCGGCGCAGGCACTGAACATCTCAGGCCGGAGACATTTCCTGCGCCAGGCCGAGAAACGCCGCCGGCAACCGCGCGCCCTTCCTCTCCTTCAGGCAATACAGATATTCAGGAATCTGCGGCGCATTCTCGATCGTCAACACGCGCAACTGCGGGTCATGCGGCACTTCCTGCCGGGCAATGATGCTGATGCCGATATTGCGCAACACCGCCTCACGGATCGACTCACGGCTGCCAATCTCCAGCAACGGACCGAAACTCACCCCGGCGCTGGCCAGCAACTCTTCAGTCAGCCGCCGCGTCGTTGACCCGGTTTCGCGCATCAACAAGGTATGCCCGGCCAGTGCGCTCAATGTCACATGATCATGGGCCGCCAGCGGATGGTTGCGATGCACCGCCAGTACCAGTGGATCAGTGCCGAGCACCCGGCGAATCAATCGCGCATCGTCGAGCAACTGTGACGAAGCGGCGACGTCCACTCGGTAATCCTCCAGCGCTTCGAGCACCTGCTGCGAGTTACCGATTTCCACCGACACTTCCACCTGCGGCAAGCGCTCGCGAAAGGTCTTCACCAGATCGAGGATGTAATACGGCGCCGTCGCGGCAATGCGCAAAGTACCCTGCACCTGACCGCTGTTGCGCAGAAAAAACTCGATGTCGGCCTCCTGCTGCAACAGCGTCTTGACCATCGGCAGCAACCGCGCACCTTCGTCGCTGACGCTCAGACGCCGGCCGCCACGGTAGAACAGCTCCACCGAATACTGGCTTTCCAGATTGCGGATCTGCGTGGTCACGGTCGGTTGGCTGAGGCCGAGTTTTTTCGCCGCCAGCGTGATGCTGCCCAGGCGGGCGACCATGTAAAACGCTTTCAGCTCGGCACTCAGCACAACCTTTCCTCATCTATTTGCGCAGCAGGCGCAAACCGTTGAACACCACCAACAGGCTCACGCCCATGTCGGCGAACACCGCCATCCACATGGTGGCGAGCCCGGCGAAGGTTACCCCAAGAAAGATAGCCTTGATCACCAGTGCCAACGCAATGTTCTGTTTCAGGATGCTTGCGGTATTGCGCGACAGGCTGATGAATGCCGGAATCTTGCGCAGATCGTCGTCCATCAGGGCGACATCGGCGGTTTCAATCGCGGTGTCGGTACCGGCCGCGGCCATGGCAAAACCAATCTCGGCGCGGGCCAGTGCCGGCGCGTCGTTGATGCCGTCGCCGACCATGCCGACTCGGCGGCCCTGTGCATAAAGCTCTTCGATGGCTTGCAGCTTGTCGGTCGGCAGCAAGTCGCCACGCGCTTCGTCGATCCCGACCTGTGCGGCAATCGCTTGGGCGGTGTGGACGTTGTCGCCGGTGAGCATCAGGGTTTTCACCCCGAGTTCATGCAATTGGCGGATCGCTTCGCGGCTGGTTTCCTTGACGGTGTCGGCCACAGCGAACAGTGCCAACGGGCCAGAGCTGTCGAGCAGCAACACCACGGATTTGCCCTGTTTCTCCAGCGCGAAGAGTTTTTCTTCCAGCGCCGGCGAGCACAGGCCGAGTTCTTCGACCAGACGATGGTTGCCCAAGTGGTAGGTCTGGCCGTTGATGTCGCCTTTGACGCCCCGCCCGCCCAGCGCTTCGAAGTTATCCACAATCAGCGCGGCGAAGTTTTTATCCACAGCGGCATTGGCGATGGCCAGCGACACCGGGTGATCGGAGCGACCGGCCAGGGCAGCGGCAATTGCCGGTGCGGTGGCATCGGCGGTTGGATCGAGCGACAGGTAATCGGTCTGCACCGGTTTGCCGTGGGTGATCGTCCCGGTTTTATCCAGCGCCAGATAATCCAGTTTGAAGCCGCCCTCCAGGTACACGCCGCCCTTGACCAGAATGCCTTTGCGCGCAGCTGCCGCAAGGCCGCTGACAATGGTCACCGGGGTCGAAATCACCAATGCACATGGGCACGCGACCACCAGCAACACCAGCGCACGGTAGATCCAGTCAAACCACACAGCGCCCATGAACAGCGGCGGAATGATCGCCACGGCCAAGGCAAATACGAACACCACGGGCGTGTAGATTTTCGAGAACTGATCGACGAAGCGCTGGGTCGGCGCACGCGCGCCTTGGGCCTGCTCGACGGCGTGGATGATCCGCGCAAGAGTCGAGTTGTTCGCCGCTGCGGTCACCGCGTATTCCAGCGAACCGGCCTGGTTGATGGTGCCGGCGAAGACTTTATCGCCGACAGTTTTCTCCACCGGCAGGCTCTCACCGGTGATCGGCGCCTGGTCGATGGTCGAACTGCCGCTGACCACTTCACCGTCCAGCGCAATGCGCTCGCCGGGTTTCACCCGCACACGGGCACCGAGCTCGACGCTTTTCACGTCTTGTTCAAGCCAAGTGCCATTAGCCTGCAACACCGTGGCTTGCTCCGGCGTCATCTGCATCAGGCCACTGATCGCATTGCGCGCACGGTCCAGCGAGCGCGCTTCGATCAGCTCGGCGACGGTGAACAGGAACATCACCATCGCCGCTTCCGGCCACTGGCCGATGAGGATGGCGCCGGTGACGGCGATGCTCATCAGCGCATTGATGTTGAGGTTGCGGTTCTTCAGGGCGATCCAGCCCTTTTTATAAGTGGTGAGGCCACCGCTGAGGATCGACACCAGCGCGATGATCGCCACCACCCAGGTGGGCGCGGCGTTGGTGAAGTGGATGACTTCGGCAGCGAGGGCGCCGACACCGGACAACGCCAGCGGCCACCAGTGCTTTTTCACTGGCGCCGGGGCCGGTGCTTCGACGCCCGCCTCCAGGGGCTCGGCGTGCATGCCGAGGGATTTGATCGCTTCGGTGATCGGTTCGGTGCCCGGCAAGTTATGGGTCACGCCGAGTACGCGGTTGATCAGGTTGAATTCCAGTTGCTGCACGCCGGCGAGTTTGCCGAGCTTGTTCTGGATCAGCGTCTGCTCGGTCGGGCAGTCCATCGCCTCGATGCGGAAACTGCTCAGCCGCGCGTCAGCGCTGGTCTTTTCGCTCAGTTGCACCAGCGCAGGCGCGGCGGCTTTCGACGAGCAGCAGGAATCTTCGTGCGCATGAACCGGTGCCGGCGCAGCGACTTTCGATCCGCAGCAAGCATCGCCACCCTGTGAATGTTTATGCACAGGCTGCAATTTATGACTGTGATCGTGTCCGTCGCCGGGCTTGTGGGTGTGCTGGGAATCGCTCATTGGTCGCGTCCATGAAGGTGCCTGTTGCCAAGTAAAGACCCTGTAGCCACTATAGGGTCAAGCACCCTTTTGGAGATTGTCGTCATGAAGATTGGAGAACTGGCCAAACTCACCGACTGCGCCGTGGAAACCATCCGCTACTACGAGCGCGAAAACCTGCTGCCGGAACCGGCTCGCAGCGACGGCAACTACCGCGTTTACACCCAGGCGCACGCCGAACGCCTGACCTTTATCCGCAACTGCCGCACCCTCGACATGACCCTCGAAGAAATCCGCAGCCTGCTGGCCATGCGTGATAGCCCGCAGGATCAGTGTGAAAGCGTGAATACGCTGATCGACGAGCACATCCAACATGTGAAGGCGCGGATTGATGGCTTGTTGGCGTTGCAGACACAACTGCTCGACCTGCGCCAACGTTGTGGCGAAGGGCCGATGGCCGATCAGTGCGGAATTTTGCAGCGCCTGGAAGTGAGTGGCGGGGTAGTCGCGACGGAGGTTGAGCATTCCCACGTAGGCCGCAGCCACGGCCATTAAGACTCACGCAAAACCAAATGTGGGAGCGAGCCTGCTCGCGAAAGCGGTGTATCAGTCGACATCTCTACGACTGACACGCCCTCTTCGCGAGCAGGCTCGCTCCCACAGGGGTTTTATGCAACGGCTTACACTGCCATTGGCGCGGTCATTGGCGCGTGGTGCTCATAGCCTTCCAGCGAGAAATCGCTCGGCTCGACCAGCTCCAGCCACTCCGGCTGATAAATACCGGTCTTGGCAAACTCCGGCACACGATCCGAAATTTTCAGCTTCGGCATGGCGAACGGCTCGCGCTTGAGCTGTTCGTTGAGCATGTCCAGATGGTTCTCGTAGACGTGCGCATCACCGATGAAATAGGTGAACCAGCGCGGCGTGTAGCCGGTCAGGCGACCGATCAGGCTCAGCAGTGCGGCGCCTTCGGTGAGGTTGAACGGCGTGCCCAGACCCAGATCGTTAGAACGGATGTAGAGGGTCAGGGAAATTTCCTTGGTCTCGACATTCGGGTGGAACTGGTACAGCAGGTGGCACGGCGGCAGGGCCATTTCATCGAGCTGGGCGACGTTCCAGCCGTGGAACAGAATGCGGCGGCTGCCCGGATCGTTGATGATCGTGTCGACGCACTGACGCACCTGGTCGATGGCTTTGTACAGCACCACGTAGGCCTGGCCGTCTTCTTCGCCTTGAGCGATCTGCTTGTAGCCGTTGGCCAGGGTTTGTTCGATGGCGGCGGTGTTGCTCAGCGGGATCTGCTTGTACGCCGGCCATTTGCGCCATTGCACGCCGTAGATTTCGCCGAGGTCGTCGTCGCCCTGACGGAACGGGTTGGCCAGCCACTGCGCGTTTTCGTTGGCGTTCTGGTCCCAGACCTTGCAGCCCAGCGCCCGGAATTCAGCGGCATTGTTCACGCCACGGAGAAAACCGCACATCTCGCCGATGGCCGATTTGAAGGCCATTTTGCGCGTGGTGATCGCCGGAAAACCTTCCTGCAGATCGAAACGCAGCATCGCACCCGGGAAACTGATGGTGTTGATGCCGGTGCGGTTGGCCTGTTTGGTGCCGTTCTGAATGACGTGCGAGACCAGTTCGAGATATTGCTTCATGAGTTACCTGTGTCCTTTGAGCCCCGGCGTCGCGCGCCGGGGTTCGTAGTTTAAGCCGTCGGCGCGAGCGGTGCTGCCGGTGCGCGACGATAGGCCAGCCAGATCAGGAACAGCCCGCCGACGATCATCGGTACGCAGAGCACCTGGCCCATGGTCAGCCAGTTCCAGGCCAGATAGCCCAGTTGCGCATCCGGGACGCGGACGAACTCGACGATGAACCGGAAGATGCCGTAGAACAGCGCGAACATGCCGGAAACGGCCATGGTCGGACGCGGTTTGCGCGAGAAAATCCACAGGATCAGGAACAGCGCCACGCCTTCCAGCGCGAATTGGTACAGCTGCGACGGGTGACGCGGCAGTTGCGCCGGATCGCTGAACGGCGGGAAGACCATCGCCCATGGCACGTCGGTGGCCTTACCCCACAACTCGGCGTTGATGAAGTTACCGATGCGCCCAGCACCCAGGCCGATCGGCACCATTGGTGCGACGAAGTCCATCAACTGGAAGAACGACTTGCCGTTACGCTTGCCGAACCACAAGGCTGCGAGCATCACGCCGATGAAACCGCCGTGGAACGACATGCCGCCCTTCCACACTTCGAAAATCAGCGTCGGGTTGGCCAGGTAGGCACTCAGATCGTAGAACAGCACGTAACCCAGACGTCCGCCGACGATCACGCCCATCGACATCCAGAAGACCATGTCGGAGAGTTTCTCCTTGGTCCAGGTCGGGTCGAAACGGTTGAGCCGGCGCGACGCCAGCAGCCACGCACCGCCGATGCCGACGAGGTACATGAGACCGTACCAGTGGATTTTCAGCGGACCGATGGCCAGGGCCACCGGGTCGATCTGCGGGTAAGGCAGCATTGCGACTCCTCGTTAGAGTTGAAACCAAAATTCCCGGGCGACGCTGCCACCACAGGATTAAGCCAGGATTGCGAAGTGGTTAAAGCAAGAAGCTCAGACCCACGCTGAACAGCAAAGCGGCGAACAGCCGTTTCAGCAAGCGCGGCGACAATCTGTGCGCCAAACGCGCGCCGATGCGGGCGAAGACCATACTGGTCAGGGCGATGCCAAGCAGCGCCGGTAAATAAACAAAACCGAGACTATGCGGTGGCAACAACGGATCGTGCCACCCCAGAATCATGAAACTTAATGCACTGACCAGGGCGATCGGCAGACCGCAGGCCGATGAGGTTGCCACGGCTTGCTGCATCGGCACGCTGCGCCAGGTCAGGAACGGCACGGTCAGCGAACCGCCGCCCACGCCAAAAATCGCCGAGGCCCATCCGATGATGCTACCGGCCACGGTCAGACCGAGTTTACCCGGCACCGTTCGGCTGGCCTTGGGTTTGATGTCCAGCGCCAGTTGCACCGAGATGATCAAGGCAAACACGCCGATGATCTTTTGCAGGTGCGGCCCGGAAATCGCTTCCGCAGTCAGCGCGCCGAAACCTGCACCGAGCAGGATGCCAACGGCCATCGACATGAAGATCGGCCAGCGCACTGCGCCTCGACGGTGATGCTCACGCACGGCGTTGACCGAGGTGAAGATGATCGTCGCCAGCGAAGTGCCGACCGCCAGATGCGTGAGGATCGACTGATCGAAGCCCTGCAAGGTGAAACTGAACACCAGCACCGGCACGATGATGATCCCGCCGCCAACCCCGAACAGCCCGGCCAGCACGCCCGCACAGGCGCCCAGCGCCAGATAGAGCAGAAATTCCATGACCGTCTCCCCAGACCGCATCCGCAAAACCGGAGCGGCATGGTAACGGATGCACACCCTTTGGCTCCACTGGCGATGGATGCACGGACGCCGGATGCGTAGAGTGAGCAAAAAACACACAAGGACCACCTTATGTGCCTGATTGTTTTCGCCTGGCGCCCGGGCCATGCCCAGCCGCTGATCGTCGCGGCCAACCGTGACGAGTTCTACGCCCGGCCAAGCCTGCCACTGGCGCCATGGCCAGAGGCGCCGCATGTGCATGCCGGACGTGATCTTGAGGCCGGCGGGAGTTGGCTGGGGATTGGCGCCAACGGGCGCTTTGCCGCGCTGACCAATATTCGCGATCCGCAGCAGGCGCCAGCGCGTAAGTCGCGGGGTGAGTTGGTGGCGCGGTTTCTGACCGGCGATGCGTCGATTGATGATTATTTGAGCGAAGTGGTCGGGCGTGCGGCGGAATATGCCGGGTTTAATCTGCTGCTCGGTAATAGTCATGAGCTGTGGCACTTCAATGCGCGGATGTCGGAACCGGTGATGCTGGGATCGGGGGTTTACGGATTATCCAATGCCGGGCTGGATACGCCGTGGCCGAAGTTGCTCAAGGCCAAGGCAGCGTTAGGTGCAGTGCTGGATGATCCGACGCCTGCGCGGTTGTTGGGGTTGTTGAGTGATGCGCAGGTTGCGCCGTCGGCTGAGCTGCCGGATACAGGGGTGGGGTTGGCGACTGAGACTTTGTTGTCGAGTGTGTTTATTGCCAGTCAGAGTTATGGGACGCGGGCGAGTACGGCGTTGATCGTTCAGGCGGACGGGACTCGGCGGATGGTGGAGCGGAGTTTTGGGCCGTATGGCGGGCATCTTGGGGAAGTTGAGGTTTGTGTCTAAGAGCTGACCCTCACCCCAGCCCTCTCCCGGAGGGAGAGGGGGCCGACCGAGGTGTCTTGCGCCATACACCGACCTGAAAGACCGAGTCGATTATGGATTCGGCACAGCACTATCAGGTCGGGGCGCTTCGATTATGGATTCAGCACAGCCCTTTCAGGTCGGCGTAAGTCCGCAGCATCCCCGGATCAGTCCCCTCTCCCTCTGGGAGAGGGTTAGGCGGGCGGCGTTCCGATGAGGGGCTTTTGATTCAGAGGGCCTTGACCACCGCCGGCGGATGCATCTTCGACAACCCAAGGTTCTTCAGCGCCAATTGCAGCGAGCTGTGGATAACTTGCGGGTTGTCGATAGTCATCAGCTCCGCCAGCAATTCCTGAGCCTTGCTCAAATTGACCTGACGCAGCATCCACTTCACTTTCGGCAAGTTGGTGGCGTTCATCGACAGGCTGTCGAAGCCCATCGCCATCAACAGCACTGCCGCCGCCGGATCACCGGCCATTTCGCCGCAGATACTCACCGGTTTGCCTTCGGCATGGGCATCGCGCACCACGGTCTGCAGGGCTTGCAGCACCGCCGGATGCAGGTAGTCGTAGAGATCGGCCACACGCGGGTTGTTACGGTCGACCGCCAGCAAATACTGGGTCAAGTCGTTGGAACCGACGGACAGGAAGTCGACCATCCGCGCCAGCTCCTTGGTCTGGTACACCGCTGCCGGGATCTCGATCATCACGCCGATCGGCGGCATCGGCACGTCGGTGCCTTCGTCGCGCACTTCGCCCCAGGCCCGGTGGATCAGGTGCAGGGCTTCTTCGAGCTCGTGGGTGCCGGAGATCATCGGCAGCAGAATCCGCAGGTTGTTCAGGCCTTCGCTGGCCTTGAGCATCGCGCGGGTCTGCACCAGGAAGATTTCCGGGTGGTCGAGGGTGACGCGAATGCCGCGCCAGCCGAGGAACGGGTTGTCTTCCTTGATCGGGAAGTACGACAGCGACTTGTCACCGCCGATGTCGAGGCTGCGCATGGTCACCGGTTGCGGGTGGAACGCGGCGAGCTGCTCGCGGTAGATCGCCAGTTGTTCCTTCTCGCTCGGGAAGCGCTGGTTGATCATGAACGGCACTTCGGTGCGGTACAGGCCGACACCTTCGGCGCCACGCTTCTGCGCCCGCGCCACATCGGCCAGCAGGCCGGTGTTGACCCACAGCGGCATGCGGTGGCCATCGAGGGTCACGCACGGCAGGTCACGCAGGGTGTCGAGGCCCAGCGCCAGTTGTTTCTCTTCTTCGACGACTTCGGCGAACTGCTTGCGCAGCACTTCGCTCGGGTTGGTGTAAACCTCACCGCGTGTGCCGTCGACGATCATTTCGATGCCGTCGACCTTGGCGTACGGCAGGTCGACCAGACCCATCACCGTCGGAATGCCCATCGCTCGGGCGAGGATCGCGACGTGCGAGTTACCCGAGCCGAGTACCGAGACCAGACCGACCAGCGTGCCTTCCGGCACCTCGCCGAGCATCGCCGGCGTCAGTTCTTCGCTGACCAGAATGGTTTTTTCCGGGTAGACCAGGTTCTGCTGGCGCTCTTCCTGCAAGTAGGCGAGCAGACGGCGACCAAGGTCTTTGACGTCCGAGGCACGCTCACGCAGGTAGGCGTCGTCCATCAATTCGAAACGGTTGACGTGTTCCGTGACCACCTGACGCAGCGCGCCCTGGGCCCACTGGCCGGTCTTGATCACGGTGGTGATTTCGCTGCCCAGCGAGGCATCGTCGAGCATCATCAGGTAGACGTCGAACAGTGCGCGCTCTTCCGGGCGCAGTTGGGTCGCGAGTTTGGCGGACAACGCGCGCATGTCGGCGCGCACGCCTTCGATGGCGGTCTTGAACAGCGCCAGTTCAGCGTCGATGTCGGTGATGGTCTTGTCGGGCACCACGTCGAGATCGGCCGGCGGCAGCATGACCACCGCGGTACCGACCGCCGCACCCGGCGAGCCCGGCACGCCGACGAACTTGGCTTCTTGAATACCCTTGCCCTGACGGCCCAGACCACGGATCGAACCGGTGGCCTCGGCATGGGCGATAACGCCTGCAAGCTGGGCGCTCATGGTCACGAGGAAGGCTTCTTCACCCTCGTCGAACTGGCGGCGTTCTTTTTGCTGGATGACCAACACGCCGACGACGCGGCGGTGGTGAATGATCGGTGCACCGAGGAACGAGGCGTAACGCTCTTCACCGGTTTCGGCGAAGTAGCGGTAGCGCGGGTGATCCGCAGCGTTTTCGAGGTTCAGGGGTTCTTCACGCGTGCCGACCAGACCGACCAGACCTTCGTTGGGTGCCATGCTGACCTTGCCGATCGAGCGCTTGTTCAAGCCCTCGGTGGCCATCAGGACGAAGCGGTTGGTCTCGGGATCAAGCAGGTAGACCGAGCAGACCTGGCTGCCCATGGCCTCTTTGACGCGCAACACAATAATCCCCAACGCCGCCTTGAGATCCTTGGCGGAGTTAACTTCCTGGACGATCTTGCGCAGCGTATTGAGCATGGCTCGGGGTCGAACTCCGTCGTCAGTCGCGCGCTAAAAGGCGCGGGGCAAGCTCTTTGAGGGCGCGGCGATACACCTCGCGCTTGAATGTCACCACCTGGCCCAACGGATACCAATAGCTGACCCAGCGCCAGCCATCGAACTCCGGTTTACCGGTCAAATCCATCCGCACCCGCTGCTCGTTGGAGATCAGGCGCAGGAGAAACCATTTCTGTTTCTGGCCGATGCACAGCGGTTGGCTGTGCGTACGCACCAGACGTTGCGGCAAACGATAGCGCAACCAGCCCCGGGTACAGGCCAGTATTTCAACATCTTCACGTTCCAGGCCAACTTCTTCGTTCAGCTCGCGGTACAAGGCGTCTTCCGGCGTCTCTTCAGGGTTGATTCCCCCTTGCGGAAACTGCCAGGCATCTTGATTGATACGGCGAGCCCATAGCACCTGGCCGGCGTCATTCGTCAGAATGATCCCGACATTGGGGCGGAAACCATCGGGGTCGATCACGGCAACAACCTCGCAAACGCATGTCGCCGCATTGTTCCACAAAGGTTGATAAGGCGGCAACGAGGCTTCCTACCTTATGTGCACTCTTGTGAAAAGACCGTATTCTTGTCGCCTTTTTACTGACTTTTCAGCGGGTAACTGCAATGCGCCTGGCTCTATTCGATTTGGACAACACCCTTCTGGGCGGCGACAGCGATCACGCCTGGGGCGACTATCTGTGTGAACGCGGCTTCCTCGACCCGATTGCGTACAAGGCGCGCAACGACGAGTTTTATCAGGATTACCTGGCAGGCAAACTGGATAACGCCGCGTACCTGAACTTCTGCCTGGAGATCCTCGGCCGCACCGAAATGGCCGTGCTTGAGCAATGGCACAGCGATTACATGCGCGACTGCATTGAGCCGATCGTATTGCCGAAGGCGCTGGAACTGCTGAAAAAACACCGGGACGCCGGCGACAAACTGGTGATCATCACCGCGACCAACCGCTTCGTCACCGCGCCGATTGCTGTGCGTCTGGGCGTTGAAACCCTGATTGCCACCGAATGCGAGATGGTTGATGGCCGCTACAGCGGGCGCAGCACCGACATTCCGTGCTTTCGCGAAGGCAAGGTCACGCGCCTGAACCGTTGGCTGGAGGAAACCGGGTATTCGCTGGATGACAGCTATTTTTATAGCGATTCGATGAATGACTTGCCGCTGCTGGAGCAGGTGGCGAATCCGGTCGCGGTGGATCCGGATCCGAATCTGCGTGCTGAAGCCGAGAAGCGTGGCTGGCCGGTTATTACTCTGCGCGACTGAAATCGCTATCGCGAGCAGGCTCACTCCTACAGGGGAACGCATTCCAATGTAGGAGTGAGCCTGCTCGCGAATGGGGTCGACACGGTCTCAAGCCTTAAACAGGCTTGGCCCCCATCAACCCGGCAATGGCGAGAAACCCGACGCCGCTGACAATCGCCAGGGCCAGATTGAATTTCCAGTTGCCAACCCCCGTTGTCCACAGCCGATTAAGCCGCACCAACAACCACACTGCACTCAACGTGGCCACGGCATAAATCACGCTGGACCCCAGAATCCACAACTGCCCCAATGGCCAGCCGATCAGGTGCACCAGCCACCAGCCGGTGAAAGGCATGCTCAGCATACCGATCAGCATCAAACACCAGATAAACAGCCAGGGACGCTGCATCGTGCTGGCCGGCCCTTCGCTGCGATTACGCCAGGTCAGGGCGGCAAGCCCCAGCCCGCTCGCGAGTATGACCACGGTCGCCGCGACGTGAAGGACTTTCAGGGTGGTCAGGGTTTCCATGTAATTCTCTTCCTTGGGCCATGCCCATCAGCGTAGCCGCTCAGCCAAGAAACAGCTGATAGGCCGGGTTTTCGCTTTCATCCCAGTACGGGTAACCGATTTCCTCAAGCGCCGCCGGCACCAGATGACGTTCGTCGTGCGGTACTTGCAGACCGGCGACCACGCGACCATCGGCAGCGCCGTGGTTGCGGTAGTGGAACATCGAGATGTTCCAGCGCCCACCGAGCTTGTTGAGGAAATTGAACAGCGCGCCCGGACGCTCCGGGAACTCGAAGCGGAACACCACTTCATCAATCACGTGCGCCGCGTGGCCGCCGACCATGTGGCGGATATGCAGCTTGGCCAGTTCGTTATCGGTCAGGTCGAGTACCGGGAAACCCTGCTCGGTCAGGCTCGCCAGCAATGCACTGCGCGGATCGTTTTCCGGATGGGTCTGCACGCCAACGAAAATGTGCGCTTCGCTGCCGGTGTTGTAGCGGTAGTTGAATTCGGTGATCTGGCGCTTGCCGATCGCTTCGCAGAACGCCTTGAAGCTGCCGGCCTTCTCGGGGATGGTCACAGCGATTATCGCTTCGCGGCCTTCACCCAGTTCGGCGCGTTCGGCGACGTGGCGCAGGCGATCGAAGTTGACGTTGGCGCCGGAGTCGATGGCCACAAAGGTCTGGCCGCTGACGCCGCGCAACTCGACGTACTTCTTGATCCCGGCCACGCCCAATGCGCCGGCAGGTTCGGTGATCGAGCGGGTATCGTCGTAGATATCCTTGATAGCCGCACAGATCTCGTCAGTGCTGACGGTGATCACTTCATCGACGTAGTCCTTGCAGATGTCGAAGGTGTGCTGGCCAATCTGCGCCACCGCCACGCCGTCGGCGAAGATGCCCACGGTCGGCAATACGACGCGCTCACCGGCGGCCATTGCCGCTTGCAGGCAGTTGGAGTCGTCCGGCTCGACGCCGATGACTTTGATGTCCGGACGCAGGTATTTCACGTAGGCAGCGATGCCGGCGATCAGGCCGCCGCCGCCGACCGGAACGAAAATCGCGTCCAGTGGCTGCGGGTGCTGGCGCAGAATTTCCATCGCCACAGTGCCCTGCCCGGCAATGGTGTGCGGATCATCGTACGGGTGAATGTAGACGTAGCCTTTTTCATCGACCAGTTTCAGCGAGTACGCCAGAGCTTCCGGGAACGAGTCACCGTGCAGCACTACTTTGCCGCCACGCGAGCGCACGCCTTCGACTTTGATCTCGGGGGTGGTCTTGGGCATGACGATGGTGGCTTTGACGCCCAGCACTTTCGCCGCCAGGGCCAGACCTTGCGCATGGTTGCCCGCCGACGCAGTGACCACGCCACGGGCACGCTCTTCGTCAGTCAGCTGGGTGAGTTTGTTGTAGGCGCCGCGAATCTTGAACGAGAACACCGGCTGCAAGTCTTCACGCTTGAGCCAGATGTCATTGCCCAGCCGCTCGGAGAGCTGGCGAGCGTTCTGCAACGGGGTTTCTACGGCAACGTCATAAACGCGCGAGGTGAGGATCTTTTTGACGTACTGTTCGAGCATCGGAAAGCATCACTGAGCGGGTTGGGCAGGGCCAAGGAGTCTAACCCGGCTTTTGCCCGGACGACCACACGAATCCAGAGGTTTTAGCCTCGCTTGCGGCTATAATGCCGGCCTTTCCGTTCTCACCTTGCCCGCTTCCGGAGCCCGCATGACCCAGGATCAACTCAAACAGGCAGTAGCTCAGGCCGCCGTCGACTTCATCCTTCCGAAACTCGACGACAAGAGCATCGTCGGGGTCGGCACCGGCTCCACCGCCAACTGCTTCATCGACGCCCTGGCCCAGCACAAGGGCGCCTTCGATGGCGCGGTGGCCAGTTCCGAAGCTACCGCCGCGCGCCTCAAGGGCCACGGGATTCCGGTGTATGAGCTGAACACCGTCAGCGACCTGGAGTTCTACGTCGACGGCGCCGATGAAAGCGACGCGCACCTGAACCTGATCAAGGGCGGCGGCGCAGCGCTGACCCGCGAGAAGATCGTTGCCGCCGTGGCCAAGACCTTCATCTGCATCGCCGACGCCAGCAAACTGGTGCCGGTGCTGGGCGAGTTCCCGCTGCCGGTCGAAGTGATCCCGATGGCCCGCAGCCACGTCGCGCGTCAATTGGTGAAACTGGGCGGCGACCCGGTGTACCGCGAAGGCGTTTTGACCGATAACGGCAACATCATTCTGGATGTGTTCAACCTGCAGATCACCAACCCGGTGGAGCTGGAAGCGCAGATCAATGCGATCGTCGGCGTGGTCACCAACGGCTTGTTCGCGGCGCGTCCGGCGGACTTGCTGTTGCTGGGCACCAGTGAAGGTGTGAAAACCCTGAAGGCTGAGTAAGCCCAGACTGCCCGAAATTAATGGGCAGACGAATAAACCTGTGGGAGCGAGCTTGCTCGCGAATGCGCCAGTTCAGCCAACATCTTCATTGGCTGACACGACGCCTTCGCGAGCAAGCTCGCTCCCACAGTGTTTTGTGGTGTTGGTTAGTTCGGGGTTGGTTTTTTGAAGACGTAAAACAGGTTCGGCTCGCTCACCAGATACAACGTCCCGTCATCATCCATCGCAATGCCTTCCGCCTGCGGCACGGTTTTCTTCAAACCCTGCCGGCCGCCACTGATGGACATGGTGCTCAACGGCCGTCCGCCGACATCCAGCTCCAGAATCAACCGCGACTCATCCGACAGCGCCAGCAAATGCCCGCTGCGCTCGTCGTATTGCAAACTCGACAGATCGCGCACAAACATCCCAGCGTCACGCTTGGGGTCGTTGATCACATGCACCGCGTAGGACTTTTCCGGATTGAAGTGCGGAAAACCGTGCACTTCGTAGATGAGCATCGGATTACGCTCTTTCGCGACAAACAGACGCTTGCCCACCGAGTCATACGCCAGGCCTTCAAAACCTTTGTTGCTGGCCATATGCACGCCGAGGGTCATCTGCTCGGCGTCCGCCGCGTCGAGGAATGTGGTGCCTGCCTCCAAGTGAATCTTGATCAGTCGCTGCTGACGCTCATCAGTGATCACGTAGGTGTCGGCGCTGATGTACTCGACGGCTTCGGGATCGCCAAAACCAATCAGGGCAATGCGCCGCAGGATCTTGCCTTCAAGCGACAGTTCGACCAGCTCGGAATTCTTGTTGGTCACGGTGAACAGGCTTTTGCGCACCGGATCGAAGGTCAGCGCCGAAACATCGTCGTCCAGCCCGTCAATCACCCGCGCCTCAATCTCCACGCGGTACTGATTTAGCCCAATCGACTCGCTACTCTGCGGTTGCCACAGGGTGTGCAAGTTAAACCAGGCGCGCTCGAACAAGCGCATGTATTGACCGATCGCAATCAACGCGATCAGGGCAATCACCGACAGGAAGATAATCAGAGGCTTGGGGCGGGCAAGTCGACGCATGTGGATGGCTCGGGATCAAAACAGGCGGATGAAATATCACGCCCGTCTGAACTGAAGCTTAATGGCCACTTGCCTCAAACCACAAGCCAACCCCTGTAGGAGCTGCCGAAGGCTGCTATTTCTGTTTTTCGAAGCGATAGAACAGGTTGGGCTCGCTGACCATGTACAGCGTACCTGCCTCGTCCATGGTCACGCCTTCGGCGCGGGGAATGGTGTTTTTCAGGCCATTGAAGCCGCCAAGCAGGGTCATGAAGCTGACCTGTTCGCCCTTCTCGTCCAGTTCCAGCAGCAGATGCGAGTCGGCGGACAGCACCAGTGTGTGCTGAGTGCGCGGGTCAATCGCCAAGGCCGAGAGGTTGCGAATATCCAGTTCATCACTGGCAAGTTTCTGCTTGTCGCCCTTGAGGGTCTGGCTGCCATCGCTCTTCCAGGTGAACAGCGCCGGTGGCCGCTCCTCACCGAGCAGCAATTGCTGGTTGTGGGAATCCCAGGTAATGGCTTCGAAGGCTTTGTTCTGGTCTTTCGACGGGCCGAGGTCGTATTTCGGGAAGTCGGCGATATTCAGCTCGCGAGTATCGGCATCGACTTTGACGATCGACAGCATGTGCTGACGCTCGTCGACGATGGCCATCAAGCCGTTTTCCATCATCGTCAGGCCTTCCGGATTGCTCCAGCCCACCAGCGGCATTTTGCGCAGTACATCGCCCTGTAACGTCAGTTCAGCGAGAAACGGGTTCTTGCCCATCACCGAGAACAGCGTTTTGGTCTGCGGGTTGTAAGCCAGATCCGAAGCCTCGTCCTTCTCCATACCCTTCAGCGGTTTGGCATCGATGACCACCCGATAGTCCGGCAGCCAGATGCTTTCCTTCTGCTCGGCCTGGCTTTCAAAGCGCTCCTGCAGCCAAAGCACACCGCGATCATCCCAATGCATGGCAAACGCCAAGGCATATGCCGCGGCAAGCACCAGCAACAGCCAGACATACCAGCGCAGGGCGAAACGTGAACGGCGGGTGGGTTTGAGCTGAGTTTGAGATGACATCGAGGGACGCGTTCCGAAAATTCAGGCTATGGGTAATAGCACAAAGAGGCCGGCTCAGACGCCAGAATGAGAGGAATTATCCGTACAGGATGTGAAAAAAACGGCAAATGGCGGGATTGCCGTGTGTTGCCAACCATCTTCAGGGCACCCCAAAACAATGTGGGAGCGAGCCTGCTCGCGAAGACGGAGTGTCAGGCAACGATGATGTCGACTGACCTGGCGCCTTCGCGAGCAGGCTCGCTCCCACAGAGGATTTGTAGTGTGGCGGTTAGCGCACGCTGCTGTTGAAGCTGCTCGCGCCAACCAGTTCGAGAACGATGTCATCGCCAACGTTCAGCGGGCCAACGCCCACTGGCGTGCCGGTGAGGATCACGTCACCGGCCTGCAGCGAGAAGCAGCCGGCCATGTGCTGGATCATCGGCACGATCGGGTTGAGCATCGCGCTGCTGTTGCCGTCCTGGCGCACTTCGCCGTTGATGGTCAGGCGAATGCCGATGTCGGTCAGGTCAGCGAAGGTGCTGCCAACCACGAACGGGGCGATCACCGCTGCGCCGTCAAACGACTTGGCGATTTCCCACGGCAGGCCCTTGGCTTTCAGCTCGGCCTGTTTGTCGCGCAGGGTCAGATCCAGTGCCGGGGCAAAACCAGAGATGGCGTCGAGCACTTCTTCACGGCTCGGCTTGGTCGACAACGGCTTGCCGATCAACACGGCGATTTCCGCTTCGTAGTGCACTGAACCGCGCTCGGTCGGAATGCTGAAACCGCCTTCCAGCGGCACCACGCAACTGCCCGGTTTGATGAACAGCAACGGCTCGGTAGGCACCGGATTGTCCAGTTCCTTGGCGTGTTCGGCGTAATTGCGGCCAATGCACACGACTTTCCCGATCGGGAAGTGAATGCGCGTACCGTCGACGTACTGGTGCTGATAGCTCATTTACCGACTCCTGCCTTCATTGATTCATCAAAGATTGTCGATCAAACCGCAAAAATCTTGCCCGGGTTCATGATGCCGTTCGGGTCGAACACCGCTTTCACCGCTTTCATGTACTCGATTTCGACCGGGGAACGGCTGTAGGTCAAGTAATCGCGCTTTGTCATGCCGACGCCGTGCTCGGCGGAGATCGAACCGTTGTACTTCTCGACGGTTTCAAACACCCACTTGTTGACGGTCGCGCATTTGGCGAAGAACTCGTCCTTGCTCAGGTTATCCGGCTTGAGAATGTTCAAGTGCAGGTTGCCGTCGCCGATGTGGCCGAACCAGACGATTTCGAAGTCCGGATAGTGTTCGCCGACGATCGCGTCGATTTCCTTCAGGAACGCTGGCACTTTCGACACGGTGACCGAGATGTCGTTCTTGTACGGCGTCCAGTGCGAGATGGTTTCGGAGATGTACTCGCGCAGCTTCCACAGGTTCTGCAGCTGGGTTTCACTCTGGCTCATCACGCCGTCGAGCACCCAGCCCTGTTCGACGCAGTGCTCGAAGGTTTCCAGTGCGCTGTTGGCCACTTCTTCAGTAGTCGCTTCAAACTCCAGCAACGCATAGAACGGGCAGTCGGTTTCGAATGGCGCCGGTACGTCGCCACGGCCCATGACCTTGGCCAAGGCCTTATCGGAGAAGAATTCGAACGCGGTCAGGTCGAGCTTGCCCTGGAAGGCGTGCAGCACCGGCATGATCGAGTCGAAATCGGCGGTGCCGAGAACCATCGCGGTGAGGTTTTTCGGCGCACGATCGAGGCGCATGGTCGCTTCGACGACGAAACCGAGCGTGCCTTCAGCGCCAATGAACAGCTGACGCAGGTCGTAACCGGTGGCGTTCTTGATCAGGTCTTTGTTCAGTTCCAGCACATCACCCTTGCCGGTGACGACTTTCATGCCGGCCACCCAGTTGCGGGTCATGCCGTAGCGAATCACCTTGATTCCGCCGGCATTGGTGCCGATATTGCCGCCAATCTGACTGGAACCTGCCGAGGCGAAGTCGACCGGGTAGTACAAGCCTTTTTCTTCGGCAACGTTCTGCAAATGCTCGGTGACCACGCCCGGCTGACACACGGCAGTGCGGTCGGTGAGGTTAACATCGAGAATCTGATTCATGTAGTCGAAGGAGACGACCACTTCGCCGTTGGCCGCCACCGCAGCGGCGGAAAGCCCGGTGCGCCCGCCCGACGGCACCAGCGCAATCTTGTGGGTGTTGGCCCAACGCACCACGGCCTGCACTTGCTCGATGGTCTTGGGAAACACGATGGCGCTTGGCGCCGGGGCGAAGTGCTTGGTCCAATCCTTGCCGTACGCATTCAGGGAGTCGGCGTCGGTCAGGACCTTGCCAGGCTCGACCAGGGTCTTCAGTTCATCAATCAGGGCAGGATTGGTCATCGACAGAACTCTCGAACAATTCATGGTCATCCTGAGAACGCTTCACGTCGCAGGAATGAGTGTTTAGCGGGGAGGCTATGCTAGCATACCGACCCCGCAGGCCAGTGCCCAAGGCCAGTTCTGCGGTAACGGCTTTCCTGCCGTTTGGGTCAGCTCCAGGCTGCTCCCCTCCCTGCCATTTTTCTCCGGGATACAGGTTTACGCAGATGAGCAAGACTTCTCTCGATAAGAGCAAGATCAAGTTCCTTCTTCTCGAAGGCGTCCACCAATCGGCTGTCGACGTCCTCAAGGCGGCGGGCTACACCAGCATCGAATACCTGACAGGTTCCTTGCCGGAAGCCCAGCTCAAGGAAAAGATCGCTGACGCTCACTTCATCGGCATTCGTTCGCGCACCCAACTGACCGAAGAGATCTTCGATCATGCGAAGAAGCTGGTCGCGGTCGGCTGTTTCTGCATCGGCACCAACCAGGTTGACCTGAGTGCTGCCCGCGAGCGCGGTATCGCCGTGTTCAACGCGCCGTACTCCAACACTCGCTCCGTCGCCGAGCTGGTGCTGGCCGAAGCGATCCTGCTGCTGCGCGGCATCCCTGAGAAAAACGCTTCCTGCCACCGTGGCGGCTGGATCAAATCCGCAGCCAACTCCTTCGAGATCCGTGGCAAGAAACTCGGCATCGTCGGCTACGGCTCGATCGGTACGCAGTTGTCGGTTCTGGCTGAAGGTCTGGGCATGCAGGTGTACTTCTATGACACCGTGACCAAGCTGCCACTGGGCAACGCGACTCAAATCGGTAGCCTGACCGAACTGCTGGGCATGTCCGACATCGTCACCCTGCACGTTCCGGAAACCGCTGCGACCCAGTGGATGATCGGCGAGAAGGAAATCCGCGCCATCAAGAAGGGCGGCATCCTGATCAACGCCGCGCGCGGCACCGTGGTCGAACTGGACGCCCTGGCGGACGCGATCAAGGACAAGCACCTGATCGGCGCGGCCATCGACGTATTCCCGGTGGAGCCTCGTTCCAACGACGAAGAGTTCGAAAGCCCGCTGCGTGGCCTCGACAACGTGATCCTGACCCCGCACATCGGTGGCTCGACCGCAGAAGCACAAGCCAACATCGGTCTGGAAGTGGCAGAAAAACTGGTCAAGTACAGCGACAACGGTACCTCCGTTTCGTCGGTGAACTTCCCGGAAGTGGCCCTGCCGGCTCACCCTGGCAAGCACCGCCTGCTGCACATCCACGAGAACATCCCGGGTGTGATGAGCGAGATCAACAAGGTCTTCGCCGAAAACGGCATCAACATCTCCGGTCAGTTCCTGCAGACCAACGAGAAAGTCGGTTACGTGGTAATCGACGTCGACGCCGAGTACTCGGATCTGGCGCAAGAGAAGCTGCAGCACATCAACGGCACTATCCGTAGCCGCGTGTTGTTCTGATCAAGCGTTGAGCGACAAAAAAAGGGAGCCTTCGGGCTCCCTTTTTCATGCACGCCGAAACGTTATTCGACGTTGACGGTGATTTTCTTCGAGACGATGGGTGGATCGAACGGCATGTGGCCGCTGTCGCCCAGTTCAAGCTGCAGAGTGTGCTTGCCCGGCGCCAACTTGACGTCCGCCTGAGTCTGCGCTTTACCGAAGTGCATGTGGTTGGCGTCATTCGGAATCGGTGCGCCAGCGGCCGGCAGCTTGTCGACGTCGATCAGCAGGTGATGGTGACCGGTGTTCTTGGTGACGTCACCGGCCGGTGCCAGCGCGACGTCCTTGGTACCGAATTTGACGGTGAAGGTCTGCGAAACCGTGGCCCCGTCTTCGGGAGAAACGATGAACACTTCGGCACCTTTGGGGGCCGGTGTCGCCGCACTGGCCAGCACCGAAACACCCATCAGCACACCCGCCAGCGCTGCACGTGACATAAAGCTTTTCATTTTCTTCTCCAGTTTTTCCGTAAAATCCGCAGGGTCATGACAACTTCATGACCATTCGTTGTCGAAGGCACTCGACAACCATAGCAAAGCGAGCCTCACTCAGAGCGTCGCGATAATGATTTCAAAGGAGTGACCATGCGCTTTCTGCCTGGCCTGATCTGCCTGCTACCCCTTCTGAGCCCTTTGGCTCACGCCGAACTGATTGATGACGTCAATGACCGTGGCGAGCTGCGCATTGCCCTTGAGGCTAATACACCGCCCTTCAATTTCAAGGATGGCGACACACTCACGGGGTTCGAGGTCGAGCTTGGGCAACTGCTGGCCAACGAGCTGGATGTGCGCGCCGACTTCATCGTCACTGACGAAGCCGACCTGCTCCAGGGCGTTGAAAGCGGCAAGTACGACGTTGCGCTCAACCACATAGCACTGACACCCGAACTCAAGGATCGTTTCGACTTCAGCGAGCCGTACGGCAAGGTCGATTCGCAGCTGCTGGCGAAGAAGGATGAGCAGCCACGGCCGATGGTGCTGGTGCAGGCGCTTACGGAAGAGAAGCCGAAAGCGGCAGCGCCGGTGGATTTGGCGATTCCGTTCCAGAAGGGTAATCCGGCGTTTCAGGCCAGCCTTGCGAGCGCGATGGAGCGGATCAAGGCGGATGGACGTTTGGCAGCGCTGACTGAGAAGTGGTTGAAGCCTTAAAAGCCCCTCACCCTAGCCCTATCCCAAAGGGAGAGGGGACTGATTGGGGGATGCTTGAGAGGTACGCCGACCTGAAATGGATGTGCCGAATCCGAAATCGACTGGTCATGGCTTTGTCGATTCCATAATCGATCGGTCATGGCTGTGTCGAATCCATAGTCGACAAGGTGTTTCAGGTCGATGGACAGCGCCAGACACCTCGGTCGGCCCCCTCTCCCTACGGGCGGTCCGACGTTTCGGGAGGGCTGGGGTGAGGGCAACGATTCCGGATCAGCCCAAAGCCGCCAGAGCCACCGCAGCCTCAGGCAATTCAAGCTCACTGAACACCTGCACACCATGGCGCTTGAGCAACGCGGCCGTTACGCCTTCGCCGGAGACTTTCACTCCGCTGAACGTCCCGTCATACGTCAGCAGATTCCCGCAAGAAGGACTGTTGGCCTTAAGCACCGCCACGCGGATGCCATATTTCTGCACCAGCTCCAGCGCCTGCTGCGCACCATCCAGAAACTGCGCGCTGACATCCTCGCTCTCAGTGGTGATTACCGATGCGACGCCATCGAGCACTTCACTGCCCTGCCCGCCCGGAATCTCCGCCGCCGCCCGTGGCGTCGGCAATCCGCCAGCGACCTCCGGACACAGCGGCACCACCCGCCCTTCAGCGATCCACTGTTCGAGCAGATCGAACGGCCCGCTCGCGCCACCGTCGTAACGCACGCGATGGCCCAACAGGCAGCGGCTGACCAGAATCTTTTCCATCTCAGAACGGCTCGTTGCCACGGCGGCGGAACCAGCCGGTCAGCGACAGGCGCTCGCGGTTCGCCGGCAGCACTTCATGAGGCACTTCACCGGAAAGGAACACCACCAAGCAACCGCCGGTAGGCTGCACGTCGTGCACGCGCTCATCGCTCAGGTACATTCGCAATTGACCGCCATCCTCCGGCAACCAGGCATCATTGAGGTAGACCACCACTGACACCATGCGTTTGTCATCGTCGCGAAAACGGTCGACATGCCTGCGATAGAACGCGCCCGGCGGATACAGCGCGAAATGGCATTCAAAATCCTCAAGCCCGAGAAACAGGCCACGGTTAAGCGCCTCACGCAGGCTTTCCATCAAGTTCAGATAACGGTCGCTGGCCTCGGCCTGGCCGGGGTCGATCCACTGAATGTGGTCGCCCCGAATCCCTTCGCGGATCTCTGAAAACGGCCCGCGACCGACAGCCGCCGGCGCCAGCTCACCCTCGGCCTCACGTTTACGGCACTCGGCCGCCAGCTCGCGGGTCAAACCGGCGGGCAGGAATATGTTCTGCTGCGACCAGCCGTGTTCCGCCAGGTCGTCGACGATGCGTAACAGCAGTGGGTGTTCAGAGGATATTTGCATGGCGCGCATAGTATGTCGGCGGCAAGAAATCCGACAGAGCCACGCGGCGGCTTGCTACGAATTCTCGACAAGTACCGGCACCGCACGGAGAATAGTCCGCTGCTGACAGGAGTCCCTATGCGCCGTTTGCTTTTTTCACTGTTGATGTTCTGCGTTTTGCCCGCCTGGGCGGACGGCCACGATCAGTTATACAAGGTCGCCGGCTGGCCAGATCAACGTGCGCATTTCAATGACGCCCTGACTGCTGCGCAGCAGCGCTACCAGAACAGCCTGCCGCCCGCCGTGTTTCAGGCACTGGTGAACAACAGCAACCAGCGCTTCGCCCCGCAAGCTGTGGATCAACGCGCCGAGGCGCAACTGCGGCAGAAGCTCGCTGATCCAAAACCGGCCCTGACTTTCTTTCAATCGCCGCTGGGCAAGAAAATTGTCGCGGCTGAATTGCTCGCCACCCGTCGCGATCAACTGGCGAAAAATGCCAAGGGCTTGCCGAAGATGCAGGCCAGCGACAGCCGTCTGCTGATCATTGGCCACCTCGCTCAGGCCTTGCCGGCGCGTGAGGCCGGCGCCGAAGTGAGCCTGGCGATTGCCGGCGTGGCGGCGGACAGTTTGAGTTCGATGATCCCGGGATTGCTCGGTGGCGGTCAGGCGCAGGGCATGCTCAATGGTCAGCGCCAGCGTTTGATGGATCAGATTGGCGCGGACATCAACAACACGCTGCTCTACGTGTATCGCGACTTGTCGGATGAAGAGCTGGAGGAGTTTGCGACATTTGCCGAATCGACTGAGGGCAAGGCTTATTACCAGGCAGCGTTGGCGGCGATTCGCGCGGGGTTGGCGGTCGGGCAATGATCCTTGCTGCCTGACAAACCGCCTTCGCGAGCAAGCTCACTCCCACATTGGATCTTCAGCGGACACAAAATTTGTGAGCATCCCGCCCCCCCCTGTGGGAGCGAGCTTGCTCGCGAAGAGGCCCTCACAGGCGCTAAAGATTCCGGCCCCTGATGCGCTTGCTCAGAAACTCGAAATACTCTTCCCGCATCTCCGCCGTTTCATTCGCCAGATGATGCCGCGCCTCGGCCAGCAACAGGATCTGCGGTCGATCGAACTTCCACTTCATCACCTGCAAATTGTGTTGCCAGTCCACCGTCATGTCCGCCTGTCCCTGAATGATCAGCGGCCGTCGCGGACTTTTTTTCGCGTGCTCGACGCGGATGATCCAGCGTGACAGCGCGCCCACCCATTTGGTCGGCAAGCGCCGTGGCTGCAACGGATCGGCCTGGAGAAACGGCAGGAAATCCGGGTCATTGGAATTCTCGCTAAAGCGTCGCGTGACACCCCGAACGAAAGGCCGGAGCAGGTAATAACTAAATTGCGACCAGCCCCATGCCCTTGGACGCACCAGCGGCGCCAGCAAAATCACCTGGCCTTGCGCCGGGCTGTTTTCGCCATGGTTGAGCAGATGATCAACCACAATCGCCCCGCCGGTGCTTTGCCCGCACAAGTGCCACGGCTGCGGCAACGCGATCGACTGCGCTTCGGCGAACAACGCTTGCAGGACGTCCTGGTATTCAGAGAAATCGCGGATGCTCGCACGCGGCCCGCTCGACAGACCATGCCCCGGCAAATCACAGGCGATTACCGCAAAGTCTTGATCCAGCGCCCACTCGATCACATGCCGATACAGCCCGGTGTGATCGTAGTAACCGTGCAGCAGAAACAGCGTCGCCTTGACCTTCTCCGGCCACCAGCAATGGCTGACCACTTCATAGCCATCGACTTCGAAACGGCCCATGCCACGCCAGACATCGCGATGGGGAAAGTCGGTCTGGTAGAAGCGCTGGTAGGCCTTGGCCTCGTCCGACAACGGCTGCCACTCGGCCAAAGGCTTGAGGCTGGCGCGGATTTGATCGGGGTCGAAAGTGGCAGGCATGCGGGAATTCCAAAGCGGTAAACAGACTTTATCGGCCTGCGATATTCATCTGTCGGAGCAAGCATGGCAAGCTAGCCCACCTCTTCTGGAACGAAAACCATGCGTTCGCCCTACCGCACCGCACTGTTTGCCAGCCTGCTCGCGCTGATTTGCGCCGGGGTACTGTGGGCGGCGTACGACTGGTTTCAGGGGCGTTATCTGCGCGCGTTCAGCGAACACACGGCGGTATTTTCCGGTGATCCGCTGCGCCTGCCGGACAACCTCGCCGGTCCCGGCAAGATTCGCCTGGTACATTTCTGGGACCCGGCCTGCCCGTGCAACGTCGGCAATCAACAGCACCTGACCGAGATGGTCGAGCGGTTTGGCGGCAAAGGCGTGGAGTTCTTCGCCGTGCAGAAAACCGGCAGCCACGGTCAGTTGCCCACGACCCTCAGCAGTCTGAAAACCATCACGATATTGCCCGGCTCCGAACAGGTTCCGGGCAGCCCGGCCGTGGCGATCTGGGACCGCAGCGGTAAGCTGGCGTACTTCGGCCCCTACAGCGAAGGCCTGACCTGCAATTCCAGCAACAGCTTTATCGAACCGATTTTGAATGCCCTGACGGAGGATCGCCCGGTCGATGCCACGCACACCCTGGCGGTCGGTTGTTATTGCCCGTGGCCGGTGGAAACGCCGTAAGGCATTCCGGACTTTTCAAGGACAGCGCTGCACGGCACAGAAGGTCTGTGCTAATTGTTTGCAGCCCGACGGGCGGCAATCCCGCTTGCACAAGGAGTCACCATGAAGCGCGTGTTCACCGTACTTGGCTTGCTCATCGTTGTTCTGCTTGCCGGCGTCGGCTGGTATGTCTACAGCAAACAACCCACACGCCAGGGCCAGGTTGAACTGCGCAACCTGCAAGGTTCGGTGACCGTGCGCTACGACGAGCGCGGCGTGCCACACCTGCGCGCCGAGAACGAAACCGACCTCTACCGCGCCCTCGGCTACGTGCATGCCCAGGATCGCCTGTTCCAGATGGAAGCCATGCGCCGCCTCGCTCGCGGCGAACTGGCCGAAGTGCTCGGGCCGAAACTGCTCGACACCGACAAACTGTTCCGCAGCCTGCGCATCCGTGAACGCGCGGCCAGTTACGTCGCCAGTCTCGATAAACAGTCACCGGCGTGGAAGGGCCTGCAAGCCTATCTGGATGGCATTAACCAATATCAGGACACCCACGCCGCGCCAATCGAGTTCGACGTGCTGGGCATCCCCAAGCGGCCGTTCACCGCGGAAGACAGCATCAGCGTCGCCGGCTACATGGCCTACAGCTTTGCGGCGGCGTTTCGCACCGAGCCGTTGCTGACCTATGTGCGCGATCAACTCGGCGCTGATTACCTCAAGGTCTTCGATCTCGACTGGCAACCCAATGGTGTGCTGGCCAACGGTCACGCCAAACCTGCGCCGGTCCTCGCCGCCGGCGACTGGAAAGACCTCAACGCCCTTGCCCGCCTCAGCGAACAAGCGCTGATCGACCATGGCCTGCCGCAGTTCGAAGGCAGCAACGCCTGGGTCATCGCCGGCAGCCGCAGCCAGAGTGGCAAACCTCTGCTGGCGGGTGATCCGCACATTCGCTTCTCGGTGCCGTCGGTGTGGTACGAGGCGCAATTGTCGGCGCCGGGCTTCGAGCTGTACGGCCATCATCAGGCGCTGGTGCCGTTCGCGTTTCTGGGGCACAACCTGGATTTCGGCTGGAGCCTGACCATGTTCCAGAACGACGATCTGGACCTGATCGCCGAGAAGGTCAACCCGGATAATCAGAATCAGGTCTGGTATCGCGGCCAGTGGACCGACATGGTCGTCACGCAGCAGCAGATCAATGTAAAGGGCCAGCCGCCGGTCACCCTCACCCTGCGCCAATCGCCCCACGGCCCGATCGTCAACGATGCCCTCGGCACCGCTGCCGGCAAAACGCCGATTGCCATGTGGTGGGCCTTCCTCGAAACGCCGAACCCGATCCTCGAAGGCTTCTACCAGCTCAACCGCGCCGACACGCTGGCCAAGGCCCGCGCCGCAGCGGCGAAAGTGCAGGCGCCGGGGCTGAACCTCGTCTACGCCAACGCCAAAGGCGATATCGCCTGGTGGGCTTCAGCGTTGCTGCCCAAGCGCCCCGCTGGGGTGAGGCCGGAATTCATTCTCGACGGCAGCAGCAATCAGGCGGATAAGGACGGCTTCTACCCGTTCAGCGCCAACCCGCAGGAAGAGAACCCGGCACGCGGCTACATCGTCTCGGCCAACTTCCAGCCGCTGTCGCCGACCGGCATGGAGATTCCCGGTTACTACAACCTCGCCGATCGCGGCCAGCAACTCAATCGCCAGCTCAGCGACAAGAGCGTGAAGTGGACCAACGAAGCTAATCAGAAACTGCAACTGGGCACCGCCACCGGCTACGGCCCGCGCTTGCTGGCGCCATTGCTGCCGGTGCTGCGCGAGGTGGTCAGCGATCCGGCGCAACTGAAACTGGTCGAGCAACTGGCGCAATGGCCGGGCGACTATCCGCTGGACTCGGTCAGTGCGACGGTGTTCAACCAGTTCCTCTACGACCTGGCCGATGCGGCGATGCGTGATGAGTTGGGCAATGATTTTTTCGACACCTTGCTGTCGACGCGGGTGATCGATGCGGCGTTGCCGAAGCTGGCGGCGAACGCCGATTCACCTTGGTGGGATAACCGCAACACGGCGAACAAGGAGACCCGTGCCGATGTCGTGCGCGCGGCGTGGGCGGCGAGCATGCAGCACCTGAAGCTGACCCTCGGCGACAATTCGGCCGAGTGGAAATGGGGCGCGGCGCACACGCTGACCCACGGCCATCCGTTGGGGCAACAGAAACCGCTGGAGCGGATTTTCAATGTCGGGCCGTTTGCCGCGCCGGGCAGTCATGAGGTGCCGAACAACCTCTCGGCGAGGATCGGCCCGGCGCCGTGGCCGGTGACTTATGGGCCGTCGACGCGGCGGTTGGTGGATTTCGCTGACCCGGCGCACGGCTTGACGATCAACCCGGTCGGTCAGAGTGGTGTGCCGTTTGACAGTCACTATGACGATCAGGCTGAGGCGTATGTTGACGGGATGTATGTGCAGGCGCATTTCAATGCCGAAGAGGTGACAGCGAATACGCGCAGTACCTTGAAGTTGTTGCCGGCGCGGGCAGCGCCTTAAAAGCCCCTCACCCTAACCCTCTCCCGGGGGGAGAGGGGACTGACCGAGGTGTCTTTTGTCATACATCGACCTGAAAGAACGGTGTCGATTATGGATTCACAACCGCTCACTCAGGTCGGCGTATCTCGCCAATATCCCCCAATCGGCCCCCTCTCCCTATGGGCGGTCCGACGTTTCGGGAGGGCTGGGGTGAGGGTTAAAGCAGCACCGCAAAATTCAGCCGAAACTGCTGCGGCGTAACCCCCAACCGCCGGTTGAACACCCCGCGCATATGCTGCGCATCCCGAAACCCGCACTGATAGGCCACCGTCTTCAACGGCGCCGCCGTGCTTTCCAGCATCACCCGCGCCGCATCCACCCGCGCCCGCTCGACGAACTCCGCCGGGGTGACTTTGGCTTCCCGGGCAAACACCCGCGAGAAATTGCGCGCACTCATGTTCGCCGCATTGGCCAGATCGGCAATCGTCAGATCGCCCGTGAGATTGGCCAGCACATACAACTGCACCATCGCCACCGCCGAGGTCGGCTCCGCGTGCGGTGTGAGGAATGGGCTGAATTGTGACTGCCCACCGGAACGCTGGGTGAACACCACCAGCCGCTTGGCCACGCTCAACGCTACCTCAGCGCCGTGATCCCGCGCCAGCAGGTACAGCGACAGATCGATTCCCGCCGTGACCCCGGCCGAGGTGTAGAGCGTGCCGTCCTCGACATACAAGCGATCAGCTACGACCTGCGTTGTCGGACACAACTGCGCCAACGCCTCGGCATCGTTCCAGTGGGTGGTGACGGTGCGCGCCTCCAGCAATCCGGCCCGCGCCAGCATAAACGCGCCGTTGCAGATCGAGCCGAAACGCTGCGCCCGTGCGCAGGCCCCGCGCAGCCAACCGTCGAACGTCGCACCGAAATCCATGAAGGGCAGTTGCGGCCCACCGGCGACCAGCAGCAGATCGTAGGCGTCGAGTGCTTCGCTGAAGTGGCGATGGGCATTCAGGGTCAAACCGTTGGAACAGGCCATCGGCCCGTGCTCGACGCCGATTACTTCGAGCCGATAGTGATCCTCGGGCGCCAGGAAGCGATTGGCCTCGGCGAACACATCCATCGGGCCGCTGACGTCCAGCGACTGCACGCCGGGGAACACGACGATGGCGACGGTTTTGGTCATGGCGGAAAGCTCCTTTGGGTCTGACCCGAGTTGGCACGATTTGCAGGTGGATTGGCAAGGATCGCAGCCATGCATCGATTGTCCGCTTCCAGCGCCGGGAACAGACTTTCCCCATCAGCGCCACAACGGCGTTTCAGTGAGGAAACTTGCCATGACCACAACCATCGCCGGCATCAAAATCCCTGACAGCGCCCTCGCCCGGGCCACCACCGAATACATCCGCGACATCGAATCCGACCTGCTCTACCACCACTCGCGCCGGGTCTTTCTGTTCGGCGCGTTGAGCGGCGAGCGCCAGCAACTGGCTTACAACCCGGAGCTGCTGTACGTCGGCGCAATGTTCCATGACCTCGGTCTGGTCGAAGGTCACCGCAGTGATGATGAGCGCTTCGAAGTGGACGGTGCCAACGCAGCGGCGGCGTTTCTCAAACCGTACGGGTTGAGCGATGACGACATCGAGCAGGTCTGGCTGTCGATTGCCCTGCACACCACGCCGGGCGTGCCCAAGCATCTGCGTCCAACAGTGGCGCTGGTGACCGCTGGTGTGGAAATGGACGTGCTGGGGATGGATTACGCGGCGTTCAGCACTGTGCAGCGTGAAGCGGTGGTGCATGCGCACCCGCGTGGGGAAGGTTTCAAGGAGTGCATCATCTGCGCGTTTGCCGATGGCTTGCGGCATCGTCCGCAGACGACGTTTGGCAATGTGAAGACTGATGTCCTGAAGGATCAGCAGCCGGGGTTCAAGCCGATGAACTTTGTTGAAGTCATCCGCCAATCTCCCTGGATTTGAATATCACCAGAAACAACTGAGGGAGCGAGCTTGCTCGCGAATGCGGTGGGTCAGCCAACATTTCAGTGCCTGACACGCCCTCTTCGCGAGCAAGCTCGCTCCCAAAGGGACTGGGGTTGATCACAGATTTGTGATCAACCCCATTTGGCTTACGCCGCTTCCGGCGCCGGGGCGCGACGCACGTCCGGCTGCTTCCACGAATCGGCTGCGCTTTCTTCGATGGCTTGCTGGATGGCTTTCTTGCGCGCTTCTTCGGCACGGCGGCTGAAGAACCAGACCATGAAGGTCACGATCGACACCGCCAGCAGAATCAGACTGGCCACCGCGTTGATCTCAGGCTTCACGCCCAAACGCACCGCCGAGAACACTTCCATCGGCAGGGTCGTCGACCCCGGACCGGAGACGAAGCTCGCCAGCACCAGGTCATCCAGCGACAGCGCGAACGACATCATGCCGCCCGCCGCCAGCGACGGCGCGATCATCGGGATGGTGATCAGGAAGAACACCTTCCACGGCCGTGCACCGAGGTCCATGGCCGCTTCTTCGATCGACAGGTCCAGCTCACGCAGACGCGCCGACACCACCACCGCCACATACGCCGCACAGAATGTGGTGTGGGCGATCCAGATGGTGACGATGCCACGTTCCTGCGGCCAGCCGATCATCTGCGCCATGGCCACGAACAGCAGCAACAGCGACAGACCGGTGATCACTTCCGGCATCACCAACGGCGCTGTGACCAGACCGCCGAACAGCGTGCGGCCCTTGAAGCGGGTGATACGGGTCAGCACGAACGCTGCCAGCGTACCCAGCGCCACCGCAGCGACCGCGGTGTAGCAGGCGATTTCCAGCGAGCGCAACACCGAGCCCATGAGTTGCGTGTTGTCGAGCAAACCGACGTACCACTTGATCGACCAGCCGCCCCACACCGTCACCAGTTTCGAGGCGTTGAACGAGTAGATCACCAGGATCAGCATCGGCAGGTAGATGAACAGCAAACCCAGAACCAGCATCAGGCTGGAGAAACGGAAGCGCTTCATTCTTTACCCTCCATTTCCTTGGCCTGACTGCGGTTGAACAGAATGATCGGCACAATCAGGATCGCCAGCATCACCACCGCCAGCGCGGACGCTACCGGCCAGTCACGGTTGTTGAAGAACTCTTGCCACAGCACCTTGCCGATCATCAGGGTTTCCGGACCGCCAAGCAGTTCCGGGATCACGAACTCACCGACCACCGGGATGAACACCAGCATGCAGCCGGCAATGATGCCGTTCTTGGACAGCGGAATAGTGATCTTCCAGAAGCTGTTGAAGGTGCTCGAACCGAGGTCCGAAGCCGCTTCGAGCAGACTGTTGTCGTGCTTCACCAGGTTGGCGTACAGCGGCAGGATCATGAACGGCAGGTACGAATAAACAACACCGATGTACACCGCGAGGTTGGTGTTGAGGATTTGCAGCGGCTCGTCGATGAACCCCATGCTCATCAGGAAACCATTGAGCAGACCGTTGTTGCTGAGGATGCCCATCCACGCGTAAACGCGGATCAGGATTGCGGTCCAGGTCGGCATCATGATCAGCAATACCAACACCGTTTGCATTTCTTTACGGGCGGTGGCGATGGCGTAGGCCATCGGGTAGCCGATCAGCAGGCAGAGGAGGGTGCTGATGAACGCCATCTTCAACGAGCCGAGGTAAGCGGCGATGTACAACTCGTCGCCCGCCAGCATCGCGTAGTTGCCAAGGTTCAGCAGCAGTTGCAGCTTCTGCTCGGCGTACGTGTAGATCTCGGTGTACGGCGGAATGGCCACGTCGGCTTCGGCGAAACTGATCTTCAGGACGATGAAGAACGGCAGCATGAAGAACAGAAACAGCCAGATGAACGGAACCCCGATGACCAGTTGCCGGCCATTGGGGATTATTCGGTTGATGCGACGTTTGAATTTGCGCATGTTCATGAGCGAAGTACCACGCCGCTGTCGTCTTCCCACCACACGTAGACCTGATCACCCCAGGTCGGACGCGCGCCGCGACGTTCAGCGTTGGCCACAAACGACTGCACCAGTTTGCCGCTCGGCAATTCAACGTAGAACACCGAGTGCCCGCCGAGGTAGGCGATGTCGTGCACCTTGCCGCTGGACCAGTTGTACTCGCAGGTCGGCTGGTCGGCGGTGACCAGCAGCTTCTCCGGGCGGATCGCGTAGGTCACGGACTTGTCCTGCACCGAGGTGCTGATGCCGTGGCCGACGTAGATCTGCCGATCGAGATCCTTACAGGTGATGGTCGCGTGGCCTTCGGCGTCGTCGATCACTTCACCTTCGAAGATGTTGACGTTACCGATAAATTCGCAGACCAGACGGCTGGTCGGGGTTTCGTAGATGTCGATCGGGCTGCCGATCTGGGCGATCCAGCCCAGGTGCATGATCGCGATGCGCTCGGCCATGGTCATGGCCTCTTCCTGGTCGTGGGTCACCATCACGCAGGTCACGCCGACGCGCTCGATGATTTCCACCAGTTCCAGCTGCATCTGCGAACGCAGTTTCTTGTCCAATGCGCCCATCGGCTCATCGAGCAGCAGCAACTTCGGTCGCTTGGCCAGCGAACGTGCCAGCGCCACACGCTGACGCTGACCGCCCGACAACTGATGCGGCTTGCGCTTGGCGTACTGGCTCATCTGCACCAGCTTGAGCATCTCGGCCACACGGGCATCGACCTCGGCCTTGGGAATCTTGTCCTGCTGCAGGCCGAAGGCGATGTTCTGCGCCACGGTCATGTGCGGGAACAAGGCGTACGACTGGAACATCATGTTGATCGGACGTTCGTACGGCGGCATGTCGGTGATGTCGACGCCGTCGAGGAAAATCCGCCCCTCCGTGGGCCGTTCGAACCCTGCCAGCATCCGCAGCAGAGTGGATTTGCCCGATCCCGAACCGCCGAGCAAGGCGAAGATCTCGCCCTTCTTGATTTCCAGGGACACATCGTCCACGGCAATCGTCTCGTCGAACTTCTTCGTGACCCGGTCGATTTTGACCAACACCTGTTTCGGTGTCTGGTCGCCCTCGAGGGCTTTCTTATAGGCGCCGGAGGCAACTGCCATTTACGAAACTCCCAGAAAAAAACAATGCAGTTCGCCCAATGCAGACGAACCCAGGATAGTTTGTGCCTTACTTGCCCGACTTGACCTTGGTCCAGCTGCGGGTCATCAAACGTTGAATATTGGGCGGCAACTCGGTCGACACGTAGGTCTTGTCGAGTACTGCTTGCGGTGGATAAACCGCTTCATCGGTGCGAATGGACTGTTCCATCAGCTTGTCCGAACCCGGGTTGGGGTTGGCGTAACCGACGTAATCACTGACCTGGGCAATCACCTCAGGTTTCAGCAAATAGTTGATGAAGGCGTGGGCCTCTTTGACGCTGGACGAATCCTTCGGAATCGCCAGCATGTCGAACCACAGCGCGCCGCCTTCTTTCGGGATCGAGTACGCGATGTTCACGCCCTTCTTGGCTTCCTCGGCGCGGTGCTTGGCCTGGAAGATGTCCCCGGAGAAACCGATGGCCACGCAGATATCGCCGTTGGCCAGGTCGCCGATGTACTTGGACGAGTGGAAATAGGTCACGTACGGACGCACGGCGAGCAGTTTGGCCGTGGCCTTTTCGTAATCCTTGGTGTTGGTGCTGTTGGCGTTCAGGCCCATGTAGTTGAGCACGGTCGGCATCATTTCATCCGCCGAATCGAGGAACGCGACGCCGCAGCTGTGCAGCTTCTTGATGTTCTCGGGTTCGAACAGCACGCTCCAGGAATCGATCTTGTCGATACCGAGCACTGCCTTGACCTTGTCGACGTTGTAACCGATGCCGTTGGTGCCCCACAGGTACGGCACGGCGTACAGGTTGCCCGGATCGTTTTGCTCCAGACGCTTGAGCAGCACCGGGTCGAGATTGGCATAGTTGGGCAACTGCGACTTGTCGAGTTTCTGGAACGCGCCAGCCTTGATCTGCTTGCCAAGGAAGTGGTTCGACGGCACGACCACGTCGTAACCGGTACGCCCGGCCAGCAGCTTGCCTTCCAGGGTTTCGTTGGAGTCAAAGACGTCGTAGACCGGTTTGATCCCGGTTTCTTTCTGGAAATCGTCCAGCGTGGTCTCGCCGATGTAATCGGACCAGTTATAAATATGTACCGTACCGGCGGCCTGGGCTCCGACGGCGATCGTCAGGCCGGCAGTGGCCAGCAGGGCTTTGCGCAAAGAAGAAAAAATAGGCAAGTGGAGGTCCTCTAAATTAGTTGGGCCCAAGTTGCCCCGCACTGCATGACAGCCATGGCTGCCCGGCAACAAAACCGGCGCGCAACTTACCCTCGAAAAACCGTTCCTGCAAAACTTCCTGTCATTTAATTGATCCGCTGGCCGCCCTCGCGGGGACGACGGCCAGCGGTTGCTGCTTCAAACCGGCTTATTTACCGGATTTGATCTTGGTCCAGCTGCGGGTCATTTCACGCTGGGTCGCTGCCGGCAAGTCGGCGATCGCATACAACTTGGCCTGCACGTCGGCTGGCGGGTAGATGCCTGGATCGCTGGTGATGTCTTTTTCCACCAGTGCGGTTGCAGCGGCGTTACCGTTCGGGAAACGTACGGCGTTGGTGATGCCGGCCATGACTTCAGGCTTCTGCAGGAAGGTCATGAACTTGTAGGCGCCTTCAACGTTTTCGGCATCTTTAGGGATGGCGACCATGTCGAAGAAGCTGCCCGCGCCTTCTTTCGGAATGGCGTAGCTGACTTTCACCTTGTCACCGGCCTCGGCGGCACGCGACTTGGCCTGCTGCACGTCACCCGAGTAGCCGACCGCTACGCAGATGTTGCCGTTGGCCAGGTCCGAGATGTACTTGGAGGAGTGGAAGTAGGTGATCGAAGGACGAATCTTGAGGAACAGTTCCTCGGCTTTCTTGATGTCTTCTTTCTTCTGGCTGTCGGTTGGCAGGCCCAGGTAGTGCAGCGCTACCGGGAGCATTTCGGTCGGCGAATCGAGGAAGCTCACGCCGCAGCCCTTGAGTTTGGCGATGTTCTCCGGCTTGAGCAGCACGTCCCACGAATCGATGGTGTCGACGCCCAGCGCAGCCTTGACCTTCTCCGCGTTGTAACCGATGCCGATCGAGCCCCACATGTACGGGAAGGCGTGCTTGTTGCCCGGGTCGCTGACCGACACGGCCTTGAGCAGGTCCTGGTTGAGGTTCTTCCAGTTAGGCAGCTTGGACTGGTCCAGCTCCTGGTAAACGCCAGCCTTGATCTGCTTGGCCAGGAAGTTGTTCGACGGTACGACCACGTCATAGCCGGACTTGCCCGCGAGCAGTTTGGCTTCCAGGGTTTCGTTACTGTCGAATACGTCGTAGACCACCTTGATCCCCGACTCTTTCTCGAAGTTGGCGATGGTGTCCGGCGCGATGTAATCCGACCAGTTATAGACGTGCAGTACTTTGTCGTCCGCTTGAACCGCACCCGCCATCATGCCCGCCACGGACAGCGCGAGAAGTGTCTTGCCAGCAAGCTTTTTACCTAATGCCTTCATGCGTCATGCTCCAAATTTTTCTTTTTTGAACCACTTTGTTCAGCGGCCGAACCCGGACAACTGGAACCGCGGTTAGTCTGGCAAGATCCGAGGCGGTCTTTCAAGAAAAGACCGGCCTTTCTGACAGCTTTGAGCGAGAGCGCCGCAGCTCCCCCGCTCAGAGCCTAGCACTTAGCCTTGCAACGCACTGAGGGTCAGGTCCAGACACTTGCGTGCCTTGGTCACCAGCTCATCGATCTCGGCTTTGCTGATCACCAGCGGCGGCGCGATGATCATGGTGTCGCCCACAGCGCGCATGATCAGGCCATTGTCGAAGCAGAACTGGCGGCAGATCATGCCGACGCCCTTGCCTTCATAACGCTTGCGCGTGGCCTTGTCCTGCACCAGCTCGATCGCGCCCAACAGACCAACCCCGCGAACTTCACCCACCAACGGGTGATCGCTCAGTTCCCGCAGACGTTTCTGCAAATACGGTGCCGTTTCGTTGCGGGCGTTCTCGATAATTTTTTCGTCGCGCAGAATGCGGATGTTTTCCAGGCCCACCGCTGCTGCCACCGGGTGACCGGAGTAAGTAAAGCCGTGGTTGAAATCGCCGCCTTCGTTGAGCACCGCCACAACGGAGTCGCGAACGATCAGGCCACCCATCGGGATGTAGCCGGAAGTCAGGCCTTTGGCGATGGTCATCATGTCGGGCGCAAGGTCGTAGAAATCGCTACCGAACCACTCACCGGTACGGCCGAAACCACAAATCACTTCGTCGGCGACGAAGAGGATGTCGTACTTGGCGAGGATTTCCTTGATGCGCGGCCAGTAGCTGTCTGGCGGAATGATCACGCCGCCGGCGCCCTGGATCGGCTCGGCAATAAAGGCACCGACGTTGTCGACGCCGACTTCGAGAATCTTCTCTTCCAGCTGGTTGGCCGCCCAGATACCGAACTCTTCCGGGGACATGTCGCCACCCTCAGCGAACCAGTACGGCTGCGCGATATGAACGATGCCCGGGATCGGCAAGTCGCCTTGTTCGTGCATATACGTCATGCCACCGAGGCTCGCGCCGGCTACGGTCGAACCGTGATAACCGTTCTTGCGGCTGATGATGACTTTCTTGTTCGGCTGGCCTTTGATCGCCCAGTAGTGGCGAACCATACGCAGCATGGTGTCGTTGCCTTCGGAGCCAGAGCCGGTGAAGAACACGTGGTTCATGCCTTCCGGTGCCACGTCGGCAATCGCCTTGGCCAGTTCCAGTGCCGGCGGGTGCGCGGTCTGGAAGAACAGGTTGTAGTACGGCAGTTCGCGCATTTGTTTGGCGGCCGCATCGGCCAGCTCATCACGACCATAACCGATAGCCACGCACCACAGACCAGCCATGCCGTCGAGAATCTTGTTGCCTTCGCTGTCCCACAGGTAAACGCCCTTGGCGTTGGTAATGATCCGCGGGCCCTTCTCTTTCAGTTGCTTGAAGTCGCTGAACGGGGCCAGGTGGTGATCATTGCTGAGTGCTTGCCACTCGCGGGTTTGCGGGTTGTTGCTGGTCATGCCAATTCTCCTTGTTATCGGTGAAGGCGCGGCTGCTGCCAGCCGCGCCCGGCGTATCAGACGGCGAAGAGCAGGTACTCACGCTCCCAGGAACTGATCACGCGCTTGAAGTTTTCATGCTCGGCCCGTTTTACCGCGACGTAGCCAGTGATGAAGGTTTTGCCCAGGTACTTCTCGATGGTCGCGCTGTTTTCCATACGTTCCAGTGCGTCTTCGATGGTCAGTGGCAGGCGCAGGTTGCGGCGCTCATAACCACGGCCCACCACCGGCGCGCTCGGGTTCAGGCCTTCGATCATGCCGATGTAGCCGCAGAGCAGGCTCGCGGCAATCGCCAGGTACGGGTTGGCGTCGGCGCCCGGCAAGCGGTTTTCCACACGGCGGTTCTGCGGGCCGGCATCGGGTACGCGCAGGCCCGCGGTGCGGTTCTCTTCGCCCCACTCCACGTTCACCGGTGCCGAGGTATCCGGCAGGAAGCGGCGGAACGAGTTGACGTTCGGCGCGAACAGCGGCAACAACTCAGGAATCAGTTTCTGCAAACCACCGATGTGATGCAGGAACAACTGGCTCATGGTCCCGTCTTCATTGGAGAAGACGTTCTTGCCGGTTTCGATGTCGATGATGCTCTGGTGCAAATGCATCGCGCTGCCCGGCTCGCCGGTCATTGGCTTGGCCATGAAAGTCGCGGCCACGTCGTGCTTGAGTGCTGCTTCACGCATGGTGCGCTTGAACACCAGAATCTGGTCGGCCAGCGACAGTGCGTCACCGTGACGGAAGTTGATTTCCATCTGCGCCGTGCCGTCTTCGTGGATCAGCGTGTCGAGGTCCAGCTCCTGCAGTTCGCACCAGTCGTAGACGTCTTCGAACAGCGGATCGAATTCGTTCGCCGCTTCAATGGAGAACGACTGACGACCGATTTCCGGACGGCCCGAACGGCCAATCGGAGGCTGCAACGGATAGTCAGGGTCGTCGCTGCGCTTGGTCAGGTAGAACTCCATTTCCGGCGCGACGATCGGCTGCCAGCCCTTGTCGGCATAGAGTTTGAGGACTTTCTTGAGGACGTTGCGCGGCGACAGCTCGATCGGGTTGCCCTGCTTGTCGTAGGTGTCGTGGATTACCTGGGCGGTCGGCTCGATGGCCCACGGCACCAGGTACACGGCGTTCTGGTCGGGGCGGCAGATCATGTCGATGTCGGCCGGGTCTAGCAGTTCGTAATAGATGTCGTCTTCGACGTAGTCGCCGGTCACGGTCTGCAACAGCACGCTTTCTGGCAGGCGCATGCCTTTTTCGGCGATGAACTTGTTGGTCGGCGAGATCTTGCCCCGGGTGATACCGGTCAAGTCGGCGATCATGCATTCGACTTCTGTGATCTTGTGGTCTTTCAACCAATCGGTGAGCTGGTCGAGGTTGTTACTCATAAATGCCTCTGGGCTGAGTCTCCTGACAGGATGTCAGGCAAAGTTTGACGCTTTGAGCGTCGCGTTAAAGGGGGCTTGCTCGCGCAGTACCGGCTTACGCCTGGCACCGCGCATAGACAATGAAAGAGGAGCTTACCTGCCCTTTACGCTGGCGTTGCATTTCCTGTGCACAGACGAGGCGTGCAGAATCATGAGCACGGCTGGGCACGCGACACAGGCTTTGGGAGTGAAAGCGATCTATATTGGAAGGGGACGCCATAAACAGGATGCTGTCCCGTACGTCCAGAATATCGGACGCTTGCGCTTGAGCGACCATGGACGGGAACATCGTCGGCAACGGTTCAGCCATGCTGGCTGCGCTACGGACGGATTTTTCGCCACTGATGTGATGAGCATGCAGACCGGACTGTTGCGAGCAGTCGGTGATGCCGATTAACGGCAGGCGAGACATGAAGCACCCCGGTATTATTGCTGTTATGGGTTTGATCGGAGCTTAGCCTTGTTCATTTTTTTACACAACACCCCCGTAAAAAATACAACACGGCCTGCTCAAGCCCGCGGGTGGCAAGCTTCCTCAGGACAAAAAACTGCCCAAAAATGCCCCATAAATGCCCTCACAGCGCTTTTTTAGGGCAAAAAAGGCCTCGCTTGACTTCGGCAGGCCGTTCGGGTTGACTGAAACCAGAAAAGATCAATGATTGATATTTTTAACAACAAAGGTGTTGCATCATGTCGGTACCCCCGCGTGCCGTTCAGCTTAACGAAGCGAACGCGTTCCTTAAGGAACATCCTGAGGTTCTGTACGTTGACCTTCTGATTGCGGATATGAATGGTGTGGTGCGCGGCAAGCGCATTGAACGCACCAGCCTCCACAAGGTTTACGAGAAAGGCATCAACCTGCCGGCCTCTCTATTTGCTCTGGATATCAACGGTTCGACGGTGGAAAGCACCGGCCTGGGCCTGGACATCGGCGACGCCGATCGTATCTGCTATCCAATCCCCGATACCCTGTGCAACGAGCCATGGCAGAAGCGCCCGACTGCGCAACTGTTGATGACCATGCACGAACTCGAAGGCGACCCGTTCTTCGCCGATCCGCGCGAAGTGCTCCGTCAAGTTGTTGCAAAGTTTGACGAACTGGGCCTGACCATTTGCGCCGCATTTGAACTAGAGTTCTACCTGATCGACCAGGAGAACGTGAACGGCCGTCCTCAGCCGCCACGCTCGCCGATCTCCGGCAAACGCCCACACTCGACGCAGGTCTACCTGATCGACGACCTCGACGAATACGTTGACTGCCTCCAGGACATTCTGGAAGGCGCCAAAGAGCAAGGCATTCCGGCCGACGCCATCGTCAAGGAAAGTGCCCCGGCGCAGTTCGAAGTGAACCTGCACCACGTAGCCGACCCGATCAAGGCCTGCGACTACGCGGTCCTGCTCAAGCGCCTGATCAAGAACATCGCGTACGACCATGAAATGGACACCACCTTCATGGCCAAGCCGTATCCGGGCCAGGCAGGTAACGGTCTGCACGTACACATCTCGATTCTGGATAAAGAAGGCAAAAACATTTTTGCCAGCGAGGATCCCGAGCAGAACGCCGCGCTGCGTCACGCGATCGGCGGTGTGCTCGAGACCCTGCCCGCGCAGATGGCGTTCCTCTGCCCGAACGTCAACTCCTACCGTCGTTTCGGCGCACAGTTCTACGTGCCGAACTCGCCGTGCTGGGGTCTGGACAACCGCACCGTGGCGATTCGCGTACCGACCGGCTCTGCCGATGCCGTGCGTATCGAACACCGCGTGGCCGGTGCCGACGCCAACCCGTACCTGCTGATGGCTTCGGTACTGGCCGGCGTGCATCACGGTCTGACCAACAAGATCGAGCCAGGCGCGCCAGTCGAAGGCAACAGCTACGAGCAGAACGAGCAAAGCCTGCCGAACAACTTGCGCGATGCCCTGCGTGAGCTGGACGACAGCGAGGTGATGGCCAAGTACATCGATCCGAAATACATCGATATTTTCGTCGCCTGCAAGGAAAGCGAGCTGGAGGAGTTCGAACACTCCATCTCCGACCTTGAGTACAACTGGTATCTGCATACCGTGTAAGCGGTTGTAGCGCCAAACAGAACGCCGTCGGCTGACTCAGCCCACGGCGTTTTTTTATGGCCGCCTGCGGCGGTTCGCGAGCAAGCTCGCTCCCACAATTAATCTCCAGTGAACATGAATACTGTGCACACAGAGCCTCCCTGTGGGAGCGAGCTTGCTCCGGGCGGCGTTCCGACGAAAGCGGCCGACAAGACAACACACAAGCCGGCTCGTACAATGCCCGCTGCCCCGCAGGAGACTTCCATGACGCGACCCGCCCCCGTCCGCAAACCCCGTGCCCGCAGTCAGGCGCGCATCGATTCGATACTCGACGCCGCGCGTACATTGCTGGCCGCCGAGGGTGTGGCGAGTCTGTCGATCTACAGCGTCGCCGAGCGCGCGCAGATTCCGCCCTCCTCCGTGTACCACTTCTTCGCCAGCGTCCCGGCGTTGCTTGAGGCACTGACGGCAGATGTGCACGCCGCGTTTCGCGCCTGCCTGCAAGCGCCGATCGATCACGAAGCTTTGCGTGACTGGCGCGATCTGTCGCGGTTGGTTGAGCAACGGATGCTGGAGATCTACGATGAAGACGCGGCGGCACGGCAGTTGATCCTTGCCCAGCATGGTCTGACCGAAGTCACTCAGGCTGACCGTCAGCACGATATTGAACTGGGCGACCTGATGCACAAGCTGTTCGATCATCACTTCGAATTGCCTAGGCTGCCGAAGGATGTCGATGTGTTCGCCCTGGCGATGGAGTTGGGTGATCGGGTATATGCGCGTTCGGTGCAGCAGCATGGGCAGATCACGCCGCGCATGGCCGAGGAAGGCATGCGCGTGTTTGATGCCTATATCGGCCTGTATCTGCCGCCGTATCTACCCAAAAGATCTCTAGTGCTCTGACTGGCCCTTTCGCGAGCAAGCTCGCTCCCACAGTGATTTGTAGTGAATACAACATCTGTGGGCAACACCGAACCTGTGGGAGCGAGCCTGCTCGCGAAGGCCGCACCGCAGTTTTCAGATCAGGCACAAAAAACCCCGAAGGGCTCACGCCCTCCGGGGTTGTTTTTTACTCACCGGTTTACAACTTGGCGATCGACACCTCGGTGGATTTCACAAAGGCGATCACTTCGCTGCCGACCACCAGTTCCAGCTCCTTGACCGAGCGGGTGGTGATCACCGAAGTGACGATGCCGGAAGCGGTTTGCACGTCGATTTCCGACAGCACGTCGCCGAGGACGATTTCCTTGATCGAGCCTTTGAACTGGTTACGGACGTTGATGGCTTTGATAGTCATGGCAATGATTCCTGTCGTTTGCTTGAGTTATTGAGCCCAACGCAGTTGCGTAGGCAGTGGTGAAACAGGTTCCGGCGCCGGCGGTTCGCCGGGCAGGGAGAGAACACGGTTAAGCACTTCGGTTTCCAGCGCCGCCAGTCGGTGCGAACCACGCACTCGCGGCCGCGGCAGTTCGACATGCAGATCGAGGCCCACTTCGCCGTCCTCGATCAGAATCACCCGGTCGGCAATCGCCACCGCTTCACTGACGTCGTGAGTCACCAGCAGCACGGTGAAGCCGTGTTGCTGCCAGAGACGTTCGATCAGTTGCTGCATTTCAATGCGGGTCAGTGCGTCCAGTGCGCCGAGCGGTTCGTCGAGCAGCAGCAGACGCGGTTGATGGATCAGCGCCCGCGCCAGTGCAACCCGCTGCTTCTGTCCGCCAGATAACGCCGCCGGCCACTCATTGGCACGATCCGCCAGACCGACTGCTTCCAGCGCATCCAGTGCTTGCTGACGCCAGTTGCCCTTGAGCCCAAGGCCAACGTTGTCGATGATCTTTTTCCACGGCAGCAGACGTGCTTCCTGGAACATCAATCGGGTGTCTTCCCGCGCATCGCTGAGCGGCGCAGAACCGGCGAGCAAATCGCCGCCAGTCGGTTGATCGAGCCCAGCGAGCAAACGCAGCAAGGTACTTTTGCCACAGCCACTGCGCCCGACCACGGCGACAAACTGCCCCGCCGGAATGTGCAGATCAATGTCACGCAGCACCTGCCGCGCGCCGAAGGTTTTCTGCAGGTTGCGCACTGCCAGCGGAATCCCGCGCAGCAGGCGTGGAGGTTGTTGAGCGGTCATGCTGCACCTCCTTTGGCAACCTGATAGGCCGGGTGCCAGCGCAACCACACACGTTCAAGTCCACGTGCCGCAAGGTCAGCGAGTTTGCCGAGCACCGCGTAAAGCAGGATCGCCAGCACCACCACGTCGGTCTGCAAGAACTCGCGGGCATTCATCGCCAGATAGCCGATGCCCGAGCTGGCGGAAATGGTTTCGGCGACGATCAGCGTCAACCACATAAAGCCCAGCGCGAAACGCACACCAACCAGAATCGAAGGCAGCGCACCCGGCAGAATCACCTGCCAGAACAGACTGAAACCGCTCAAGCCATAGCTGCGCGCCATCTCCACCAGCGCCGGGTCGACGTTGCGGATGCCGTGATAAGTGTTGAGGTAGATCGGGAACAGCGTGCCCAGCGCCACCAGAAAAATCTTCGCCGACTCGTCGATGCCGAACCACAAAATCACCAGCGGAATCAGTGCCAGGTGCGGCACGTTGCGGATCATCTGCACCGAACTGTCGAGCAGGCGTTCGCCCCACTTCGACAGACCGGTAATGAAACCCAAGGCAAGACCGATGCTGCCGCCGATGGTGAAACCGAGGGCTGCACGCCAGCCACTGATGGCCAGGTGCGTCCAGATCTCGCCGCTGCGCACCAGGCTCACGCCGGCCTCGATCACCGCCACCGGTGCCGGCAGAATCCGTGTCGACAACCAACCCGCCGACACCGACAACTGCCACACCGCCAGCAACAACACCGGCAACGCCCAGGGCGCGAGGCTGTGGATGATTTTCTTCATGGCGCGCCTCAGCTCTGCGACGCGGCTTTGGGAAGAATGTCGTTGGCGACCATCTCGCCGAACGGGCTGACATAACCGGCGCTTTTCGGCAGTTCCGGGCGCTCGATGTCGAGGTGCGGGAACAGCAGTTCAGCGACGCGGTACGACTCTTCGAGGTGTGGATAACCGGAGAAGATAAAGGTGTCGATGCCCAGATCGGCGTATTCCTTCACACGCGCGGCCACGGTCGGGCCATCGCCGACCAGCGCCGTACCGGCACCACCACGCACCAGACCGACGCCGGCCCAGAGGTTAGGGCTGACTTCGAGGTTGTCGCGACTGCCGCCGTGCAGGGCGGCCATGCGTTGTTGGCCAACCGAATCGAACCGCGCCAGCGAAGCCTGAGCACGAGCGATGGTGTCGTCGTCCAAGTGCGAGATCAGCCGATCCGCCGCTTGCCAGGCTTCAGCGTTGGTTTCACGGACGATCACATGCAGACGAATGCCGAAGCGCACGGTGCGGCCGAGCTTGGCGGCTTTGGCGCGCACCTGTTCGATCTTCTCCGCAACCGCTGCGGGCGGCTCGCCCCAGGTCAAGACCATTTCCACTTGTTCTGCAGCCAGATCCTGCGCCGCTTCCGAAGAACCACCGAAGTACAGCGGCGGACGCGGTTGCTGGATCGGCGGATAGAGCAACTTCGCGCCTTTCACGCTGATGTGCTGACCGTCGTAATCGACGGTTTCGCCTTCCAGCACACGACGCCAGATGCGGGTGAATTCCACCGAAGCCTGATAGCGTTCTTCGTGGCTGAGGAACAGACCGTCGCCGGCCAATTCTTCCGGGTCACCGCCGGTGACCAGATTGAACAGCGCACGGCCGCCGGACAGGCGATCAAGGGTCGCAGCCTGTCGCGCCGCGACCGTCGGGGAAATGATCCCGGGGCGCAGAGCCACGAGGAATTTCAGGCGCTGGGTCACCGGGATCAGCGACGCTGCCACCAGCCATGAGTCTTCGCAAGAACGGCCGGTAGGAATCAGCACACCGCCGAATCCCAGACGATCCGCCGCTTGCGCGACCTGTTGCAGATAACCGTGGTCGACGGCGCGAGCGCCTTCGGCGGTGCCAAGGTAATGGCCGTCGCCGTGGGTAGGCAGGAACCAGAAGATATTGAGGCTCATGGAGTGGTCTCCTTAGGAATTCGAATTACTGCGCTTTAGCCACAGCGGCCGGTGGTGTCCAGATCACATCCTTGATGCTCAATGGCTTGGGAATCAGCTTGAGCTGGAAGAACGTGTCGGCGATTTTCTGCTGCGCGGCGACCACTTCCGGGGTCAGGAACAGTGCGCCGTAGCCCTGGCGTTTCACCGAGGTCAGGGTGATGTCCGCCGGCAGACCGAGCAGTGGCGCAACCTGTTGGGTCACGTCTTCAGGGTTGGCTTTGGACCACTCGCCGACTGCGCGCACTTCCTCGACGAGGGTCTTGATCACCTGAGGATTTTTCTCGGCGTAAGGCTTGGTCGCGAGGTAAAACTGGTGGTTGTCGACGATGCCTTTACCGTCGCGCAGGGTGTGCGCTTGCAGCTGTTTTTCAGCAGCAGCCTGGTACGGATCCCAGATGACCCAGGCGTCGACACTGCCACGTTCGAACGCGGCGCGGGCATCGGCGGGCGGCAGGAAGACGGTTTGAATATCGGTGTATTTGAGGCCGGCGTCTTCCAGTGCACGCACCAGCAGGTAGTGGACGTTGGAGCCTTTGTTCAGTGCGACCTTCTTGCCCTTGAGATCGGCCACCGATTTGATCGGCGAGTCTTTCGGCACAAGGATCGCTTCGCTGTTCGGCGCTGGCGGTTCGTAGGCAACGTAAAGCAGATCGGCGCCGGCCGCCTGAGCGAACACCGGTGGAGTTTCGCCGGTGACACCGAAGTCGATCGAGCCGACGTTCAGGCCTTCCAGCAGTTGCGGGCCGCCGGGGAATTCAGTCCATTGCACGTCGACGTCTTGGGCGGCCAGACGTTTTTCCAAAGTGCCCTTGGCTTTGAGCAGCACCAGCGTGCCGTATTTCTGATAACCGATCCGAAGGGTCTCGGCTTGAGCTTGAGTGATGGCGCCGAAGGTGACAGCCGCAGCAAACAGAGCGACCAGACCACGACGCAAAAATACAGTGCGCATAGCGCTCTCCTTTTTGCTGTTGGGTTTTGGCTGCACCTGCTTGGCCGTTAGCGGCTGAGTAAGGTGAGTGGAGCAAATTCGGGTGTGGCTTTTAAATGCTCCAGCGAGCACTCAACAAACGTTCGTTCAACAGGCCCGGTTCCAGCGGTTTCGGCCGGCGGGCCATGGCGCCGACAAACTGATCCAGCGCTTCATGCAGTCGCTGCTCCAGCGCCGGTGCCAGTTGTGCTGCGGCACTGCCTTCGCCGTAAGCGATCTGGCTGTCCTCGGCGAAAATCCCCTGGAGCATTTCCTGGGCTTTCAGCGCGGACAACACAGGCTTGAGCGCGTAATCGACCACCAGCATGTGGGCGATGCTGCCGCCGGTGGCCATTGGCAAAACAATCTTGTGGTTCAGGGCGCGCTCCGGGAGCAGATCCAGCAACGTCTTCAACGCGCCGGAAAACGAAGCCTTGTACACCGGCGTGGCGATCAACAGGCCGTCGGCGTTTTCGATCTGTTGCAGCAGGTCGAGCACCTTCGGGCTGTCGAAGCGGGCGTGAAGCAAATCTTCAGCCGGGAAGTCCCGCACCTGATAACTCACCACTTCCACCCCTTGCGCCTGCAACCAGCGTTGCGAGCGTTCCAGCAGCACCCCGGAACGGGAGCGCAGGCTGGGACTGCCACCGAGTGAGACGACCAGCATCGAGACAATTCCTTAAGCGTTTCAGGCGATTCGCGGGTTGCGATCTCGCTTCGATGGGAATGACCTTACCAGCTGATTTATATATCCATAAATCATATTTATTCATTTGGTTATGCGTTTTGGAGATATACGATTCGCTTTGTTTCGGGCGAAAAAAAAGGCCGTCGAAACGGCCTGAAATCCCCTGCTTAGTAGCAACCACTGATCATTCCCACGCTCTGCGTGGGAATGAATCCATGGACGCTCCGCGTCCACTGTGACGCGGAGCGTCACGGGCGGCATTCCCACGCGGAGCGTGGGAACGATCTGACGGTGAGATCACTTATTCGGCTGTGGCGTCAGGCGCAGGTACGGCTTCACCGCGCGATAGCCCTTCGGAAAGCGCTGCTTGATCTCGTCCTCATCCTTGAGCGACGGCACGATCACGACCTCTTCACCGTCCTGCCAGTTGGCCGGCGTGGCCACCTTGTAGTTATCGGTGAGCTGCAGCGAATCGATCACCCGCAGAATCTCGTGGAAGTTGCGCCCGGTGCTCGCCGGATACGTGATGGTCAGACGAATCTTTTTGTTCGGATCGATCACGAACAGCGAACGCACGGTCAGCGTGTCGTTGGCGTTCGGGTGGATCAGATCGTAGAGGTCGGAAACTTTGCGATCGGCATCGGCCAGGATAGGAAAGTTGACGATGGTGTTCTGGGTTTCGTTGATGTCTTCGATCCACTTGTGGTGCGAGTCCACCGGGTCGACCGACAGCGCAATGGCTTTGACGCCGCGCTTGCTGAACTCATCCTTGAGCTTGGCGGTGAAGCCCAGCTCGGTGGTGCACACCGGGGTGAAGTCCGCCGGGTGGGAGAACAGCACGCCCCAGCTATCGCCCAGCCATTCGTGAAAACGAATCTTGCCGGCGCTGGAATCCTGTTCGAAATCGGGGGCGATGTCGCCGAGTCTGAGGCTCATGGTGCTGCTCCTGATGAGTTGTTCGAGACCTCAACTGTAGCCCGGGATTTGCCATCGTGAAAAAGAATAAATAACTAGATATCTAGATCATTAATGAATATTAAACATCTGTTCACTGGACGCTGGCAGGCATCCCGACGACCATCGGCCGCAAGGTTCGAGAAGGCCTTGAGTTGCTGTAAAGAGGGATGTTTCGGGGAGGGCTTACGGGGGTGAGCCTGACTCGAAAACGCAAAAGCCCCGTCCGGCGCGATGCCGGACGGGGGCTTTTTTACATCAGCGAATCGAGGCGCGCTATTACAGCAGCGGGATCGAGTAGCTGACGATCAGGCGGTTTTCATCCTGGTCGCGCTGACCTGGGATGTCGTTGCGCCACATGGCGTTTTTCCACATCACGCCAACGTTTTTCAGCGGGCCTTCAGGTACTACGTAACCAACGGTGATGTCGCGTTCCCACTCGGAACGGCCGGTGGCATTGACGCTGGTTTGAGGAACAGTGCTGCCGACTTTACCAGTGGTGTCGATGTTATCGCCACGCAGGTAAACCACACCGGCGGTCAGGCCAGGTACGCCAACTTTGGCGAAGTCGTACGAGTAGCGAGCTTGCCAGGTACGCTCGCCAGCGCGGGCGAATTTGGCAATCTGCATGTCGGTAGTGATGTAAGCCGACGAGCCGTCACCCTGGTTCAGCCAAGGGAAGTCGCTGTTGCCGTTGCTGACCTGATAACCGCCACCGAAGGTGTGACCTTCAACGGTGTACAGGAACAAGCCGCTGTACAGGTTGTTGTCGACTTTACCTTTGGTGATGCCAGTGCCGTAGTCACCGGTGGTGTAGTAGGCAGGGTCGTTACCGTTGGCGCCATCGTCACGGCTGTTGAAGTAACGGAAGTCAGACTTCAACACACCCGGGCCGATTGCCCAGTTGTGCACCAGACCGAGGAAGTGCTGCTTGTAGTAATCCTGCAAGTTGCCGTAGTAGTACTGGGCAGTCAGGTCTTTGGTGATTTTGTAGTCACCACCACCGTAGATGAACTTGTTGCTGTCACGACCGGCAGCGGTGTGAGCGTTGGAGCCAGCAATCGACAACTCTTCGTTGTTGCTGGAGTTACGGCCCTTGGCGTGCTCGATTTGACCAGCAACCAGCGTCAGATCCTTGATCTCGTTGGAAGTGATCTGGCCACCCTGGAAGGTTTGCGGCAGCAGACGACCGTCATTGGTCACGATCACTGGCAGTTTTGGCTGCAGGGTGCCCAATTTCAATTCGGTCTGGGAGATCTTGGCTTTAGCAGTCAGACCCAGGCTGGAGTAATTATCAACGGCTTTACCGTTGGACTCGCTCGGGAACACAGTGCCGCCATAGGACGTCGCGGTAGCACCGTTGGTGCCGCCACCGGAGTCCAGGCGCACGCCCAGCAGGCCGATGGCGTCGATACCGAAGCCTACGGTGCCTTGGGTGTAACCGGAGATGAAGCGCAGATCGAAGCCTTGGCCCCATTCTTCTTGCTTGTTCTGAGCCTTGGCAGCTTTGGTATCGCCATCACGGTTATCAGTGTTGATGTAGAAGTTACGCAGCCCCAAAGTAGCTTTGCTGTCTTCGATGAAACCGGCGGCGCCTGCCTGCTGCGCCATAACCCCTACGGCCACAGCCAGGGCCAAGGTGGACTTGTTCATGTATCGCTCCTCTCGTTTCTAATTTTTTTGCTTTTTTTACTGTCGGTTCCGGATCTATTGCCCGAAATCCTCAACGCTTGATCGCGACGGACCATCTACCCCCGGTCAAAGCCGCGAAAGGATACCCCGGCATAGTCCTTAAAAGAATTGTTTCACTCTTTTTCAGAGCGTCGAGGCATATATATAGGCAGCGCAGACTGGAGGTATCGGCTTCAACACCGATTCCTGAACCCTGCAGATTGTCGAGGGACAAAAATGCCAAAACACCGCAGCGTATTTTGAACGCCGCACGGGTCTACTTTAGGCCTTCGCCGAAGAACATAAAAAGAATAAAAATCGCCATTAGACTTATATTTTGGAATATAGAAAAATGCGCAAAAAAAACCTTGCCGAGGGGCAAGGTTTTTTTTCAGGACTTGTTACAAGAAGCTGTAGGTGTAGTTGAAGATCAGGCGGGTCTGGTCCTGATCGGCAATATTGATTTCGCTGCCGCGGTAAACACCATTGCGCAGTGTCACACCAAAACCTTTGAGAGCACCCTGTTGAATGGTGTAGTCGATACGCATGTCCCGTTCCCACTCGGACATATCGCTGCCGGTGCCATTCGTTGCCTTGATGTTGTCACCATGCAGATAAGCGATCGAGGCTTTGAGGCCAGGTACACCCAGGCCTGCGAAGTCATAGGAGTACTGACCGAAGGTGGTATTTTCACCGGCACGAACGAAACCGTTGATCATGGAGTCGGTGAACAGATAGAAACTGGCGCCACCGGCACCTTCAGGGCGACCGTTGCCATCGACCACGTTGCCTTGGTTCAGGTAGACGAAGCCACCGTCATCGTTGACACGTTGATGGCCAAGCAAGAAGGCGTTGCCACCCAAGGTGTAAGTGAACATGGCGCTCCAGGTCTTGTTATCGACCTCGCCCGGGTTCTTGGCATAACCACCGTTGTTATTGAAGCGGTAGCCTGCGTCCCCGTTCTTGCCATCGGAGCTGCTGTCGAAATAGCGGATGTCCGTCTTGAACGACTGGTTGGTGCCGATCGGAAGCACGTGTATCAGACCAAAGAAGTTCTGCTTGTAATAATCCTGCAGGTTCGAATGGTAGTACTGCAGGGTCAGGTCTTTGGTGACCTTCCAGTCAGCACCGGCATAGCGGAACTGGTTGCTGTCCTGCGTACCACCGGCCACAGCGAGGCCGGTGCTGTTTGTCGAGGCGCGACCCACAGCGTGCTCGAGCTGACCAGCATTGAAAGTAACGTTGTCGATTTCCTTGGAGGTGATCGTGCCACCCTCGAAGGTTTGAGGCAGCAGACGGCTATCGTTCGCAACCAGAATCGGCAAGCTAGGTTGCAGAGCGCCACCCAGGTGAGCTTCGGTCTTGGACAGACGTGCCTTCACGTTGCCCGCTACGCGGCTCCAGGACTGCGTTGCTGAACCGTCGGAGTCACTTGGGCTGAACGAGTTATTGTCTGGGTGGTGCCCACGGCCACCATCCAGGTGAATGCCGCTGAGCGCCTGCACATCAAGACCAAAACCGACCGTGCCTTGAGTGAAACCGGACAGGTAATCAAACTTGAAGCCCTGCGCGGCTTCTCGCTGATCTGCGCCGCCATCACGGTTGTCGTTGTTGAAATACATGGTGCGGGAACTGATAGAAGCCTTGCTGTCTTCGATGAAACCCGCGGCACCTGCCTGCTGCGCCAATACCCCAAAGGCCACAGCCACGGCCAAGGTGGACTTATTCATTGTTAAGCTCCTCTCGTTTCTAATTCTTGTTGACCTGGCCCGGATCGATGCCCGGGTTCCAAAGGTTAGCGATTAGCGCCAGAGCGTGACCCACAAGTCAATCGTAACTTTGTGTGTCTACGACCATAGTCTAATCAGCGGTTTTTTGGTCCATGCAGATTCATGAGTTCGTCATGAATCTGAAAAGAATGGATGCCTTCTTTTCTAATACCCTTTAGGAATTTAACGCCCGTGTTTGCACGCCCTGGTGCTCCCCACAACAACGCGCCGATTAATTCCTGAAGAGTATTAAGCTGCCCTGTTTAGCGAGTTTGCCCTGAAGCAATCCTGTAACAGTTTCATCACCCCAGCAGCTAACCCAGCGCACTATCCGGATCAATTGTTACAGTTTATGTGTCGGCAGAATTTTTTCACGCACGGCGCAGCCGTCGTCCTTGCCGGAATGCACCAAGTCATTTCAGCCGGGGATTTCAGCGGAGGGGAATCAGTAGGAGAGGTTCAGATTGGAATGCACAACAGGTGCAGCAATGTGAGGACCTCGCAGTCGGCCCCCACTCGCCACACCCTGATGAATCAAAGGGTCTTTTCGAAGATCTTCGAATTACGCTGAAAGTTGTACAGCGAAGCCCGCGCCGCTGGCAGGCGTTCAACGCTGCTCGGTTCGAACCCACGCTCACGGAACCAGTGCGCGGTGCGCGTGGTGAGGACGAACAAGGTCTTCAAACCCTGCGCCCGCGCCCGGGTTTCGATGCGCTCCAGCAGTTCATCGCCGCGACCGCCATGACGGTACTCCGGATTCACCGCCAGGCACGCCAGCTCACCGGCATCGGAATCGGCAATCTGATACAGCGCCGCGCAGGCGATGATCATGCCTTCACGCTCGACCACGCTGAACTGCTCGATCTCACGCTCCAGCACTTCGCGCGAACGACGCACCAGAATCCCCTGCTCTTCCAGCGGGCTGATCAAATCGAGCAAACCGCCGACGTCTTCAATCGCCGCCTCACGCACCAGTTCGAATTGCTCTTGCGCGACCAGCGTACCGCCACCGTCACGGGTGAACAGCTCGGTCAGCAGCGCGCCGTCCTCGGCGTAACTGACGATATGGCTGCGCGCCACACCGCCACGGCAAGCCTCGGCAGCGGCATCAAGCAGTTCCGCCTGATAATTGCTGCTGCCCAGACGCTGTAAATGCGCCGGCACTTGCTGTGGACGCAACTCACGCACCAGTTTGCCGTTCTCGTCGATCAGACCGAGATCAGCCCCGAACAGCAACAGCTTGTCCGCGCCCAGGTCGATAGCGGCGCGGGTGGCGACGTCTTCGCAGGCGAGGTTGAAGATTTCACCGGTCGGCGAGTAGCCCAACGGCGACAGCAACACGATCGAACGCTCGTCGAGCAGGCGATTGATGCCCTTGCGGTCGACCCGGCGCACTTCGCCGGTGTGGTGATAGTCGACGCCTTCCAGCACACCGATCGGCCGCGCGGTAACGAGGTTGCCGCTGGCCACGCGCAGACGCGAGCCCTGCATCGGCGACGAAGCCATGTCCATCGACAAACGTGCTTCGATGGCGATGCGCAATTGGCCGACTGCATCGATCACACATTCGAGGGTTGCGGCATCGGTGATGCGCATGCCGTGGTGGTAATGCGGGGTCAGGCCACGGGCGGCAAGGCGGGTTTCAATCTGCGGGCGCGAACCGTGCACCAGCACCAGGCGCACGCCGAGGCTGTGCAGCAGGACGATGTCGTGGACGATGTTGCCGAAATTAGGATGCTCCACGCCGTCGCCAGGCAGCATGACGACAAAGGTGCAGTCGCGGTGGGCATTGATGTAAGGAGACGCGTGACGAAGCCAATTGACGTATTCGGGCATGAACCTGGGCCTGTAATAAATAGCAGCCGAAAAAGGGGCGAAACGGAAAACGCACAGCGGGCTGATGGTTATCGTCGGAACAGGCTTGGCGACACGCGCGCTCTCCTCATGAATACGGGTTGGGTTGCTGGCAATTTACAGCGTTTGATCGGGCAAAACATAGATCCCTTGTAGGAGTGAACCTGCTCGCGAAAGCGGTGTATCAGATACATCAATGTCGACTGACCCGACGCCTTCGCGAGCAAGCTCGCTCCCACATGGACAGTGTTCAATTCATAGAACTTTGTCCGGGGTCAGGCAGTAATGTTCAATCAGTTGCCGTAATAGATGCACGGTAGGCTGCAAACGTGACATTTCAAGGTACTCGCCGGGCTGATGCGCACAGGCAATGTCGCCAGGGCCGAGCACGATGGTTTCGCAACCAAGGCGCTGAAGATAAGGCGCTTCGGTGCCAAACGCTACTGCTTCGGCGCTGTGGCCGGTGAGCTTTTCAGCAATACGCACCAGTTCAGCGTCTTCGGCCTGCTCGAACGACGGCACTTCCGGAAACAAAGGTTTGTAGTCGATCTTCACCTGGTGGCGTTCGGCGACCGGGTTGAGTTTGCGCAGAATCTCCGCACGCAAGACTTTCGGGTCCATGCCCGGCAATGGCCGCAGATCGAATTCCAGCGAACACTGGCCGCAGATACGGTTGGGATTATCGCCGCCATGGATGCAGCCGAAGTTCATCGTCGGTTGCGGCACGCTGAACTGCGGATTGTTGAATTCGCGCTGCCACAGCAGGCGTAGGCCGCGCAGTTCGCCGATCGCATCGTGCATCGCTTCGAGGGCGCTGTGGCCCAGGCGCGGATCCGACGAATGGCCACTCTGCCCGAGAATGTCGATGCGCTCCATCATGATGCCTTTGTGCATGCGGATCGGTTTGAGCCCGGTCGGCTCGCCGATCACCGCCGCACGACCCAGCGGACGCCCGGCCTCGGCCAGTGCGCGGGCGCCGGACATCGAGCTTTCTTCATCGCAGGTGGCGAGGATCAGCAGCGGCTGCTTGAACGGCTGATCGAGCAGCGGCTGCACGGCTTCGATTATCAGCGCGAAGAACCCTTTCATGTCGCAACTGCCCAAGCCAACCCAGCGGCCATCGACTTCGGTGAGTTTCAGCGGGTCGGTCTGCCACAACGCATCGTCGTACGGCACCGTGTCGCTGTGCCCGGCCAGCACCAGCCCGCCGGGGCCGCTGCCGAAACTGGCGAGCAGGTTGAATTTGCCGGGGCTGACCTGCTGGATATCGCAATTGAAACCCAGGTCGCCCAGCCAGCCGGCGAGCAAATCGATCACCGCGCGGTTGGATTGGTCGAGGTTCGGTTGGGTACAGCTGACCGATGGCGCGGCGATCAGCGCAGCGAACTGGTCTTGCATGGACGGCAAAGGCATCGCTGACTCCAACTCCCGATTTGAAGTCCATCATAGAACCATCCGGCGTCAGGAATAAACCGCCGCAGGGCGTAGGACGAATCAGTCCTGTACACTGCACGGCCTTGGCAGCCACATATTCCCCGGCTGCGCTCCCGATCCTGGATTTTCCGGCCATGCAGAAAGAAACCGAAATCAAACTCCGCGTCAGCCGCGAAACCCTCGCTGCGCTGCGCGAGCACCCGTTACTGAAAAAACGCAACAAAAGTGGCTGGGAACGCCGTGAGTTGATGAACCAGTACTTCGACACCCCTGAGCGCGATCTGGCCCAGGCCAAAGTCGCCCTGCGCCTGCGCAAGGACGGTGACGAAGTCATTCAAACCCTCAAGACCCGTGGCCAAAGCGTTGCTGGTCTGTCCGAACGCAATGAATACGACTGGAAGTTGCCGAAAGCCAAGCTCGACGTGAAAAAGCTCGACGGCGAATGCTGGCCCGAGTCGCTGGCCGAGCTGGACAAGAAAACCCTGAAGCCGATCTTCACCACCGACTTCGTCCGCGAGCGCGCCGAAATCGCCTGGGGCCGTGGCAAGAGCAAAGTGGTCATCGAAGCCGCGCTGGATCTCGGTCACGTTGTGGTAGGCAAGCAGAAAGAAGAAATCTGCGAGCTGGAACTGGAACTGCGCGAGGGCGAGCCTGCCGCGCTGCTGGAACTGGCCGCCGAACTGGCTGAAACCCTGGCGTTGATGCCGTGTGACATCAGCAAGGCTGAGCGCGGCTATCGTCTGTACGACGCCAACAGCTATTCGCTGAGCCTGCCGGCGCCGGAGCTGACCCCGGAAACCCAACTCGACGACGCCTTCGCCGCGCTGAGCTGGCATTTGCTCGGCAGCAGCCAGCGTCTGGCCGAACAGTACCGTTTCAACGGCCACTGGCGCCTGTTGCTCGACTGGGTCGAGAACCTCGCGGAAATGCGCGCCCTGCTCAGCAGCCTCGGCCAGGCCGCGCCGCGTCAGTCGACTCACGATTTGCGCGTCGCGCTTGATGCATTGCTGGAAGACTGGCGTCCGCTGGTACAGGCCGGTATCGAAGATGAAGACGTACGCAAGGCTGCGCCGGAGCAGTTCCTCGAAGAACTGGAAGATCCGCGCTGGGGTCTGTTCTCGCTGAGCACGTCACGCTGGTTGCTGGCCCGTACCTGGACCGCCGACCGCAACGTTCGCGGCAATCGTCAGGGCGGTGCGCAGTTGCATAGCTGGTTGCCGCGCCTGTTGGGCGAAGAAGCTACGGCCCTGCAATTGCAGCGCTATCAGCAGCAGCCGGAAGATCTGGCTGAACAACTGCCGCGTATCGAGCGCATTCAGGTCTGGCTGCACCACGCGCGCAACGTGCTGGAAATCCCGGAAATGGATCGTCTGTACGGCGAGCTGAACAAGTTGGCGCAACTGGCCAACGAGCCGACGATCACTGACGAACTGCTCGACGCGCGTAAGCAACAGGCGATTGCGGTTTACCAGAATCGCGCATGGAAAATGCTTCTGCGCATGTAATACCGCTTTCGCGAGCAGGCTCGCTCCCACATTGGAATGCAATCCCCTGTGGGAGCGAGCCTGCTCGCGAAGAGGCCAGCCGCCTTACTTCAAACCGGCAAGCTTGTGGTGGACTTGATCTCCGACAACGCCACAATCGAATTCACTTCCTGAATCCCCGGCACCAGCGACAACTTCTCGAAAAAGAATCGCTCATACGCCTCGATGTCCGCCGCAACAATCCGCAGCAAAAAATCCACCGCACCCATCAGCACATAACACTCCAGCACTTCCGGAAAGCCGCGAATCGCTTCGGTGAACTCGGTGAAGTTCGAACGCCCGTGGGCGTTGAGTTTGATCTCGGCAAAGATCTGCGTATTCAGGCCAATCTTCTTGCGATCAAGCAAGGTCACCTGGCCGCGAATGATGCCCTCCTCTTTCATCCGCTGAATCCGCCGCCAGCACGGTGATTGCGACAGCCCGACCTGCTCGGCGATCTGCGCGCTCGACAGCGAGGCGTCCTCTTGCAGGAGGGCGAGAATCTTGCGGTCGTAGCTGTCCAGCTCACTGTGCATAGAAAAACCTCTAATCGAAAATTTTGCGAATTGATCCTTTCGATCAATCGTCAATAACGACGATCATAGCCAAGAAATACCCGGCGTCGAATGTAAAAATTCCTCCAGAGATTTTGGAGACTCGCCATGCCGCACCTCGAAGCCGTAACCACCTCGCCTACCCGCGCCGACGTCTGGAACGTCAGCAACGCCCATTGCCTGGCGCAGTATCAGATCCTCGCCGAGGCCGAGCCGGATCTGCTGGTGCGGGTGCTCAACCTGTTCGCACTGCAGTTCCTCACGCCCGAGCAGGTCAATGTGCAGCGCATGGATGATCTGCTGTCGATCGACCTGGTCATGGGCGGTCTCAGTTGGCATCGCGCGCAAGTGATCGCGGAAAAACTTCGTAACCTGATCAGCGTCTGCTCGGTCAATCTGCAAAACGCCGACAGTGCTTGGGATGCCCCCGCGCAAGCCGCTGGCTGACAAATCCGGCAACGGCTTCATCGGGTAGTGGCCCAACGGTCTGCGGGGCCGCGACTATCCTTTTGCGCACTGTCGCTCAAAAGGAAGCCCGCATGTCCGTTCAACTTGCCACTCAGGACCGCTGGCTGGAACTCAACGAGGTGCTGCGTGAACTGGTCGCCCAAGGCTTTATCGGCCAGGACGCGGCCGAGCAGGCGCTGAATGCCCGTCGTCGCCACGCCGTCCATGGCCAGATGCATCCACTGGAATTCATCGCCAGCCAGCAACTGGACGACCTCAGCCGTCCGGGCAAACACCTCGACCTGGAAAGCCTGACCCTGTGGCTGGCGCAACAGGCCGGCCAACCGTACTTGCGTATTGACCCGTTGAAGATCAACGTCGCCGCGATCACGCCGTTGATGTCCTATGCCTTTGCGCAACGGCACAAGATTCTCGCCGTGGCGGTCGACCGCGATTCGGTGACCGTGGCCAGCGCCCAGCCTTATGTCACCGGCTGGGAGGCCGATCTCACCCACGTATTGAAACTGCCGATCAAACGGGTGGTGGCCAACCCGGCGGATATCCAGCGCTTCAGCGTCGAGTTCTTCCGCTTGGCCAAATCGGTCAGCGGCGCCAGCAATGCCGATCAGCAGAGCGGTAACCTTGGCAACTTCGAACAACTGCTCAACCTCGGCGCCAGCGATCAGGAGCCGGATGCCAACGATGCGCACATCGTCAACATCGTCGACTGGCTGTTCCAGTACGCCTTCCAGCAGCGCGCCAGCGATATCCACATCGAGCCTCGGCGTGAACAAGGCACGGTGCGCTTTCGCATCGACGGCGTGCTGCACAACGTCTATCAATTCCCGCCGCAGGTGACCATGGCAATTGTCAGTCGCCTGAAAAGCCTCGGGCGGATGAACGTCGCCGAGAAGCGCAAACCCCAAGACGGCCGGGTCAAGACCAAGACCCCGGACGGCGGTGAAGTGGAGCTGCGCCTTTCGACGCTGCCCACCGCGTTCGGCGAAAAAATGGTCATGCGGATTTTCGACCCGGAAGTGCTGCTCAAGGATTTCGACCAGCTGGGTTTCAGTGCCGACGATTTGCGCCGCTGGCAAGACATGACCCGCCAGCCCAACGGCATCATTCTGGTCACCGGGCCGACCGGCTCGGGCAAGACCACCACGCTGTACACCACGCTGAAAAAACTGGCGACGCCGGAAGTGAACCTCTGCACCATCGAAGACCCGATCGAGATGGTCGAGCCGGCGTTCAACCAGATGCAGGTGCAGCACAACATCGACCTGAGTTTCGCCGCCGGGGTGCGCGCGCTGATGCGGCAAGACCCGGACATCATCATGATCGGCGAGATCCGTGACCTGGAAACCGCTGAAATGGCGATTCAGGCGGCGCTCACCGGGCACCTGGTCTTGTCGACGCTGCACACCAATGACGCCCCCAGCGCAATCAGCCGTCTGCTCGAACTCGGCGTGCCGCACTACCTGATCAAAGCCACCGTGCTCGGCGTGATGGCCCAGCGTCTGGTGCGCACCTTGTGCCCGCACTGCAAAGCGCCGCTAACGCTGGAAGAAGAGGATTGGCAAACCCTGACCCGCCCGTGGCAAGCGCCGCTACCGGGCAACGCACAACGCGCCATCGGTTGCGTGGAATGCCGCGATACCGGCTATCGAGGCCGCGCCGGGGTCTACGAAATCATGCAACTGAGCGACAGCCTCAAGGCGTTCATCACCCCGGACGCCGACCTCACGGCGATTCGTCGGCAGGCGTTCAAGGAAGGCATGCGCAGTTTGCGGCTGTCCGGGGCACAGAAAGTCGCGGCGGGGCTGACGACGGTGGAAGAAGTGCTGCGGGTGACGCCGCAGAGCGAGCAGAAATAAGCCGCCACGGAACCGGATCGGGGAATGGCGATCCAAGGCCCTAGTTAACCCCCTGGAGTCATCTCATCATGCGTCTCAAACTTGCTGTCGCCACTCTGGCCTTGCTGTCCCTTCCCGTTGGTTCGGCCATGGCGGACAGCTTTTGGCGTAACGTCATCTCGTCCGGTGCCACTACCGGTTCGACCTACCTGACCTTCAAGGATCACAAGCTGATCATCGCCGCACAGGACGATGCCGGTAGCTTCGTTGCCAGTGATGGCGGCATTCGCGGACCGTATCTGGAAGCGGCGATGCAGAAAGTCCGCGCCGACAATCCAGGCCTGCAGGCGACCGATATGGAATTGGCGAATGCGATCCTGGCGAAGAATGCCGTGGCTTCCGAGTAAGCCATCCGCCAACAAAAATGCCGCTCAATCGAGCGGCATTTTTTTGCCTGTCTTCTGAGCCCAGCACTAAACCCTGTGGGAGCGAGCTTGCTCGCGAAGGCAATTTCACATCCGAAATATGCGGCGACTGACACGCCGTCTTCGCGAGCAAGCTCGCTCCCACAAGGACCGCATACAGTCTGAATGTCAGCGGTAATCATCCACCGGGACGCAGGCACAGAACAGGTTTCGGTCGCCGTAAACGTTATCCACTCGATTCACCGCCGGCCAATACTTGTGCGCCTTGGTGTGCGCATCCGGGGTAATGCCCTGCTCGATGCTGTAGGGCCGCTCCCAAACTCCGGTGACATCCGCCAGGGTATGCGGCGCTCGTTTCAACGGGTTGTCCTCGGCCGGCCAGTTGCCGTTTTGCACTTCGGTGATTTCTGCACGAATGCTCAGCATCGCACCGATAAAACGATCCAGTTCAGCTTTGGATTCACTCTCGGTCGGCTCGACCATCAACGTGCCCGGCACCGGGAAGGACATGGTCGGCGCATGGAAGCCGTAATCCATCAGGCGCTTGGCGACGTCTTCTTCGCTGATCCCGGTCAGTGCCTTCAAGGGCCGCAGGTCGAGAATGCATTCGTGAGCGACCCGCCCGTTGCGCCCGGTGTACAACACCGGGAATGCGCCGGATAAATGCTGCGCCAGATAGTTCGCCGCCAGAATCGCCACCTCGCTGGCATCCGCCAGTTGCGGGCCCATCATGGCGATGTACATCCAGCTGATCGGCAGAATGCTCGCGCTGCCCCAAGGCGCCGCGCTGACCGCGCCGTTCTGCGCCAGTGGCCCGTCGATCGGCACCACTGGATGATTGGCGACGAACGGCGCCAGATGCGCACGAATACCGATCGGCCCCATGCCCGGCCCACCGCCGCCATGGGGAATGCAAAAAGTCTTGTGCAAATTCATGTGCGACACGTCGGCGCCAATGTCTGCCGGCCGCGTCAGCCCGACCTGCGCGTTGAGGTTCGCGCCGTCCATGTAGACCTGACCGCCGTACTTGTGGATAACCTCGCAGATCTCGCTGATGCCCTCCTCGTACACACCGTGGGTCGACGGATAGGTCGCCATCAGGCACGACAACTTATCCCCAGCCTCGGCGGCTTTCGCTTGCAGATCCTCCAGATCGACGTTGCCCGCCTCGTCGCACTCGACGATCACCACGCGCATCCCGGCCATTTGCGCCGAAGCCGGGTTGGTGCCATGGGCCGAGGACGGAATCAGGCAGATTTCCCGCGCCCCCTGCTGACGGCTCTCGTGGTATTTGCGGATCGCCAGCAGCCCGGCGTACTCGCCCTGAGCGCCAGAGTTGGGCTGCATGCAGATCGCATCGAACCCGGTGATTGCGCACAACCAGCGCTCCAGTTCCTCGATCATCAGCGTATAACCGACCGCCTGCTCACGCGGCACGAACGGATGCAGGTTGGCGAATTGCGGCCAGGTAATCGGGATCATTTCGCTGGTGGCGTTGAGTTTCATGGTGCAGGAGCCCAGCGGGATCATCGACTGATTGAGCGCCAGATCCTTGTTTTCCAGTTGTTTGAGATAGCGCAGCATCTCGGTTTCGCTGTGATGGGCGTTGAACACCGGGTGGCGCAAGTACGGTGTGTTGCGCTGGAGGTTGTCGGGGATGCCCGAACTCAGGGCTTCAGCATCAAGTTCATCGACGTTCAACCCATGATCGGCGCCAAGCAGGACATCGAACAGCTTGGCCACGGTACTCTCATCGCAGGTCTCATCGAGACTCAGCCCGACCCGACCGCGCCCGAGAATCCGCAGATTGATCTGTGCGGCTTGAGCGCTTTCGATGATCGCCGTTTGCGCACCGCCGACGTCCAGCGTCAGTGTGTCGAAGAACTGCGCATTGACCCGACTGATTCCTTTGCGCTCAAGCCCTGCGGCCAGAATGCAGGTCAGCCGATGCACGCGCTGGGCGATGTGTTTCAGGCCTTCCGGCCCGTGATACACCGCGTAGAAACTGGCGATGTTGGCCAGCAACACCTGAGCCGTGCAGATGTTCGAGTTGGCCTTCTCGCGGCGGATATGTTGTTCGCGGGTTTGCAGCGCCATGCGCAACGCAACGTTGCCCCGGGCATCTTTCGACACGCCGATGATCCGCCCCGGAATCGCCCGTTTGTATTCCTCGCGACTGGCAAAGAACGCCGCGTGCGGGCCGCCATAACCCATCGGCACACCGAAACGTTGGGATGAGCCGAACACCACATCGGCGCCCAACTCACCCGGCGGCGTCAGCAACAGCAGACTCAGCAGGTCCGTGGCGACGCAGGCCAGCGCTTGCTGCGCATGCAAATGGTCGATCAGCGGGCGCAGGTCACGCACCTCGCCATGGGTGTCGGGATATTGCAGCAGCGCACCGAACACTTGGTGCTGTTTGAGATTATCCACAGCATCGACGATCAATTCGAAGCCGAAACCTTCGGCGCGGGTCTGCACCACCGAAATGGTTTGTGGATGACAGTTCTCATCAATGAAGAACAGATTGCTCTTCGATTTGGCTACGCGTTTGGCCAACGCCATGGCTTCCGCCGCCGCCGTGGCCTCATCGAGCAAAGACGCGTTGGCCAGTTCCAGACCGGTGAGGTCGATGGTCAGTTGCTGGAAATTCAGCAACGCTTCGAGCCGGCCCTGGGCGATCTCCGGTTGATACGGCGTGTACGCGGTGTACCAGCCGGGATTTTCCAGGACGTTGCGCAAGATGACCGTGGGCGTGAGGGTGCCGTGATAGCCCATGCCGATGAGGCTGGTCCAGACCTGATTCTGCTCGGCGTAACCGCGCAGTCTGGCCAGCGCCGCTTGTTCGTCGAGGGCCGGCGGCAGATCCAGTGCGCGGTTAAGGCGGATGGCCGGCGGTACAGTCTGTTCGATCAGTTCGACCCGACTGCCGAGGCCGAGGCTGTCGAGCATCGCCTGTTGTTCGGCAGCATCGGGGCCGAGGTGACGGCGCAAAAAAGCGTCGGGGTCGCGTAACTGGCTCAGGGACGGCAACTGGGACATGACGGGCTCTCTCTTGGCTGGCGCTCGGCGTCAATGCAACACGGTCAAACCAGCATAGCAGTCGATATCGTCGCGCACGGCTTGGCGGCCGAGGGCGTTCCGGGCCATGCTGTGGCGCCTGCGTCAGGCGTTCAACTCGCGGATGATCAAAGCCTCATGAGCACACTGCCGTTTCTGCCGTTTTCCAAACCTGTCATCGACGAAGCGACGATTGCCGCTGTGGGCGAAGTCTTGCGTTCCGGCTGGATCACCAGCGGGCCGAAGGTTCAGGCCTTCGAAGCACAGTTGTCGGAATATTTTGGCGGGCGCCCGGTGCGCACCTTCAATTCCGGTACCTGCACCATGGAAATCGCCTTGCGCATCGCCGGCATCGGGCCCGGAGACGAAGTGATTACCACGCCGATTTCCTGGGTGGCCACAGCCAACGTGATCCTTGAAGTCGGCGCCACACCCGTGTTTGCCGACATCGATCCGCAGACCCGCAATATCGACCTGGACCAACTGGAAGCGGCCATTACCCCACGCACCAAAGCAGTGATTCCGGTGTACCTCGCCGGTCTGCCCGTAGACATGGATCGCCTGTACGCCATCGCGCGCAAACACAATCTGCGCATCGTCGAAGACGCCGCCCAGGCGCTGGGCTCGAGCTGGAACGGCCAGCGCATCGGCGCCACCGGTGACTTCGTGTCGTTCAGTTTTCAGGCGAACAAGAACGTCAGCTGCGCCGAGGGGGGTTGTCTGGTGCTGAACACACCTGAGGAAGCGCGGCTAGCGGAGAAGTACCGCTTGCAGGGCGTAACCCGCAACGGTTTCGATGGCCTGGACGTCGATGTCCTGGGCGGCAAGTTCAACATGACCGATGTCGCTGCCACGATCGGTCTGGGCCAGTTTGCTCATATCGAAGCGCTGACGGCGCATCGGCGTGAACTGGCGCGGCATTATTTCCAGTGCTTTGGCGCTGACTTTGAAGCGACCTATGGCGCCCAACTGCCGCTGGCGGATTTCACCAACAGCAACTGGCACCTGTTCCAACTGGTACTGCCGGAGCGCAAGGACGGCTTGCCTGCGCGGGCGACGTTCATGGAGCAGATGCAGGCGCATGGTATCGGGATCGGCTATCACTATCCGCCGATCCACTTGCTGAGTCTGTACCGCGAGCGCGGTTTCAACGAGGGGATGTTGCCGGTGGCCGAGCGTGTCGGGCGGCTGATCGTGTCGCTGCCGATGTTTACCGCGATGAGCAAGGAGGATGTCGAGCGCTCGGTCGCTGCGGTGAATGCGGTGTTGCACAACGCCTGACAGACACCCATAAAAAAGCCCCGACAAGTCGGGGCTTTGCGGTGTAGCCGGGCAATTACTCGCCGATGGCAGCCTTGTAGGCAGCGGCATCCAGCAGCTTGTCCAGATCAGCTGCATTGTCTGGCTTGAGTTTGAAGATCCACGCACCGTACGGATCGGAGTTCAGCAGTTCCGGAGAAGCACTCAGCTCTTCGTTGACGGCGATGACTTCACCGGCGATCGGAGAGTAAATGTCGGAAGCGGCTTTCACCGACTCAACCACACCCGCCTGATCTTCAGCGGCGAATTTGTTACCCACTTCAGTCAACTCGACGAACACCACATCGCCCAGCGCTTCCTGCGCGTGATCGCTGATGCCCACGGTGACGGTGCCGTCGGCTTCCAGACGTGCCCATTCATGACTTTCGGCAAAACGCAGTTCAGCGGGAATATTGCTCATCTTCGGTGTCCTCAGGAATTGGGTCAGCGGTCATGCCCGCCGGAAAAGGTTAGATCAAAGTTTTGCCATGGCGTACGAAGGTCGGTTTGACCACCCGTACCGGGTACCACTTGCCACGGATTTCCACTTCGGCGCGGTCGGCAGTTGCCATCGGAACACGCGCCAGGGCAATCGATTTGCTCAGCGTAGGAGAGAAACTACCACTGGTGATCTCCCCTTCGCCAACATCGGCGATGCGAACCACTTGATGAGCGCGCAAAACACCACGTTCTTCCAGGACCAGACCAACCAGTTTGTGCGCAATGCCGGCAGTTTTTTCCGCCTCCAGCGCAGCACGGCCGATGAATTGGCGGGTGGCCGGTTCCCAGGCAATGCTCCAGGCCATGTTCGAGGCCAGTGGCGAAACGTCTTGGTGAATGTCCTGACCGTAGAGATTCATCCCGGCTTCAACCCGCAGGGTATCGCGGGCACCGAGGCCGATCGGGGAAATGCCGGCACCGACCAGATCGTTGAAGAACCCAGGCGCCTGATTGGCCGGCAGGCAGATTTCCAGGCCATCTTCACCGGTATAACCGGTACGCGCGATGAACCAGTCACCGTCGGTATAGCCTTCGAAGGGTTTGAGGTGCTGGATCAGCGTGGCGCGCGACTGGGTCACCAGTTCGGCAATCTTGTGCCGGGCCTGTGGGCCTTGGATGGCGAGCATCGCCAGCTCGGAGCGCTCGTGCAGTTGCACGTCGTAATCGCCGCGCTGCGCGTTCATCCAGGCCAGATCCTGATCGCGGGTCGAAGCGTTGAACACCAGTCGATAAGCGTCGTCGAGGCGGTAGACGATCATGTCATCGACGATGCCGCCACGCTCGTTGAGCATGGTGCTGTACAACGCACGGCCGGGGCGGTGCAGGCGGTCGACATCATTGGCCAGCAAATGCTGCAGCCAGGCCTTGGCCTGGGTGCCGGTGACATCGATCACGGTCATGTGGGAAACATCGAACACCCCGCAATCGCGGCGCACTTCGTGGTGCTCCTCGACCTGCGAGCCGTAATGCAGTGGCATGTCCCAACCGCCAAAATCGACCATCTTCGCGCCGAGGGCGAGATGCAGGTCATACAGAGGCGTACGCTGTCCCATGGGTTTCTCCTTCCGGGCGTGGCGAAGGTGCGGACAGCCGCTGTACGGGGTGAAAGCCGCGAAATAGAAGGCTTTCAGCCGATTTCAGCGAACGGGTCTGTCAGACGAACCGCACCGAATGCCGCGCATTGTAGCCGCATGATTCAGGACTGACGACTAAGTGTTTCGATGCGCCGAGCGGCGGATCAGTCCGATGACCGGCAGTAGACCGACCAGAACCAGGGTCAGCGCTGGCAAAGACGCCCTCGCCCATTCACCTTCACTGGTCATTTCAAAGATCCGCACCGCCAGCGTATCCCAGCCAAACGGGCGCATCAGCAGGGTCGCGGGCATTTCCTTGAGGACATCGACGAACACCAGCAGCGCCGCGCTCAGCGCGCCGGGCAGCAACAGCGGCAGATACACTTTGAAAAACAGTCGCGGACCACTGACACCCAGGCTACGTGCTGCTTCGGGCAAAGACGGCCGTATACGCGCCAGACTGCTTTCCAGCGGCCCGTACGCCACCGCAATAAAACGCACCAGATAGGCCATCAGCAACGCCGCCAGGCTGCCAAGCAGCAGCGGTTTGCCCGCGCCACCGAGCCAACCGGAGAGCGGAATCACCAGCTCGCGATCCAGATAACTGAACGCCAGCATGATCGACACCGCCAGCACCGAACCCGGCAAGGCGTAACCGAGATTGGCCAGGCCAACGCCGGAGTTGATCGCGGGCGTCGGCGCCAGTCGCCGAGCGAAGGCCAGCAGCAACGCGACGCTTACGGTAATCAGCGCCGCCATGCCGCCCAGATACAAAGTGTGCAGGATCAGCCCGGCGTAGCGCTCGTCCAGATCGAAACGGCCGCGCTGCCAGAACCAGACGATCAGTTGCAGCAGCGGAATGACGAAGGCGCAGGCGAACACCAGTGCGCACCAGCTCATCGCCGCGAACGCCTTGAGCCCGCGCAAGTGATACAGGGCTTTCACCCGTGGCCGCTCGTTGCCCGCCCGATTGGCGCCACGCGCGCGACGTTCGCCGTAGAGCACCAGCATCACCACCAGCAGCAACAGACTGGCCAGCTGCGCCGCACTCGACAGGCTGAAGAAGCCGTACCAGGTCTTGTAGATGGCGGTGGTGAAGGTGTCGAAGTTGAACACCGAGACCGCGCCGAAATCCGCCAGGGTTTCCATCAGCGCCAGTGCCACGCCGGCGCCAATGGCCGGACGCGCCATCGGCAACGCCACACGCCAGAACGCTTGCCACGGCGATTGGCCAAGCACCCGCGCCGCTTCCATCAGGCCTTTACCCTGAGCGAGGAATGCGGTGCGCGCCAACAAATAAACGTAGGGATAGAAGACCAGCACCAGCACGATGATCACCCCGCCGGTGGAGCGCACGCGCGGCAGCCGCAGGCCGCTGCCGAACCATTCGCGCAGCAGGGTCTGCACAGGGCCGGCGAAGTCGAGCAGGCCGACGAAAACGAAGGCCAGCACATAGGCGGGAATGGCGAAAGGCAGCATCAGCGCCCAGTCGAGCCAGCGCCGGCCGGGGAATTCGCAGAGGCTGGTGAGCCAGGCGAGGCTAACACCCAGCAGCGTCACACCGACACCGACGCCAACGACCAGCGTCAGGGTATTGCCCAGCAGGCGCGGCATCTGGGTTTGCCACAGGTGCGACCAGATCTGTTGATCGATGGTCTGCCAGGAGAGCAGCAGAACGCTCAGGGGCAACAGCACCAGCGCGGCGATGGCGAAGACGATGGGATACCAGCGGCGTTGGGCGGGGTGGGCCACTTTTGAATCTCTGGAGGGAATGGGTGTTCTTGGGAATAGGGTTTCAGGTGGATATTGCTGCCCTCACCCTAGCCCTCTCCCTGAGGGAGAGGGGACTGACCGAGGCGTTCGTTCAAGCTACATCGACCTGAGATATCGAGTTGAACTCAGGAGTTGAATCCAACACAGATCGGCTCCCTCTCCCTTGGGAGAGGGCTGGGGTGAGGGGCAGCGATCTTGAAGCAGACAAGTCTATCGGAAACGCCTCAATTCCAACCCGCCCGATCCATCATCCGGATCGCTTCAGCCTGACGCTTGCCCGCCACTTCCACCGGCAAGGTGTCAGCGACAAACTTGCCCCACGCCGCCACTTCTTCCGAAGGCGCCACCGCCGGGTTGGCCGGAAACTCCTGGTTCACGTCTGCGAAAATCTTCTGCGCCTCGGGCGTGGTCATCCATTCAACCAAAGCTTTGGCCGCTTCCGGGTGCGGCGCGTACTGGGTCAGGCCAATGCCCGACAGGTTCACGTGCACGCCACGATCGGCCTGATTCGGCCAGAACAGCTTCACCGGCAGTTCCGGCTTCTGCTTGTGCAGGCGGCCGTAGTAGTAAGTGTTGACGATGCCGACATCACATTGCCCGGCGTTGATCGCTTCGAGCACCGCGACATCATCGGAGAACACGTCGGTGGAGAGGTTGTTGACCCAGCCCTTGAGGATCTTTTCGGTCTTCTCGGCGCCATGGACTTCGATCATGGTCGCGGTCAGCGACTGGTTGTAGACCTTCTTCGCCGTACGCAGGCACAGGCGCCCTTCCCAGTTCTTGTCGGCCAGTGCTTCGTAGGTGGTCAGCTCGCCCGGCTTCACGCGTTCAGTGGAGTAGGCGATGGTCCGCGCGCGCAGGCTCAGGCCGGTCCAGGCGTGAGTGGACGAGCGATATTGCAGTGGAATGTTGGCGTCGATGGTTTTCGAGGTGAACGGCTGGAGGATGCCCATCTGCTCGGCCTGCCAGAGGTTGCCGGCGTCAACGGTCAGCAGCAGGTCGGCAGTAGCGTTTTCACCTTCGGCCTTGATGCGCTGCATCAGCGGCGCTTCCTTGTCGGTGATGAACTTGATCTTCACCCCGGTCTTGGCGGTGTAGGCATCGAAGACCGGTTTGATCAGCTCATCGATGCGCGACGAGTAAACCACCACCTCATCAGCGGCCTGGGCCGTTGTGCTGCCGATCAGGGTCAGGGCCAGTGCGGTCAGAAGACGCTTGGGTGCCAACATGGGAGTGGTCTCTCGGTCGGAAAATGTGGGCCAAATGATAAGGACTCACATTTACCACCTCAATCGAACTCTTTTTGAAGGAGTTACCAGATGTTGCACAGTTTGAAAATTGTGGTGCCTGGCCGGGCGCCATCGCGAGCAGGCTCACTCCTACATTTGGAATGCGTTCCCCTGTAGGAGTGAGCCTGCTCGCGATGAGGCCATCAGCAGCAACGAAGAGATCAGGGTTTGGCGAGGGCCGGAAGATCACCGGTCAACCCGAGGGCTTCACGCACAAACAGCGCCTTCGCCTCCGGCATCTGCTCCACCAGCTTCAACCCGGCATTGCGCAGCCACCTGACCGGCAAAGGATCCGCCTGGAACAACCGCTCAAAACCTTCCATCGCCGCCATCAGCGCCAGGTTGTGCGGCATGCGCCGGCGCTCGTAACGGCTCAGCACCTTCACCTCCGCCAAGCGCTCGCCACGCTCGGCCGCCTGCAACAGCACTTCGGCCAGCACCGCAGCATCAAGGAAACCGAGGTTCACACCCTGCCCCGCCAACGGGTGAATGGTGTGCGCCGCATCGCCGATCAGCGCCAGCCCTTCGGCCACATAGCGTTTGGCATGACGCTGACGCAGCGGCACGCACAGTCGCGGATCGGCACTGACGACTGCGCCGAGGCGACCTTCAAAGGCGCGCTCCAGCTCTCGGCAGAACGCCGCTTCATCCAGCGCCATCAAGCGCTCGGCTTCGCTCGGCGTGGTCGACCAGACGATCGAACACCAATCCTGCTGCCCGTCACGCTCAAGCGGCAGAAACGCCAACGGCCCGTGATCGGTAAAGCGCTGCCACGCGGTCATCTGGTGCGACTTGCTGCTGCGCACGCTGGTGACGATGGCGTGGTGCATGTAATCCCACTCGCGCGTGGCCATCCCGGTGAGGCGGCGAACGGCCGAGTTGGCACCGTCAGCGGCAATCACCAATGGCGCGCGCAGCTGACGACCGTCAGCCAGCGTCAGCAACCAGTCATCGCCCGAGCGGCGCATCTGTTCCAGCCGCGCATTAGCGAGCATGCCCAGATCGCAATCGTGCAAACGGTCGAGCAAGGCGTCCTGCACCACACGGTTTTCGACGATATGACCCAGCACCTCGGCGTGCACACTGCTCGCCGAGAAATGGATCTGTCCGGTGCCGCTGCCGTCCCAGACGTGCATGTCGGTGTACGGGCTGCTGCGGCGCTTGGCGATCCCTTCCCACACGCCGAGGCGTTCGAGGATGCGTTGGCTGGCTGCCGACAGCGCGCTCACACGCGGTTCAAATGCCGCGTCGGCATCGAACGGCTTGACGCTCAGCGGGCTGCCATCGAGCAGCAGGACTTCCAGCTCGCTGTCCTGCAACGCCAACGCCAGGGCGCTGCCGACCATTCCGGCTCCGACAATCAGCAGATCTGCGCGCATTTCCATGCTTTAAGCCTGTCTCGCTTGCGGCTTGAGCCGCACGTAAAGGGTTTTACCGACCCGCGCCACCAGATTGCCGGCGCCGTCATGAATGTCGACCTGCAACTGCGGCAGGTATTTCTCGCCATTGGCGGTTTGCCGGCGAATCTCGGCGAGCAAGGTCTCGTCGATATTGAAGCGGGCGAACACCGGGCCTTTGCCCGGCGCAATGAAATCGATATCGGCAGCCTTGTCCCAGACAATGTACTTCGAGCCGAGGTTTTCCATGAGCATCAGCATGAAAAACGGGTCGACCATCGAATACAGGCTGCCGCCGAACTGGGTGCCGACGTAGTTGCGGTTGTACCAGCCAAGGCCCATCGACACTTGAATGTCGCGGAAGTCATCGCTGATGTGCCGAACCCGCACGCCAGCACCGAGGTACGGCGGGTAGAACGTCATCACCCAGCGCATCAACCGCGCCTTGCCGAATTTAGCGGTCAACCACTTAAGCATCCGGACGCGTTCCCAAACCCATGGCCTGACGGGCAAACCAGCGTTTGGCCGGTGGCAGCAGATCGAGACCGAGCAAACCGATGTTGCGGCCCAGCGACACCAATGGCTGCGTGCTGCCGAACAGCCGCGTGACCTGATCGGAGAAACCGACGGTAAGGTCCTGATCCAGACGCTGACGCTCGCGATACGCCTGCAACGTGGCGAAGTCGCCCAGCGGCTTATCGCTGGCCAGCAACGCAGCGGCCAAGGCATCGGCGTCACGCAGCGACAGGTTGAAACCCTGCCCGGCTATCGGGTGCAGGCTGTGCGCCGCGTTGCCGAGTACAGCCAGATGCGAGCGCACCTGCTCTTCGGCCTCGACCAACGTCAGCGGATACAAATGCCGTGCGCCAACCTGTTTCAACGTGCCGAGGCGATAACCGAATACGCCCTGCAATTCGCTGAGGAAATCACGCTCGCTCAAATCGGCCAGACGCTGCGCGTCCATGCCCAAACGGGTCCAGACCAGAGCACAGCGGTTTTCCGGCAGCGGCAGCAAGGCCATCGGCCCTTCGTCAGTGAAACGCTCGAAGGCCATGCCGTTGTGCGCTTCGCTCGGGGTGATGTTGGCGATCAGCGCGCTCTGGTTGTACGGACGCTTGCGCACGTTAATGCCTAGCTGCTCGCGCAGACCGGAACGACCGCCATCGGCGAGCACCGCGAGGTCGCATTCAAGGGTGGTTTCATCATTGAGGGTCAGGCGATAGCCATCGGGCAGCGGTTCCATGCGTGTGACCTCCGCCGGGCAACGCCAGCTGATCACGTCTTTGTCGATGTGCTGCCACAGGCACTGGCCGAGCCAGGCATTTTCCACCACGTAACCGAGCGCTGGTACGCCCTCTTCCATCGCCGACAGACGCGCGGTGGAGAAGCGGCCACGGTCAGAAACATGAATCTGTTTGATCGGCTCGGCGCGACGGGAGATTTCCTGCCACACGCCCAGCCGTTGATAAATCTGCCGCGAGCCGAAGGACAGCGCCGACGAACGTGCGTCGTAACTCGGCTGCCAGCTGTCGCCTGGTGCAAACGGTTCGATCAGGACGATCTTCCAGCCACGCGCCTTGGCCCCTGCCTGCAAGGCCAACGCCAGACTGGCGCCGACCAGACCGCCACCGATGATTGCCAGATTGACTCGACTCATGCCGCGTGGGTCCTTGCTTGCGCCATCAGCGCTTCGATTTCAGCGACGGTTTTCGGCACGCCGCTGGTGAGGATTTCACAACCTGTTTTGGTCACGACCACGTCGTCCTCGATACGTACACCAATGCCGCGCCATTTTTTCGCGACGTTCTGATTGTCCGGGGCGATGTAGATGCCCGGCTCTACGGTCAGCGCCATGCCGACCTCGAGCACTCGCCATTCGCCGCCGACCTTGTACTCACCAACGTCATGCACATCCATGCCCAGCCAGTGACCGGCGCGGTGCATGTAAAAGGCTTTATAGGCTTCGCTGGCGATCAACTCGTCGACCTCACCCTGCAGCAATCCCAGTTTCACCAGCCCCGTGGTAATCACTCGAACCGTGGCTTCGTGCGCCTGATTCCAGTGCTTGTTCGGGGCGATTTCGGCGAACGCGGCTTCCTGCGAGGCCAGCACCAACTCATAGATCGCTTTCTGCTCGGGCGAAAACTTGCCGTTGACCGGCCAGGTGCGGGTGATGTCGCTGGCGTAGCAGTCAATCTCGCAACCGGCATCGATCAACACCAGGTCGCCGTCCTTGAGCAGCGCGTCATTCTGCTGGTAATGCAGGATGCAGCTGTTGCGTCCGGCGGCGACGATCGAGCCGTAGGCCGGCATCTTCGCCCCGCCCTTGCGGAACTCGTAGTCGAGTTCGGCTTCGAGGCTGTACTCGTAGAGCCCGGCCCGACTGGCCTGCATCGCACGGATGTGGGCTTGCGCCGAGATCCGTGCGGCTTCGCGCATCACCTTCACTTCTGCCGCCGATTTATACAGACGCATGTCGTGCAGCAGATGATCCAGGGCAACGAATTCGTTCGGCGGCTGGGCGCCGAGGTGCGCCTTGGAGCGGATCACATTGATCCAGTCCATCAGGTGACGGTCGAATTCAGGGTTGCTGCCCATCGCCGAATACACCCGGTCGCGGCCTTCGATCAGGCCCGGGAGGATGTCGTCGATGTCGGTAATAGGGAAAGCGTCATCGGCACCGAAGTCGCGGATCGCGCCCTCTTGCCCGGCGCGCAAACCGTCCCACAATTCGCGTTCGGCGTTGCGCTCACGGCAGAACAGCACGTATTCGCCATGCTCACGGCCGGGCATCAAAACGATGACAGCCTGCGGCTCAGGAAATCCGCTGAGGTACTGGAAGTCGCTGTCCTGACGGTAGACATGCTCGACGTCGCGGTTGCGAATGGCCACCGCGGCGGCGGGCAGGATCGCGATGCTGTTGGGTTCCATCTGCGCCATCAGGGCCTTGCGGCGACGGCTGTATTCCGCTTTCGGGATATGAATCATGGGCAGATGGCTTTCCCTGGCACGCGATTAATGCAGCGACGGCTTGGCGGCTGGCGGCACGTCGGCTTTCTTGGTTTCCGAGAACAGCAGCAGCGGCGCGACGCGCAGATACTCCATGACTTCCATGTAGTCGGTTTCGCCGTCTTCGGATTCTTCGAGAGCATCCTGCACTTGGGAAATGGCGGCCAGATCCTGCAGCACTTCGGTGGCTTCAGTGCTGAGCATGCTGCTGTCGCGGCAGTTCAGGCCGAAACCGCTGAGGAAGCCCTGGCACCATTGGCCCAGTGCAGCGGCGCGGTCAGCCAGCGGTGCGTCATCGGTCGGCAGCAGCAGAACGACAGTGACGTCGTCGCCGGTCAGCTCGCCTTTGACCATCTCTTGCAGGCCGATCAAGGCGTTACGGACATTGTCCTGCGGTTCGCTTTCGAGCAACTCGGCAGCATCGATCAGCCACTCTTCGGCATTGAAGCCGGCACCGGCGCAGCTACGGCCAAGCAGCAGGCCATGCAGTTCGGCAGGCGAGACGTTGTGGCCGCTGGAAGTCAGCAGGGTGGCAAAGGCTTGGTACGGGGAATTCGCATTGGTCATGGGCAGCTAGGCGCCAGACGGCGCTATGTCTAGAATGAAGGCCTTGTATCCTACATCGACAGACTCGCCAAGACTATTAAAGGCTGTCCGCCAGCTACCTCCCATCAGACGAACACGTGGACACAATGGAAGACACCGACCTGCAAGCGCTGATGGCCAGACTCGAACTGTTGATTGGCCGAGTCGAGCAACTAAAGAGTCAAAATGCACTCTTACTAGCTCAGGAAAAGACCTGGCGCGAGGAACGCGCTCACCTCATTGAAAAAAACGAAATCGCCCGGCGTAAGGTCGAATCGATGATTTCGCGCCTCAAGGCCCTGGAGCAAGACTCATGAGTTCAAGCAATAGCGTCACCGTGCAGATCCTCGATAAAGAATATTCGATCATCTGCCCGCAGGAAGAACGCAGCAATCTGGTCAGTGCCGCGCGCTATCTGGATGGCAAGATGCGTGAGATTCGCAGCAGCGGCAAAGTCATCGGTGCCGACCGTATCGCCGTGATGGCCGCGCTGAACATCACCCACGACCTCTTGCACAAAGAAGAGCGTCCGGACATCCAGGCCAGCGGTTCGACCCGTGAACAGGTGCGCGACTTGCTCGATCGTGTCGATCTGGTCCTCGCCGACGATCAGAACACCAGCAAGGGCTGATTCAACTGGCCGCTTGCGGTATACTCGCGGCACTCCCTGGGGTGCTTGCCAGTTGACGATGTCCCTGAGCCGATTCGCACTACCCTGGAAGTTGCACGTTGGGCTGGTGTGCATGTCCGCTAGACGGAAAGCCTTAAAGTCTACTGCATCTTCCACCTTGAACTTTCGGGTTCAAGGGCTAAGTTGACAGCGGTTCATCCGGGGAGCCTGATTCGAATCCGATGTCGGTGAAAACCGCCATCGGATTTTTTATGCGTACGTTTTCGTCCAACCTGCCGAAGCCGAACCATGACTGAACCCGCGCTGCTGCCCCGCCCGCAACTCCGCCGCCTGCTGCGCAAGGCGCGCCGTGCGCTGACCAAGAGCGAACAACGCCAGGCTGCCAAGGGCCTGTACCGGCAACTGGCACAAGACCCGCACTTTCGCCGGGCCAGACATATTTCTCTGTACCTGCCCACAGACGGTGAAATCGATCCGCGCCTTCTGCTGCGCGAAGCTCAACGTCGGGGTAAATCGACTTATCTGCCGGTGCTCAGCGCCTGGCCACGCACCAAGATGGTTTTCCAACGCATTCGTCCCGGCGAGAAACTTAAACCCAATCGCTTCCGCATTCTCGAGCCGCGAGCCAATCTGGCACAGCAACGCAAGGTCTGGGCACTGGATCTGGTGTTATTGCCGTTGGTAGGGTTTGACGATGTCGGCGGGCGACTGGGGATGGGCGGCGGTTTCTATGATCGCAGCCTGGCGTATCTGGCTCGGCGAAAAAGCTGGCGCAAGCCGACGCTGCTGGGCCTGGCCCATGAATGTCAGAAGGTCGAACGCTTGGCGCAGGCAAGCTGGGATGTACCGTTACAAGGCACGGTCAGCGACAAGGCTTGGTATTTCGCGGGATAGGACGCCGCGCAGATCAGCGGCGTCGAGAAAGCCGTTTCAGCGCTTGAAGGCTGTCGACTGTTGCACCTGTTGCGCGACTTCAATCGGCGCGTCGGCCTTGTTCGACCACAAGCTCTGCGCATAACCGGTGGTTACGACGCCCAAGCCAAACAAAATTACCAAAGTCCATAGTAGATCCGGTTTGCGTTTCATCGATTGCCCCCCTCAAGGCATATCATCACGATGACAGCAGCGGTTTCCGTTCGTAGGCCGTGCAGCAGCGTCAAGCTTTAAAGGCCGGCATTTTGCGACAACGTGAACCTGCGCGCAAACGCTGACGTCAACCGACTGTCGGTTTGTCATAAAATTGCCCGACAACCTGCCCAATGACCGTTTCAGGAGCAAAAACCATGGCCTATTGGCTGATGAAGTCCGAGCCCGACGAACTCTCTATCAAAGGTCTGGAAAAGCTCGGCACAGCGCGCTGGGACGGAGTTCGCAACTATCAGGCGCGTAACTTCCTGCGCTCGATGGCCGTGGGTGACGAGTTCTTTTTCTACCATTCCAGCTGCCCGGAGCCGGGGATTGCCGGTATCGGGAAAATTATTCAGGCGGCGTACCCGGATCCCACCGCACTGGAGCCGGAAAGCCACTACTTCGACCCGAAGGCTACTCCAGAGAAGAATGCCTGGAGTGCGATTGATGTTGCGCACGTCGAGACGTTTGCCCGGGTATTGAAGCTGGATTACCTCAAGCAGCAGACCGCGCTGGCCGAGATGCCGTTGGTGCAGAAGGGCTCGCGGTTGTCGGTCATGCCCGTGACGGCCGAACAGTGGGCGGCGGTGATTGCGCTCAAACCCTGAGGAGTATGTTGCCTGAAACATCGCCATCGCGAGCAGGCTCACTCCTACAGGGAAACGCATTCCAACTGTAGGAGTGAGCCTGTTCGCGATGAGGCCAGCCCGGACAACAAATGACTTACTGAATGATCAGGTTGTTGAACAACAGATCCTCAACCACCGGCTTGCCGGTCTCGTCATTCATCACTTGCTGGGTCTGCTTCAACGCTTCCTGACGCAGCTTCTCTTTACCCTCGATGCTGCCCATCGCCTCGGTGGTCTGCTGGGTGAACAGTGCCACCAGCTGATTACGGATCAGCGGCTCGTTGGCCTTGACCAGTTTGGTCGCCTCCTCACCGGTCACGCGCAACGCCACATCGGCCTTGTAAACCTTAAGCTTCGGCGTGCCGTCCAACCCGTAGTTGCCCACGAACGGCGGGCTCAGGGTGATGTAGTTGACCTTCGGCGCCTCGCCTTCTTTAGCTTCTTCGGCCAGCGCTGCCACAGGCAGAGACAGGGCCAGCAACAACATGATCCACGCTTTCACAATTCGCTCCTTATCCGGTTTGCGGCCTAGCATAACGACCCGCCACGCAAGCACAAGCTTATGGCTGACTATCAGGGCCGGGCATGCTCGTTGACCCGTTGACTGACACACCTACACTTATCGGCCATCACTCCCAAAGGAATAGCCCTGATGAAAGCCGTGCTGTGCAAAGCCTTCGGCCCTGCCGAATCGCTGGTGCTGGAAGACGTCGCCAGCCCTGTCGCGAAGAAGAACGAAATCCTCCTGGAGGTGCACGCCGCCGGGGTCAACTTCCCGGACACGCTGATCATCGAGGGCAAGTACCAGTTCAAGCCGCCCTTCCCGTTCTCGCCGGGCGGCGAAGCGGCCGGAGTGGTTCGCGAAGTCGGCGAAAAGGTCAGCCACCTCAAAGTCGGTGACCGGGTCATGGCCCTGACCGGCTGGGGCAGTTTCGCCGAACAGGTTGCGGTGCCGGGCTACAACGTCCTGCCGATCCCGCCGTCAATGGACTTCAACACCGCCGCCGCGTTCAGCATGACTTACGGCACCTCGATGCACGCCCTCAAGCAACGCGCCAACCTGCAAGCGGGGGAAACCCTGCTGGTACTCGGTGCGTCCGGCGGCGTCGGTTTGGCGGCGGTGGAAATCGGTAAAGCCATGGGCGCTCGCGTCCTCGCCGCCGCCAGCAGTGCCGAGAAACTCGCGGTGGCCAAAGCTGCCGGTGCCGATGAGCTGATCAATTACAGCGAAGCCAGCCTCAAGGAAGAAATCAAACGCCTCACCGATGGTCAGGGCGCTGACGTGATCTACGACCCGGTCGGTGGCGATCTGTTCGACCAGGCCATCCGCGCCATCGCCTGGAACGGCCGCCTGCTGGTGGTCGGCTTCGCCAGCGGACGCATCCCGGAACTGCCGGTAAATCTCGCCCTGCTCAAAGGCGCGGCGGTACTCGGCGTATTCTGGGGTTCCTTCGCCCAGCGCCAGCCGCAGGACAACGCGGCGAACTTCCAGCAGTTGTTCGGCTGGTTTGCCGAGGGCAAGTTGAAACCGCTGGTATCGCAGGTGTACTCATTGAGCAATGCGGCGCAGGCGATCAATGATCTTGGCCAGCGCAAGGCTGTCGGGAAGGTTGTGGTAAAGGTTCGCTGAGACTCTTCAACGACCGGGCGACGCCGCAATGTCGCCCGGCATCAGATGTTCCTGAACCTTTTCGCTCTGTGACCCAACCAGCTTTCCCTTGTCATCGAAGCGCAGAACGATCAGCCAGTCGTAAACATCCACCGGCCATTTCGGCTGGCCGATCAGTGCCGGACCATCGCCGCCGAAAGCGGCAATCAGTTTATTGATGTGGCCGTGATGCCAAGCGATCAGCACTGTTTTCGCCTGATTGTGCTTGTGCAGCAGGCTGACCAGTTTGTCGACGTCGTTATTGGCGTAGGGCTGCTCGATGGGCAATTGCAGGCGCTGGGACAGTGGAATCAGTGTCTGACGCGGTCGGATGCTTTCCGGGCTGTCGGCGGTAGCGATCAGACGCTGGGGCGTGAGTGTCTGGTCGTCCAGTTGCAACGAGGTGAAATAGTCCGCATAGGCAGCGGCGCGCTGTTCGCCCCGGGCATTGAGTTCACGGCCGACTTCAGGCTTTTCCGCATGACGGACGATCAATACGGTGACATTGCGCAGGCCTGGCGCTGCAGAACCCTGTGCGAAGCTCAACACCAGTACTGAAGCAGTCACCGCAGCAACCATCAACAGTCTGGGCAATAGCCTGCGAACTTTCGGGGTCATCGTTTATCTCGCGAAATCAGTCGATCTGTAAATCGTGAGTCTAAGTCACAACGTCCCGAGCGCGACGAAAACGCCCTGTTCTTACAGCTGAGCGACAGGTTCGTAAAGGAACGCGCGACTTCCAACATTTTCCGCTATTTGCTCGATGCGAACCGGTGCTATTTTCGGTAACGAAACTGTAACATTCGCATCCGCAGTCAAAACAAGAAATCTGGAGCTCTTGAATGTTTGCTTTCTTTCGTCCTGCCGCACATCAGGCTCCATTGCCTGAAGAAAAAATAGACAGCACGTACCGACGCCTGCGCTGGCAGATCTTCGCCGGTATCTTCTTTGGCTACGCGGGTTACTACCTGCTGCGCAAAAACTTCTCGCTGGCCATGCCGTACCTGATCGACGAGGGCTACAGCCGTGGTGATCTGGGTCTGGCGATGTCGGCGATCGCCATTGCCTATGGCCTGTCGAAATTCCTCATGGGCCTGGTGTCCGACCGTTCCAACCCGCGCTACTTCCTGCCGTTCGGTCTGCTGGTCTCGGCCGGGGTGATGTTCATTTTCGGTTTCGCGCCTTGGGCAACGTCCAGCGTAACCATGATGTTCATCCTGCTGTTCATCAACGGCTGGGCCCAAGGCATGGGCTGGCCGCCAAGTGGCCGGACCATGGTGCACTGGTGGTCGCAGAAGGAACGCGGTGGCGTGGTATCCGTGTGGAACGTGGCGCATAACGTTGGCGGCGGCCTGATCGGCCCGCTGTTCCTGCTCGGCATGGGCTTGTTCAACGACTGGCACGCGGCGTTTTACGTACCGGCAGCCGTGGCGCTGGGCGTGGCGGTATTTGCCTTCATCACCATGCGCGACACCCCGCAATCGGTCGGCCTGCCACCCATCGAGAAGTACAAGAACGATTACCCGGAAGGCTACGACGCCAGCCACGAAGACGAATTCAGTGCCAAGGAAATCTTCGTCAAATACGTGCTGCGCAACAAAATGCTCTGGTACATCGCCATGGCTAACGTCTTCGTTTACCTGCTGCGCTACGGCGTACTGGACTGGGCGCCGACCTACCTGAAAGAAGCCAAGGGTTTCACCGTCGATAAAACTTCGTGGGCTTACTTCTTCTACGAGTGGGCGGGCATTCCCGGCACGCTGCTGTGCGGCTGGATGTCGGACAAGATCTTCCGTGGCAACCGTGGCCTGACCGGTATGGTGTTCATGGCGCTGGTGACCGTGGCGACCCTGGTTTACTGGCTGAACCCGGCCGGCAACCCGACCGTTGACATGATCGCGCTGTTTTCGATCGGCTTCCTGATCTACGGCCCGGTGATGTTGATCGGTCTGCAGGCGCTGGAACTGGCGCCGAAGAAAGCCGCCGGCACGGCTGCGGGTTTCACCGGCCTGTTCGGCTATCTGGGTGGTTCGGTCGCGGCCAGTGCGGCGATGGGCTACACCGTTGACCACTTCGGCTGGGACGGCGGTTTCGTCCTGCTGGTGGGCGCTTGCCTGCTGGCGATGGCCTTCCTGGCCCCGACGCTATGGCACAAGCAAGTCGCCAGTCAGAGCCGTGAAGCAGTCGCTTGATCGCTTTGTGATTTACAGCGCTTGAGCCGCGCCTCCAGATTACGGTCTGGCATGGCGTGGCTGCGCAGGGCGTGGGCGGTCTGCTCGACATAATCGCGAGTGGTGCCGTAACGCCCGCAAGCGCTTGCGAACACCTGGCTCAGCACGTGATCCGGCAAGTTGCCGGCATAGCTGGGCAGGTGTCGCTCCAAAACGAATCCCAAGGCCTGCACCTGAGTGCCATCTTCGAGCCGGCAGTTGAGCCAGTGTGGCCGGTAGGACGGCACCGGCATCTCGCGTTTCCACAAGGCGTACAGCGCCGCGTCGAGATTATCTTCCGGCAAGCGATAGGCGAAGCCACTGCACGAACCGCCGCGATCCAGACCAAACACCAGACCGGGCATTTCCGGCGTGCCGCGATGCTCGTGCGACCACAGGTACAAACCGCGATGGTAACCATGCACGCGGCCGCGCACCCGCTCCACCGCCGAGCATTCAGGCCGCCAGATCAGTGAGCCATACGCGAACAGCCACACCGGCCCGCCCTTGTGGCGCGCCATGGTTGACTGCATGGAAGCGAGAAGTTGTTCGTGCGTCAGCTGCGGCCCAAGATCGAGCCGCGGAGGGTAATTCAAATTCAGAAAAGCGTTTTCAATGGCGCTCATGGCGAATAGCGTTCAGCTCCCCGCGGGTGAAGAATTACTTAATAGAACGCACCGCTGTAACAATAAGGCACATATGTTTTAAGGCAATTTGAGTGCCATGGCACAGTTCTTAATTGATTGCCTGATTGATATAACCTAGCGGCATTTATGCAATTACATAAATACCGATCGGCTATATAGCGAGTTATAACGAATCAGGAGCGGGGGGCGTAAGCGAACACGTCGGCGCGCATTTGATGAGCGTCCATACCCGCTTCAACCAGAGCGTCCAGCGTGCCGTAGACCATGGCCGGCGAGCCGCTGGCGTAGACGTGCAAGGACTTCAGATCCGGGAAGTCTTCACACACTGCCTCATGCAGCATCCCGCAGCGTCCTTCCCAACCGCATTGATCGCTGACGACTTTGTGCAGGAACAGATTGGGCAACTTCAACCATTCGTCCCAATGCTCGATCTGATAGAAATCTTCCGGACGGCGTACGCCCCAATACAGATGCACGGGGTGTTTGAAGCCGTTGGCGCGGCAGTGTTCGATCAAGGCGTGAATCTGGCCCATGCCGGTGCCAGCGGCGATCAGCACCAGCGGCCCTTCCGGCAGCTCGGCCAGATGCGTGTCACCGAATGGCAGCTCGACACGCACCATCGCGTTGCGTTGCAGCTGTTCGATCAGGCTCAGTGCACTGGCTTCGCGCGCCAGCACATGGATTTCCAGATCACGCCCGCCGTGGGGTGCCGAGGCCATAGAGAACGCCGACTTCTCGCCGTTCTCGCGCTCGATCATCAAATATTGCCCGGCGTGATAACGCGGTGACTTGCCCGCCGGCGCACGCAGACGCACGCGCCAGGTGTCGCCGCCGACGTCCCGGCACTCGATGACCTGACACGACAGGCTGCGCACCGGCAGTTCTCCCAGCGCGAGCACGCCATCCCACAGCAGGATGCAGTCTTCCAGCGGCTCGGCTATGCAAGTGTAGAACTCGCCGTGGTCGTGCACTTTGCCATCCTGCGCGACGCGGCCTTCAACCAGCAACGCCGCACACACATGACAATTACCGTTGCGGCAGCTTTGCGGGCATTCGTAGCCCAGACGCCGCGCGCCGTCGAGAATCCGCTCACCGGGCTGTATCTCAAGCACTGCTCCGGAGGGCTGCAGGGTTACACGCATCAATCTATTCCTAACTGATTCCAGATGGCATCGATCCGTTGGGTGACGGCGTCGTCCTTGACGATCACACGGCCCCACTCGCGAGTGGTTTCGCCCGGCCACTTGTGGGTGGCATCGAGGCCCATTTTCGAACCCAGGCCGGAGATCGGCGAGGCGAAGTCGAGGTAGTCGATCGGCGTGTTATCGATCATCACCGTGTCGCGCTTGGGGTCCATGCGCGTAGTGATGGCCCAGATCACGTCGTTCCAGTCACGGGCGTTGATATCGTCGTCAGTGACGATAACGAACTTGGTGTACATAAACTGTCGCAAAAACGACCAGACACCGAGCATCACGCGCTTGGCATGCCCCGGATACGACTTCTTCATGGTCACGATGGCCATGCGATACGAGCAGCCTTCCGGCGGCAGGTAGAAGTCGGTGATTTCCGGGAACTGCTTCTGCAGTATCGGCACGAACACTTCATTCAGCGCCACACCGAGGATCGCCGGCTCATCTGGCGGACGGCCGGTGTAGGTACTGTGGTAGATCGGTTTGATCCGGTGGGTGATGCGCTCGACGGTGAACACCGGGAAGCTGTCGACTTCGTTGTAGTAACCGGTGTGGTCGCCGTAAGGACCTTCGTCAGCCATCTCGCCCGGGTGAATTACGCCTTCGAGGATGATTTCGGCGGTGGCCGGCACTTGCAGGTCGTTGCCACGGCACTTGACCAGTTCGGTGCGATTACCGCGCAACAGACCGGCGAAAGCGTATTCGGAGAGGCTGTCCGGCACTGGCGTCACCGCGCCGAGAATGGTCGCCGGATCCGCACCCAGGGCGACGGACACCGGGAACGGCTGGCCCGGATGCTTCTCGCACCACTCGCGGAAGTCCAGCGCGCCGCCACGGTGGCTGAGCCAACGCATGATCACCTTGTTGCGGCCGATCACTTGCTGACGATAGATGCCGAGGTTCTGACGATCCTTGTTCGGGCCTTTGGTGACGGTCAGACCCCAGGTGATCAGCGGGCCGACGTCGCCGGGCCAGCAGGTCTGCACCGGCAGCATCGCGAGGTCGACGTCGTCGCCTTCGATGACCACTTCCTGGCACACCGCGTCTTTGACGACTTTCGGCGCCATCGAGATGATCTTGCGGAAGATCGGCAGTTTCGACCATGCGTCTTTCAAGCCCTTCGGTGGCTCCGGCTCCTTGAGGAACGCCAGCAGCTTGCCGATTTCGCGCAGCTCGCTGACCGACTCGGCGCCCATGCCCATCGCCACCCGTTCAGGCGTGCCGAACAGGTTGCCGAGCACCGGGATGTCGTAGCCGGTGGGTTTCTCGAACAGCAGTGCCGGGCCCTTGGCCCGCAGTGTGCGATCGCACACCTCGGTCATTTCCAGCACCGGCGAGACGGGAATCTGGATGCGTTTCAACTCTCCGCGCTGCTCAAGCTGCTGCACGAAATCCCGAAGATCCTTGAATTTCATTGACGATGGCACCCTCAAAATAGGCGTACATCCTACCTGCTCTGACGGGCAAACAGCAGCCCGTCAGCGCCTGGCATCAATCAATTGTCGCTGGTGCCCAGCATCAATGGCGCAAACAACGGGCTCAGTCTGGCGCTGCCAACGTCCGAAAGATGATCGGCATCCTTGTATTGCGAGTGGCCATCGACATCAATGGCGCACAAGCCGTCCTTGCACATCAGCGGCGTCGGATCGATGACATGAATGCCGGAATCAGCGGCGCTCATCGAGCCGAACAACGACGTGAAAAACTGCTGGCGAGCCAAGTGTTCGCTGAGCGGGCGACCGAGACCTTCTGCCGAACGGCCGATGCGCGCCAGACTGGTCAGACGGTCGATGAAGCTCTTGTGTTGCAGTGGCACTTCCTTGAACAGCCAGACTTGCACACCCGCTTCACGCAACTCGGCCACTTGCGCCTTGAGGGCGGCAGCCATGCGCTGCTCTGCCTGGCGCGGGTTGTCCTTGCGATCAAGCAGGAACTGTAGATCGCCATCGCCGTCTTCACGACCATAAACGTACAGACTCCAGTTCGCCGCCAACACCACGTCCTTGATCCCCAGACTCGTGACGCGGTCCATGTTGCGCTGGTTGAAGTCTTTGCACTGAGGGCGCAAGTGGTCATCGATGATCGGCGGGCACCCGGTCAAGCTGTACAGCCACACCGGCTGCACGTTGCGCCCGGCATTGCCTTCAATGGCTGGCAACAACGCTGCGGCGTGACTGTCGCCCCAGAACATTTTTGTCACCGTAATATTTTGATCACCGCCCACAAGGCAGGATTTGGTCAGTGCCTTGTCCGTGCTCAAGTGCATGCATTTCGACTGCCCGGCGTTCCACTCGCGCGATTGCGCATATTCCAGCGCCTTGCCGGTCAGACGCTGCGGAACACCGTCTGCCGAGCGAATCACCGAGCCGGTGATCGCCAGCACCGTGATCGACACCAGACCGCCGACCAACACCGAGTTACGACTGGCAAACACACGCTTTTCACGGAAGGGTAGTTCGATATAGCGCAGGCTCAGCCAGGCCAGCGCCAATGCCAGAGCCATCCAACCGAGCGCTTCCAGCGGCTGGATACCGTCGATGGAGATCGCATTGGCATACACGTAAACCGGCCAATGCCACAGATACAGCGAATAGGAGAGCAAGCCGATCCACACCAGAACCCGGATACTCAACAACCGGCCCGCCCACGTTGGGCCCTGTGCACCCGACCAGATCAGCGCCGTCGTGCCCAATACCGGCAGCAATGCTGCCCAGCCCGGAAACACCGTGGACTTGTCGTAGGTGAACACCGCCACCAGCACCGCCGCCAGTCCGGCCAGGCCCACCGACTGGCGCAGCCACGGCCGTGCGACGTGTTTCGACGCGGGCAGCACCGCCAGCATTGCTCCGCAGAGCAACTCCCAGGCGCGGGTCGGCAGCGCGAAGAAGGCGAATTCAGGCCGGCGTTCGATATAAATGAGGTTCAGGCCAAACGACACCAACAGGACCGCGAACAGCATCCAGCGCCAATGACGGACATACCGCATCAGCAACACCATCATCAACGGGAAGAAGATGTAGTACTGCTCCTCCACCGCCAGCGACCAGGTATGCAGCAGCGGTTTGAGCTCCGACGCCGGCGCAAAGTAGCCGTCTTCGCGCATGAACAAGATGTTGGAAATGAACAGCGACTGATAACGAATCGTGCGTCCCAGTTCGGCCAGGTCTTTGGCCGTCAGCAACAGCCAGCCTAATGCCAGCGTGACCACCACAACCACAGTCAACGCCGGCAGGATGCGTCGGGCGCGACGCCCCCAGAAGTCGAGGAAGCTGAAGCGCTGCGCGCTGATTTCACGAAACAGGATTGAAGTGATCAGAAAACCGGAAATGACGAAGAACACATCAACGCCGACAAAGCCGCCGCTGAATGTGTTGAATCCGAAATGAAACAGGACGACGGGAATAACCGCCAGCGCCCGTAATCCGTCGATATCACGGCGATTGCCAAACGTGTGCATAACCTTTCTTATCCTTGTAGGTACAAACCGCTCCAGACAAGGACAGTAGCGCGTTACGAAAGTTATGCGGCGCGTACGCAAAAAAAAACGCCCCCTTTCGGGAGCGTTCTTTTTTACAGCGTGTGTATTACTTGCGCTTCATCGACAAGAAGAACTCGTCGTTGGTCTTGGTCGTTTTCAGCTTGTCGACCAGGAACTCGATGGCAGCCACTTCGTCCATCGGGTGCAGCAGCTTGCGCAGGATCCACATACGCTGCAGTTCGTCGTCGGCGGTCAGCAACTCTTCGCGGCGGGTGCCGGAGCGGTTGATGTTGATGGCCGGGAACACACGCTTCTCGGCGATCTTGCGATCCAGAGGCAGTTCCATGTTGCCGGTACCCTTGAACTCTTCGTAGATCACTTCGTCCATCTTCGAGCCGGTTTCAACCAGCGCGGTGGCGATAATGGTCAGCGAGCCGCCTTCTTCGATGTTACGCGCGGCACCGAAGAAACGCTTTGGCTTCTCGAGGGCGTGGGCATCGACACCACCGGTCAATACCTTGCCGGAGCTCGGGATCACGGTGTTGTAGGCACGGGCCAGACGGGTGATGGAGTCGAGCAGGATCACCACGTCTTTCTTGTGTTCAACAAGGCGCTTGGCCTTCTCGATCACCATTTCAGCAACCTGCACGTGACGGGTCGGCGGCTCGTCGAAGGTCGAGGCAACCACTTCGCCACGCACGGTGCGCTGCATTTCGGTTACTTCTTCCGGACGTTCGTCGATCAGCAGCACGATCAGGTGAACTTCAGGGTTGTTACGGGCGATGTTCGCGGCGATGTTCTGCAGCATGATCGTTTTACCGGCTTTCGGCGGTGCAACGATCAGACCACGCTGGCCTTTGCCGATCGGGGCGCACAGGTCGATGACACGACCGGTCAAGTCTTCGGTGGAGCCGTTACCGGCTTCCATCTTCATGCGCACGGTCGGGAACAGCGGAGTCAGGTTCTCGAAGAGAATCTTGTTTTTCGCGTTCTCGGGACGATCGAAGTTGATCGTGTCGACCTTGAGCAGGGCGAAATACCGCTCGCCTTCCTTCGGAGGGCGAATCTTGCCAACGATGGTGTCACCGGTGCGCAAGTTGAAACGGCGGATCTGGCTCGGCGAGACGTAGATATCGTCCGGGCCGGCCAGGTAGGAAGCGTCAGCGGAGCGCAGGAAGCCGAAGCCGTCCTGGAGAATCTCCAGCACGCCATCACCGGAGATTTCCTCGCCGCTTTTCGCGTGCTTTTTCAGCAGGGAGAAAATCACGTCCTGCTTGCGCGAACGGGCCATATTTTCTATGCCCATCTGTTCGGCCAATTCGAGCAGTTCGGTAATCGGCTTTTGCTTGAGTTCAGTCAGATTCATATAGGAATGACGTAATCATTTATGGAGGGGGGGGAAATTAAGCTTTTGGCTTAATGAGGCCGCGCCGCAGAGAAGGCGACAGGATCGCGTACTTATTCGAAAAGGAGTGCGTCGGCGACGGCTAGCAGGGGGCAATGGAGAAACCAGTGCGGGGCCGAATGTACCACCTGAGTTTCGGAGCGTCTAGCCCTGAATACGCAAAAAGCCCCGCTAATTTGCGGGGCTTTTTTTCAGGCACTTTACAGCGACGCTTAGATGTTGGCGTCGAGGAAAGCCGCCAGTTGCGACTTCGACAGGGCGCCGACCTTGGTCGCTTCAACGTTGCCGTTCTTGAACAGCATCAGCGTCGGGATACCACGCACGCCGTGCTTGGCCGGGGTTTCCTGGTTTTCGTCGATGTTCAGTTTGGCAACGGTCAGCTTGCCTTTGTAAGTCTCGGCAATCTCGTCCAGAACCGGAGCGATCATTTTGCAAGGACCGCACCATTCAGCCCAGTAATCGACCAGGACAGCGCCTTCGGCCTTGAGTACGTCGGCTTCGAAGCTAGCGTCGCTAACGTGTTTGATAAGATCGCTGCTCATGGAATTCTCCAGGTTGTAAGCAAAAAAACGTGGCCCATCATAGCCGCCCTTCCCCTGTTCAGGAAGCCGCAGTTGATTGAGTCTTGCTATGGCACTCGATGAGTTTGGGTATAGCTCAAGTCACGTCGTGGCGGGGGCAATGAAAGCAATTCCGGTACGCAGGGCGGCGTTGCGCACGTGTTCCTGCATGGCTTTTTGTGCCGCGCCCGACGCCCGGCGCGCGAGGGCGCGGAGGATCTTGCGGTGTTCCTGCCAGGTTTCCATGGCGCGTTCGGCACGGATGAACGGTAGTTTCTGGCTCTCCAGGAACATCTCGGCGCTGGCGGTAAGGATGCTCAGCATCGCCTGATTGCCGCTGGCCAAGAGGATTCGGCGGTGGAATTCGAAGTCGAGTTTCGCCGCCGCTTCAAAGTCACCGACCTTCAATTGGTCACGCATGGCCGCAACGTTGTCTTCGAGCGCATCCAGATCGAACGTGCTTAACGTGACCGCCGCCAGCCCTGCGGCGAAGCCTTCCAGCGCATAGCGCAATTGAAAGATGTCCAGCGGTGACGCTTGCGCCGCAAATGGCCAGCCCGGTGCCTGCGCACCACGCGGCAACTCTACGGGCGACTGCACGAACACGCCTTTGCCCGGCTGAATACTGACCACGCCCAGCGCACTCAGCGACGACAGCGCCTCACGCAACGATGCCCGGCTAACGCCCAGTTGCAGCGCCAGGTCCCGTTGCGACGGCAACGCATCGCCCGCACCGAAACCCTGCTCAGTGATCAGTTTGCGGATCGCTTGCAGCGCCACTTCGGGTACCGCACGGGAAATCGAGTTCATGGTTTTTCAGACGCGCCAGACCAATGTGCGGCTAGTTGTAAAGCTATTCGCCGAGTCCGGCAAGTCGTGCCCCAGCAGGGTTCGGTAAACCACACCGGTGCGCCAAGGCAGTGCGAAAAACAACCTGACTGTTCAGACCAGTAAGACCGAGCAAAGTCGCTGAAACTGCGGTCTGCGGGGGCGAAAACCACGTATTGGCACGGCCCATGCTCTGTCCGATCGCAGAAATCACTTCTCGCCGATCCGGAGATTGTCCATGACCAAGCGTTACAGCGCCCTCCTCGCCGCTCTGTTTTCCTCTCTGTTGCTCAGCCAGGCTCCCGCGCACGCCGACGGTCTCGACGACGTGGTCAAACGCGGCACGCTGAAAGTCGCCGTGCCCCAGGACTTCCCGCCATTCGGCTCGGTCGGCCCGGACATGAAGCCTCGCGGCCTGGACATCGACACGGCGAAACTGCTGGCCGATCAACTCAAGGTCAAACTCGAACTGACCCCGGTCAACAGCACCAACCGCATCCCGTTCCTGACCACCGGCAAAGTCGATCTGGTGATCTCCAGCCTCGGCAAAAACCCCGAGCGCGAGAAAGTCATCGACTTCTCCCGCGCTTACGCGCCGTTCTACCTCGCCGTGTTCGGCCCGCCAGACGCTGCGATCGCCAACCTCGACGACCTCAAGGGCAAAACCATCAGCGTCACCCGTGGCGCCATCGAAGACATCGAGTTGAGCAAAGTCGCCCCAGAAGGCGTGACCATCAAGCGCTTCGAGGACAACAACTCGACCATCGCCGCCTACCTCGCCGGCCAGGTCGACCTGATCGCCAGCGGCAACGTGGTCATGGTCGCGATCAGCGAAAAGAACCCGAAACGCGTGCCGGCGCTGAAAGTGAAACTGAAGGATTCGCCGGTCTACGTCGGTGTGAACAAGAACGAAGCGGCGCTGCTGGCCAAGGTCAACGACATCCTGACCACCGCCAAGGCTGACGGCGCACTGGAAAAGAACTCGCAGACCTGGCTGAAAGAGCCGCTGCCGGCCGATCTCTGATCGACTGCGCGGGAGACCTTCATGGCTTATCAGTTCGATTTCATGCCGGTGGTGGAAAACACCGACCTGTTGCTGCGCGGGGCGCTGTTCACCCTTGAGCTGACGGCCATCGGTGCGTTGCTCGGGGTCGGTGTCGGAGTTGTCGGTGCTTTGGTGCGGGCGTGGAACATCCGCCCGTTCTCGGCAATCTTCGGCGTCTACGTCGAGTTGATCCGCAACACGCCGTTTCTGGTGCAGTTGTTCTTTATCTTCTTCGGCCTGCCATCGCTTGGCGTGCAGATTTCCGAGTGGCAAGCGGCGGTGCTGGCGATGGTGATCAACCTTGGCGCCTATTCGACCGAGATCATCCGCGCCGGCATTCAGGCAATCCCGCGCGGGCAGCTGGAAGCCGCAGCGGCATTGGCGATGACGCGCTTCGAGGCATTCCGCCACGTGGTGCTGCTGCCGGCGCTGGGCAAGGTCTGGCCGGCGCTGAGCAGCCAGATCATCATCGTCATGCTCGGTTCAGCGGTGTGTTCGCAGATCGCTACCGAAGAGCTGAGCTTTGCCGCCAACTTCATTCAGTCGCGCAACTTCCGCGCCTTTGAAACCTATGCGCTGACCACGCTGATCTACCTGTGCATGGCGTTGCTGATTCGCCAGTTGCTGAACTGGATTGGCCGACGCTATATCAGTCGAAGCGGGAGCCGCGTATGAGCGATTTCACCTTTTGGGACATCCTGCGCAACCTGCTCACCGGCCTGCAATGGACACTGGCGCTGTCGCTGGTGGCGTTCATTGGTGGCGGGATTGTCGGGTTGCTGATCCTGGTCATGCGAATCTCGAAAAACTCTGTGCCGAGCAGCATCGCCCGCACCTGGATCGAGCTGTTTCAGGGCACGCCGCTGTTGATGCAGTTGTTTCTGGTGTTCTTCGGCGTGGCGCTGGCCGGGATCGAAATCTCGCCGTGGATGGCCGCAGCGATTGCCCTGACCTTGTTTACCAGCGCTTATCTGGCGGAGATCTGGCGCGGCTGCGTCGAGTCGATCCCCCATGGCCAGTGGGAAGCCTCGGCGAGTCTGGCGCTGAATCCGCTGGAACAGCTGCGCTACGTGATCCTGCCGCAAGCACTGCGCATCGCTGTGGCGCCGACCGTGGGTTTCTCGGTGCAAGTGGTCAAAGGCACCGCCGTGACCTCGATCATCGGCTTCACCGAGCTGACCAAGACCGGCGGCATGCTCGCCAATGCCACGTTTGAACCGTTCATGGTCTACGGCCTCGTCGCCCTCGGCTACTTCCTGCTCTGCTACCCCTTGTCCCTCAGTGCGCGCTACCTGGAAAGGAGACTGCATGCCTCTGCTTAGAATTTCCGCCCTGCATAAATACTACGGCGATCACCATGTGCTTAAAGGCATTGACCTCAGTGTCGAGGAAGGCCAGGTGGTGGCGATCATCGGCCGCAGCGGCTCGGGCAAATCCACCCTGCTGCGCACCCTCAATGGGCTGGAGTCGATCAATGACGGCGTGATCGAAGTCGACGGCGAATACCTCGACGCCGCCCGCGCCGATCTGCGCAGCCTGCGGCAGAAAGTCGGCATGGTCTTTCAGCAGTTCAATCTGTTCCCGCACCTGACCGTGGGCGAAAACGTCATGCTCGCACCGCAAGTGGTGCAGAAAGTGCCGAAAGCCAAAGCGGCGGAGCTGGCCCGGGAAATGCTGGAACGCGTGGGCCTTGGGGAAAAATTCGATGCCTTCCCGGATCGGTTGTCTGGGGGCCAGCAACAGCGGGTAGCGATTGCCCGGGCGCTGGCGATGTCGCCGAAAGTGTTGTTGTGCGATGAAATCACCTCGGCGCTCGACCCGGAACTGGTCAATGAAGTGCTCAGCGTGGTGCGGCAACTGGCCAAGGAAGGCATGACGCTGATCATGGTCACCCACGAAATGCGCTTCGCCCGCGAGGTCGGGGATAAATTGGTGTTCATGCACCATGGCAAAGTCCATGAGGTGGGGGATCCGAAGGTGTTGTTTGCCAATCCGCAGACGGCAGAGCTGGCGAACTTTATTGGCACAGTTGAAGCAACAGCCTGAAGATCTTCTGAGGCAGTGATGCCCTCTTCGCGAGCAAGCTCGCTCCCACATTGGAATGCGCTCACCTGTGGAGCAAGCTTGCTCGCGAATGGCCGCGCCGCGATCTCCAGACTTTCTGCGCTGAATCAACGGTTTGAACCGTGCGCGTTGGCGCCAGCGTTTGATCGTGGCACGATGACGGGGTTATCGACCGAGACCCCCTGACCATGCCGCAATCCCAAGCCAAGAATCTGTCCCTGATCGCCGCAATCGACCTGGGCTCGAACAGCTTTCACATGGTCGTGGCCAAGGCCCAGAACGGTGAGATCCGCATTCTCGAACGCCTCGGCGAGAAGGTTCAGCTCGCCGCCGGCATCGACGATGAGCGCCATCTCAACGAAGAATCGATGCAACGAGGCCTTGATTGCCTCAAGCGTTTCGCCCAACTGATCAACGGTATGCCGCTGGGCGCCGTGCGCATCGTCGGCACCAACGCCTTGCGTGAAGCGCGCAACCGCCTCGAATTCATCCACCGCGCCGAAGAAATCCTCGGTCATCCGGTGGAAGTCATTTCCGGCCGTGAAGAAGCGCGCCTGATTTATCTGGGCGTATCGCACACCCTCGCCGACACCCCGGGCAAACGTCTGGTCGCCGATATCGGCGGCGGCAGTACCGAATTCATCATTGGCCAGCGCTTTGAGCCATTGTTGCGCGAAAGCCTGCAAATGGGCTGTGTCAGCTTCACTCAGCGCTACTTCAAGGACGGCAAGATCACCCCGGCCCGCTACGCCCAGGCGTATACCGCGGCGCGGCTGGAGATCATGAGCATCGAACACGCCCTGCATCGCCTGACCTGGGATGAAGCCATCGGCTCCTCGGGCACCATCCGTGCCATCGGCCTGGCGCTGAAGGCCGGCGGTCACGGCACTGGCGAAGTGAATGCCGAAGGCCTGGCGTGGCTCAAGCGCCGCCTGTTCAAGCTCGGTGACGTCGACAAGATCGATTTCGAAGGCATCAAGCCTGATCGCCGGACAATCTTCCCGGCGGGTCTGGCGATTCTCGAAGCGATTTTCGACGCCCTCGAACTGCAACGCATGGACCACTGCGACGGCGCACTGCGTGAAGGCGTGCTCTACGACCTGCTCGGCCGTCATCATCATGAAGACGTGCGCGAGCGCACCCTGACCTCGTTGATGGAGCGCTATCACGTTGATCTGGAGCAAGCCGCACGGGTTGAGCGCAAAGCCTTGCACGCGTTTGACCAGGTTGCGGTGGACTGGGAGCTGGATGACGGCATCTGGCGCGAACTCCTCGGCTGGGCGGCGAAAGTGCACGAAGTCGGCCTCGACATCGCTCACTATCACTACCACAAGCACGGCGCCTACCTGATCGAGCACTCGGACCTCGCCGGGTTCTCCCGTGAAGACCAACAGATGCTCGCGCTATTGGTGCGCGGCCATCGCCGCAACATTCCCAAGGACAAGTTTGCCGATTTCGGCGACGACGGTGACAAGCTGATTCGCCTCTGTGTGCTGCTGCGTTTTGCAATCCTGTTCCACCACATTCGTGGCACCCAGGCGATGCCGCAGGTGGTGTTGCACGCGAAGGGCAACACCCTCGATGTGGAGTTTCCGGAGAATTGGCTGGATGAGAATCAGCTGACTCAGGCGGATTTCGGGCTTGAGGCGGATTGGCTGACGCGGGTGGGGATTGTGCTCACTGTTCACTGATACCCAGCAAATTTGTGGATAACAGGTACAAAAAAGGCGATCCGCAGGGATCGCCTTTTTATTGGGTTCGGCTTGAAATTGGAGTTGGGCCTTCCCCTCACCCCAGCCCTCTCCCGAGGGAGAGGGAGCCGATTTGTGGGCTTTTCAAATCCTGAGTTCGACTCGATTTCTCAGGTCGGTGATAGCGTAAGACACCTCGGTCAGTCCCCTCTCCCTCTGGGAGAGGGTTAGGCGGGCGGCGTTCCGATGAGGGGCTTTTGACCTTCAAGGCCTCAACTGCTCACCGGCAAGATCGGGCTACCCAGCCGCTCCAGCAACGTCGCCTGCGCACTCCTCGGGTTCTGGTTGCCGGTCGGCGTGTTGCGAATATAACGACCATCCGACTGCAAACTCCAGCTATGCGTATTGTCAGTCAAATACAGCTCCAGCTCTTTCTTCACCCGGGTCAGCAGCTTCTTGCCTTCTACCGGGAAGCAAGTCTCGACGCGCTTGTCGAGGTTGCGCTCCATCCAGTCGGCGCTGGAGAGGAACATCTGCTCGTCGCCGCCATTGAGGAAGTAGAACACGCGGGTGTGTTCCAGGAAGCGGCCGATGATCGAGCGCACATGGATGTTGTGCGAAACACCGGCGATGCCCGGACGCAGGCAGCACATGCCGCGCACCACCAGATCGATGCGCACGCCGGACTGGCTGGCCTTGTACAGCGCGCGGATGATCTTCGGATCGGTCAGCGAGTTGAACTTGGCGATGATGTGCGCCGGTTTGCCGTCGAGCGCAAATTGCGTCTCGCGGGTGATCATGTCGAGCATGCCCTTCTTCAGGGTGAACGGCGCATGCAGCAGCTTCTTCATGCGCAGGGTTTTACCCATGCCGATCAACTGGCTGAACAGTTTGCCGACGTCTTCGCACAAGGCATCGTCGGAGGTCAGCAGGCTGTAGTCGGTGTAGAGCTTGGCGTTACCGGCGTGGTAGTTACCGGTGCCGAGATGCGCGTAGCGGACGATCTCGCCGGCCTCGCGACGCAGGATCAGCATCATCTTGGCGTGGGTCTTGAAGCCGACCACGCCGTAGATCACCACCGCACCGGCCGCTTGCAGACGGCTGGCCAGTTGCAGGTTGGACTCTTCGTCGAACCGTGCACGCAGCTCGATGACTGCCGTCACTTCCTTGCCGTTACGCGCGGCATCCACCAGCGCATCGACGATCTCAGAGTTGGCGCCGGAGCGGTACAGCGTCTGGCGCACAGCGAGTACATGCGGGTCTTTCGCCGCCTGACGCAGGAGGTCGACCACCGGGGTGAACGACTCGAACGGGTGCAGCAGCAGGATGTCCTGCTTGCTGACCACGCTGAAAATGTTTTCGCTGTTCTGCAGCAGTTTCGGGATCTGCGGGGTGAACGGCGTGTATTGCAGCTCCGGATGACTGTCCAGACCGGTGATGCTGAACAGCCGCGTCAGGTTGACCGGGCCGTTGACCTGATACAGCTCGCTCTCGCTCAGGTTGAACTGCTTGAGCAAGTAATCCGAGAGGTGTTTCGGGCAGGTGTCAGCGACTTCCAGACGCACCGCATCGCCGTAACGACGCGAGAACAACTCGCCACGCAGGGCGCGGGCCAGGTCTTCGACGTCTTCGGAGTCGAGCGCGAGGTCAGCGTTTCGGGTCAGGCGGAACTGATAGCAGCCTTTTACCTTCATGCCCTGGAACAGGTCATCGGCATGGGCGTGGATCATCGACGACAGGAACACATAGTTGTCGCCCGGGCCGCCAACTTCTTCCGGCACCTTGATGATCCGTGGCAGCAGGCGCGGCGCCGGGATGATCGCCAGACCGGAGTCGCGACCGAAGGCGTCGATGCCTTCCAGTTCGACGATGAAGTTCAGGCTCTTGTTCACCAGCAACGGGAACGGGTGCGTCGGGTCGAGGCCGATCGGGGTGATGATCGGTGCGATCTCGTCGCGGAAATAACGGCGCACCCAGGTTTTGATCTTGGTCGTCCAGTGCCGGCGACGAATAAAGCGCACCTGATGCTTTTCCAGCTCCGGCAACAGAATGTCGTTGAGGATCGCGTACTGGCGGTCAACGTGACCGTGGACCAGCTCGCTGATCCGCGCCAGCGCCTGATGCGGCTGCAAGCCGTCAGCACCGGCCTGTTCACGGGCGAAGGTAATCTGCTTCTTCAGGCCGGCGACGCGAATTTCAAAGAATTCGTCAAGGTTGCTGGAAAAGATCAGCAGGAACTTCAGGCGTTCCAGCAACGGATAGGACTCGTCCAGCGCCTGTTCCAGCACGCGGATATTGAATTGCAGTTGCGAAAGCTCACGGTGGATGTACAGGCTGCTGTCATCCAGGCCCGGTATCGCAATCACTGGCGCCGCCGCGACAGGTTCGGCGACTGGCGCGGGTGGCGCAGGCTCCAGTTCCGGCGGGGTCTCGGTGATTTGCTCGACCACCGGTTGAGCTTCTTTTACTGCAACTTCCGTGAGTCCTTCGGTATTCATTGAATGTTCCTGGGAGGGCTATTTCTGCTCTCGTAACAATTGAGCGGCGCGGACAGCAAAGTAAGTCAGGATGCCATCAGCGCCGGCACGTTTAAAGGCGGTCAGTGATTCGAGAATCACCGCCTCGCTCAACCAGCCATTCTGGATCGCCGCCATGTGCATGGCGTATTCGCCGCTAACCTGATAGACGAAGGTCGGCACTTTGAAGGCATCTTTTACCCGGAAAAGAATGTCCAGATACGGCATGCCGGGTTTGACCATGACCATGTCCGCGCCTTCAGACAAGTCGGCGCCGACTTCGTGCAGCGCTTCGTCGCTGTTGGCCGGGTCCATCTGATACGAGGCCTTGTTGGCCTTGCCTAGGTTCGACGCCGAACCGACCGCATCGCGGAACGGGCCGTAATAGGCGCTGGCGTACTTGGCCGAATAAGCCATGATCCGCACGTTGACGTGGCGGGCGATTTCCAGCGCTTCGCGGATCGCCTGAATGCGACCGTCCATCATGTCCGACGGCGCCACCACCTGCGCGCCGGCTTCAGCATGGGACAACGCCTGACGAACCAGCGCGTCGACGGTAATGTCGTTCTGTACGTAGCCTTCTTCGTCGAGAATGCCGTCCTGGCCGTGGGTGGTGAACGGATCGAGCGCGACGTCGGTGATCACCCCCAGCTCCGGGAAACGCTCACGCAGGGCGCGGGTGGCGCGCTGGGCGATGCCTTGAGGATTCCAGGCTTCGGCGGCGTCGAGGGATTTAAGCTCAGGAGGGGTGACCGGGAACAGCGCCAGCGCCGGAATCCCCAGCTCGACCCACCGGGCCGCTTCTTCGAGCAGCAAATCGATCGTCAGCCGCTCTACCCCGGGCATCGAGGCCACGGCTTCGCGGCGGTTTTCACCGTCGAGCACGAACACCGGCAGGATCAGGTCATCGACTGTCAGCACATTTTCCCGCACCAGCCGACGCGAAAAATCATCACGACGATTGCGCCGCAGGCGTGTGGCAGGGAACAGACGATTGGCGGGGGTAAAGCTCACGGCAGACTCCTGAGCCCGCGCAAACGGGCGAGCGTGACAGTTATAGACGGCCATTATGACGAACAGATGACAGTTGTGTGAGACCTGTGACAGGTAGCCGCATTCCATTCTCAGTGTAGGAATTGTTCACGTCGAGACACATTTGGACACTTTCATGAATGTGTCCGAAGGGTTAGGCTGCGCGTTCATTTCGCCAGCACCCAGACAATGCTCCAACAATTTCTGCATGACTTTGGCTACTTTGCCTTGTTCCTCGGCACGTTTTTCGAAGGCGAAACCATTCTGGTGCTCGCGGGCTTCCTCGCGTTCCGTGGATACATGGACATCAATATGGTGGTGGTCGTGGCGTTCTTCGGTAGCTATGCCGGCGATCAGCTGTGGTACTTCCTCGGCCGCAAGCACGGGCGCAAATTGCTGGCGCGCAAACCGCGCTGGCAGATGATGGGTGACCGCGCGCTGGAGCACATTCGCAAGCATCCTGACATCTGGGTGCTGAGCTTCCGCTTCGTCTATGGCTTGCGCACGGTGATGCCGGTAGCGATCGGTTTGTCGGGTTATCCGCCGGGACGTTATCTGCTGCTCAACGGCATCGGTGCGGCGATCTGGGCGACGGCGCTGGCTGCGGCCGCCTACCACTTCGGTGCGGTACTGGAAGGCATGCTCGGCAGCATCAAGAAGTACGAGTTGTGGGTACTCGGTGCGCTGCTGATTCTTGGCGTCGGCCTGTGGCTGCGCCGCCGCTTCAAGAATGCGCGGCTGGCCAAACAGGTTTACGCCGACGAGCAAGCCGCGAAAGCTGCACTGCTGAGTCAAGACGAAGCGTCCAAGGCTGCCGAACCGAAGACGCCAGCCGAGTAACTCGCTGGCGACTTGCTACAGCCCGCCAGCACTGAGCGGGCTGGCCGACCCTTTCAGTCAGACGGATCACTTTTATCCTCGCTACTCTGGGGCATTCAAGTTCGCCAGCGGCGTTGTCACGCCAAAAATCTCCCGCTCGTTACGCCGCAGGCAACCGCAAATAATGAACACCCCGCCGTCGTTGCGATCCATGTAGAAAGCGCTCCATACAGGTGCAGCCGCCACTTGGGCCTATGGCAACGCGCGACAATTTAGTGGACATTTAGCGCCATGAATCTGGAGAGAAACCCATGAGCAAAAAAGTTGCAGTGATCCTGTCCGGCAGTGGCGTATACGACGGCGCCGAAATCCATGAAAGCGTCATCACCCTGCTGCGCCTCGACCAACGCGGTGCGCAGGTGCAGTGCTTCGCACCGAACATTGCGCAATTGCACGTGATCAATCACCTGACCGGCGAAGAAATGCCCGAGTCGCGTAACGTGCTGGTGGAATCGGCGCGCATTGCTCGCGGCAACATCAAAGACATCCGCGAAGCCGACGTCGACGACTTCGATGCGCTGATCGTGCCGGGCGGTTTCGGGGCGGCGAAGAACCTGTCGAACTTTGCTGTTGAAGGCGCTGGCTGCAGCGTGCAGCCGGAAGTACTAGCGCTGGCCGAGGCATTTGCCGAAGCGGGCAAACCGGTCGGTCTGATGTGCATCTCGCCGGCACTGGCGGCGAAGATCTACGGCCCGGGCGTAACCTGCACCATCGGCAACGACGCCGACACCGCCACGGCGATGAACAAGATGGGCGCCACCCACGAAGACTGTGCGGTGACGGAAATCATCGAAGACAAGGCGCGCAAACTGGTGACGACCCCGGCTTACATGCTGGCGCAGAACATCAGTGAAGCGGCGTCGGGGATCAACAAACTGGTCGACCGCGTGCTCGAACTGACCCACGAAAACGACGCCTGATTCCCAGCAGTACACAAATCCCAATGTGGGAGCGAGCTTGCTCGCGAAAGCGGTGTGTCATTCAACACAGCGTTGCCTGACCTGGCGCCTTCGCGAGCAAGCTCGCTCCCACAGGTTTTGTGTACCGCTCAAGACTGGCGCGTCAGTCGGGTGAGGATCCGATCCAGCGCATTGGCGAACGCCTGCTTCTCGCGATCGCCAAACGGCGCCGGTCCGCCGCTCATCTGGCCTTGTTCGCGCAGATCAGTGAACAGGTTACGCACGGCCAACCGCTCGCCCATGTTCTGTGCATCGAACTCCTTGCCGCGCGGATCAAGCGCCGCGACGCCCTTCTTCACCAAACGATCGGCCAGCGGGATATCGCTGCAAATCACCAGCTCACCGGGCACTGCGTGTTCGACCAGATAATCGTCTGCCGCATCCGGACCACTCGGCACCACGATCAGTTTGACGATGGCCAGCCCCGGCTTGATCTGCGGCTGCCCGGCCACCAGCACTACTTCGAACTGGCGCTTGAGGGCGAACTTCACCACCAGATCCTTCGCCGCCCTCGGGCAGGCGTCGGCATCGATCCATACACGCATTTTTCTAACCTCCAAAAACAACTCGCGAGCAAGTCGAATCGTCGCACCGTCACTCCCACAGGTTACGCGTTAAACCTGTGGGAGCGAGCCTGCTCGCGAAAGTGAGCGCAGCGAATGCTGTTAAGCGACTACCCGCCGCTTCTCCGCCACCCAACTACGCCCATACAACAGCACAATCGCCAGAATCGCCACCGCCTGCGCCGTCAGCGAATAGGCATCGGCATGAATCCCCAGCCAATCAAACTCGAAGAACGCCACCGGCCGCGTGCCGAAGATCCCGGCTTCCTGCAACGCCTTCACGCCATGCCCGGCAAACACCACTGACAATGCGCACAGCAGCGCCGCGTTGATGCCGAAGAACAACGTCAGTGGCAGTTTCGCCGAACCGCGCAGAATCACCCACGCCAGCCCCACCAGCAGCACCAGTGCGGTCGCACCGCCGGCGAGCACCGCGTCATGCCCGGCAGGGCCGGCCTGCAACCACAGGGTTTCGTAGAACAGGATCACTTCGAACAGCTCGCGGTACACCGAGAAGAACGCGAGGATCGCGAAGCCGAAACGCCCGCCACCGCCGACCAGGCTGCTCTTGATGTAATCCTGCCAGGCCGCTGCGTGGCGACGGTCATGCATCCACACGCCGAGCCAAAGCACCATCACACTGGCGAACAGCGCCGTCGCGCCTTCGAGCAGTTCACGCTGCGAACCGCTGACGTCGATCACATACGCCGCCAGCGCCCAGGTGCCGAGGCCGGCCAGCAACGCCAGACCCCAACCGACGTTGACGCTGCGCACCGCCGATTGCTGGCCGGTATTGCGCAGGAAAGCGAGGATAGCCGCCAGCACCAGAATCGCTTCCAGGCCTTCTCGCAGCAGAATCAGCAGACCGGAGATGTAGCTCAGCGACCAGCTCAAGCCATCACTGCCGAGCAACCCGGCGGACTCTTTAAGCTTGGCTTTGGCGGCGTCCAGGCGCTGCTCGGCCTGCTCGACCGACAAACCATCCTGCAACGATTGCCGATACGCCATCAGGGATTTTTCGGTGTCCTTGCGCACATTGGCGTCGACGTTATCCAGCGAGCTTTCGACCAGCTCGAAGCCTTCCAGATAGGCCGCGACCGACAGGTCGTAAGCCTGATCGTGTTCACCGGCGCGGTACGCCGCCAAGCTTTTGTCCAGCGTTGCGGCGGTGTAGTCGAGCAACTGCGCCGGGCCACGCTTGACCTGCGGCGGCTGCGCGCGTTGCGCACGGAACGTCGCCGCCGCTTGCAGGCCTTCGGCAGCCTGCACTTCGGCCGGGGTCTGACGCGCCAGATCGGCGATGTTGTAGGTTTTCTCGGCTTTGGCCGCCGCCGGATCAGCGCTGAACCCGGCGATGTAGGTCGCCAGATCCCAACGCTGACGATCATCGAGCTGATCGGCAAACGCCGGCATGTCGGTGCCTTCGACGCCTTGGCCGAGGGTGTTGTAGATCGCGTACAGACTCAGGTGATCAAGACGCGCCGCATCACGCAGATTGGCCGGTGCCGGGGTCATGCCGAGGCCCGCCGGGCCGTCACCGGCGCCGCTGTCGCCGTGGCACACCGAGCAATTCTGCGCATAGAGCGGCGCACCCCTGGAGGGGTCAGGGGTGATGATCGGCGCTTGGCTGACCTCATACGCCACCGCCAGTTGCGCGCCCAGTTGCCGTGCCTGCCGGGCCACTTCGGCGCCATCCTGCCTGGCAGTGATTGCCGCGTGCAAAGCGCTGACACCCTGCTCCAGCGCAGCCTTTTCAGGCTTGGCCGGCATGCCGGCGATCAAGCCTTGCAGCGCCCGCGTGAACTCCAGTTGCTCGCGGTATTCGGAATCATCGACAACCTTGCCCGCCGCTACCGTCGGCGGATAGTCGGCGCTGATGTAATCGAGCAGGTGCAGCGCTTGCGGCGCGCCTTCCACGGTATCGGCCAGCAGATTAAAGCTGCTCAGGGCAAACAACGGGAACACCAGCCAGGCCAGAAAACGGGACGAGGCAGTCATGAATGAGTCTCAAATGGAAATGCGAAGTTACATATTGTTCACTTCGAGCGCGTTTCCCTCAAGCTTTGTCGACGTAACGCCACACAAGACGCGAGCCATCGGCCAGCAAAAACGCCACATCACTTAGCCACTATTGCACCCTATACTGCGCGACCTGTCGCATTTCCCGCTCAAGGATGAACCCCTTTCATGCGCCACCGCTTGCACTTGCCCCTGTTGATCGCCGCCGTTGTGCAACTGAGCGGCTGCGGTGCATATCGCAACTACGATCTGGAACTGCAACAGACCACCGACCCGTTCAAGGCCGGCAACATCAACAGCGCCCTGGCCGTGATCGAAGCGAACAATCCGGCCGTGGAAAAAGACCTGCTCTACTATTTCGAAAAGGGCGCCGTACTGAGTGCGGGCGGCGAGTTTGCGCAGAGCCAGACAACCTGGCGTAGCGCCGAGCAGATGATCATCGAGCGCCAGGACACAATCCAAACCACCGGCGACAAGCTGCTCGCCGCCATGGGCGATCACTGGGGCAGCATCATCAATGACAAGCTGCGCCGCTACGATGGCTACGACTACGAAAAAGTCATGCTGACCACGCAAATGGCCCTCAACCAACTGGCCATGAATGATTTTGACGGCGCCCGTGCCGACATCAAGAAAACCCACGAGCGCGAAGCGCTTATAGCCCGACAGCGGGAGCTGGAATACGAGCGTGTCGAAGCAGCGGCCAAGGCCCAGGGCGCGCGCGTGCATTACAAGGACCTGCAGGGTTACCCCGTGTTGATGCTCGAATCGCCTGCGGTGATTGCGCTGAAAAACGGCTACCAAAGTGCATTCAGTCACTATCTCGCCGGCTTCACCTACGAAGCGCTGGGCGAGAAAGATCTGGCAGCGCCCGGCTATCGTCAGGCAATTGAACTGCGTCCGGACATGGCGTTTTTCCAACAGGCACTGCGCGACCTCGACAGCCCTGGTCTGAAGGCAGACGAAAGCGATGTGCTGATCATCGTACAGAGCGGCCTGGCGCCGGCCCGCAGCTCCGTGCGCGTGCCCTGCCCGGTGAAGCTCGCGGACGGTCAGGTCATCGTCGCCAATATCTCGTTCCCCGTAATGGTGCCCGACATCTCGACGCCTTCATTCAACCAACTGAGCATCGATGGTCGTCAAAAAAAGCTGATTGCGGTCAACAGCATTGCCGACATGTCCTTGCGCACCCTGCGTGACGACATGCCGGGCATTATCCAGCGCACAACCTATCGGGCATTTCTGGCAGCAGATGTTCAGGCCAGGGACAATCGACGCGACCCGAGCAAAGCCTCCTACGTCACCCACTGGGATGCTTTCGAGCATGCCGACACGCGCACTTGGCGCACCTTGCCCAACCTCACCCAAGTCGTGCGCCTGCGCCTGAAAAAAGGTGAGCACCTGATCAGCCTGCCCAACGCTCCCGGTGCTGCGCCCATGAGAATCCGCATCGACCAGAGCCGCCAGGTCATCGGCCTGCGTGCTTTGGGTGAGCGAGTGTTTGCCAATGGCAGCGCATTCCAGCCTGGCTGAGCGCCGACCGGCAGTGTGGTATCCGACCTGAAATAAGTAATGGCACCAAACTAACAAATGCAATTAAAAAGATATTACATAGCCACCACTGCCCGCCTATAATGCCGCGCCCTCGCTATCGCGAAACGGCATTAAAGCTCCTCAGGTTATGAGGAATTGGCAGGAGGCCAGCGCCACTGTCGATGGGTCACACCAGCCCGACCAGCATTCGCGGCTGTATTACTCCAGGGAAGAAGTACCCCCATGGCATTCCGCGCTCCCACTCTGATTGCGCTCAGCGCCGTCACTCTGCTGTCCGGCTGTTCGGCGTTTCGCAACTACGACTCCGAACTGGCCCAGACCAATCAGCAACTGGCCACCGGCAATGTTGACGCCGCGCTGACTCTGCTGGAAAAGAACAACACCGGCCCGGACAAAGACCTGCTCTATTACTTCGAGAAAGGTGAATTGCTGCGCGCCAAGGGCGACCTGTCCGGCAGCCAGAACGCCTGGACCAGCGCTGATCAGGTGGTGGGCAAGTGGGAAGACTCGGTCAAGCTCGACACCGACAAATATCTGGCCCAGTTCGGCAGCTTCCTGGTCAACGACAAGGTGCGTCGCTACGAAGGCTACGACTACGAAAAAGTCATGCTGACCACGCAGATGGCCCTGAACCTGCTGGCGGTCAACGACTTCGACGGCGCGCGCACCGCGATCAAAAAGACTCACGAACGTGAAGCGGTGATCGCCGAGCTGCGCGACAAGGAATACCTCAAGAGCGAAGAAGAGGCCGAGAAAGAAGGCATCAAGACCCAGTACAAAGACCTGCAGGGTTATCCGGTCGCCAGCCTCGACGCACCGGAAGTGGTCGGTCTGAAGAACAGCTACCAGAGTGCTTTCAGCCATTACCTGTCCGGTTTCGTCTACGAAGCCCTGGGCGAAAAAGGCCTCGCGGCGCCGGGTTACCGCAAGGCTGCCGAACTGCGTCCGAACACGCCGTTGCTGGAGCAGGCACTGGTCAACCTCGACAAGCCGAGCAAGTCTGACGACAGCGATATTCTGATCGTCGTGCAAAGCGGTCTGGCGCCAGCTCGCGACTCGATCCGCGTGCCGCTGCCATTGCCGATCTCCAACAACGTGGTGATCACCCCACTGTCGTTCCCGATCATCAAGCCGGACACCTCCACCGCGCCGTTCGCGCAGATCGGTGTCGATGGCCAGCAGGTCGATCTGACCGCTCTGAACAGCACCACCGCCATGTCCCGCCGCGCCCTGCGTGACGATATGCCGGGGATCATCCTGCGCACCACCGTGCGGGCGATCACCAAAGGCGTGGCGCAGAAGAAGATCAACGAAACCAATCCACTGGCCGGTCTGGCCGTCGGCATCTCTTCAGCTGTGCTTGAAGGTGCCGATACCCGTACGTGGCGCACCCTGCCGGACAACACTCAAGTGGTGCGTCTGCGCTTGAAGAAAGGCGAGCATCAGGTCAGTCTGCCGAGCGCCGTCGGCGGTTCGGTGGTCAAGGTCACCGTCGATCAGCGTTATCAGGTGATCACCCTGCGCGCCGTGGGCAACCAGGTGTTCGCCGGTGGCCTCGCCGCCCACGTCATCCCGAGCGCCAGCGCGACCAACGTCGCCAGCCTCAAACAACCTTAAGAACGGAGTCTTTGCATGCGCTTCAAACTCATCGCCGTCGCCGCCCTCGCCTTGCTGGCGAGCGGCTGCGCTACCCCGCCACCGCCAGAGCCGGGCAGCGCCGCGAGCAAAGTCGTGGCCATGGGCCCGCAGAAACACATCGTCGTCGGCGCCATGCGCGTCGCTCGCGAAAACGGCTTCATGACGGTCAACGTGCAGTTGAGCAACACCCTCAACAGCAACAAGATTTTCTACTACCGCTTCGCCTGGCTCGGCGCGGAAGGTTTCCCGATTGCCGAAGAAGAAGTGTGGAAAAGCCAAATGATGTACGGCGCCCAGACCAGCTTCATTCAAGGCATCGCCCCGACCCCGAAAGCCGTGGACTTCCGTCTGGAAATCAAGACGCCGTAAGCCTGTCACCCTATTCCTGTTTTAGAGAGCATTCCCATGTTTGCACGCTTTTCCTGCATCGCTGTTATCGCCCTGCTGGCCTCCGGTTGCGCCAACACTTCGCCGACCCTGGGCAGCAAGAACATCAGCTACGGCGACACCAAAGCGGTTGAAACCGTGACCAACGAATTCGGTTCGACCGACCTGCAAATGATCGCCGAGTCGATGACCCGCTCGCTGGCCCAGTCCGGCATTCTGCAGGGCCGCCCGGTGGTTCAGGTCTACGACGTGAAGAACAAGACCAGCGAATACATCGACACCCGCGAAATCACCACCAGCATCAAGACTCAGCTGATGAAAACCGGCGTGGCCCGCTTCGCCAGCGACAACAACGCCATGCAGAGCCAGGTTGACCAGCTCAAGCTGCAAAACCAGAGCGGCCTGTACAAGAAGAGCACCGTGGCCAAGACTGGCAACATGGTTGCCGCCAAGTACCGCATCGAAGGTTCGATCAGCTCGATCGTCAAACGCAGCAGCGACTATAAGGACGTCTTCTACAAATTCAGCCTGCAACTGATCGACGTTGAAAGCGGTCTAGCCGAGTGGATGGACGAAAAAGAGATCCGCAAAACCACGGAGCGTTAATTGATGCGCGCATGGATTGGCATGATGGCCCTGGCTTGCGCGTTCAGCGTGCAAGCGGCCCCGAAAGTCGCGGTGACGGATCTGGCTTACCAGGAACGTGTGGAGCAATACATCCACATCGTTTCGGCCCAGAGCAATCATCGCGAGGGTTACTACAGCTCCAGCGGCTCGTCGAGCTACAACGAGATCGAAGCGAGCACCAGCTACATCGAGCAAGGCGAGTTGCGCAAATTCACCGGCGACATCAAGGGTGAAATTTTGCGCACCGGCATGTTCCAGCTGGTGCAGGGCACGCCGTACACCGCGTCGTCCAAGGGTGACGTCTACGACGTGATCAAGCGCATCAAGGCCGGCAACTTCAAGGGCGCCGACTATGTGCTGTTCGGTACCGTGTCCGATATCGACTTCACTCAGGACATCAACGAGCTGGCGAATACCGACAGCTATTCGGCGGTGCTGGGCCTGACATTGGTGGCGGACTTCAGCCTGATCAACACCAAGACCTTCGAGATCACCTCGGCCTTCACGGCGATGGGCGAAGCGCAGGACACCAAACTGGTGAACCACCGCGACATCAAGATCTCGCTGAACCGCCCACGGGTGGTGCGCGACGTGTCCAAGGCGCTGGGTGAAGACGTGGCCGGGCAACTGAGCATGCAGCTTGGTGGCGGCGGTTACGAGCAGCCGCGTGAGGCGCCGCAGCGCAACAATTTGCCGCGTGATACTGCGCCGGTGATCTTGCGCTGATCCTTGGCCGCTCTGCGTCCCAGCCACAAAAAAGGCGACCCGCAAAGGTCGCCTTTTTTTTGCCTGCGCGGTTTATGCTGCCGCTTTACGCAGCGTGGCCATAAACGCCGCAGCGCCGATGAACAGCCCGGCAAACGTGCGGTTCATGCGCTTCTGCTGTTGCGGGGTGCGCAACAGACGCAGCACCTTCGACGCCAGACCGGTGTAGCCCGCCATGACAATCAGGTCGACGAAGATCATCGTCACACCAATTACCACATACTGAATCAGCAACGGCGCATGCGGGTTGATGAACTGCGGCAGGACCGCGAGCATGAACACCAAAGCCTTGGGGTTGCTGATGTTCACCAGAAAGCCGCGGAACACCAGCGCCAGCGGCTTGCCGATCGGTCGTACCGTCGCGTCGTCGCTCATGTCCATGGGCAGCGCACGCCATTGCTTGATGGCCAGGTACACCAGATAAGCCACACCGAACCATTTAATCGCGTGGAAGGCGGTGGCCGAAGCGGTCAGGATCGCGCCAACACCGGCGCCGACAATCGCGATCTGCACCGCCAGGCCAATCTGCAGGCCGAGGGCGTTCCAGTAACCGCGCCAGAAACCGTATTGCAGACCGCTGGACATCGACGCTATGGCGCCAGCACCCGGGGACAGACTGATCACCCAGCAGGCGGCAAAAAATGCCAGCCATGTTTGAAGCTCCATCGCACACCTCGCATCTGAATTGTGACAGACGCTCAAGCTAATGCGGATTGGGCCTAAAAGCAAAAGATCGCAGCCTCCGGCAGCTCCTACTTTGGAATGCGACCCCTGTAGGAGCTGCCGAAGGCTCGGGCCGCGATCGGACGATCTTTTGATCTTGCTGTAAGACTTACTTCTCGAACCCGCTGGAAGGGAATACATCCGTCCCGCGCCAACGTCGCACCGAGCGCTGGAAAAACAAGCTGTTCGGCACCTGTACCATCGCGCTGCCAGTCCCAAGCTCTTCCGCCTCGATCAACGTGGTGTAAAGCAGATTGATCGCCACCACCCGGCCTTTGACGCCAGGCTTGTCCGTGGTGTCCACCAGCTCAACGATATCGCCCAGCCGGAACGGCCCAACCGTGAAGATCAGAATCGCGCAGAGCAGATTCGACAGCACACTCCACATCGCGAAGAACGCCACCGCCGCCACGGCGACGAACCCTGACAGCGCCGTCCACAGCACCGTGGCCGAGACACCGAGGCGTTCCAGAACAAAGATCAGCGCACTGCCCATGATCAGCCAGCGCAACACGCCGCGCAGTGGCATCAGCAATTGCGGCGGGAACGGATAGCGCTCGCCCAACCGGGTCAGGCCTTTGGCGACGAAGCGCTGAGTGAGGTAACCGGCCAGCAGGATCAGCAGAATCTGCACCGCGAACCAGATCGGCTCGACCCACTCCGCCGGCAGCGGCAGCTTGAACGCTTCCATCAGGACAGCGCCTCCAGCTCCGCTTGCATGCTTTCCAATACCTCGAGAGCTTCCATCCACGCCTCTTCCAGCTCGCCTTCACGAACCTTCAGCTTGGCCTGTTCAGCGAGCAGATCACGCAATTCGTTCTTGCGTGCCGGCTCGTAGATGTCGCTGTCGCCGAGGCTGGCGTCGACCTTGGCCAGTTTCTCGTGAAGCTTGCACAGCTCGGCTTCGAGCTTGTCAGCTTCACGCTTGTGCGGGGCCAGTTGCTGACGCAACGCAGCAGCAGCCTGACGCTGGGCCTTTTTGTCGGTCTTGTCCGGATTCACCGGGGTGTTACTGACCGGCGCGTTACGCTGGCGGTACTCCACCAGCCAGCGCGCGTAGTCTTCGAGGTCGCCATCGAACTCTTCGACCTTGCCATCAGCGACCAGGTAGAAGTTGTCGGTGGTGCTCTTGAGCAAGTGACGATCGTGAGACACCACCAGCACCGCGCCGCTGAATTCCTGCAGCGCCATGGTCAGCGCCAGGCGCATTTCCAGGTCGAGGTGGTTGGTCGGTTCGTCGAGCAGCAACAGGTTCGGGCGCTCCCAGGCGATCAACGCCAGGGCCAGACGCGCTTTTTCACCACCGGAGAAATTCAGTACCGGCTCATCAATGCGCGCGCCACGGAAGTCGAAACCGCCGAGGAAGTCACGCAGTGTCTGCTCGCGCTCGGTCGGCGCCAGACGCTGCAAGTGCAACAACGGGCTGGCCTTGGAATCCAGCGAATCGAGCTGATGCTGGGCGAAGTAGCCAACCACAGTGTTCTCGCCACGGGTCAGCCGCCCGCCCAGCGGTGACAGTTCGCCGGCGAGGTTTTTAATCAGCGTCGACTTACCTGCGCCGTTCGGGCCGAGCAGGCCGATCCGCGCGCCCGGGGTCAGTTGCAGCTTGACCTTCTCCAGGATGGTTTTGTCGCCATAGCCAAGACGCGCATCCGACAGGTCGATCAGCGGGCTGGAGATCTTGCTCGACTCGCGGAAGACGAAGTCGAATGGCGAATCGACGTGGGCCGCCGATAGCTCTTCCATCCGCTCCAGTGCCTTGATCCGGCTCTGTGCCTGACGGGCCTTGGTCGCCTGGGCCTTGAAACGGGCGATGTAGCTTTCCATGTGCGCACGTTGCGCCTGCTGCTTCTCGTAGGCCTGTTGCTGCTGGGCCAGACGCTCGGCACGGGCGCGTTCGAACGCGGTATAGCCGCCGCGATACAGGGTGATTTTGCGCTGATCGACGTGGGCCACGTGATCGACGACTTCATCGAGGAAATCACGGTCGTGGGAGATCAGCAGCAAGGTGCCCGGGTAGCTTTTCAGCCACTCTTCGAGCCAGATGATCGCGTCGAGGTCCAAGTGGTTGGTCGGTTCGTCGAGCAACAACAGGTCGGACGGGCACATCAATGCCTGCGCCAGATTCAGACGCATCCGCCAGCCACCGGAGAAATCTCCTACCTGGCGATCCATCTGCTCGTTGGTGAAGCCGAGACCGGCGAGCAATTTGCGCGCCCGCGCGTCGGCGGTGTAGCCGTCGGCGCTGTCGAGTTCCGAGTGCAGGCGGGCCTGAGCGGCACCGTCGTGCGCCGCTTCGGCGGCGGCGAGGTCACGTTGCACCTCGCGTAGACGCAAATCGCCATCGAGCACATAGTCGACGGCAAGACGCTCAAGGGTCTCGATCTCCTGGCGCATGTGGGCGATGCGCCAGTCAGCCGGCAGGAAGCAATCACCCGAGTCGGGGTGCAGTTCGCCCCGAATCAAGGCGAACAGGCTCGATTTGCCGGCGCCGTTGGCACCGATGAGGCCGGCTTTGTGGCCGGCGTGCAGGGTCAGCTCGGCGTCTTCTAGCAGACGTTGCGGGCCACGCTGTAAAGTCAGGTTCTGAAGTCGGATCATAATGGCGGCGGAGTCTACCAGCTTCGCTCACAACTGGCGCGAGTAGCACGATGTCCTCTGACCTGTGGAGCTTTTCCCTTGCCACCTACGCCCGCCCGGGCGTGGAAGATGCCTGCCTGCGACTGCAAACGGCGGGCGCCAATGTGTGCCTGCTGCTGTGCGGTTTATGGCTCGAACAACGCGGGGTGATCTGTGATGAACAACGTGTAAGCCAGCTTCAGACGCTGACCGAGCCCTGGGATACCGAGGTGGTACAGCCGCTGCGCTCACTGCGGATGCAATGGAAAACACGGGCCGTTGATGATGCGGTGCTGAAAGGCATGCGCGAGCAGATCAAATCACTGGAGCTTGAGGCTGAGCGAGCGTTGCTGTCACGGCTTGAAGGGGTGGCGCAGGAATGGCCGCTAAACGATGCAGGCTCGAAGACCTGGCTTGAAGGATTGGCCGGCATGGCGGCCAGCCCGAACCGCGACGCGCTGCAAGTGCTGCGCGTCGCGGCAACCGGCACTTAGGAAGCGCTGGTCGGGTTGTTGCTGACGCTCGACGCAGCGGCTGGCGATGGCGCAGTCGAAGGAGTCGAGGTGGTGGCGGCTGGAGCAGCGGCGGCTGGCGTTGCCGGAGTGGCTGGCACGGCAGGCTTGGCAGCTGGAGTGGTAGCCGGTTTGGCGGCAGCTGGTTTGGCAGCGGCAGGCTTTTTCACGGCTGGTTTTGCGGCCGGTTTGGCAGTTGGTTTGGCGGCCGGTTTTGCAGCAGCAGGCTTGGCAGCAGTGGTCGCTGGTTTAGCAGCGGCGGCTGGCTTGGCGGCGGCTTTCACTGCTGGTTTTGCAGCCGGCTTGGCAGCAGGTTTTGCCGCGGTTTTTACAGCGGGTTTAGCGGCAGCCGGTTTGGCGGCTGGCTTGGCAGCGGCGGTTTTGGCAGCAGGTTTTGCGGCTGGTTTCGCCACAGCTTTCGCCGCAGGTTTTGCGGCTGGTTTCGCCACAGCTTTCGCCGCAGGTTTAGCGGCCGGTTTGGCAGCTGCAGTTTTCGCGGGAGCAGCTTTGCTCGCGGCTGGTTTTGCAGCCGGTTTGGCGGCAGCCGTTCTAGCGGCTGGCTTGGCAGCAGCTGGTTTTGCAGCAGTGGTTTTAGCCGCCGGTTTGGCAGCGCTCGCCGCAGCCGGTTTTTTCGCCGCAGGTTTGGCCGCCGTTTTTGCAGCAGGTTTAGCCGCTGCGGTTTTCGCTGCAGGCTTTGCTGCTGCCGGCTTGGCAGCCGCTTTCTTCGCCGGTGCCGCTGCCGGTTTGGCGGCGCGGGTGGACAGTACTTTGCCCACGGCTTCTTGAACGCGACCCACACCCTGGGCCAGTTTCAGGCTTTCCTGGGCATCGCGCTTGAGTTGCAGAATGTAGCTGCGAGTGTCGGACTGACGATCCTTCAAGGCATCAAGCAGGTCTTCCAGTTCTTTCACTGCGGCCTTGGCTTTGTTCTGCGCCTTGGCTTTACCGGCAGTGGCTGCGTCCTGCAATTTGGTGCGGGATTTGTGCAGTTTTTCTTGCGCCTTGCCGCGTTGCTTTTCCAGTTTGGCGAGCAGTTTTTCAGCATCAGCCAAGGCTTGGGAGCAAGCGTTTTCCAGATGCTCGAGCAGGCTGCCCGAGAGTTGTTGGAGTAAGTGCAACGGAGTATTTACAGGCTTCTTGGTGGCCGACATGGTTTACCTCCTGGCTGACGTGAGTGCGGCTCATACTAGACCTCTGCAGTTACCGCCGCTAGGGCATCTTGACAGTATCGATTGCGTTGCGTTGCACCGAATCGAAAATGTTCTGCGCGAAGTCAAAAGCAGTTCACCGTTGCAGACGTTCGCGCTGGCATAATCCACCGCATCTCAGGACGGAGTGTGCCCATGTCGCGCTACTTTTTTTTATCCCTCTGCATGGTTTTTTCGGCCGTTCACGCTGACGAAAAAAACACCGCGAACGATGCTCACGATCTGGCCTACAGCCTCGGTGCCAGCCTCGGTGAACGGCTGCGTCAGGAAGTCCCGCAGTTGCAGATCCAGGCACTGGTCGATGGCTTGCAACAAGCCTATCAAGGCAAGCCGCTGGCGTTGAGCGAAGCACGTATCGAACAGATTCTGGCCGATCATGAGGCGCAGAATGCCGAGCACTCTGCACAACCATCCAGCGATGCCGCGATGGAAAACGAGCAACGTTTTCTTACCGCTGAAAAAGCCAAACCGGGCGTGAAGGAACTGGCCGACGGCATCCTGCTCACCGAACTGACTTCCGGCACAGGAGCCAAGGCCGGCCCCGATGGAAAAGTGCAGGTGCTATATGTCGGACGGTTGCCGGACGGCACCGTGTTCGATCAGAACACTCAGCCACAATGGTTCAACCTCGACAGCGTGATTGCCGGCTGGCGCACCGCGTTGCAGAACATGCCGGTAGGCGCGAAATGGCGACTGGTGATTCCATCGGACCAGGCCTATGGCGCTGACGGTGCCGGTGACCTGATTGCGCCGTTCACACCGCTGGTGTTTGAAGTGGAATTGCGTGGTGCGACGAGTTGATCGGGAAATAAAAAACGGTGCGCTTTCGGGCGCACCGTTTTTTTTGATCAGGGTTCGGGATCAGGCCTGAACCGGATCTTCTTCCTTGTGCGCTGTGTGCAGCACTTCAATCAGGCAGTCTTCAAGTTCGAAGCGTTCGTGGAGCAGGCCACCTAGCTCTTTGAATTTCTCTGCAACGCATTTGCCCTCATCGCACAGGTCGTTGAAGGCTAGAAGCTTCTCGGTAATGACATCGATGCGCGGATAAATCGTCTCGGCGAGTTCCAGCCCACGCTTGTCGTTGAAAGCCTTGGCTTCGCCCGTCAGCTGTTCGTAGATTTCGAAGTGCCCGGCCGAGACGTAATCGACCAGCACACCGCAGAATTCCTGCAGAGGCTTGCGGTTCTCGGAGAGCGACTCAGGCTGTGCACCGAGTTTGTCGTAGGCACCGATCAGCTCTTCACGCTCTTGCAACCAGCGGTCGATCAGCAGATGAACCCCACCCCAACGTTCCTGAGCATTCTGACAACTTTCGAGCATGGCGATCTCTCTTCCCTTGTGGGTCATGCTGCTCTACACCCGCGCCCCTCTTTTGATTCTGGCTTGGGGGTCGGCCGGGCAGAGCGTCATCGAGCAACATAAATCCAATGACACGTGCGGGCCAGATTATGCCCGCACGCCTATGGCTTCAAGGTACGCAGGAGATAAAGTTCATACAAGTGTTTAATCCCGCAACAGCACCGGGTGCGACGCTTGGCCGCTGAGCGGGCGTTGCAGAGCACTCCATACCAGCCGCAACAATTGATACACCGCCAGAATCGATACCGCGACAAAGAACAGCAGGCTCCACTCCGGGATACTCAGGTCGAACAGCGTCCAGGAAATTTCCGCACAATCGGTACCGCCGCTAAACATTGTTTGCAGGGCACAGATCCATGGCAGACCACTGAACAAGGCCTCGGGAGCAGGCGAACAATTGAGCAGGTGCAGCATCGGATCGCTCTGTATCAGTACCTGCCGCCAGGCCGCCGTGGTCCCACCCAGGCTGGCGCCCAGGGTCAACAGCCAGTAGAACCACAAACCGACACGTTTGGGACCGTGCACCGCCGCCAGACCACTGACTACGCACAGCAGCGTGAGGAACAGGCGCTGCACCAGACACAGGCTGCACGGCGTCAGGCCGACTGCATATTCAAGATAATAGGAAGCTCCCAGAGCAAAGGCCCCCGCAGTGAAAGCCATGAAGAACAAGGAGCGTGAGCAGGCCAACGACATGGCTTTTCCGTAACAGTAGAGACAGACGGTTACGGTAGAGGAAAGCGTGTCAGCCTTTCAAGGCAAGGCCCTGCCGACAGTTCACCAGAGGTGTAGGGAAAACCCGACAGGATCGAGAGGAATTGGTGTAGACCGCTGTAGGAATTTGCTTCAGGCGCTCAACGAAGTGGAAAATTCAGCCACAAAAGGTAAGCGAGGGAGCGAACTCCCTCGCCACTTCAGACTTGGGCCGGAGCCGGCAACGGCGCGGCCAGCAGGCGCTCGTCCAGCAGACCAAGGCCTTCCTGGAACAACTGATTGCTGCGCTCGGTATCGCCCAACTGGGCGAGCAGGCGCGCCAGTTCCGCACACGCCTCGGGATTGCGCTGCACACGCAGACTGCTTTCCAGGTAATCCCGTGCCTTGCCCCACAGACTGGTTTGCAGACACAGTCGGCCGAGGGTCAACAGCAGGCTTGGATCGTTCGGATGCTCCTTCAGCCAGCCTTCGGCGGTTTGCAACTGGCGGGCCGGATCGCTGCCGCGCACCAGCCCGTAGAGACGGGCCAGATGGCTGTCGTACTTGCGTTTGAGGGCAGTGCGCAGCACTTCTTCTGCTTCGACCTGGGCGCCCAACTGCCGCAACTGTTCGGCGTACGCCAACACCAGCGGCGGCTCCTGCCGTTGCGCCGAAGTGAGCTGTTCCCAGGCGCGCGTGAGCGACTGCAAACCCACGCTGCCATCCTCTTCCCGTTGCGCAGCCAGCGAGAGGTTTTCACCCCAGGCGCGGCGCTCGAGTTCAGCCAGTTCGGCGCGCGGCAGGACTTTGTCCTTGCGCAATTCCGGCAGCAAACGAATCACCGCCGACCATTCGCCGCGCTGCTGATACAAGCGCTGCAACTGACGCAACGTCTGCGCATTGTGTGGATGGCGATCGTGCATCGCTTGCAGCGTCACCAAGGCACCGTCGGTGTCGCCACGGTCAGTCTGCAACTGCGCATGACTCAAAGCGATGGCCAGCTCCGCCTGGGGCTGACGCTCGAGCGCCCGTTCCAGCAAACGATCGCACTCTTCGTAAAGACCTTGCTCGTTGGCTGCGCGGGCAGCACCGAGGTAGTACAGCAATGGCTGGCGCTCGGCTTCAGCCGCTCGAGACAGGTGACGCTGAGCACTGGCCCAGCGACCTTCGGCCAGATCCAGTTGACCGTGCTCGATCGCCACCTGCACGCGCCGACTGCGGTTGCGGCGCGACCATGGGTTGACTACGCCACTGGAGGTCATGACCAATTCGACCAGTGCCTTGATCCCCCAGATCAGCAGCCACAGCACCGCGATGACCGCCAGCGTCGCCCACAGGCTGGACTCGTAGCGGAAGCTTTTGTAGGCCACCAGCACGTAACCGGAATGCTCGGCAATCGCCAGACCCAGCGCCGCTGTCGCCGCGATCACCAGAAACACGATCACATACAGGCGTTTCATGGCGTGGTCTCCTGCGCGGTGTTGGCGGCAGGCTTGGCGAAGGGTTTCACCGACTCTTCGGCGTTAACGTTGCGCCGTTCAAGGTAGGCTTGCACCGCACTCAGCGTGCCGGCCAGATCCGGCGTGGTGACCGTGACCGGTTCCTTGCTCAACTCACCGACCTGCTCGAGCATCACTTTGCTTTGCGGATTGTCCGGGTTGAAATTGCCCTTGAGCACATCGCGCGCTTCGGCCAGCGCCTGGGTATAGACCGGCGCCTGACCGTTGAGGGCTGCCCACTGCGCCTGCTCAAGCGCAAGGCTCAGGGCCAGACGCACCTGACTCAGGCTCTGCCCGGCCAGCAGCGGCCGCACATTCTTGTCGGCATTGAAATCGATACGGATATAGCGCGAGACCTGGTCCCACCACTGCGCCCAACGACTGGCGCCGTCACCGTCAGCGGTCAGGCCCAGCAGCGATTCGCCACGATCCTTGTACTCCGGCGCAAGCTCGGTGAGGTCGATGACTTGATCACGCAGCGCGCCGAGACGCAGGAACAGACCGGTGCGATCCGGTTGCGAAGTACTGCGCAGCGCCACCAGGGTTTTCGCCACTTGCTCGCGGGCGGCGAAAGAGCCTGGATCGTTTTGCTCACGGAGAATTTCGTCAGCGCCCTGGACCAGCGCCTGAGCGCTGCTGATGTCCTGTAAAGCCGACAAACGCAGACTGGCCAGGCGCAGCAAATGCTCGGCCTCGGCCAGACGCCAGTCCTTGCGGCTAGCGCCCAGCACCGTTTCCAGACGTTGATTGAGGCGCTGTTGATCACCTTGAAGCTGGGTCACCAGACGCTGGCGCTCGGCAAGTTCGTCGGCACCCGGCAACTGCGCGAGGCGCTCGGTCAGACGCTGTTCATTGAGCTTCAGGCTCTGCGCCTGATCGTTCAATGCCTGCACTTCACCGGACTGCTGTTGAGTGTTGGTCTGCAGGTGACGAACCTGCCAGACACCCCAGCCGCCGATCGCAACACCGGCAGCACCGAGCAACAAAGCGACGATGGCCAGTCCATTGCCTCGGCGCGGCTCTGTGGCCGGCGGTGGAGTTTCAACCTGGGGTTCAATCACAGGCTGGACGTCATCTTTTGGCAAGGCTGTTTCGCTCACGTATCCATCCTTTGCATTAGAAAACGGGTTCGGGATACTCCCGCAACGCCGTCAGCAAAGCCGCGGCACTCGCGCCGCGGCAATCCACAACTGTTTGAGCCCCGGCGGCACGTGCCAGCTCGGCGACCCTTGGGCTTGGTACAAACAACGGCAACGGCGCGATGGCCGGCCAGGTATCACCGGCCATTTGGCGCAGGTGCTCGAAACCCTGTCCACTGCTGACCACCAGCCCGTTCAAGCGTTCCGCTTCGATCCGCCGTGGCAGCTCATCCAGGGCATAGGCTGGCAGGTCGCGTCGATACAATTCCAGATACTCGACACTAGCACCTAGCTCACGCAAGCGCTCGGCGAGCAGTTCACGCCCACCCTCCCCGCGCAAGATCAACACCTGCGCGCCGGGCTGGCTGACCGCCTCACGCAGACGCGGCAATTGCAGCAAGGCTTCGCTGTCATCGCCGGCGGCCGGGAAGTTCGCGTCCAGACCGTGATCCAGCAAAATCTGCGCAGTCGCCGCGCCGACACTGAACCACGGCATCGTCAGCGCAGATGCACCTTCGAGCAGATCCAGCGCAATACGCGCCGCCGGTTTGCTGACGACAATCACTGCACTGCAACTTGGCAACTGCGTAATCGCCTGACGAATTTTCTCAGAGACTGGCAGCGGGACAATGTCCAGAAGCGGCAAACAGCTACTGAAAACGCCCTGCCCGGCCAACGTCTGCGCCAGCGCCGCACAGTCTTCCGCGGGGCGCGTCAGCAGCAGGCGCCAACCGGTCACTCGTGACCTGCCTCGCCGTAGACCGCTTTGAGAATGTCGTCGGCACCCTGGCTGAGCAGGTCTTCGGCGACCTTCACACCCAGTGCTTCGGCATCGGCCCGTGGCGCGCGCGCTTGGGCGCTGAGCAGCTTGCCGCCACTTGGCTCACCGACCAGACCACGCAACCACAACTGCTCGCCTTCGAGCACGGCATAGCAGGCGATCGGCACTTGGCAGCCGCCATTCAAATGTTTGTTGAGGGCACGCTCGGCGGTGACGCGCGACGAGGTGTCGGCGTGATGCAGCGGTGCGAGCAAGGCGTGGATTTCGGTGTCGGCGCTGCGGCATTCGATGCCGACTGCACCTTGGCCACCGGCCGGCAGGCTGTCATCAACACTGATCGCCGAAGTGATGCGATCTTCGAAGCCGAGGCGGATCAGGCCAGCGGCGGCGAGGATGATCGCGTCGTACTCACCGGCATCGAGTTTGGCCAGGCGAGTGTTGACGTTGCCGCGCAGAAAGCGGATCTGCAGATCCGGACGACGGGTGAGCAACTGTGCCTGCCGACGCAGACTCGACGTGCCGACAATGCTGCCGGCAGGCAATGCTTCCAGGCTGGCATACGTATTGGAAACGAAGGCATCACGCGGATCTTCACGCTCGCAGATGCAGAACAGGCCGAGGCCTTCCGGGAAGTCCATCGGCACATCTTTCATCGAGTGGACGGCGATGTCTGCTTGGTTTTCCAGCAGCGCAGTTTCCAGTTCCTTGACGAACAGGCCCTTGCCACCGATTTTCGACAGTGGCGAATCGAGCAGTTTGTCGCCGCGACTGACCATGGGCACCAGCGTCACCAGCAGGCCCGGGTGGGCCGCTTCAAGACGGGCTTTGACGTATTCGGCCTGCCAGAGGGCAAGCGCACTTTTACGGGTGGCGATGCGGATTTCGCGAGAGGACATGGATCAATCCGTACTGAATAGATACGGCGGATAATAACAGCTCAGCCAAATCCACTTTGACTTGAATCAGAGTCGGCGCGGCCTCCCTGGCCCGCAGTGCCTGGTAAAAAGGAGCTGGAGCTGTCCGGAATGACCGGGTTACAGGCCCTGCATCATCTTGCGCACACCGGCCACGTGCCGACGACTGACGATCAGCGCGTCACCATTTAGACCCTTGAGAAACAGCTGGAAATGCCCCAGCGGCGTACGCTGCAGACGTTCGATGCGGTCGCGGGCGACCAGCGCGTTGCGATGGATACGCACAAAGCGCTCGCCGAATTCGTCTTCGAGAGCTTTGAGCGGCTCATCCAACAGCACTTCACCGGCCTCGTGGCGCAGGGTCACGTACTTGTGGTCGGCGATAAAGTAGACCACCTGATCCAGCGGGATCAGTTCGATGCCTTTGCGGGTGCGGGCGCTGATATGGCTGCGCGGGCCGTTGCCGCTTTCAGCAGCAGGACGGGTCAGGGCCGAGAGTTGCGCCCGATTGGGACGTTCAGCCCGTTTCAGGGCGTCATGCAGATGTTCGGTTCGCACGGGTTTCACCACATAGCCCACGGCGCTGGCCTGCAGGGCTTCCACGGCAAATTCATCGGGGCTGGTGCAAAACACCACGGCCGGCGGCGTTTCACGTTCGCACAAACGGGCAGCAACCTGCAGGCCATCGAGACCCGGCATGCGGATATCGAGCAGCACGATATCCGGCTTGTGGCTGTCGATCAGTGCCAACGCCTCTTCGCCATTCGTGGCGCCGGGCTCCAGAACTGTATAACCCTCGAGCTCGCTCACCATTCGGCTGAGGCGCTCGCGAGCCAGTGGTTCGTCATCAACGATCAGGACATTCATATTGCGCTGGATTCCTGCGTGAGTCTCGCACAAGGATAGCGTAGACAGGTGAAGTGACGTCCGTCACCGCGATCCACGCTAAGACTAGCCCGAGCGCCAAAAAGTGCCGTACGTCGGCCAGCAATATTTGCCAGTGTCCGGGTCGTACTGCTCAAAGCCCGCTGTTTCCTGCGTTTCTCACGGGGTTTGCCGAAGGACAAAACACCCACCCCCTCTTCTTATAGTCGCCGGCCAGACCTTTGCGCGATCCAGAGCCGCGTCGACCCTTATGTCCAACTGTAGACGCTCGCCGGGCCGATATTGCTCAATCGAAAAATATCCTTGTGCAAATCCCCCGGCACCAGCGGCCACTATGGCTGACGCAATGAGAAAAAAACGTATCGACCAGTGTCAGCGACAGGATTGGCAACCCTGTTATTATCCGCGCCAGCGTTTCACGCCTTCTTTCTTCAAGCCGATACGAGCGAATTCATGAGCACTGACAAGACCAATCAGTCCTGGGGCGGCCGCTTCAGTGAACCCGTCGACGCCTTCGTCGCCCGCTTCACCGCCTCCGTCACTTTCGACCAGCGCCTGTATCGCCACGACATCATGGGCTCGATCGCCCACGCCACCATGCTGGCCAAGGTCGGCGTGCTGACCGATGCCGAGCGCGACAGCATCATCGACGGCCTGAAGACCATTCAGGGCGAAATCGAGGCCGGCCAGTTCGACTGGCGTGTCGACCTCGAAGACGTGCACATGAACATCGAAGCACGCCTGACCGACCGCATCGGCGTCACCGGTAAAAAGCTGCACACCGGGCGTAGCCGTAACGACCAGGTCGCCACCGACATTCGCCTGTGGCTGCGTGACGAAATCGACCTGATCCTCGCCGAGATCACCCGCCTGCAGAAAGGCCTGCTGGAGCAAGCCGAGCGCGAAGCCGCGAGCATCATGCCGGGCTTCACCCACCTGCAGACCGCGCAACCAGTGACCTTCGGGCACCACATGCTGGCCTGGTTCGAAATGCTCAGCCGCGACTACGAGCGTCTGGTCGACTGCCGCAAGCGCACCAACCGCATGCCGCTGGGCAGCGCCGCGCTGGCTGGCACCACCTACCCGATCGACCGCGAATACACCGCGCAATTGCTGGGTTTCGACGCCGTGGGCGGCAACTCGCTGGATAACGTTTCCGATCGCGACTTCGCCATCGAATTCTGCTCGGCCGCGAGCATCGCGATGATGCACTTGTCGCGCTTCTCCGAAGAGCTGGTGCTGTGGACCAGCGCGCAGTTCCAGTTCATTGATCTGCCGGACCGCTTCTGCACCGGCAGTTCGATCATGCCGCAAAAGAAAAACCCTGACGTACCGGAGCTGGTACGTGGCAAGACCGGCCGTGTGTTCGGTGCACTGATGGGTCTGCTGACCCTGATGAAAGGCCAGCCGCTGGCCTACAACAAGGACAACCAGGAAGACAAAGAGCCGCTGTTCGACGCCGCCGACACCCTGCGCGATTCGCTGCGTGCCTTTGCCGACATGATCCCGGCGATCAAGCCCAAGCACGCGATCATGCGTGAAGCGGCGCTGCGCGGTTTCTCCACCGCGACCGACCTGGCTGACTACCTGGTACGCCGTGGCCTGCCGTTCCGTGACTGCCATGAAATCGTCGGTCACGCGGTGAAGTACGGCGTCGACACTGGCAAGGACCTGGCCGAGATGAGCCTGGAAGAACTGCGCCAGTTCAGTGATCAGATCGAGCAGGACGTGTTTGCCGTGCTGACCCTGGAAGGTTCGGTGAATGCTCGTGACCATATCGGCGGCACTGCGCCGGCGCAGGTCAAGGCAGCGATGGTGCGCGGTCAGGCGCTGATCGCTAGCCGCTAAAAGCCAAAAGCCAAAAGCTTCGCGAGCAGGCTCGCTCCCACAGGGGATTTTTGTCGGCCAAAAATTTTGTGTTCAACAAAAATCCAAATGTGGGAGCGAGCCTGCTCGCGAAGGCTTCCTTCAGAGCGCTATAAAACTCACTTCTTGGCAGCGATCATCGCCAAAAACGCCGGCATCGCAGCTTCCTTGTCTGCCGCGATCTTCTGCACATGCGGATTCTGCTCCAACCTCTCCAGTAGCGCCTTCGCCTGCGGCAACTCCGCCAGCAGATCAATCCCGAACAGCTTCTGCCCGACCGCACAGGCCAGCGGCACGCTGTAGAGGAAATACAAATCGGCAATGCTCAGACTGTCGCCCGCCACGTACGGAGAAAATTTTCCGTGTCGTCCCAGCGCGGCGAAACCCAGCTGCAATTCAGTCTTGGTCTTTTCCTTGATCGCCTCCGGCAGGGTCATGCCGAAGAACGCCTCGCCGTAACAAGCGCGTCCCGGCAACTCGATGTACAGCTCGATTTCCTTGGCAATCGCCAATACCTGCGCGCGTTGGAACGGATCGCTCGGCAGCAGCGGCGTGCCTTTCTGGGTCTGTTCGAGGTATTCGAGGATGATCGCGGTTTCGTTGATAAAACCAGCGTCTACACCCAGCACCGGCACTTTGCCGCGCGGGCTGATGGCCAGAGACTCCGGTGTCTGCGTCGGGTAGAACGTGACCTCTTCGAACGGCAGGCCTTTTTCCAGCAGTGCCAGTTTGACCATGTTGTAGTAGTTGCTGACTGAGAATCCGTAGAGCTTGAACATCACATAGCCTCCAGGCCGTGCGGGGTGGGCAGTGCCTGTTTATAGATCGCTCAGGCCTTTCCCGCCAGCAGCATCACGCCACTGAATGCGGGTAAACTGGCGCCTTTCCATGAGGAGCCTGCCATGAGCGAGCCGACAGACATCGACAATGACAACGACGAAGAAGAGTTCACCGAAGCGACGTTGATCGAAGCCATCGAAAACCAGATCGAAAGCGACAATCCGCCGGCCGCCAAAGCGACGTTCAACAAGCTGACCCTGGTGGGCGTCGAGCGCGAAGAAATCCTCAATCTGATGGCTCACGTGCTGGCTTACGAAATCGACGCGATGCTCGATGAAGACCGTGCGTTCAATACCGAATGGTACGAAGCGGCGCTGCGCGCTTTGCCAGAGTTGCCACCCGAAAAGCAGTAAGCCCCGATCCTGTAGGAGTGAGCCTGCTCGCGATAGCGTTCTGTCAGTGAAAAAGATGCTGACAGGCACTCCGCTATCGCGAGCAGGCTCACTCCTACAATGTTTGTAACGTATCCATCCAGCCAACTCCCGCCTCCCGACTACACTGCAATCCGCCTCAAGACAAAATCCCTGATCTGAGCACTGGACATGCCGCAAAAGCGGGTTCACCTTAGGGACGCTGTCGTCCAATTCCTAGAAAGTCTGGAGTCCTTATGTCGCTTACCCCTGAGTTGGTTGCCGAACTGGAAGTCCTCGCACTCTTCAACCTGGACAGTTCCCAGGAAGGTCTGAAAATTCATCAGACCGCTGCCCCGAAACACATCGCCGCTGCCAAACGCCTCTTTGAAAAAGAACTGACCGACCAGCCCGATGGCGGGTATCTGACCAGCCTCGGTCGCGATGCCGCACAAAGTGTGCAAACCGTGCTGACCATTCTGAGAGAGCAGGAAACCGCCTGATTCCCCCTGACTTTGCCCACGGGAACTCCTGCCACGGGATTTCCGCGGGCTTGCCCGGCCACCCGCGATAGAAATCTGACGTCAAAAAACAAATTCAGCTTAAAAGTCCCGCTGCGCAAAGGCTAAACTGCCTCCCATTCCGAGACCCTCTTCGTCCGAGCCTGCGAGCCGGTTTGAGCTGACATGACGCGCACCCACGAAATCCGCCCCGACCTGGACGAAGGCATCGACCGCAAGGTACTCAGCCAGCTGCGCGCGCGTTTTCTCAAACTCAATGAAGGCCGCCTCGGTCGTGCCCTTGAAGGGCTGTCGACACGCCAGCAAAGTGTGTTGACGCTGTTGCCGCTGTTCTTTCATGTTAATCACCCGCTGCTGCCGGGCTACGTGTCGGGCAGCACGCCGGCCGGCCTGTCGAATTACGAGCCCGACGCCAACGTGCTGACCGAAGCACAGCGTCTGACTCGTTCGTTTTCGTACAAACCGCGTCACGGCAGCAATCCGCCGCGACCGATTCACGGCCTGTTCCTGATGGGCAGCCTCGGTACGCTGGCGCAAGCCGATCAGAGTGACATGGACGTGTGGGTCTGCCACGCGCCTGGCTTGAGCGAAGGTGAACTCGCCGAACTGAGCAAGAAATGTCAGTTACTGGAAGCCTGGGCCGCGAGCCAGGGTGCTGAGGCGCATTTCTTTCTGATCGACCCGGTGCGCTTCGTCAAGGGCGAACGCGACACCCAGCTCAGCTCGGAAAACTGCGGCAGCACTCAGCACTATCTGTTGCTGGATGAGTTCTACCGCACCGCAATCTGGCTGGCCGGACGCACGCCGATCTGGTGGCTGGTGCCGGTTTACGAAGAAACTGCGTACGACCTTTACACCCACACCCTGCTGTCCAAGCGTTTTATCCGCGCCGACGAGACCCTCGACCTCGGTCATCTGGCGCGGATTCCGCCGGGCGAATTCATCGGTGCCGGATTGTGGCAGTTGTTCAAGGGCATCGAGTCACCCTACAAATCGGTGCTCAAGCTGCTGCTGACCGAGGTCTACGCCAGCGAACACCCGCAGGTGCAATGTCTGAGCCTGCGCTTCAAAAAAGCTGTGTTCGCCAATCAGCTCGATCTGGATGAGCTGGACCCGTACATGGTCGTGTACCGGTGTATCGAGGAATACCTCACCGCGCGCAACGAGCCGGAACGGCTGGAGCTGGTGCGCCGCGCGCTGTACCTGAAGGTCAACCGCAAGCTCACCGGCAATAGCCGCACCCAGAGCTGGCAACGCACGTTGCTGGAACGGCTTGCCAGCGAGTGGCATTGGGATCAGCGGCAACTGACGCTGCTCGACAGCCGCAGTCAGTGGAAAGTCCGCCAGGTCAGCGCCGAACGTCGCGCGCTGGTCAATGAGCTGAACTACAGCTATCGCTTCCTGACCCAGTTCGCCCGCACAGAACAAACCGTCAGCCTGATCAATAAACGCGATCTCAATGTGCTGGGGCGCCGGCTCTACGCGGCCTTCGAACGCAAGGCCGACAAGGTCGAATTCATCAACCCCGGCATCGCCCCGGATCTGGCCGAAGACACCCTGACCCTGGTGCAGTCACGCAATAAAAAGGAACCGGGACAAACCCAGTGGGGCCTGTATAACGGCAGCCTCACGGCACTTGAGTGGGAACATTTTGCGCCAATCAAGCGCAGCCGCGAGTTACTGGAGCTGTTGACCTGGTGCCACCGCAACGGCGTGATCGACAGCAGCACCCGCCTGGCCCTGCATCCCGGCACCAGCGACCTGAGCGAGTTCGAGTTGTTCAACCTGCTTGGCAGCCTGCAACAGTGCATTGCCCTGCCCTTGCCCACCGTCGCGGAAGAACCGTTGCTGCGTGCAGCGGTGCCAAGCGAAGTGCTGATTTTGGTCAACGTCGGCGTCGACCCGCTCAAGCATCACCGCGACCTGAATATCCTGATGACCACCGAGCGCACCGACTCGCTGAGTTACGCCGGGGTGCGCGAAAACCTCGTGCTGACCCTGGATCAGGTCACGCTCAATAGCTGGAACGAAGTACTGGTCAACCGCTTCGACGGCCCGCATGCCCTGCTCGACTGCCTACGCGATTACCTCAACAACCTGCCGCGCGGGCCGTTGCAGCCGTCATTGAAGGTGCGCTGCTTCTGCCACAACCGCGCGCAGTTCATTGCCCGTCGCGTTGAAGAAATCATCGACACCGCGCAGAACCTGTTGCTCAGCGAGTTGAACCATCGCTACCTGATTCAGGTGCAGCAGCATTATCACGTGCTGGAATTGGTGCCGGGTCAGGTCAACCATGTGGCGCTTGCCACCCTGCCGGCCCTGCTCGATTACCTTGGCGAAGAACAGCCGCGCTACAGTCCGCTGCACCTGGATCCCATGGCACTGGAAGATAACGACCTTGCACTGATCCTGCCGATGGGCCAGCCGGAGTGCATTCAAGTGTTCTATCGGATCACCGAGCAGCAGGCCGAGCTGTACGTGCTGGATGAGTTCAACGCGCTGTGGCAGCAACATTTGCCCTATCACGACGAGCAGAGTCTGTTGGTGCCGTTGCAACGCTTCCTGCAATCTATTCTGTTCCGCCGCGAAGCCGTGCTGCCGATGGACGCCGGTCCCGACGGCCGTCTCGAAACTTTGTATTACCAGTTATTGCCTTCAGGTCCGGGACGTGCGCGCCGGGTCGAAGCGCGGTCGGCACCACAGACGCCAGTGAACAAGCCGTTCTACGACGTACAGGCGATCGTCGGCAAAGCCGCACCGGGCGAAGTGCAGGTCACGCTGTATTGCAATCAACGGGAATTCAGCGAACTGGAACATGGCGACCAGCTGTTCAGCGTGGTCGCCCGGGAGATCGTCGAGCAGCGCCGCGAGAGCGAACGCTATCGCTGCTACATCACCGACCTCGACCTTTCCGGCCTGCTCGGTGACGGGCAGAGTTCAAGCAATCTGTATCTGCGCTACAAGGCTGACCTGGAGCGCGCTCTGAACGAGGCACTCGAACAGGTCTGAGGCGGGCTTACTCGCGGAAATCACCACCGTTGGCCGGCTGCGATTCGACTTCAAGCAAGGTCAGTTTGAGGGTCTTGCCACCCGGAGCCGGCCAGTCGATGTGCTGACCGACCTTGAGGCCCAGCAGTGCGCTGCCGACTGGCGCCAGAATCGAGATCTTGCCTTCATCGGCGTTGGCGTCCTTCGGGTAGACCAGCGTCAGGTGGTAATCCTTGCCACTGCCTTCTTCGCGGCAATGCACACGGGAATTCATCGTCACGACATCGGCGGGCACTTCATCGTGACCGACCACGGTGTCGGCGCGGTCCAGCTCGGTTTGCAGCGCAATCACGCCCGGCAGCGTGTCATCCAGGCTGTCGATCAGGCGCTCCAGACGTTGCACGTCCAGACGGGTAAGGGTGATGGAAGGTGCGGTCATGATCCGGGCAGACTCCTTTCTTCTGCACACAAAAAAAGCAAAACCCCGCCAAAAAAGACGGGGTTTTCACCAAGCCTCGATGGGTTGAGGCGTGTTCGGACACTATCACAGCTCAAAAAATATACAAGTCACGCCCCGCCGCACTGTTTGCGCTGCGACGCCTGCGCGCAAATCACACGTCGCCGGTCATCGTCTGCCGAGCGCCATTCGCGAATGTCTTCGACATGGCGGAAGCAGCCGAGGCAGACCTTCTGCTCATCCAATCGGCACACACCGCTGCACGGCGAGGGCACGGCCGGGCTGATGTTGCTGTACAGCGGCTTCGGTGGACGAACGGGAGCGGTGTCAGTCACGGAATCACAGACCTTCGAAGTCGAATTCAGCGCCAGCCTGCTGCTTGACGATGCGCTCGAGCATTTCGCCCAGTTGCTCTTCGCTCTTGTCGCACATCCAGCGCTCGCTTTCTTCGTCGTAGTCGAAGTGGAAACCACCGGACACCGCCGCCAGCCACAGCTGACGCAGCGGCTCCTGGCGGCTGAAGATCAGCTGCGAGCCGTTTTCGAACTTGACGGTCAGCACACCGGCCGAACTTTCCAGATCGATGTCCAGGTCGCTCTCGTCAAAGATGTCTTCCAGTTTTTCCTGGGTTTCATCGACCAGATCGTGGAAACGGGCTTCGGACAAACTCATTGCGGCAACCTCAAAAAATGTCTGATCAGGCACAAGCGCCGAAAGATACGGACGCTGCTGGCCGATTGCAAAGATTAACGACCAAGCACCGGTCAGGGCATCGAACACCCAACCCTGTGGGAGCGAGCCTGCTCGCGAATGGCCGGCACATTCAACATTATTGTTGCCTGACACACCGCCATCGCGAGCAGGCTCGCTCCCTCAGGGTTACCAGTGCTCACGGACAAGCCCCGCCGGACGGGAACCCCCTCGCATAGGCAAGCTGCCGGGTGGCCGGTATACTCCGGCGCAATTAACGCATTTTCAAGGATTTCGCCATGAAGCGCCTGATCTCTTCCCTTGCTGCGCTCGTCGCGGTTGCCTGCCTCGTTTCGGCCTGTGGTCAAAAAGGCCCGCTGTACCTGCCGGATGACGATCAGGACCCGGCCGAGCAAGCCCAGTCTTCGCAGAAGCAGCCGTCCAAAGCACACAAGCACGACGTTTACCAATAAGGGATCGCCATGGACGCTTTTAACTACCGTGGCGGGGAGCTGTTCGCGGAAGGTGTGGCGCTGTCCGCCATCGCCGATCGTTTCGGTACGCCCACCTACGTCTACTCCCGCGCGCACATCGAAGCCCAGTATCTGGCCTATGCCGATGCGTTGGCCGGCATGCCGCACCTGGTGTGCTTTGCGGTCAAGGCCAACTCCAACCTCGGCGTACTGAATGTCCTGGCCCGTCTCGGTGCCGGTTTCGACATCGTTTCCCGTGGCGAGCTGGAACGCGTTCTGGCCGCTGGCGGCAGCGCTGACAAGATCGTCTTCTCCGGTGTCGGCAAGACCCGTGACGACATGCGTCGCGCCCTCGAAGTCGGCGTGCACTGCTTCAACGTCGAATCCACCGACGAGCTGGAGCGCCTGCAAGTGGTCGCCGCCGAGCTGGGCGTTCGCGCCCCGGTATCGCTGCGGGTGAACCCGGACGTCGATGCCGGCACCCACCCGTACATTTCTACCGGTCTCAAAGAGAACAAGTTCGGCATCGCCATCGCCGACGCCGAAGACGTGTACGTGCGCGCCGCGCATCTGCCGAACCTGGAAGTGGTCGGTGTCGACTGCCACATCGGCTCGCAACTGACCACCCTGCCACCGTTCCTTGATGCGCTCGATCGCTTGCTGGATCTGGTCGATCGTCTCGGCGACTGCGGCATTCACCTGCGCCACATCGATCTCGGTGGTGGTTTGGGCGTGCGCTATCGCGATGAAGAGCCTCCATTGGCTGCCGACTACATCAAGGCTGTGCGCGAGCGCTTGAACGGACGTGACCTGGCGCTGGTGTTCGAGCCGGGCCGTTTCATCGTCGCCAATGCCGGCGTGCTGCTGACGCAGGTCGAGTACCTCAAGCACACCGAACATAAAGACTTCGCCATCGTCGACGCGGCGATGAACGACCTGATCCGCCCGGCGCTGTATCAGGCGTGGATGGACGTCACCGCGGTCAAACCGCGTGACACCGCTGCGCGCAAATACGACATCGTCGGCCCGATCTGCGAAACCGGTGACTTCCTCGCCAAGGACCGTGAATTGGCCCTGGCCGAAGGCGATCTGCTGGCCGTGCATTCGGCCGGTGCCTACGGTTTTGTGATGAGTTCCAACTACAACACCCGCGGCCGTGCTGCCGAAGTGTTGGTAGACGGTGATCAGGTTTTTGAAGTGCGCCGCCGCGAAACCGTGGCCGAGCTGTTTGCCGGCGAAAGCCTGCTGCCGGAGTAACCCATGCTGCTGCGTTTTACCAAAATGCACGGCTTGGGTAATGACTTCATGGTTCTCGACCTGGTCAGCCAGCACGCGCATATTCAGCCAAAGCACGCCAAGCAGTGGGGCGACCGCCACACCGGCATCGGTTTCGACCAGTTGCTGATCGTTGAGGCACCGTGCAATCCGGACGTGGATTTCCGTTACCGGATCTTCAATTCCGATGGCTCGGAAGTCGAGCAGTGCGGCAACGGTGCGCGCTGCTTTGCACGCTTCGTGCTCGACAAGCGTCTGACCGCCAAACGGCAGATTCGCGTCGAGACCAAGGGCGGCATCATCGAACTGGACGTGCGTAACGACGGCCAGATCGGCGTGAACATGGGCGCCCCGCGTCTGGTGCCAGCGGACATTCCGTTCGAAGCGCCGGCGCAGGCCAGCAGCTATCAACTGGAAGTCGACGGCACCACGGTCGAACTGGCCGCCGTGTCGATGGGCAACCCGCACGCAGTGTTGCGCGTGCAGGACATCAACAATGCACCGGTGCATGAACTGGGGCCGAAAATCGAACACCATCCGCGCTTCCCCGCGCGCGTGAATGTCGGTTTTCTCCAGGTCATCGACCGTAACCGTGCGCAGTTGCGCGTGTGGGAACGCGGTGCCGGGGAAACCCAGGCCTGCGGTACCGGCGCGTGTGCAGCGGCTGTCGCTGCGATCAGCCAGGGGTGGATGGATTCGCCGCTATTGATCGACCTGCCAGGCGGGCGCCTGTCCATTGAATGGGCTGGCCCTGGCCAACCGGTTCTGATGACCGGTCCGGCAGTGCGTGTATACGAAGGACAAGTACGTCTTTGAGTGAGCAGAAACCATGACCGATAAGCCTCAGGTACCCGCCCGACAGTCCGACGAATCAGCGTCCGAGAGCCTGGAGGCGGCAGCGGTTGCCGCATACCTGGAGGCTCATCCGGACTTCTTCGTCGAGCACGAAGAACTGCTGCCCGCCCTGCGCATTCCTCACCAGCGTGGCGATACCGTTTCGCTGGTCGAGCGGCAGATGACCATTCTGCGCGACCGCAACATCGAGATGCGCCATCGCCTCTCGCAATTGATGGACGTCGCCCGCGACAACGATCGACTGTTCGACAAGACCCGCCGTCTCATACTGTCCCTGATGGACGCCGCCAGCCTCGAAGACGTGGTGATCAGCGTCGAAGACAGCCTGCGCCAGGATTTTCAGGTGCCCTTTGTCAGCCTGATTCTGCTCGGTGACAACCCGGCACCGGTCGGTCGCTGGGTCACTCACGCCGACGCACAAGTCGCCATCGGTGGCTTGCTCACCGAAGGCAAAAGCGTCAGCGGCAGCCTGCGTGAGCATGAACTGGACTTCCTCTTCGGCGAAGAACAGCGCAAACAGATCGGCTCCACCGCCGTGGTCGCGGTCAGTCATCAAGGCATCCACGGCATTCTGGCGATCGCCAGCCGTGATCCGCAGCACTACAAGAGTTCGGTCGGTACGCTGTTCCTCAGCTATATCGCCGAAGTCATGGGCCGTGTGCTGCCACGGGTCAACAGCTCCCTGCGCTCGGTACGCTGAGCATGGAACGGCAACTTGACGCTTACTGCGAACACCTGCGCAGTGAGCGACAGGTGTCGCCGCACACGCTGTCGGCCTACCGCCGCGATCTCGATAAAGTCCTTGGCTGGTGCGTCAAACAGAACATCGGCAGCTGGGCGGCGCTGGATATTCAGCGTCTGCGCAGCCTGATCGCTCGTCTGCATGCGCAGGGGCAATCCTCGCGCAGCCTCGCGCGGCTGCTGTCAGCGGTGCGCGGGCTTTACCACTATCTGAATCGCGAAGGTCTTTGCGACCACGATCCGGCAACCGGTCTGGCACCGCCGAAGGGCGAACGTCGCCTGCCGAAAACCCTCGATACTGATCGCGCACTGCAACTGCTTGAAGGGGCGGTCGAGGATGATTTTCTTGCGCGGCGCGATCAGGCGATTCTGGAGTTGTTCTACTCCTCCGGCCTGCGCTTGTCAGAGCTGACCGGGCTTAATCTTGATCAACTTGATCTGGCCGATGGCATGGTTCAAGTGCTTGGCAAAGGCAGCAAGACCCGCCTGCTGCCAGTGGGTAAAAAGGCCCGCGAAGCACTGGAACAATGGCTACCGTTACGGGCCATGACCAACCCCGCAGACGACGCCGTGTTCGTCAGCCAGCAAGGTCGGCGCCTCGGCCCGCGAGCGATTCAGGTGCGGGTCAAACTGGCCGGCGAACGCGAACTGGGGCAGAACCTGCACCCGCACATGCTGCGGCATTCCTTCGCCAGCCACTTGCTGGAATCCTCGCAGGACCTGCGCGCGGTGCAGGAACTGCTCGGCCATTCGGACATCAAGACTACGCAGATCTACACCCACCTGGACTTCCAGCACCTGGCGGCGGTCTACGACAGTGCTCACCCACGAGCCAAACGCATGAAAGGCGATGATTCATGAGCATCCAGTTGATCACCTTCGACCTCGACGACACCTTGTGGGACACCGCTCCGGTGATCGTCAGCGCCGAAGCGATATTGCGCGAATGGCTGAGCGAACATGCGCCGAATCTGGGTGCGGTGCCGGTGGAGCATTTGTGGGGGATTCGTGAGCGGGTGCTGGCCAATGAGCCGGGGCTGAAACATCGCATCAGCGCGCTGCGCCGGCGGGTGTTGTTCCATGCACTGGAAGAAGCCGGGTACGCCCATGACGAGGCGTCGGCGCTGGCGGACAAGAGTTTTGAAGTGTTTCTGAATGCGCGGCATCAGATCGAAGTGTTCCCTGAAGTCGAACCAGTACTGGAGATTCTCGCCAATTACTATGCGCTTGGCGTGGTCACCAATGGCAATGCTGATGTGCGTCGATTGGGCCTGGCGGACTACTTCAAGTTTGCGTTGTGCGCGGAAGATATCGGCATCGCCAAACCGGATGCCCGGTTGTTTCATGAAGCTTTGCAGCGTGGTGGCGCTACAGCCGAAACAGCCGTGCATATTGGCGATCATCCGGGCGATGACATCGCTGGAGCACAACAGGCGGGGTTGCGGGCAATCTGGTTTAACCCGGCGGGGAAAGTCTGGGAAGCGGATCGTCTGCCGGATGCCGAGATTCGCAGCCTGAGTGATTTGCCAGCCGTACTCGCACGCTGGAATGCCACCTCGAAATAATCCACAAACCCTGTGGGAGCGAGCTTGCTCGCGAAAGCGTCAGGTCAGTCACTGCAATGCTGTACGACCTACCGCATTCGCGAGCAAGCTCGCTCCCACAAGGGAACTGCATTCACTTCAGCTCATTTATTCCAGGCATGAAAAAGCCCGCAGCGACGGCGGGCCTTTTCAGCAAGCCAGCGGCACGCCTCAGATAGGGCGGCTGCCGTACTTGTTGTCCGGCTTCTTCGGCGGATCGGCGACCACATTGGCCTCCACTTCCTGCACTTTTCCGCCACGCGACAGGAACTCTTCCATGGCCTTGGCCAGGGCGTCGCGTTCCTTGTTCTTGGCTTCAATGCTCGGCAATTCATCTACCGACACCGCGGCCTTGGCTTTGCCTTTGGCAGCCGGGGCCGGCGTATCGTCGCCACCATCGTCTTCAGCAACGTCTTCCGCTGCTGCTTCCAGACCTTCCTCGGCCTCGTCTTCGTCGCCTACTTCGAGGTCGTCGTTTTCCAGATCATCGTCGCTCATGTTCTACCTCATGACTTGCGAAAAGCAGATTAGTTATAGACCAGCTTTGGCAACTGTCGAAAGTCGCCGTTAAAAAATCAGTAACCATTGGTGACCAACGGTTTACGCCCCTTCACCGTGCAAGGTGGCGAGGACTTTTCGGGCACCGCCATGATCACGGTGCTCGCCCAGATAAACGCCTTGCCAGGTTCCCAGTGCCAGGCGACCTGCCGAAACCGGCAGACTGATCTGGCAGCCAAGCACGCTGGCCTTGAAGTGCGCCGGGAGGTCGTCCAGGCCTTCGTCGTTATGCTCATAGCCGTCTGTTCCTTGTGGGATCAGACGATTGAAAAATCGTTCGAAGTCGCGACGTACCGCCGGATCGGCGTTCTCGTTGATGGTCAACGACGCCGAGGTATGCTGCAGCCACAAATGCAACAGACCGACCCGGCACTCCCTGAGTTCAGGCAGCCCTTTGATCAACTCGTCCGTCACCAGATGAAAGCCCCGGGGCCGTGTCCGCAGGGTTATCAGAGTCTGTTGCCACATACAGTTCTCCGCACGTTCGGGGCGCATTCTAGCGCGCTCTGGGAAAAAACAAAGGCCCTAATATTCCTGCAATGATGTAAGCCATTGGCCGTAGAAAAACGCTCGTCGTAAACACGACCAAAGCCGTACGAAAAATCCTTTCAGCTGCTCTCTTTGCGACAAATTCCAGACAAAAAAATGCCCGGCGAACCGGGCAAGTTTTTTGCTGCGCGTACTTACAGGTTGTAGCCGCGTTCGTTGTGCTGTGCCAGATCGAGGCCGACCGATTCTTCTTCCTCGGTCACACGCAGACCCATCACAGCGTCCAGCACCTTGAGGATGATGAAGGTGACGATCGCGGTGTATATCACCGTGAAGCCCACGCCTTTGCACTGAATCCACACTTGTGCGGCGATGTCGGTCACGGTGCCGAAGCCACCCAGCGACGGTGCAGCGAAGACACCGGTGAGGATCGCGCCGAGGATACCGCCGATACCGTGTACGCCGAACGCGTCCAGGGAATCGTCATAACCGAGTTTGCGTTTCAGGGTGGTGGCGCAGAAGAAGCACACCACGCCTGCGGCCAGACCGATCACCAGTGCGCCCATAGGGCCTACGGTGCCGGCAGCCGGCGTAATTGCCACCAGGCCAGCAACCACACCCGAAGCGATGCCCAGTGCACTTGGCTTACCGTGAGTAATCCATTCGGCAAACATCCAGCCCAGCGCGGCAGCAGCGGTAGCGATCTGAGTGACCAGCATCGCCATGCCGGCGGTGCCGTTGGCCGCTGCAGCGGAACCGGCGTTGAAGCCGAACCAGCCGACCCACAGCATCGCCGCGCCCATCAGGGTGTAACCGAGGTTGTGCGGAGCCATCGGCGTGGTCGGGAAGCCTTTGCGCTTGCCCAATACCAGGCAGGCGATCAGACCAGCCACACCAGCGTTGATGTGCACCACGGTGCCGCCCGCGAAGTCGAGTACGCCCCAGTCCCACATCAGGCCGCCGTTGCCGGACCAGACCATGTGCGCGATCGGTGCATAAACCAGGGTGAACCAGACGCCCATGAAGATCAGCATCGCGGAGAACTTCATCCGCTCGGCGAACGCACCGACGATCAGCGCCGGGGTGATGATCGCGAAGGTCATCTGGAAGGTGATGAACACCGCCTCAGGGAACAGCGCCGCTGGGCCGGTCAGGCTCGACGGCGTGACACCGGCGAGGAACGCCTTGCCCATGCCGCCGAAGAACGAGTTGAAGTTGACGACGCCCTGCTCCATGCCGGTGGTGTCGAACGCAATGCTGTAGCCATAAATGACCCACAGGATGCTGATCAGACCGGTAATGGCGAAGCACTGCATCATCACAGAAAGAATGTTTTTCGAGCGAACCATGCCGCCGTAGAACAGCGCCAGGCCCGGGATGGTCATGAACAGCACGAGGGCTGTCGAGGTGAGCATCCAGGCAGTGTCGCCGGAATTGAGGACCGGGGCCGCCACTTCGTCTGCCGCCATTGCAAGGCTTGGCATTACGATGGACAACAGGGCTCCTAGCCCTGCGAATTTACGCAGAGTCATATTGTTTTCTCCTGGGGCGTTGGGGTTTGTGGCGGCGGTTAAATCGCGTCGGTATCGGTTTCGCCGGTACGGATGCGAATCGCCTGTTCCAGATTGACCACGAAGATCTTGCCGTCACCGATCTTGCCGGTGTTGGCCGCTTTGGTTATCGCCTCGATAACCCGATCCAGATCCTTGTCGTCGATGGCCACGTCGATTTTCACCTTGGGCAGAAAATCGACCACATATTCCGCGCCGCGATACAGCTCGGTGTGACCCTTCTGCCGGCCGAAGCCTTTGACTTCAGTAACGGTAATGCCCTGCACGCCGATTTCGGACAGCGACTCGCGCACGTCGTCCAACTTGAACGGCTTGATGATGGCAGTGACTAGCTTCATGAAACTCTCTCCCGAATTGGTGGACTTGCCCCAGGAAAACAAACCCGACTCAAGTCTAAGCGCAGTGCCTGGCTTTGTAACGCATCGTCGGCCTTACCTGCCCGACTGACGCCAGCTAACCGCTGCCGACGAAACTCCCCGCTCCGTCTGCCGCACTGCATTCGTCACAGCGACTGCATCAGTGCATGGGTCGAAGGTGACTAAGCAGAAAGCTTGCCATCTCGCCAAAATCCCCTGATTTCAATCCCTTGGCCGCTGCCACAGGCGTTAGCGCGAAAAAGGCCCGACGGTTACGCACAACAACGGTGCGTCGCCGCCCGCCCTCTTGCGCGAAAAGCGTGCATCCATGCCTGCATCAGTGACTATAGACACTGCGTGATACACTGCCCGCCACTGTTTACAGGACACATTCCATGCTCGCGCCCAAAGACTTCCTCGACGCCCTGAGCGGCACCGCCTCACGCCTGTTCAGCGGCGACACCCCGCTGCCGAAAGCCGAAATCGAAAGCCAGTTCAAGATGCTGCTGCAAAGCGCCTTCAGCAAACTCGACCTGGTGAGCCGGGAAGAATTCGATAGTCAGATGGTTGTGTTGGCGCGTACTCGCGCACGCCTCGAAAGCCTCGAAGCCAAAGTCGCCGAGATGGAAGCAAAGCTGACGCCGCCCGCTGAATAATCCGCGCCCCCTGTAGGAGCTGCCGAAGGCTGCGATCTTTTGATCTCCAGCCCTTCAACCATCCCGGCAACGTCCTACAACCTGAATGACCGCCGTCCGATTGCGCCGAAAAGCCCAGGTTTCTAAGCTCACCCGATGCTGAATGTTCAGCACCGGGTTTGGCGACCCGAACAGCTTAAGGCGCACGACAACCATGATGGCGGCTACATTTACCGCCACATCGTTTCATGGCGGTTGTGCGTGGGAGACCTTCGGGTCTGCCGGGTTCCTTTTGCTCCGGTTCGCCAACCCGCGTACAACTGCCACCCAATCGTTTGGCGACGATTGAGGGCAGCCCCTTAAGCAAGAGGAACTGCTCCATGAATCAAGAAGAGACTTATCTAAGCCCGCACATCTTCACCCGCCACAAACTCCCCCTCCACGCCCTTCTCATCCAGAACCAACCCTGGTTCTGCGCCCGAGACCTGAGTCGCCTGCTGCACATCTACCTCAACGAACGCATGCTGCGAAAACTCGACCCCGACCAATACCAAACCCGTAAAACCCTCATCCACAATCAAATCGAAAACACCCTGCTGATCAGCGAATCCGGCATCTACGCCCTCCTCGTCTACCACTACTGCCCCGAATACCGAGCGCTACGCGAATGGATCACCCACCAGGTCATCCCTACCCTGCGCGACGCCCAACATCCCACCACAAGCGAACGCCCACACCTGAGCCTGCTCAGTTGGCCGGATATGTCGTTGAGTTTGTTGCACTGGAATAACCAGCCGTGGATACGGTTGCAGGATGTGCCGCTGATGGTGGTGGAACGGGAACAGACCAAGCGCCCAATGACGGGGCCATGGTGGAAAAGGGCTTCGCGGATGCTGCAATCGCTATAAACCCGCATGCCGGAGCTGGACCCTGCGCAAATCGTAAGTCGATTGCAGATTCATCCAGAACTCAGGCGTAGTGTTGAGATGAGAGGCAAGGCTGATTGCCAGATCGGCGCAGATCCTGAGCTGGCATTTCACAAGCTTTTCGATCTCACTTGCGGGCCAGTTCGTGGGCATGGCCAGATCCATGATAGTCATGCCCAACGGCTCCATGAATTCCTTATTCAGAACCTCGCCCGGATGAATCGGGCGCATACCATTGCGGTTCATTTCTCGGCTCCAGAGGCTGCATTGAGCGGCCAAACTGGAGCATCCGACTCCGCGATACAAGATCGTCGAAACCCTTTCGCCGGCGTCCTACAACTATTAGGGCATAGCCCTACAAACATCAGAGTCTGCGCCCAGTTACGCAGCCCTTACGCATGTCATTACATTGGCAAACGAAATACGCCCATCAAAGTGGAGGTATCTGTGAAGGATAAGAAGAGGAAGGAAAAGCTATTTCAGATTGTTGATTTGCACCTCGAAGCACTCCGTTTGGCTGGGGATATGTCAGCCAACCAACGGCGATTTATTGAAGTTGCTGTTACATGTGGGCCAGCGCTTGAGCCAAGCGGCGCGCTGGCCGGTAGAAGGTCCTGAGTGAAAAATAAAAAAGGCGTCCATAGGACGCCTTTTTTTGTTCGGAGGAATAGTCGCAGCGATTCTTTAGCTCCTGGCTTTACGGCCTTGGGTTCAGAATCCGACAGGCTAGCCCGTCGTCATTACTTCAGAGAAACCAGCTTTCTCTGCTGCCAAAAATGCGGGGGAGCTTTTACTGGTGCCCAGTCCCGACGAATGCGCAGTTGCAGTCCCCGAACGTGAGGATCCTTCAGTACCGCTCAGGAGTCAAAGCTCATTTACGATCGAGAGCAGCGCAAAACCCTCATCCATGCCGGTATAAAGTATTGCCTCTCCGCCCTCTCACAATCTGAACTGGCCATCTCCAACGTCCTTCACTAACGCAAGCACTGTCCTACAAGGACCGTCCCCTACGTCTGATTACGTAAGCATCAATGCCTTCGATATCGTCTGCAGATTGATCCCACAGAACAAGACGATGCGAAGAAAAGGCAAAGGTACCGAACTTCGAAATCAGACACTCAAATCTGAATCCCGAAAACTCGCACATCAAACAATGTCCATGGACCCAGAAGCCTTGGCGGCTGGAGTTGATGCTCTATCACTCAGGATCGATCCGATTACTCCAGTAGCAATCAACGCATTCCACCAGTGGACCGGCCCCGTTGGGTATCCATGGGACGCTGTGTTGGACTGGAAGACCAAAGATGCAAAAGGGCTGGACTTGGCGTTCTGGTACGAAGAAGAACTGTGCGGACTGTGCTACGCAACGCCGCGAAGAAGCACGATCTGCATGAAAATCGTCCTTTTGCAGGGGCACACCTGCAAGACAAATACCTTGCGGGGCTGGATCGCTCCGATGGCATTGCTGACAACAGAGTTCTACGCCCGGAAGCTGGGGTGCACGCAAATCGAAGTACAAGAGCCAGACTCAGGCGCCATCCCTTACTATCAAACGCTGGGATTTTATTTTGATACAACCGGCCGCCTTGTCTTTCCATTGGACGACCAATAAGATCGAATCAAGCATCCCGGCACGTGAGGTGTTTATGAAGCAGAAGAAGCAGAAAACCCAACCGGCACGGGTTTCCAAACCAGGTACCGAGACACTCGGTTTGCCGGACAGAGTTTCAGCCAGTCAGCGGCATTTTCTGAAAGTGGCCGCGACCTATGGCAAGGAAATGGAGCCCGATGGCTGGCTCGCCGGTGGTGGAACCTGAGTACCGCAAAAATGACCGCCAAACAGGCGGTTTTTTTATGCCTGAGGATTAGTGCCTTCAGCAACATCCAGTGAAAGTTCGCCCTTAAAACTGTCCGACCAACGCCCTCTCCCCAGACTACCCTTCAAAAACCCGCAGGAAGCGGCCCCCGATTCAGCTCAAGGAACGACCATGTCCCTCTCCATCGTCCACAGCCGCGCCCAGATTGGCGTGGAAGCCCCCGCTGTCACCGTCGAAGTCCATCTGGCCAACGGCCTGCCGTCGCTGACCATGGTCGGGCTGCCCGAGGCGGCGGTGAAGGAGAGCAAGGATCGGGTGCGCAGTGCGATCATCAATTCCGGGCTGCAGTTTCCGGCGCGGCGGATCACCTTGAATCTGGCGCCGGCGGATCTGCCCAAGGATGGCGGGCGGTTTGATCTGGCGATTGCCTTGGGGATTCTGTCGGCGAGTGTGCAGGTGCCGTGTCTGACGCTGGACGATGTGGAATGCCTGGGTGAGTTGGCATTGTCCGGCGCAGTAAGGGCGGTGCGCGGGGTGTTGCCGGCAGCATTGGCGGCGCGCAAGGCGGGGCGTGCGCTGGTGGTGCCGCGAGCGAATGCCGAGGAGGCGTGTCTGGCTTCGGGGTTGAAGGTGATTGCGGTGGATCATCTGCTGGAGGCGGTGGCGCATTTCAATGGGCATACACCGGTTGAGCCGTATGTGTCTGACGGGCTGATGCATGCCAGCAAGCCTTATCCCGACTTGAATGAAGTGCAGGGGCAAGTGGCGGCGAAACGGGCATTGCTGATTGCCGCTGCGGGTGCGCATAACCTGCTGTTCAGTGGGCCGCCGGGAACTGGAAAAACGCTGTTAGCTAGTAGGCTACCGGGACTGTTGCCGCCGCTTGCCGAGAGTGAAGCTTTGGAGGTCGCGGCGATTCAGTCAGTCGCCAGTGGTGCACCGCTAACCCATTGGCCGCAGCGTCCCTTCCGTCAACCGCACCATTCGGCCTCCGGGCCGGCACTGGTGGGTGGCAGGTGTCGGTTTTCGAAATAAATGCGAATTTTTCGAAATTAATGCGACTACGTAGCCCTTGATTGAGCTAACTCTTACCGCAAATTTAGGCTAGATGCCGACCAGATAGTGACGTCAGATCGGCCCGGAGGCATTGAGTTCTGCTCAATGCTCCAATAGATATTAAAGGGTTGTATTCCGGATAGGCAGGATGTTTCACAGTACTCACCAGATATCTCACCTCGCTTGAGACGGATCGCGTCCAAGCCGTGCTCTCCAAGCTCGATGTAGGTCTATTCGCTTTATATTCTGGTGGATCTTTTCAGATAGCCCCACTGAGACACCACGTACAGCAGATTACTTTTTCGCCCCCTCCAAATACTCAGGTCGGTCAGGTAACTCTCGACCAATTCCAAAATCTGATCAGTGATCGGGGGGGGGGGGAGGATGGTTACGATCAAATACTTGAATTCCGAGCGTGCAGAGCCGCCTCCTTAGGCTAGATTGTCCGTGATGGCATTGTGAAGCCAATGACCACGACTTATCGCCATGGGAAATTGCGAGCTCCGCCAGCGCCGTAATCAGTAGTACCCGCGCTGCCTTCTTTAGTGCTAGCAGAAACCATGCACAATCTGCAAAGGAGCAGCTTTATGCCAATAGTTTTCGTACACGGAGTTAACAACCGTGATGGAGCTGAGTACCGGGAAAGCGAGGTTGGCCGCAACGGTTTCCTCAAAGAACTGGTTGCGCCGGCACTGGGTGCCGACAGAGCTTCACTTCAAATCTTCAGTCCTTACTGGGGGGACGCGGGGGCTAAATTTGCTTGGGGCATGGCCGCGCTGCCCAATCCGGATGACAAATTTGAGAGTTTCGGCGGAATGGAAACCGGTACTGCTGAAGGCGTTGCCCGCGGCCGGGTAGCTGGGCTCTGGGCAGAATCCCCACAACTCACCGGCGACAGGTTGGATGATGCACGCCGGCACTTCCCAGAAATCGTTGATCTGCTGTATGCGTCGGCCATGGCTGGAGCGAAGACCGAAGCTGAGGCTCAAGCCTTAGCCCAGTCTTACGCAATCAGCTCAACATACGCCGTAGGTTCCACTCCAGACTGGGTAATGAATCCATCCACCACCGTCAACAATCTGGTAGACCAGTTGGTCCACCACACCAAAGCCAACCAGGTTGAATCGTTCGGCGCAGGAGCGATAATCAGCTCGCTTAAGGAAGCCTGGTCAAGGCTGGCTCACGCAGTGCCCGACAAGGCCACAGATGCCGCTGGAAAGCTGCTGCGCAAGAAACTCAACGCTAACTTCACTCGTTTCACTGGTGATGCCTTCACCTACTTTGCTCAACGGGTAACAGGTCAGGGCCGGATTGTTTCAATCGTATTGGACGAGCTTCTCAAGGCAGACGCTGCGCGTCGAGACGGTGATCAGCAACTAACAGTAATTGCTCACAGCTTTGGCGGAGAGATCATTTACGACTTGGCCACGCATTACGCTCCTAAAGGCCTGCAGATCGACTGCCTGATCACCGTCGGTTCGCAAGTTGGCCTGTTCGAAGAAATGAAGCTGTTCAGAATTAGCCAGGAGAATCTGCCGCCAGATCCGCCAAAAGGACGCCTCCCCCGTCCCGCCAAGATTTCCCGTTGGCTCAACGTGTTCGACACCAATGACCCATTCAGCTATCAGCTAGAGCCGATTTTTGGAGGGGTATCTGACTACCACTACGATACAGGGTATGGAGCAGGTGGAGCGCACGGCGGATATTTTCAGCGTCCAAGTTTCTACAAACGTCTGGCTGCCCGGCTAACTAAAGGATGAGTGCCCTGTGACCCTACTGTACTCAACCGCCACGGGCGATGGCCCAGGAACGCATGTCCTGGCCATTGGCGTCGGCAACTACCCGCACCTCCTGGGCGGTAGCGGGCCTCTTGCAGAGCGTCCGCTTGGCCTTGGCCAACTGGAGTCACCCCCAGTATCCCTGATAGCGCTTTTGAGCTGGTTGTTAGCCCCAACGATCAATCCAAGAGTGGTGGGCTTGGCAAACCCGCAGGCGCCGTTAGCCTCTGTGGCAGCGCTCGGCTCCAGCAACACCCCAATTTCGATCACCACTCCAGGGGGTAACCACCTCCTAGCCGCTGCAACGCTTACAAGCATACAGAACGCCTTTGATGAATGGTTAGAGCGTGTACAACGTCATCCGGACAATGTGGGCGTGTTCTACTTCTGTGGACACGGCGTGATGGTCGCTGATCACTATCTCCTTGCAGAAGATTTCGGCGCGGATAGGCGCAGGCCTTGGGAGAATGGTTTTAACATCACTACTACCATGCGTGCCCTTGAACGAGAGGTTGCGGGTGCCCTGTATTACTTCATTGACGCGTGCCGCGAAGTACCTCGTGACATGCTATTTACACAAGGATCAGAGCCGGCAGCGCTGACCCCAATCGATCTTGAAAAGGAGTCAATTCGAAGATCAGTTACAGCATTGTTTGCAACCGGTGAAGGGCAGCTCGCTTTTTCCCGCCCTGGCGGCAATGTGTCCCGCTTCACGTCAGCTCTTCTTGGGGCACTGTCCGGATATTGTGGCGTGAAAGAGATTGGGTCACGACGTTGGATAGTGGATGGCGAAATACTGGCGGCAGCTGTGAGAAAGCTACTTGACTTCGAATTGATTAATAACCAAGGAAATTTACCTTCACAAACAATAGACCACCGGATTAATGGTCGATCTATTCCTTTGATCAGCGCGCAGACCGCACCCAAAGTAAAAGTCTGGATTGATCTTTCTCCACCCGATCAGCGTTCGTCGTATGAGCTCTACCTGCAGCACTTTAGAGGCCAAAGGACAGCTCAGATCCATACTGATCAGGCATTCCAAGTTGAAGTGCAACCTGGCTTTTATGAAGTTGGGGCTATTGGAGCGTCTGCCGATTTTCCTAGCATGGTGCATCCCGATGAACAACTGGATCCGCCTGTCTATCCGCTGACCTTCAAGGTGATCAATCCATGAAGTTTTTGACCATCAAGCTAAGTGTTTACGATACGCCTATTAAATTTTATGAAGAAGCTGAACCAGCTCTTCCTTTGAAAGTATTGGCCATAGATGGATCTGTGCTAGCAGAGTTTGCTCTAGCCAACCAAGACCAAAGGACAGTAAGTTTGCCGCGCAAGACGAAAAAGGCATACGTCAAACTATATTGGCCATCCGGCAAGACAGCAACCGAGTCAGTAGATTTTTCCGGCACCGATGAGGCTACCGTGTCGATTGGTCGTGGTAAAGTCGACCCTATACCGAACCGAAATCGACACTATATCCACCGCTCCTCAAACATCATTGCATCCTATTCCTTAAAATTTCCTCGTATGGAAATTTGGCTACGTCTCTATCAGTCCATTTACGATGCTGATGCCCCCCCTTATTGGAAGGTAGCCGACCTTGGGGTCCAGCACGTAAGACCAAAGTCCGATAGTTGGCAAATCGAACTGAATCTTCCTCATGGTCAATGGATGCTTCAAGTTGGAGGGGAGTTTGTTCGATGGCGTTTTACGACACTGCCCACAGGAAAGATGCGGATCCTTATATCACCGCCATCAACCAGGCTAATTGACATTGACATCACTATAACAAGTGACCGAGAGAATGCAGATAATCTCATTGAGTTTTTAGCACGAGATTCATTGCGTGCTGCAGACGCTATCGCCGAATCTGCTTACCAGAATCAAGCTCGCTCTATGTTTTCAAGTAAATTCCTCGATCCTATGAGTGCAGTTGCAGGGGCTTACTATTTATTGAGACGCGGAGGATGGGCTAACATACATGTTCAATGGTACGAGAATCTTGCGAGGTCTTGCTACTGGTGCCCAGATGGAATTATCATACTCTGCGCTTTTCTGTTAAAAAAAGGTTTAAAAAATCAAGAACTAAGGCGCGATTTTATCCATGACCATATAAAGCGTCTTGAGCGAGCTCTGCGGCGTGGGTGGCCAGTTTACCGGGAAGGGATTGAACTATTAGGTGATATTGCTGCAGAACTATCCGACGAGATCGCACTCGATATACAGAACAAAATACGTCACCTTAGAATCGCGCAGTCGTGGGCTGGCCCTTGGACATGCTTTTGGGGTGCGCTACCCGAGCATCCGGATCAATTCACAATTATAGGTATGCCTGATAAGGCCCGTATATATGATACCGAGCGTGTGCCGCCCTTGGATCTAGTAGAATTCCACTCAGATTCTAAAAGTGTAATTCTGCGTCCGCCCTTAAAAAACCTTTTCTAGACAACAGCGAGTGCAGCTGTAGGCTTTCGAATAGCTGCGACACTTTCGAAATTAATGAGACAAGAATCTTATTATGCCACTGCTGATCCAAACAAATGAGAGTAGTGTTAACAACAGAGAGCAGCGAACACCTAGAAGCTCCACTTGTCGAATTTCGGAATTAATGCGACTGAAATCATCCGGTAGTCATACCCTCTAAATCTATAGTTGTGCTCATTATTCGCATCCATACCGCTATCCTTAGCGGCTAACGACCAAAGGTTACTTTTCGGGGAGGAAAATTGACGGCCCCCAGTCCACCCGGCGGCAGAACCGAACGACTGTTCATCGGTGCATGAAAAGAAGGAATATGGCGCTGCTGACACGGCTGCATCCTAGGCGAACTGTCGCTAACCCCTCGCTCAATTATCACATTAGGGATACTGGGTCAGCGCGAACTGAACGCGAAGGCTCAGCGCAAGTCGCGCCCGCCATTTTCCAACAACCAGATCTGATAAGTCTTTCGGGTTGTCGTCACTTGTTCTCGTAATGGCGTGGACCGCGGAGAGCAGGTTATCCGCCAAGTCCTGTTCGGGACTCATTCCGACGGCGCGGACGAGGTTGATTGTGTCTGTCTGTTGCGATGACACGCTTCCAAGCCAGTCCTCCGGCCACTCGAAGCGATGTTTATAAAAGTTTGCAGCTCCGTTTGCGATCGCTACATAGCTAAGGCCTGACTTCGGATTAAGCTCTGCCTCCAACGACATCACGGCATCCTTGCGTATCGTCTGTCCGTTTAGCTCGTAGATCCGTTTTACGATCGAGACCGTCTCGGTGATAGCCGCCTGAATAAGCACAAACATGGCTCCAAGCAGTACGCCGGCTTTGTCGTACATTAACTCCGCCGGGTGATCCCAGTATTTGCGCCCCGGATGCCCCAGATCCCCGAGGCGCTCAGACCAAGCATCAAGTGCTTGTTCAGTTAACTCCGCGTGCGATCTGATTACGCTAGAAAGGGGAAACTGGTCGAGTAAGTCCTCTAGACCCTGCACCAATCTCAATGTCTGTGTATGCGCGTCCAAGATGTCCTCCTATTTGGACGACTACCATAACACCAGTAGACTCCGATAAGCCTCGCAGGGCGCGTGCTTCGGGAGTATGACCGATTCATACTCGTTGAGATCTTTCTCGGGAAGCGTGTTTCGAAACGAATTCAAGCCCCTCTTCTGAGTGTCTATATCGTGCTTTTCCGGTTCAATGCGGCACTTGGCCCAGCCGAGGTTTGACGTGGCTCGTCCAGGCCGGGAGCAATTTGCATTAATTACTGAAATCTTACATTGATCGTTAGACTTCACACGTCTGGACTCCAGCCCTTCCCGGCAGCCTGTGCCAATAAACTATGCCTCCGCCGAGGGCGTCAGGTGCAGGTGTATACTCGCTTTCTGACCAATTAGGCTTCACGCCCTAGTACAGGCCCTCAATGACCAAGAACACCCAGACGGATGCTCCAGAGCTGCCAATTTCCGAACCCTGCAGGAGCGCATGTTCCGATTACCTCAAATACCTAGACACCATCCTCACTCCGGTCCTCGAAGAGCTGAAAAGTGACTCTGACAACCGTGCGCTGACTCTGCACCAAGTCATCGGCGCGAATCTCTGCGCCGCCCACGCAGTGGACTACATCGTCGCCATCCGCCAGACAATTGGCCTGAACCAGTCCCGCGGGATGCTAGTTCCGATGTTTGACGGGGAGTACGGAGTCTGTGGTGCCCGCATCCACGGCGGCAAGATGGCACTGGTAGATGCGGTCAACAACGCCATGAAGCACATTCGGATCAACCCGAAAAGGTACCAAACCCTGGTCCAGAAATATGGCCAAGTAAGCTTCGAGTGCCTGGTTGAGGCCGATGGGAGAATACTGTGCCTCCTCGATGGGTTCCGCTTTGACTACGTCCGCGTTGTGCTCATTCCGGTCCTTCAGGCTCTGTGTAGCTGGGCATTCCAAGATGAGGAGGACGTGGTTGAATTCGCCCGAGGAGGCATGGGGGAAATGGATGGCGGGGCTGCTTATTCGCTGGATGATGACCCTATCGACGCGCTTATCGACGCTTGCAACCCGCTCTGCAGCAACTGCGACGAGGCTGAAGAGGAATGCCAGTGTGCGGAGTTCATGTTCGACGGACAGGCCGGCGAGTTTGAAGCCCGGTTTGCAACAAATGCCGAGCTGGACTCTTTACTCTCCGCGGTATCAAGTGCCTACCGTCGCGACAGGCTAGTCTGAAAGCGCTTCGCAGCTCCGTTCGAAGGAGATATGAATTCAATCCAGCCGCCGGCTTGAGCGTGAGGCGGAGCGCAACGTCGAGTTAAAGTGGCCTACGGGGCGTTTGGCCCCGGACTTCAAACCATTGCCGATTTTCGCAAGGACCACGGCAAAGCTATTCGTAACGTCTGTCGCCAGTTCGTAGTGCTTTGCCGCAACCTCTATCTCTTCTCTCAATCGATCATCGCCATTGATGGCAGCAAGTTCAAAGCCGTCAACAATAGTGACCGCAACTTCACCCAAGGCAAAGTGAAGGCACGACCATTGAGGTCATCATATTGAAGTGTTTGTGTGCTCCGACCGGCTAAATCCACAGCCGCTCACTGCCGGTCATGTCTGCTAAGGGTGTGGGTAAAGTCCGGTGCAAATGGCTGGTTAGCTCGATTGCAAATGGGTGATCAAGTCAGTGCAATTACCACTAGTGCCAGCGTATCTGGAGTAGTAGCTCCAGCCAGCGGCGAGTTCAGCTAGTCTTCCTGCACCAGTTACTCAAGGACGATACCCATGCCAGATAATTCTGAAGCCAACATAGCCACAGCGGACGCTCTCACACTGCTCCTGCACAACCAGCACTCCATATGTGCGGCAATTGAGGAGGTGACCAAGTGGCTCTCCGAGAATGGAATGGGGATTGTCGCCACTAACGCAATTGCGGCCATGGAAACGCTGGATACGAATGCTCAAAGCATCACAGGCGCCATCATGCGACTACGGCAGTTATAGGCATCATCTAGCGCCCCGCTCCCCTCATTCATGAATGAGTCCCGATTGATTCGGGAAAAATGGACTCTTTGGAGAGTGAGAAATTGCATTCCACGTGACCACTCATTCGGATTGACTCTGGCCAGCCAATTGTCTCCCTGCTGACCAACCGCTTGCGTTCGACTTGGCCAGCAGGCACCACAGTGACAACCGAAAGAGAACGGCCAAAAAACGTACGCATACTTCTGAGTGCATAGGGTCGCTAGCTGCCACTAGCGAACAAAAGGCACGCCTTTTTGAGGTATTGCCTAAGAGACTATCTTGAATCCCTTTTTAAAATACGCTGCAAAAATCTTTTGATCGGTTTGAGATGCACGGAAGCGTCATACCAATGACGTTTTTCTTCTGGAACCTTATCTAAAGCTGAGACTGTTTTGTCTATCATCTCCTCAGTAGTCTGTGACATCAAATATTGGTAAGCCTTTTCTATATGAGCTGACCGGAAGTCGAGGTCCGGACATGCTGGAAGACCCATCATTGCTTTCAGCATGAGATTTCCGTAGCCAACTCCGACAGTCTGATCAGCACAAAATGCCGCTGCTCCACCGTAAACTTGGAGACGAGCAGCCCGAGGCAAATAGATGCTCTCGTCGTGGTCCGTATCATTCAAAATTGATAGCAAGTGTAGGAAGCCAAAAGCGCATGCAGATTCCACTATCTGTGGTCGTACATTGCAAATTTTTTGGATATCGGGGCGTCGTAACCACCTCCATATCAAGCCTCCGCCGATATAGTCAGCATGGCTTTCCTGAGCGATCGATGACTTTGTAGGCAAATGGCCAATAAAAACATGGGTTAGCTCGTGAGCATAGGCAGCGAGAACGGCGACCAGAGCCGACTGACAGAAGTAATCGGATACCACCGCAGGTTGCATCCCATCACGCGTTGGTGCGACCGCTATCAGCTTCTGTATGAAGGAAATGGGTATTGATATGCGGTAGGCCTCCCTATCTCCAACCATGGTAGCCATCGGTATCGGGCTTGGGTCAAGTGACAGGTGTGGGAGCAGAGTAACCTTTAATGGCTGCGGCACGTCCACAAGAGCCGTCTTCGAGACGATCCGTATTACGCGATCTGCATCGAAACAAACTGACGTGAGAACTTCGAATTCTAGCTCACTCATCTGACTGTTTTGGGTTAACCGATAGTGATCAAGGTTCTTGACCAGCTCTCCTCGAGAGGGCTTAAGATTTGCTTTACTCATTCGATCCTTCGAGTTTTGCATAGTGGCTATATGTGAATGATGTGCTGTTGAGTGTATACACGTCATCATGCGCATTGCTTCGGTGTTCTTATGTCCGGGATAATCTTCGGATCGCTTGGGGGGAGACTTTAGTTATCAGGAGACCCCCAGCACGCTCAAGGCTGCGACTACTGCCTTATATGCCTCAGAACTGGAGCCGAGAGTCTGGACCGTTGCAGCAACACCTGATAGCAATGATTTCAGGCTGAGACGATTGGGCTTTTCCTTCTGAATTTCTTCGATAACAACTTGAAGGTGTTCCCGCGCCTCTTCCCGGTCACCCGAGGAAATCTCTGCGGCAGCAAACTCTGCTTGAGCCGCTTTAAGCGCGCCTATCAATACGCCGTAATCACTTGAACCAGCCGTTTGCTGAACGTTAGCAACGGCGTAGTCCCCTGACTGCACAGCACCAACGGGAGCATTGAAATTAAAAACGTGACCTGCCTGTGCAGGTGCTGGTGGCTTAGACATCACTCTACTCCATTCATCGAAATCCAACCCTTTGCGGAAGCGAGGAAGTTTCCGCCCGCTCATATCGTTCCAGACAATGTAGCGTCTCTCCGTAAGGTGATTCACTAGATCGCCGAATTCATCGAGATAGTCCCTAAGCGACTGTCCTGTCATTGCATCTAAAGCAGCGAAAATATCTTGATACGGCAGCCATCGCTCATCCGGCAGACGCTCGAGGAGTTTGAACAGAACCTTTTCCAAATCCTTACGCTGCAATCTTTGCGCTGCATCCGAAGGTTTTTCCCTTACCACCAGACCCTTGGAGGGATCGATTTGCACATCCAGGCAACCAGCCTTCGCAAGCTCGAGCCAGTGTTCAGCAATCTGAAGACGCAAATCAGAAGAGACATCCCCGGGCGAACAATAGTCTTTTTGGGCACGGAAGATAACGTCCTGCCAAGCCAACCATCCAAGGGAATCTGGAAACAAAGCCATCAGCTGCTTAGTGACGAAGTCAAGATTATCGCCGTAGTCAGCAAGCCCCTTCCATGCATTCATTAAATCTTGATCCATCGCAACTTCCTACGTAGCAAACCCTTCGGGTATCGATTGCCCCTGACCTGGCGACAGGGTATCCGAAGCCCTAAGGCCAGCGACGATTCAGTCGCTGACCTAGTAGCTCTAAGTGGAGTGTATTAGGTGGATTTTGCGAAAGCTAGGCTGGCGCCAGCTTAAGGTGTATAGCGCAGCGCAACGTGTCGAGAGGACATCACCACTCTGCAATTGACACTCAGACGAGGACTCGCGCAACGGCCAGCAGAACGTGCACAGCGATTGGCTGAGCGAATGATCGCCAGGTAAAGGAGGGGACAGCCAATCCGGACAAATACAGTTTGGCACCCATCAACACGATTTCCATGTATTCGGGAGGCATCACCAATGATGCCTAGAGCGCACTCCTGAGCCTTTGCGCAAGAATCACTTGAGTCTATGGTGGGAATTGCATACCAACCCAGTACCAGAAGCGCCGAGGATCCCATCGTCGCTTCCTTCCAAAGGGATCAGCGCCCAGCCCGAAGCTCTCTGACCTTTTCGGTGGTGATGGGCGCCCCCCCTATGACCCTGCCCCCGTTGTTCACTTCCGTGCGTACTGCATTTCACACGAGCATACTGACGACACTCTAATCTCAACGTGAGGGCCGCAAATCATGAGTGAAGGTGAGCGCTGGAGGGTTAGACTCAAGAACACGAACGATGGTGGTGATAAAGGGATAGTCAGTTTACCGCCTGAACTTCTTGCGCAATACGGTTTGACCATCGGCGATGAGTTGATCATCGAAGTGGTCAATGGCGTAATAACGTTGCAACCCTTGCGCAACCCCACAATTCGTGACTCATCGTCCGTGACTTTACGAAGCGACGAATACCGGCCTTACAGGCTCTGGCTAGAAACCCATCTCCAGATTCCAACCGACGCTTCAGTTCAAGCCATTCACGAGTTGATCGAGTCTGGTTTTTCCGCCAGTAGTCTCCAAGCCCTTTGCGATAAGGGAATCATGACCCCGGTCGAGCGTGATAGGGTCATCCCCTATCGAACCCTCAAAACGCGCCTAGCCAACAACCAGCGCTTGAGAGCCGACGAAAGTGATCGAATGTATCGTGCGGTACACGTTATCGCGATGGCTATAGCGGTATTCGGTGACACTGAAAAGGCCCGCCACTGGCTGTCCAAACCCAAATTTCGCTTTTCGGGTGAAAGTCCAAGTGAGCTGCTTTCTACTAGCCTGGGAACCAATCTTGTGGAGGAAATGCTGATTCAAGTGGCTGAAGGTCTGAACTGCTGATTTTCCTTATGTACGGGGCAACTCTGCCATGCCTATCCATTGATACTCTCGTTTTTGAGGAACTCCTTCATGCGGATCGTCTGGAACACCCCACCGAGGCCATCATTCGTAGTAGCATTTTGCACCCACATCCCACGGGACATGCGTATCTCCCGTGGTTTTTTACGCCGAGCGTAGGTCCGTAGGTCATGGCTCCCCATACTAGCCGCGATCTCAAAAATCTCCGATAGGCTCAAAAGCGACACTGGAAAACAGACGTTGCCATTTATGTAAGATCTCGAGCCAGTTATGCAGAAAAGGATTATTCAGCTACTCAGCAAGTCATCAGGATTGAAAGCACGAGAAATAGCCAGCCAATTGGATCTTGAGCGTAAAGCCGTATCACATCACCTCCACGAAAACCTAGAAGTATTTATCCAAGACCCCGAAACATTTGGCTGGTCGATTATTAAAAGCGCAAGTTTCGTTCTGGAGCTTAATTGCGGAGGGACTTGGCTTACGGAAACGCACTTCGAAAAAGCTCTGAGCAAAGCGGGCTCGCCGTTAGATGCGGATCACGGCCATGTCACAATCAAAATACCTGCCGAACGAAAGATCCTTCTTTGCGCGGCGGCGAAGATACTTGCGATAGCTAACCAGCTTGCGGCTGCAAAGAAAAAGGTAGAGCTCGACTTCTCCGAGAATAAGTTAGCGCTTTCTTATTTGAACCGCGCAGGGTTTATCGATAGATTGGATCCGAGCATTAAAGTACTTCCAAAAAAGCCGTCACGTTCAGCAGCCCAACTATATAATGCCAATAATGTCGGCTTGGTTGAGCTTATGGAAATTACTGCATATGGGGATAGAAGTGTTAATGTTCCAGAGCGGATCAAAACTAGCTTTATCAAGGCGTTCGGCGAAAATCATTCCAGCAAGCTATTTACAGTCGTGGCTGAATTCGTAGGAAATGTCGAGGAGCACTCCGCTACTCCGATCCCGGGCTTTGCGGGACTTCAGTGCTACGGAAGTGCAGATCAAAGACCCAAAGTAATTACTGTTATATCGGACTCCGGTATGGGCATCTGTGAAACGCTTCGTCCTGCCATTAGCGAACGACTACCTGAGCTTGCCAAGAAATTCGATCCATCACTTCCAGTCTCCAATCCAAAACTTATTCTTCACGCTATTTTGAAAGGCGGACTCAGTAGTCGAACCACGGGGGGTGGCGCCGGATTACATAACAGTCATTCCGAAGCAGAGAAATTAAATGCGACTATTAAAATTAGGCAAGAAAACTTCTCCGTTACTCTCGAATACAAAGCAGGTGTTCTTGAGAAAAAGAGTTGGGCATTGAATTTACCAAAACTGATCGGAACTCACATTGTATTTGAATTCAGCTTGACAAAAACCCAATCTCTGCTTAAACTCGCGCCATGAACGAGAAAACTTACATCATAGCCCTGCGGGACTTCACGGAAGAAAGTAACCCCTATGGAACTTCTAGGGGCAGGGAAACTTATACCAAATTATTGAATCGCATTGATAAAATTAAAGATGCCTCTACTATTGGTATATCGTTTTCTGAATTAGCCGCTGCTGATATTTCCTTTCTCCGAGAGTCATTAATTTACACCGTCAAGCGATACAGTAAGGAAATTACTTTTTTCGCTTTTAACTTCCAAGATGAAGACATCTTCGCCAACCTTGATGGCGCGGCAGTTTCTGCGGAGCAGCACCTTACGTGCTGGGTGAACGGCCAATGCCGGTTTGCCGGACCAAGGCCAACCGCCTCCAGCAAGGCATTGCTGGACATGGTGATAAGCCACCGCTCGACCACAACAGCCAAAGTCGCTGAAGAACTCAACATCAGCGTTCAGAACGCCAGCACTCGCCTTAAGCGCCTCGCAGAAGAAGGTTTTCTGTTAAGGGTTGAAGAGGCTGCCGATACCGGTGGCAAGGAATTTGTGTACCAGGTCGCTGGCAAATCTGATTAAAGGGCTTCCGTTAACCAGAAAAATGGTCTAAGCTTTTGCTCAGGCCATTTTTTTTGGTCACTGTTAAACGGATTCATTTATCGAGATGGAAATCAGGAGCCCAGGAGGGAAAATGAAAGCTCGCTATGAAATCAAATGGGCCACAAACGAAGAAAGGTACTTTCACCTGAAGGCCCCGAATGGAGAAATCATCATGTACAGCGAAAGCTACAAAACGCTGGCCGGATGTGAAAACGGTATCGGTTCGTGCCGCGAGCATGCTCCGTACGACAGGTTCTATGGAAGGGCCGCGACCAAGGGGGAGAAACCGTTCTTTCATTTGAAAGCAGCCAACAACCGAATCATAGGGCAGAGCGAGCTTTACGAAACCGTACAAGCTCGTGAGGCAGGGCTCGCGGCAGTCAAACGCTACGCCCCACAAGCAGATGTGATCGATCTAACAAAATAAGGCACGCAGAAAGCGCGTCATACAGGCTTAGGAAGCAGTATGAAAAGGAATTTGAAGGAAGCACATCGAAGGAAGGAAAGCTAAAGCGCAATTGCAGTTGCGCCTTAGCTCAAACACGAATACGTCTGTGCTGGATGAGTATCTTCGTGCGCTGCCGATCGGTCAAGTACTGATCGTGTTCCCTCCGACGTGAAAAGAAATGGCTTCGTTTGAGGTCATTAACCGCCCTCTGGGGCAACCGTTTGGAGAAACAAACCATGCAAGTTACCTCCCAAAACCATCACAGCGGCTTCGTAATTGAAGTGGCTGGCAAGAACCTCGACTTCCGCAAGGTAACCATCGAGGATCAAACTCCCACTGGCGCGCAGATTGCGGCGGCGGCTGGCTTTAAACCGGATCAACTGGCCATCGTCTTGCAGCTGCTGGCTTCCGGGGCCATGGAAGACATCCGTCCTGATGAGATCGTCACGCTCACCCAAGACCCCACCCGCTTCCTGGTAGCGGAGACGGATCGCGCCTACTTTCTCACAGTAGATGGCGCTCGTCTGGAATGGCCGTTCGAGCAAATCACCGGCTATCAGGTTCGCAAACTGGCAGAGGTAGGTGATAACAAACGCCTGCTGCTGGAGCGTGAGGATGAAGCCGACTTGGAAATTCAAGCCACCGACTTCGTCAACTTGGATAAGTCCGGCATTGAGCGCTTCGTTACTCGCAAAGCAGTGTGGAAGCTCAACGTTCAAGGGGTCGTCCTTGAGATCGATACTCCAACGATATCGGTACGCGACGCCGTAGTACGCGCAGGCATGAATCCAAATGAAGGTTGGCACATCTACTTCAAAGTCGAGAGTCAACCAAAGGTGGAGAAAACGCTCGACGACATCATCGACTTGCGGACACCGGGCATCGAAAAACTGCGCCTGACACCCAAGGATGTGGGCAATGGTGAGGTACCTGTGCCGCCACGTCGCTTCTTCAGTCTGCTCCCTGTCGATGAGCAGCATCTGGATCGGACTGCGGGTCACTGGGAAGCGTGCTTGACCCCGGAGGGGAATCGTTGGTTAGTAATCAATGATTACCCCTTGCCGCAGGGCTATACCCATCAGCACGTGCGGCTGGCACTCCAAATCCCGGCTGGGTATCCCTCCACAGAGATCGACATGTTCTACCTGTATCCAGCCGTCGGCCTCACCAGTGGCGTCGCCATCCCGTGCGCGGATTACACAGTGGTTATCGATGGTATGTCTTTCCAGCGGTGGTCTCGTCATCGCAGTGCACATCCATGGAATCCAGCTACCGACAACGTCATTACTCATTTAGCACTGGTTGAGGGCTGCCTCCTCAAGGAGATCGGTGAATGAGTATCGACTCTCGTCTTGTGCTGACGGAGGAGATTCATGCCTCGCTTCGGGAACATTTGTTCCCGGGCGATGGCCTAGAAGCCGCCGCCATACTCGTGTGCACGCGCTTTGAGGGAGAGCACCTGAAACTGCTCTCAAAGCACCTGATAACCGTACCCTACGCCGAATGCGAACGGCGTGACGCTGACTACATAAGCTGGCCTGGCCGGTATCTCGAACAAGCCATCGACCTTGCAGAGAGTGAATCCCATTCAATTATCTTGGTTCACTCCCATCCTGGCAGCTACTTCGAGTTTTCCGAGGTAGATGACCAAAGCGATGCCAAAACCATACCGTGTTTAATTCAAGGCGTTGACGCCATTCATGGCTCAGCAATCATGGTGCCAAGTGGCGCGATGCGCGCTCGGGTCTACGACCCGCAAAACCACTGCACACCGATCGCTCTAGTCACGGTTGCAGGCGATGACCTTAAATACTGGTGGGGATCTGTCCCTCCGCCATCTCAACCCGTGGTCGCCTTTACCTCCGGCATGACAGCAGCCCTGAGTCGGCTGAGCGCTGTCGTCATTGGGGTCTCTGGCACTGGCTCAATCGTGGCCGAACAGGTCGCAAGACTTGGTTTCGGCGAGGTCATCCTCATTGATCACGATCAGCTTGAAGAGAAGAACCTCAACCGGATTCTGAATGCCACACTTCAAGATGCTCTGGCGGGTCGACCAAAGGTGGAAATGTTCGCGCAAGCCATCAACCGTATTCGCGCGGTACCGTTCACCAAATCAATCAACGCCTCCATCCTGACACGTGAAGCGGTTCTCGCAGCCGCAGGCGCCGATGTCATTTTCTGCTGCGTCGACACTCACCAGGCGCGGATGGTCGCGGATCTGATATCCACGACGTTCCTTATTCCGCTGTTTGACGTGGGAGTGAAGATTCCTACTCGTAAAGATGGTGATGATCACTGGATCATCACGGACGTGGTCGGCCGGATTGATTATGTGAAACCCGGTGGCTCGTCACTGGGTGATCGCGGCGTGTACACCCCTCAAACGTTGCTAGCCGAATATCTTCATCAGGTGGATCCGCAAGCGCACAAGGATCAAGTGGAGCGCGGATACATCACCGGTATGCAGGAGGAAGCGCCTGCCGTGATCACGCTCAACATGCGTGCAGCATCAGCGTGCGTATCTGAATTCATCGCGCGAGCCTTCCCATATCGAGAAGATAAGAACGGCAAGTATGCGCGCACTATTTTTACATTATCAGGCTGTGAGGAGGACTACTTCAACGAAACAGCCTACTCCCCTAGCCCGAAGTCGCAGCTAGCCCAGAGCTGCAAAGAGCCGCTGCTCGGCCTTCCTGACCTGAGTGCGAGGACACCATGCTGAAAAAATTATTTCAGTACGTTGTGAGCAAGCTAGACCCATTGCTTCCGGCGAGAACGCTCGTGGTGATCGAGGGGGATTCGTTGCCAGCAAAAATGCCGATGCGATCACTCGTTTTGGCCAGAGATGGGCAAGAGGACTGGTGTGTGGGATTCAAATGCCCCTGCGGTTGTGGACACACTATTGAACTCTTGTTGATCGAGGAAGCCCGGCCCAGATGGGATTGCGAACTTGATAAGCACGGTCATCCCTCTCTCCACCCTTCCGTATGGCTAAAAAGCGGCTGCAAGTCTCACTTTTGGATTCGTCACGGAAAAGTACATTGGGCTTAGTCCCAGACCTCAATGTTTCACCTAGCCCTGCATAACGCCGTCCGCTTGAGGTAGGCGGTTTTATGCAGGATTAAGAGCGGAATTTTCAGACTAAGGGGCTGTAAGGTGGGGCCAGTTAAACGTGTTGAGTTCTCCTATCCACGATCCGATTTGACTCATCCCGACTCTGGCGTGGCGCGCCTTAGCGGTAATTACATCGTCTGGTCGTATGCCCAAATCCGGCACAACATTCGTGCCCGCTCCATGCCTCTTGTGGATGTGTATTTCCGTTCCTTGAAAAAGAACGTTCCCTCGGCAGGCCAATTTGTGAGTCTGCCACTGAGCACCATTCCTCACTATCGGATCGGAACGATCTGGAGGCGGGGTAAATGTGTGTCGGACACATTGATGCAAGAGAGAAAATTCGATGTGGATTTCTCTCCGGAAGGCTGGAGTCTGACATCTCGGTTGGAGCTCAATCAGATGGGTATGGGCCACATCTTCGCTGATCAGGATTACCCCCTGCATTACGGCGAGCGAGACAGCATGAAACTGATCAACTTCAAGCTGCCAAAAGGCAATCTGCTGGTTTCTTGCGTTGACTATTTTGCTAGAGCCTATGCTAGGAACATGGATGTCTGCCGGGCATTGACCACTCTCAAATGGTCAGACGTGATGGACGTGCTTTATGAAGACCCGCGACCTTCTGCTCACCAGTGGCTGGTCAAGCCGTCTCGCAGAATGCGTAACTACGATGCCGTGTATTTGGCTCATCTTATGTATGACAGCTACACCGAGATGCGCACAAAGAAAATCAATTCACAGTTTGCTTCCCGATCCCCGCTACAAAAGGTGAACTTGGAAGCGGAACCGTGGTTTACCGGCCCTGGAACGCTAGAGTGCCGAGGGAAGTGGATTAACGGCGGCAAAACATTTCTTTGCCTCGATTTAGTGGGCTCCAGCGAACCCATCGGGGAAGACATTCAGTGGCAAGCTTTAAAATTTGACTCTACCGATGGGAAGGAGGGTGCTGGGAGATTGGTCATGCCACGTCCGTTAAGATCTGCGCATGCTGAAGAGTTTCTTCAGGAACAGTCTTATGTTGAACCTGACAAGCACTCAGAAATCACGATCGTCAAAGCTCCACCCTTCAAGGCATTGGGGAAGAGGAGGAAGGTTGTCAAAACCAAAAAAATTGTTCCCACAGATAAAGGGAGGCTTGGCCCAAATCCACCAAGGCCTGACTCCCTGGCAGACGGCGACGGTGTCGGTTCCGGCAAGAACGTCGGCAAGGCAGAGCACGTTGCAGAAGCCAAGTTGGAGTCTCACGGGTTTCTGCGTGATATCTGGAACGCTTTCGCATCTCTGAAAAAATGCGAGAAGAACAAAATCACGCGCTTGGATTGGTATACCCCCACTGATGGGTTCAACTCGAGTGAGCCAGCCAAAGTACTTGTGCTGGCTCCCATCGAGAACTCGAAGATTCCCAGTGATGTACGCAGCTGGGTCTACCTCGACCGAGGCACCAATCAGTTGCGCGGCCTATTGGTGCTGCGCATCCAGATCGCCAATGTGGACTACTTCTGCTTCGAGACCCAGCGTAAGGAAATCGAAGGTGATCAAAGCTCAGGGCGTGCAGGGCTATTAATGAAATCGCACGTGTCGAGCGAGGAAGAGTTTTCACAATTCGTAGAGAAGTTGAGCTCCTCAATCCGGTACAAAAAGGGCGTCTTTAAAAATATGGCCAACTTCTTCCCCCAAGGCTTCGAAACCTTTAATCACACCCAGAAAGACAAGCAGGTTCGTTATCGCAACCGGCTAATAGGTGCGTTTAGAAAGCTGGGAGTGGAGCTTGTATGAGTGCCACCTGCGCAGCAGTGCTCCACCAGATTTTGCATGCGCTTGAACTGGACAGTCCGGGCACGTACGGCTGGGTTTCTGAATCATTTCTACATTGAAGCACTGGAGATAACTATGCGTTTTAAAAAGCTGACTGCCGTATTGGCAATGGTTCAGGTGCTGATTCTTTCGGGTTCTGCCTCGGCTCAGCAACTGGTCAATGACACGGCGATCAAAGCTCAATTACACCAACCTCAACCGTATGAACTGACGCAGGGAACCTTCATCAATCTGACGCTGGAGCGTGTCGATCCTGATCAAGTATCGGCAATGGTTTACCAGAACGTCTACGACAACTTCGAGAACATCACCATTCCGAAAGGCAGTCGTTTGCTCGGGCGCCAAGTCGCCAAGGTCAACAACACTCGCGATGTTTACTTCGATGAAATTCAGCTCAGTAGTACGGGAGAAACCTACACTCTCGAACCGCCATTGCAAGCGACTGGGCCTCTGGGAGAAGCTGGTATTGTGGACTTCAAGCCCGCTGCGATTGCCGGAACGATGTTGCGAAAAGATCTGATATTTCCCCACTAAGGTGAAATATCAATTGGTCAAATCAACCGGCGAGACTGATAGCAATTGGATATCACCTCGTGATATTGCTATGACCCTCGCTTAGCAAAAGGAAATGCTCATGTCCGGTACTGGAGGGCCCCAAGGCCCGACGATTGAAACGCCTGAGGTGTGTGATCAGCTGTCGTTTAGTGCGCAGTTGGCATCCCCCAAGGAAGAGATTGTGGATCAGCTGCACGTCAACGACATCCTGGACATCGTATCCGGGGAACAGAACGGTCAGTCCGTTGTGCATGCACTCTGGCGTGGCAACATCGCCGGCGGAATCGCAGACCCGCGCCTCCAACGCCTGCGGATCTGCATGAGTGAAGGTTACATGTACGCCGCCAGAGTACTCGCTATCAACAACGGCCAAGTACGAGTCCTCATCTATCCCGTCAAGTGAAGCAAGGAGCGCTTTATGATTACCGTCGCAGGTGGTGTGTACAGGGAGCGTTGTCTACGCCCGAGTTGGCAAGAGTACTACGGCTCCGCAGGCAGGGCGGCAACGGCGATTTCTCGTTTTGGGGGTGATGTGGAGCTCCACAGCCCTCTGGACAGCCAGTCGTTGTTCATCATGAGCAACCGCGCAGCACTCGAAGGCTTCACGCTGGAGCCTACCGATGTGCCCCAAAGCGTATCGTTCGATTACACCCATGGCTTGGCCACCCCGCAGATTGCTTATCGTCATGCCGATCCTGCTATCAGCATTCAGGTTGCAGCCCCCCGTGTTCTTCGATTTGGCATGATCGAAGGCACTGTCGTAGTAGATGCCGACTACGCCGTTTACGACCCACAGAGTGCAGACAATCCCGAGTTTTTCAGCGCCAACGGCTCGAAGGCCAAACATTTGGCACTTGTCCTGAATCGCCACGAAGCACAACAGCTGTGTGATTCCGATTTGCCTGTGGAAGAGCTGGCAGCACTGCTTGCCCAAAAAGAAGGCGCGGAAGTAGTCATCATCAAGATGGGGCCGCTGGGCGCGCTGGTGTACGAGCATGGGGCAATTACCTCCGTGCCGGCTTACCGGACGAAGCGTGTCTGGAAGATCGGTTCAGGCGACACCTTTGCTGCCCACTTTGCATACGCGTGGCTAGAGCAGGGACACAACGCCACTGAAGCTGCTGCAATCGCATCCAAGGCCACTGCTTTTTATTGCGAGACTCAGGGATATCCTACGCCCAAGCAACTCAGCGGTTATACACCTGAAGCGCTGGTTGCCTCAGATCGATACCGCAACGGTTTCACACCCCAAGTGTATTTGGCGGGCCCGTTTTTTACCTTGGCTCAACTCTGGATGATCCGCGAAGCGCTAAACGATCTACAAGCGATGGGACTACGGGTTTTCTCCCCCTATCACGACGTAGGGCTTGGCTCGGCTGAAGACGTCGTTGAGTTGGATATTCAGGCAATCCGAGACTGCGATCTGTTGTTTGCCATTGGCGATGGACTGGATTCAGGCACGATCTATGAGATCGGTTACGCCAGGGCTCTAAACAAACCTGTAGTGCTGTACTCGGAGAACGAGTCAGCCCAAGACAAGAAGATGATGGAAGGGTCGGACTGCCTGATCTGTGATGACTACGTGTCATCGATTTATCAGACGGTCTGGGAGGCGATCAAGCTATGAAGATCGCACTTTTGCTTTCAGGGGGCATGGACTCGTTGTCACTAGCCTGGTGGAAACGCCCTGATCTGGCATTTACCCTCAATTACGGTCAGTTGGCAGCGAATGCCGAGATCGCCGCATCCAAAGCTATTTGTGAACGCTTGGGAATTGAGCATTACGTTCTGGAGATTGACTGTCGTAGCCTCGGCTCAGGTGACATGGCCGGTACTACGGCAGATGGTTTGGCCCCTGCCTCAGACTGGTGGCCATACCGCAATCAGATGCTAATTACTTTGGCAGCGATGAAAGCCATTTCGTACGACGTGACGCATCTATGGTTGGGAACTGTGAAGTCGGACGGATCCCACCGAGACGGAACACCCGAGTTCGTGAACGCGATCAGCCAACTGATGTCACTTCAGGAAGGTGGCATGCGCATTGAGGCTCCAGCCATAAAGCTCTCCACGCAAGAGCTTGTTCGCGCATCAGGTATTCCCTCAGGCTATCTGGCATGGGCGCATAGTTGCCATAAAGCCGACGTTCCTTGTGGCAATTGCCGTGGCTGTAACAAGTACTTTGAGGTGTTCGAAGAGGTCGGATATGACTTGGATCGATCTGGGTAATCCATTTCCCAAGCACCCCCACGATCTCTATAAACCGTTTCGGTGGGTCACAGGAAAGATCCAGCATCTGCCGGCGGGGTTACCTGTAGCTTCGCCGGCAGTACTTGAAGCACTTCAGCAGAGAAGGACAGTACGTCAGTTCGCAGCTCTTGAGGACGCGGGGCTAGCTGATTTTCTCTGGTACGCCTGTCGCACTTATGAGTCGTGGCCGTCCGATCTGGGTTTCGAGCTTGAGTACCGCGCCTCACCATCGGCGGGGGCAATCCATCCCATACACCTAGTCATCAAGCGACCCCATGACGAGCGCTGGTGGCTGTATGAACCTAGAGGGCATTTCCTCGCCGAGTTGACTACTGCACCAAAGGCATTTGAAGGACTCTGGGAGCACAGCCAGCAACTTCTCAACGCACCACACGCCACTCTGATCTTATTTCTGGCTGAGCCTGGCAAAGCCTTGGCGAAATATCAGGAAGGGTGCAGTTTGATCTGGAGAGATGCCGGCGCACAGATAGCGACAATGGCGCTCGCTGCGTGCGGCTTAGGGCTGAATTTCTGCCCACTGGGCATCACTGGCGAGCCGTGGGCCAGCGCCCTAGCTGAGGAAAGTCAACTGGTTGGCGTCGGCTTGGCTTTTCTTGGGCTTGCCCCGTGAACGTCGTTCAGGTGAAGTCTGCCCCATGCCCATGATGCTGTGGACCGTCGCCGAGGAAGACATCATTTCTAGCCAGATCAGCGCGTCCAGTTCAGATGCTCGCACACCCAATCCTTTGCTGAGTTGGATGAACTGCTCCTCTAACTCCAGATAATGGCGCTCAACAGTCAAACTCTGTTCAAAGAACTTGCCCAACAGACCTGCGCGCAGAATATGAATGTCGAGAATGGCGACATCGTCTGCGTCCAGCCAGTTGCGCGCCACCCATGAAGCCGTCTTGTAACCGATGCCGGGAATGTCCAGCAGCCAATCTCGTAGGGCTCGCCCCGTACTCAGCGGGGGATACTCGGTTGCCAGTTTGTGCAGTGCTGCAGCTAGGTAACGCGCCTTCTGTTTGGCAAACCGGTAACGAACCGTCCGATCCTCCACCGATATTGGCTCCTTGAGCCATTCCAGTAGCGCTTCCTCTGAAGGTGGCCGATCTCCAAATGCCCCACGCGCTTTGACATGGTGGAAGGCTGCAAGCCCAACACTGGCAGGAATGCCGTGACCTCCCAAGAGGCATGCACCCACTTCTTCTTTCAGAGTCGCACCCAGTTTGTAGTTGATGCGCTCACCTTGCAGCCGTCGGGCGTAGACCTGATACGCCCAATACGCGGGTGTCGGAAAAGCTTCGATTGCACCCCACGGAACACCCGGAATCACTTCCGAGTCTGGCATAGGCAACTCGACATTGAAGACCACGTGGTCCATGAAAATCGCGCCCAGCTGCATCAGGCTGCCTCCTCGGCGTCACCGTATTGTTCCTGCATCCATTGCAGCAAATCATAGCGCTCTGCTGCACTCATGCTGTCGATACGATCTCGTAACCGCGCCTGACGACGCTGAATGGTTTGCCGATCGCGAAATGTTGCTCCCATGTATCTAGAGTCATGCAAACGTGCAGGTGGTTCAAAATTCATCCACACCACCTCCTCGCGTACATCCACGTGAGTTTTGGCTTGGAATTTCACTTTGTGCCAACCCACCAACTGCTCGTCGTAGAGTTCGTTGTCGTAGCCAGAAAGCATCACTTTGCAGGGCAGTGTTTTAAGCAGGTGCAACAGCCGTACATGATCGGCCTCTGAGTAGTCGCAACGGTAGACCTTGGCCCTTCGGCGGGTGTGCGGCACATAGGGAGGGTCAACGTAAACCAGCTCGTCCCCAGTAAACTCAAAGTTTTCTAGAAACCCCAACGCATCGGTTTTTTTAAGCTCACATACCCCTGGCAGCTCCGCGTGCCAACGGTCAATGACCTTCGCATCGAGGTCTATCCCGATGCTGCGCTGCGCAGGTTTCTTGTTGCGCATGACCGCGCCGCCGCCAAGGTGCGACTCAATATAGGTCTGATGCGGTGGCATCAGGTTGATCAAGTGCTGGTAGCACTTGCCTTTCCCGCCTGGATATCTCATGCACTCAAGCATCGTCATATCTGACGATGATGTCAATGAGAGGCGAGAAGGTGTCGACCGACGGTTAAAGGGATCAATGTTGCCATCAGTCGTTGCGGTACTTGCTAGCAAGCCTACAGAACAGCTCACCGCTGCCCTTAAAGCAAAAGAACTACCGATTTAGCCTTTTGACAACCTGGATCGTCACTTCCATCATCAATCTTTCAGTAGCTATTGTTCGTATTTGCGCGCACATAGGCATGCAGAAGCACACGGCCAATTCTCGGGAGTACCTCGCCAATGGATCTCGGAAGACTTGAAAAGCTTATTGGGAGAGACCGGCAGACAGTCAAAGGCTGCAACTTGTCGGCCGATGAGGCTGCCATAGTGGCGCACGGGAAATTTGCGCATCACTCATTCTGTCTTGTGAAAGACTGGGCGATACTCGACCTGGAAATCACCGAAGAAGAGCGGGATATCCTTCTGTCCCGTGGTTTGAAGCCAGTACTTCTATATGCACTACATGTAGTACATGACAGTCGTGGACGCTTTTCCGCTGGGGACTGGGTTCGTAGCTCTTTCCAACAAAGCTATGACAATAACGGTTTTTTTATCACCAAGAACACGGTGTATGTTCTGCTAGGCGATGGCAATCGCCAGCAAATCACCGCGCGTGATCTCCTGAGCCTGCAATGAGCAAGGTCGCTGCCCCTAACGTTTCAGCATCAACGTGCGTTGATCCGTAACTCTCAGCAGACGGCACCCAGAGTGTGCTGCCCGCAAAGTCTACTTCGAATCCTGCCACCTCGCGGAATGAGGCTGGGCGAAAGTCCAACGACTTGCGGTTCGCTCGTCTAATACCATGAAAATAGGCCAACCCTTTGACTATCCACTTCGCCTCAAAGTCTCTGACCTCATAACGATTTTTGAAAAGATCGATCAGCTCTCTTTCGGACTTATGACGCTTAGCAGCTTTCAGCCACTTCTCATTTGGTCGCGGATCCAGCTTCAGATTGAGAGTCTTGTTGAGAAAGTTGATAAAGCCTGTCACCGCCGCTACTTGCCCAGGCCAATGTCGCCAAAAAGACTCAAGCGTACGCTGGGTGGGTAACGCCCCACCAGTCAGTTGTACCTGGTTCAAAAAATTTACCGCCGAACGAATAGCCAGCCGGACTGAACGCAACTGGACGTCGTGTTGACTCAGCTTGGCGATCAAGGCGCGGTGATACTTGGTCAACACATCGCTTTCCCATTGCCCTGTAACTTGAGATAGCAACTCATCCAATCGGCGCTGTTCCGAGTGTGCTTCGCGAGCATCAGCAGTTGCGCGTACCCCATGAGCCTCTACAAGCCACCGCATGGGTACTTCAGCCCTACGCAAGCCACCGGCATGGAAGTGCTCGAGCAGAGCTTCGTAGGAAGGAATACGACCCCATAGATGATCGATCTGGCTAAAGAAGTCGAAGTAAGTATGTACCCTGGCCGCCGCTTTCTTTACATCCATCTCGCGCTCAAGCCATTCGCCAAAGCTCACAAACAACGCGCCTACCTCAGGAGAAGCGAAACCCTGCTGATCTATTGCCAAACGACTTCTAAGCGTACGCCGCCAGTAACAGTGCTCACACTCATGGCCTCGACCCGCCGGCATGTCAGTGCCACATGTGCCACAAGGCCGCGTCCCCTCGTAGCTGCACGGTTTACAAAGTTTCTCTCCCTGCGCACTTTCCACCAGAACTCGATGGCGGCGGCAACTAGGGCACGTAGCAGCGTCGGGACCGCTGCACTTCGGACAAGAACGCAAACCCGTTATTTGATTCTGAGCCAGTTGCCGCGAAAGTTTGCCGCAGACCTCGCAAGGTGCCGGCACTCTAAAATATCGCGCGCATGCCTTACACGCCGGGCCATACTGAGTCATCAGGCCAATCTTGAATTCGACCTTCTGACAGCGCACGCAAGGACGATTTCGCGCGCAACCACCGCATCGAGCGGATAGATCGAATATGGGTAACCTTGCGAAATTTCCACAGCCGGCGCACATCCGTCGCTTGAACAAGCGCGGGTAGCAGGTCGCACAATAGCGCTGGCCCTCATGAACCTTCTTCGCCTTGAGCATTGCCCTGCCGCAGTCACAGCACGTCGGAGTGGTGCTCGCCTGGTCAGAGGCCATTTCGTCTCATCCTTCTCGTCAATCGCAACCACATGCGTAACACCTCCATCTGCGTGCGAGGATGATCATCGTTACGCTGACTAGCCAGATGCGGGGAGTGGACTTTCAACGCGCTCGCCATGCGGATCAAGATGTCCGGTGCTCCATGGGGAGGAACATGAAGGGCATACAAAGGTAAGGCAAGTCGTTTGGCCTCGTGGATGAATATGTCTGGCCCAGCGGTCATCAGCGCCCAAGCTCCCCCAAGCAATTTGGCACGTTCGGGCTGTGCTAAATATTCGAACGGTAAGCCCAGCGATGCGGGTGTTAGGGATGTCGTATCCACACCTAGGTTTTTGCAAAATAGCAGTAGTGTTTGCGAACGTTGTCGGGCAGTAACTTGCAACAAGCTAATCATCGCACGCGCCACCCGCATCCACTGTGTGAAATCCAGAGTGATATTTCCGAATGATCCAGGCGCTGTGACCAATTGATCCGCGTACTGCTGAATAGCAAGCGCGTCTGGCAGAGCCGCCACTCGAGCGCATGCTCCGAGCAAGGCACCACAGGCGTGACATTGGCCCATAAGTTCGCTCGCCTGCAGTAGGCCCGGCTGCAAAGGAGAGTGACATCGCTGGCAACAGTCGATCAAGCCGACGTTGTGGATGGGACAACTCGTGTGCCAAGCCAATCGCCATTGAATTCGGTAAAACGTTTTTCCTTGGGTGAAGCACTCGGGGCAACACTGGAGCCCGCCGGCATGAAACCTACTACGACAACCTAGTACAAGCACCCACGGCCAGACACCAGTCCGCTTCGAAGGGTCATTGACCAGCAACTTCGCGACTCGATCCAGTGTTGAACACTGCAATGTGGTTGCTGTAATCCCAGTGTATGCAGCGAGCACTTCCAACCTTCGAAGCTCGATCCCACGATCAAAATCCTGAGTCCAGATTCGAAATGCCGGCCACACCACGGACGCCAAGTTACTGGGTGAGTAGCCGTGGGCCAGTGCGACGCGCACCAGCCACGAAGACAGCAACTCGTCCGCAATTAGTGATTGAGAAAGTGGCCATACAGGCGCTACCCCATCAGCTCCCGGATGCCACGTGTAGGACGCAGCCACGACTTACTCTCGATCAGCTCTCTGTCTATGTGCTCCTTACCCGAAACTATTGCCTCCTTTGCACACTCGACCAACAGGCGATGAATGTCGCCTGTGTTGCCACCGGAAATCGAATGGATCAACTGCGCCTTGTCCGCCTTGTACAACTCCGAAGCACGCTTAAGTGGCAGGATGGCTTCAAAGGCCTTCAACAACCGTTGGAAGTCAGGGTTGAGCTTCCAAAGATTCAGTTTGACCACGTCAAATCGACTGGCATGTTGCGGATCATGATGGAGCACCCTGACGGCATCAGGTGTTCCTACACCAACCACTGGAATAGCCAGCTCGTTACACAGGGCTTTGATGGCATTCATGACCTCTCGTTGCTTGATCGCAGAGCCGGTTAAAAGCGAATGGATTTCATCGATGATCAGCATCCGCACGTTCAGCTCGCGAAAGGAATGGAAGACCTGATAGCGCAATGAAACCTTGGAGTCCGTCGTTCGATACGGCATCCAAAGGCGATCCAATAATGCGATATAAAAGTCCTTTTCATCGGCGGATGCCGGTGCTTCGGCAAGGATCACGGGCCGCACTGGATCGGCATTTTCGTTGACGTAGCCTTCACCGTGAGTCTTCATGAACTGGCGCACGATAGTTGTTTTGCCGTTGTTAGAATCGCCGACAATCAGCAGATTTTGCATGCGGGGTCGCTTGGGCATATCGAACAAGTAACCGAGGTTCTCCAGGATATTATGAGCGGCTCCATAACCAATCCAGCGTGGCTCACCCATGAACAAAATACGCTCACGATCTGAGAGCTGAAGAACCGGTCGAAAATCCGGCAGAAGATGCGCGTACTCACTCATGAAATGTCACCGATCAATTCAACGTCATCGAGCAGTAGGCCGTCTGGCGATGCGGGCAAATCCGCGACAACTTGGGCTACAGATCTCTTGGGGGATGCAGGAGTAACGTTTTTCCCGTGCACCTTGAGCTTCTGGGCATCCCTACGTGCTTTTTTGGTCATCTGAGAGGCACTTTTCACCAGCTCACGATTCTCCATTATTAGTCTGGATATCGTCGCTTCGTCGATGTTCTCTCGCCCCTCGTCCACCGCCTTTTTCTTAGCGGCCCTGAACTCCCAAACGGTAGCTGCAGGGAAAGCCTGGTTTGCGACTGGAACGCGAAAATATTGCTTAAGTAATGGGTCGAAGAACCAAATGACACTTATGTCACGCGGATCTCGCCGGAAAATGAATTTCCTCGCTAGGCCAGTTTCAGGATCAGTGGTGTTGATCCAGTGTCGCAAGGCCTCGGAGTAATAGAACACGTCGATCTGGACGCCGTAGGTCTGTACGGTACGATGAAAAGACGGCAGGAAGTCCAACTGCACCGTTAGCGCATCATCTGGGCGCGGCGGAACACTGACAAGCGGGTCAAGCTCGCGATTCCCAAAGAAGCCCAGCTGCCACTTTCGGGCTGGACTCATGTAAATAGCTGAATGAGGACTCTGGTGGTAGCGGAGGATGGCCCGTACTAACCATCTCTCGAACTCGCCCATCGTCAACGTCGCGTTCTTATCCGAATCGTACCCGTCTCGGTCACTCGTGTTGCTGAACGTTGTGCCAGGTAGCTCGTGCAACATGCGCATGAACGTTCCGAGCAACCGTTCGATATGCCCACCATATTTAGGAACTTTGACCGGGCGAAAGACGTTCTCGATGTTGTAATTCGAGCAAGAACGCCGAACGTTCTCCGCGCGAAAGTCCGGCCCATTATCGGAGTGAACGACTCGCGGAAAGCCCCATACTGGCCAATCACCCTCTACCTGGTGAACGTTGAGCCAGTCCTCCTTCGGCAGCACCGCGTGAGCGATACACATGCCGACGGAGATTTCCGATGGTTCCTCGAGTGCCAGATAGTAGCCAGCGATCATTCGGGAATGCACATCGATGGCAACTGTGAGCCATAAGCGGCCGATGGGTTTGCGATGAAGATCATCAACGACAATCAGGTCGATAGGGGTATGGTCAATCTGGATGACCGCAAGCGGATAGTCAGCCCCCGGAAACTTGCCCACAGACGGTGTGTACCTATTACGAGCCTGATCAGCAAAGCCACGCTTTCTAAGAACCTGCTTTTCGGGAATTTTGGCAATCCGAGCACGGATCGCCGAGGCACCTGGAGGGGTAATACCTTGAGCCTTGGCGCGCATCGCCACTTCCGCGATGGTCGATTGAATGCTCGGTCTTTGAGACTTGAGATAGTGATCGTCGATCACATCCCGGATGATCTTCTCAGCTTCAATCGTCAGCCTCGTTGCCCCACTTTTCCAGCCACGCTTGCGCGGAACCAAGGCGAGAATTTCGTTCCAGTTCTGGTAGCGCTCCAGCCAACGGTAAAGCGTGGCAGTATCAACCCCAACCTCTTTCGCCCGCGCCTCTACGGTATACCTAGGATTAACGGTCTCGTTGATTAGAGGGCTTATTGCCGAGAAGCGCTGCTGCGCGACGGCCCAGTCGTCAGAGTTGATGGTCGCTACATCATGATTGACGTAGAGCCCATCAATTCTTTCTTGCTCGACAGCCCGTAGTTCCGGCACCCGCAACGAAGCACTTACACCGGTTTCTACCTCCACACCGATGACTGTATCGAACCCCAATATTTGAAGGATTCGGTAGATAGTCTTGTCACGACGCACCATCGCGCCGACCTCAATTGCTACACGCGATCTGGACGGCTCGAAAGGGATCAAATGCTCATCGGTATCAATTTCGTAGATGTTCATAAGTGAGGTATCCACAACTCAAGGAACTGATCGAGAGGTTCAGTAATGTCGCACTCGACTCGGCCAGTCGCGATGAGATGCCAAAGAAGGGAAACACCTCTTTCCCGATAAATGCCGTTGAAGTGCCGCGCTAGCAAATAATGCACGGGAGAGATCTCTGTCTCCTGCAGAGTGTTGAGCACCATGTCGATGTCTTCGCGATCAAACGTCATTCGCTCGAAGCGTTCGAGAAAAATGATGTTCTCCAGCGGCAGGCCACGAATTCGGGATTCGTCGTAGATGCTGAATGACCACCCCTGTTCGCTGGCATAACGCCGAGCGGCCTTCCACTTCCCGGACCAAGCTCGCCAGTGCTCACGCCAGAGATACGCAGGTTTCACTTCAACAAGCATTGGCTTGATGTAATCGACATGGCTGTGTCCCCCTTGGTGGTAGTACACCAAGAAGTCGGGAGTGTAGGTCTGAGGTCGACCGTGAGGATCAATAAAATCGATTCTCACCGGCTGGGCGACCACCGATGAAACTCGATGAGAAAACCTCATTCGCTTAAGAAAATCTCGCTCGAGAAGAGATTCAAAGGGAATCCCGCCCGCACCCCGAAATGGCATAACACCCGAGACACTGCGTCTCGTAGGTTTGATACGTCGAACCTGTTTTGGCTGGTCGCAGTTATTTGTAGACATTCTCAATCCTGTCGCAGTTATTTCCGTAATTATTCGCAGCAATTTCAGTAGAGAGAGACGGTGTTATGAGGCCTCTAGCCTAGTCCTTTCGCAGCTATTTCGAAAGCCGACAGCAGCTCGAAACCGCAACCCGGCGAGATTACCCTCGCCCACCATGGCGTGCTGTTTCTCGATGAACTGCCGGAGTTTGATCGCAAGGTGCTGGAGGTGCTGCGCGAGCCGCTGGAGTCCGGGCATATCGTGATTGCCCGGGCCAAGGATCGCGTGCGTTTCCCGGCGCGATTTCAGTTGGTGGCGGCGATGAACCCGTGTCCCTGTGGATATCTCGGCGAGCCGAGCGGCAAGTGTTCCTGCACGCCAGACATGGTGCAGCGCTATCGCAACAAACTGTCGGGGCCGTTGCTGGACCGGATCGACTTGCACCTGACCGTGGCGCGGGAAGCGACGGCGTTGAACCCGCAGGTGAAGCCGGGAGAAGATAGCGCCAGCGCCGCAGCACTGGTAGCCGAGGCTCGCGAACGACAGCAGAAGCGTCAGGGCTGTGCCAATGCGTTTCTCGATCTGCCGGGATTGAAGCGGCACTGCAAGTTATCCACAGCCGATGAAACCTGGCTGGAGTCCGCCTGTGAGCGACTGACGTTGTCGCTGCGCTCGGCCCATCGCCTGCTCAAGGTCGCCCGGACACTGGCAGACCTCGAGCAAGTCGATGCAATCAAACGCGAACACTTGGCCGAGGCGCTGCAATATCGGCCGGCGACACCTTAATGCTCGGTCAGATCCACCAGCGGCGTCTGCCGCACTTCAGTTTCGCGCCCGGCCTGAATCTCGGTCACGCGCTTCAAGGCGTTATCCACAGCACCTTTGTCCGCGAGCAGGCTGTAGCTGATCTGGAACTGTTTTTGTTCTTTGGGCGCGATGGTCGGCACCAGATTCAGCGGACGCTGATAGCGACGGTTGTAGGAAAAACTGGTGCCCGGCTCCAGCCCGGTGACATAGCCCTGGCCTTGAGTGTCGGTATTTTTCCACAGGGAGAACACCGGCAACTGCTGGGTATTGAAGCCAACGGAAACACCGAGGCTGCCCGCCTTGTTATGCAGAACAGTCAGGGTTTCGCCTTTGGCGTCGGCATAGGGCACGACGTTGTAGACGGTTTCGTCGTAGTCCTTGGTCGGCGCGCGATAGGTCTGCCAGTCCGCAAGATCACCCTTGGCCTTGTCGTTGAAAGGCGAGACCTGTTTTACCGGTGCAGCAAAACGGGCGCCTTGCTCGAGAAACGGCGTACTGAAGTTGCTGTGGTACAGCGCCTGGTATTCCTTCGGATAATCACCGTTGTTGGTCAGCGTATCGTTGAGTGCGAAACGCACACTGCCGGGTTCGGTGACCAGTTCAGTGACGACCGAGAAGTCGACTTTCTTGAAGGCCTGTTCTTTCAATTCGCCATGCAGGCTGATGGCGTAGGGCGGCTTTTCATCGATGTGCAGCGTGACGGTGCTGGCCGGGATGTTGGCGGCGCGGCCGTGCAAGGTCAGCAGTTCGCCATTGTCGATGCCGGGATGGCCGACCCATTCGTAACCGCAGCGGGCGACCAGTTCATTGAAGCCTTCCAGCCAACCCAGGCCACCACGCCCGTTGAGCTCGATAAAGGCCGGGTTGACCACGTCCTTGACCGGCGAATCCCAACCCATCCGCACGTTGCCGACAGAAGCCTGCAAGACGTTCATGCCTCGGGTGGGCACCACCGAGAGTTTCATCGCGCCGTTATCGATATCGACGATGCTGACGCCTTCTTGCCGCCCACCGTGCAAGGTACGCAGGCTCACGGAGAAGGGTTTGGCGGTTTTCACGCCGAGCTGCTCACTGGTGATGGTCCAGTTTTGCGCGGGCTTGTTGGTATCGAGAAGGACGTAATCCCAAGCCATGGCGTGGGAAGCAGCAGAGAATGCGCCGAGGGCGACGGCGAGTTTGAGCGGGGTCATGGCAGCAGCCTTTATTGGAGTTGTGCCATTTTTATAGCGCTGCGGAAACGTTTCAGCAAGTGTAACGGAGCTTGCGATCGTGTGATTTATCAAGAATTGGCAGGGATGCCTTCGCGAGCAAGCTCGCTCCCACAAGGTTTTGGGGTGTTCACACAATTTGTGAGCTACCCCGGAAAATGTGGGAGCGAGCTTGCTCGCGAAAGCTATATCAAGGCTGTATCAACGGAAGCGATCAACCTCGGAACGCAAATCCGCCGCCAGTTTCTCCAGCTCTTTAGCCGTCACCGCCAGGTTCGACACAACCTCACGCTGCTCACTGTTGGCCAGTGCGATGCTCTGCAAATTGCTGCTCAACAACGTCGCGGTGCTGCTCTGCTCCTGAGTGGCCGTGGTAATCGCGGCAAACTGCTGTCCCGCCGAACGGCTCTGTTCATCGATTCGCGCCAGCGCCGACGCCACGTTGGCGTTGCGCGACAAACCTTCCTGCATCAGCACATTGCCCTGCTCCATGGTGCTGATCGCGTTACCGGTTTCCTGCTGGATGCTGTGGATCATGCTGGAAATTTCATCAGTCGCCTGACGAGTACGCGAGGCCAGGCTGCGCACTTCATCGGCTACCACGGCGAAGCCGCGACCTTGTTCACCGGCACGTGCCGCTTCAATCGCGGCGTTGAGCGCCAGCAAGTTAGTCTGTTCGGCAATCGAAGTAATCACACCGACAATGCCGCCAATTTCCTGCGAACGCTGACCGAGGGTGTTGATCACGGTAGCGGTGCTGTTCAGGGCGCCAGCGATTTGCTCCAGCGAGGACGACGCTTCTTCCATCGAGCTGCGGCCAATCTGCGTTTGCTGGGCATTTTCCTGCGCCAGACGCTGGGTCGCGCCCATGTTGTCGGCGATGTTCAACGACGTCGCACTGAACTCTTCCACCGCGCCGGCCATGCTGGTGATTTCGCCAGATTGTTGCTCCATGCCTTCATACGCACCACCGGACAAACCGGACAGGGCCTGGGCACGGCTATTGACCTCTTCCGAAGAGCGGCGGATGTGCTCGACCATGGTCGACAGCGCCTGGCTCATCTGGTTGAACGCGCGCGACAACTGACCGATTTCATCGTTGCTCGATACGTTCAGGCGAACGCTCAGATCACCGGCGCCCAAGGCCTCGGCCTGACGCACCAGATCCCCCAGAGGCGCCAGTTTGCTGCGCAGCAGCCAGACCACAGATCCGACCGCCAGCAGCATCGCCAACAGACTGCCAATGGCCAGTTGCGTACCCACGCTCCAGGTCACCGCGCGGATCTCGGCTTTCGGCATGCTCGCCACGACCGACCATGGTCCGCCATCGAACGGCACGGCAATGCTGTAGAAATCTTCCGAGGTGTCGCTCCAGAACTCACCCTTGCCCGGCTTTGCAGCCAAACCTTTGATCACCGGAACGGCTTGATCCAGCGCCTGCACCCCCGCCGGCGCGACCAGCCATTTGTTTTGCTCGTCGAGCAACGCCAGCGAACCGCTCTGGCCAATGCGGAAGCGCTTGAGGTTATCGAACTGGATGTTCTGCGCGTCGGTGTAATCGAAGCCGACGAACAGCACCGCAATCACCTTGCCGCTGCCATCGCGCACCGGGGTGTATTGGGTCATGTAGGAGCGATCGAACAGCAAGGCGCGACCGACGTAACCCTGCCCCGCCATCAACTTCGCGTAGGCCGGGTGCGCGTGATCGAGCAAGGTGCCGATGGCACGGGTGCCATCCTGTTTGGTCAGCGAAGTGCTGACGCGGATGAAGTCTTCGCCGCTGCGCACGAACAGTGTGGCGACGCCGGCGGTCATCTGCTTGAACTCGTCGACTTCCTTGAAGTTGTTGTTCAGCACTTCGCTGCCCAGATGCAGACCCGGGGTCTGGGTGCCGGCAACATTCACCGGCTCACTCGGGTGAATGCTCAGACCTGCGCTAAAGCGCTTCTCGAACAGCCCGCTCAGGCGCTGGGTGCTTTCACGCAGCGTGCCGTGGAATGTGCTCAGTTGGTCGGCCAGCAGCCGCGCCTCACTGGCCAGATGCTCTTCACGGGTGGCGAGGTTGGCGGAGTCCAGCGAACGCAAGGCGAACACCGTACTGCCACTGATAACTATCGCCAGTATTACAGCGAGCGCGAGGCCCAGCTGCGAGGCGATCCGAGCGCGAGGTTGAGACATGGACAGCTCCTGGCCGAGCCACGGGATCCTCCTTGATCTCGACTCGGAAATTTTTCTGGTTGTGGGGGTGAATCGTGGATACCGGCACGACGGTTCCACAAGCACGTATTCGGCGGTGGATCCAAATACTTGAGCGGAAAACAAGGTTATGGCACAAGGCCGGCATTGTGGCGGCTCTAACGTTTCAGCTCAAGCGCGCGACCGCCGGCAACTCCATGGCGCGGACTTCGCTTTGCAGAAAGTCGCTGAGACGGCGCAAACGTTCACCTCCCGGGCGGGTCTTTGGCCACACAAGGTAGTAATTCAAGCCGCTGGCGACCGCGGTTGGCCACGGCAGGCTCAGCCTTCCCTGCGCCACATCTTCGGCGACCATCAACAGGTCGCCCATCGACACACCGTACCCGCGCGCCGCCGCGATCATGCCCAATTCGAGGGTATCGAACACTTGCCCACCCTTGAGTGACACCTGATCGGACAGCCCCATGTGTTCCAGCCAACTGCGCCAATCGCGACGGTCCGGTGTCGGGTGAAGTAATTCGGTGCAAGCCAGTCGAGCCAGATCCCACGGCTGATCATTCAGCAGGTTTGGCGCCCCCACCGGAATCAGCTCTTCAGGAAACAGCAGGCTGGCCTCCCAGTCCGGCGGAAAATGCCCGTCACTCAACAGCACCGCGCAGTCGAACGGCTCATCGTTGAAGTCCACCGAATCGACGTCCATCCACGCACTGGTCAGTTGCACTTCGTTGCCAAGCTGCAAATGACGGAAGCGACTCAGGCGCGCGAGCAACCAGCGCATGGTCAGGGTCGAGGGCGCTTTCATGCGCAAAATGTCGTCCTCGGCACGCAAGGTATTGCAGGCCCGCTCCAGCGCACTGAAGCCTTCGCGGATCCCGGGCAGCAGCAACCGCGCCGCTTCGGTCAGTTGCAGATTGCGCCCGCTGCGATGAAACAGCCGACAGGCGAAGTGATCTTCGAGGGTCCGAATATGCCGACTCACCGCACTCCGGGTAATCGACAGTTCCTCGGCAGCCCGGGTGAACGAACTATGTCGCGCCGCCGCTTCAAATGCGCGCAGGGCATACAAGGGAGGAAGACGACGAGACATGCAGAAAGCTCCGATAGCGGGATAAAGCCAATCTTAAACCGTTTACCCAGGATGAGTTTTAATCATGCCACCCATCCTTTTTATCCCTTTGTGCAAAGCCCGCCAAGCGCCGAGAATCGACGGTCTCCTGTTCCCTCTGAAATTGAGTGGTGATGACCATGCAGCATCCTGTGCGTACCGAACTCTGGGCCATTCTGCGGCTGGCAGGGCCGTTGATTGCTTCACAGTTGGCGCACATGTTGATGGTACTGACTGACACGTTGATGATGGCGCGCCTGAGTCCTGAAGCGCTTGCGGGCGGCGGTCTCGGTGCGGCGACTTATTCGTTCGTGTCGATTTTCTGCATCGGCGTGATTGCAGCGGTCGGCACATTGGTGGCGATTCGCAAGGGCGCCGGCGACATCATTGGCGCTGCGCGTCTGACCCAGGCCGGATTGTGGCTGGCGTGGCTGATGGCGCTGGGCGCCGGGTTGCTGCTGTGGAACCTGAAACCGGTGTTGCTGCTGTTCGGCCAGACCGAAACCAACGTCAACGCGGCCGGGCAATTCCTGATTGCCCTGCCCTTCGCCCTGCCCGGCTACCTGAGCTTCATGGCCCTGCGCGGTTTCACCAGTGCAATCGGCCGGGCGACACCGGTGATGGTCATCAGCCTGGCCGGCACGGTGGCGAATTTCCTGCTCAATTACGCGCTGATCACCGGCATGTTCGGTCTGCCGAAAATGGGCCTGACGGGCATCGGCCTGGTCACAGCGATTGTCGCCAATTGCATGGCGTTGGCGCTGGCCTGGCATATTCGCCGGCATCCGGCCTATGACGCTTATCCATTGCGCGAAGGCTTGTCGCGGCCCAACCGGCAATATCTCAAAGAACTGTGGCGCCTCGGCCTGCCAATCGGCGGCACCTACGCGGTGGAAGTCGGTTTGTTCGCCTTCGCGGCGTTGTGCATGGGCACCATGGGCAGCACGCAATTGGGCGCGCACCAGATTGCCCTGCAAATTGTCTCGGTGGCGTTCATGGTGCCGGCGGGGATGTCGTACGCGATCACCATGCGCGTCGGCCAGCATTACGGCGCCGGGCAACTGAGTGATGCGCGGATGTCCGGACGGGTCGGGATCGTCTTCGGCGCCGTGGTGATGCTGGGTTTCGCCATGGTGTTCTGGCTGTTGCCGAACCAGTTGGTCGGGTTGTTCCTCGATCACAATGATCCGGCGTTTGCCGAGGTGATTCGCCTGGCGGTGAGCCTGCTGGCAGTGGCGGCGTGGTTCGAGCTGTTCGACGGCACGCAGACGATTGCCATGGGCTGCATTCGTGGCCTCAAGGATGCAAAGACCACGTTTCTGGTCGGGCTCGCTTGCTATTGGCTGATTGGCGCACCGGCGGCATGGTGGATGGCGTTCCATTTGAACTGGGGGCCGACGGGTGTCTGGTGGGGATTGGCGCTGGGCCTGGCGTGTGCGGCGGTGAGTTTGACGCTGGCATTCGAGTGGAAGATGAAGCGGATGATTCGGCTGGAGCCGCAATCTCGGGGCTTCAACATCCCTCAACCTGAATGAAGTTCCCCTGTGGGAGCGAGCTTGCTCGCGAAAGCGGTGTACCTGACACATGTGTATTGAATGTGTCGCAGCCTTCGCGAGCAAGCTCGCTCCCACAGGGTTATGCGTTCAGCTCACGATTTCGAGGGCTGACTGTTGGCTTGAGCCGAAGGTTAGATATTCAACCAACTCCGCCAACGGCAACGGCCGGCTGATCAGATAACCCTGCACCTGATCGCAACCAAACCCGCGCAACAGTTCTAGCTGTTCAGGGGTTTCCACCCCCTCCGCCACCACTTCCAGATGCAGGTTGTGCGCGAGATTGATCATCGCGTGCACCAGTTTGCGGTTCTCTTCGCGCTGCTCCATGCCGCCGACAAAGCTTTTGTCGATCTTCAACAAGGTGATCGGCAGGCTGTTGAGGTGCACGAACGACGAGAACCCGGTGCCAAAGTCATCCAGCGAGAAGCGCACACCGAGACGGCCGAGAGCGTCCATGGTCTGCTTGACCAGATCGCTACGGCGCATCACGGCGGTTTCAGTCAGTTCGAATTCCAGCCACTGGGCCTCAACGCCACGCTCGGCAATCAACCGGCTCAGCGTCGGCAACAACTGACTGTCTTGAAACTGGCGGAACGACAGGTTGATCGCCATGTGCAGCGCCGGCAGTCCGCGCTCGCGCAACGCCTGCATGTCACGCAAGGCCCGGGAAATCACCCAGTAACCCAGCGGCACAATCAAACCGCTCTGCTCGGCCAAAGGGACAAATTCACTCGGCGGCAGCAAACCGCGCTCGCCATGACGCCAGCGCACCAACGCTTCTAGGCCGACAATCTGGCCATCCTCAAGATTCAGGCGTGGCTGGTAATGCAACTCCAGCTCATCGCGACGCAACGCTCGGCGCAACTCGCTTTCGAGGTCGGCCATGCTCCGCGCATTGCGGTTGATGCGTTCGTTGAAGATATGGAAGGTGCAGCCCTGGGTGCTCTTGGCCTGCTGCATGGCGATGTGGGCGTGCCACATCAGCGGATCAGCGCCGCCCTGCGCACGGGCGTGGGCGATGCCGAGACTGGAGCCGATCAGCAGGCTTTCGCCATCGACCCAATACGGTTCGGCGAGCGCTTCGGTGATGCGTTCGGCCATCCACTCGGCGCGCTGCGGTGCACGGCGGGTGTCGATCAGCAGTGCAAATTCGTCGCTGCCCAGTCGCGCCAGTTGATCACCGGCTTCGAGCTGACTTTTCAGCCGTGCGACCACTTGCAGGATCAAGCGATCGCCCGCCTGATGGCCAAGCGCATCGTTGGCGTGGCGGAAGTTGTCGAGATCGAGATGCCCGAGGGCCAGGCCGCGACCGTCGTTTTCCGCGAGGCGCGCAGCAAGCAAGGTCTGGAAACCCTGACGGTTGGCGATGCCGGTCAGCGGATCCTGCTCGGCGAGGCGTTGCAGGGTGTTTTCGAGAACGCCGCGTTCGCGCACATGGCGCAGGCAGCGGCGCAGCATGCCGGCGTCGAGGGCGTCGAACACCAGCCAGTCACTGACGCCAACCGGCGCGGTGTCCGGTTCATGCTCCAGCAGCAAGACCGTCGGCAGGCTGCACCGGCCCGGTGCCGGTTGCAATGCCGGAAGGGTCAACAACACCGCATGGCGGTTGTCTTCGAACAAACTGCTGACCGAATCCCAGCTCGGCGCGCTGATCAGCACCGCCGCGCTCCCCATTGGAGCCAGACACTCACGCAATAACGCTGTCCACGCTGGCTCTTCGGCCAGTAGCAGCAAACGCAAGGGTTCGACAGGCGTAGACAAGCTAGCTCCCTAGACTCTGCAATGATGTGGGCGGGGCATTATGCCGTTGCGCCGTTCAATGACCAAATGACAACGGTTATCAAAACGTTATTTTGTGTCACGAATGAGAACATTAGCCGCAAAATCACCGCGCATCCTCCGCGAAAGTAACAAAACCGGCAAATTTGAATCGCGTGGTACGTCACAAGTCGGAGAGAGCAGCACAAATCGCTGAGCCTGTTAAAATGCCGGCCCATTTCGTCAATGACTCCCGAATTTTCGTATGTCCCGACTCAATCCCCGGCAGCAAGAAGCCGTGAACTACGTCGGCGGCCCTCTATTGGTGCTCGCCGGTGCTGGCTCCGGCAAAACCAGCGTGATCACGCGCAAAATCGCGCACCTGATCCAGAACTGCGGCATCCGTGCCCAGTACATCGTCGCCATGACCTTTACCAACAAGGCCGCGCGCGAGATGAAAGAGCGGGTCGGCACTCTGCTGCGGGCCGGCGAAGGTCGCGGCCTGACCGTCTGCACGTTCCACAACCTCGGTCTGAACATCATCCGCAAGGAACACGTGCGGCTGGGCTACAAACCCGGTTTCTCGATCTTCGACGAGACCGACGTCAAAGCCCTGATGACCGACATCATGCAGAAGGAGTACGCGGGCGACGACGGCGTCGACGAGATCAAGAACATGATCGGCGCCTGGAAAAACGACCTGATCCTGCCGCCTCAGGCGCTGGAGAACGCGCGCAATCCCAAGGAACAGACCGCCGCCATCGTCTACACCCACTACCAGCGCACGCTGAAAGCGTTCAACGCGGTGGACTTCGACGACCTGATCCTGCTGCCGGTAAAACTCTTCGAAGAACATGCCGACATCCTCGAAAAGTGGCAGAACAAGGTCCGTTACCTGTTGGTCGACGAATACCAGGACACCAACGCCAGCCAATACCTGCTGGTAAAAATGCTCATCGGCAAGCGCAACCAGTTCACCGTGGTCGGCGACGACGACCAGTCGATCTACGCCTGGCGCGGTGCGCGGCCGGAAAACCTGATGCTGCTCAAGGACGACTATCCGTCCCTGAAAGTGGTGATGCTCGAGCAGAACTACCGCTCCACCAGCCGCATCCTGCGCTGCGCCAACGTGCTGATCTCGAACAACCCGCACGAATTCGAAAAGCAGCTGTGGAGCGAGATGGGCCACGGCGACGAGATCCGCGTGATCCGCTGCCGCAATGAGGACGCCGAAGCCGAGCGCGTGGCCATGGAAATTCTCAGCCTGCACTTGCGCACCGACCGTCCGTACAGCGATTTCGCCATCCTTTATCGCGGCAACTACCAGGCCAAGCTGATCGAACTGAAGCTACAGCACCACCAGGTGCCGTATCGCCTGAGCGGCGGCAACAGCTTCTTCGGCCGCCAGGAAGTGAAGGACCTGATGGCTTACTTCCGCCTGATCGTCAACCCGGATGACGACAACGCCTTCCTGCGGGTGATCAACGTACCGCGCCGCGAAATCGGCTCGACCACCCTGGAAAAACTCGGCAACTACGCCACCGAACGCAAGATCTCGATGTACGCCGCCACCGACGAAATCGGTCTGGGCGAGCATCTGGACAGCCGCTTCACCGATCGCCTGTCGCGCTTCAAACGCTTCATGGACAAGGTCCGTGAGCAATGCGCCGGTGAGGATCCGATCTCGGCGCTGCGCAGCATGGTCATGGACATCGACTATGAGAACTGGCTGCGCACCAACAGCTCCAGCGACAAGGCGGCCGATTACCGGATGAGCAACGTCTGGTTCCTGATCGAGGCGTTGAAAAACACCCTTGAAAAGGACGAAGAAGGCGAAATGACCGTCGAGGACGCCATCGGCAAACTCGTCCTGCGCGACATGCTCGAACGTCAGCAGGAAGAGGAAGACGGCGCCGAAGGCGTGCAGATGATGACTTTGCACGCGTCCAAGGGTCTGGAGTTCCCTTACGTGTTCATCATGGGCATGGAAGAGGAAATCCTCCCGCACCGCTCCAGCATCGAAGCCGACACCATCGAAGAGGAACGCCGCCTGGCCTACGTGGGCATCACCCGCGCGCGTCAGACCCTGGCCTTCACCTTCGCCGCCAAGCGCAAGCAGTACGGCGAGATCATCGACTGCGCGCCCAGCCGCTTCCTCGATGAGCTGCCGCCGGACGATCTGGCGTGGGAAGGCAACGACGACACACCGACCGAAGTCAAAGCCGTGCGCGGCAACAACGCATTGGCCGATATACGCGCGATGTTAAAGCGCTAGAATTGACCACTTTTTTTACTAGACCTTCGGCGCACAAAGCGCCAAAAGAGGACAGCTTCATGGAAGCATTGCACCAGAAAATCCGCGAACAAGGCATTGTGCTTTCCGACCAGGTCCTGAAGGTCGACGCCTTCCTGAACCACCAGATCGACCCGGCCCTGATGAAGCTGATCGGCGACGAATTCGCCTCGCTGTTCAAGGATTCGGGCATCACCAAGATCGTCACCATCGAAGCCTCGGGCATCGCCCCGGCGATCATGACCGGTCTGAACCTCGGCGTGCCGGTGATCTTCGCCCGCAAGCAACAGTCCCTGACCCTGACGGAAAACCTGCTGTCGGCGACCGTTTACTCGTTCACCAAGAAGACCGAAAGCACCGTGGCCATCTCCCCGCGCCACCTGACCAGCAGCGACCGCGTGCTGATCATCGACGACTTCCTGGCCAACGGTAAGGCGTCGCAAGCGCTGATCTCGATCATCAAGCAAGCCGGCGCGACCGTTGCCGGTCTGGGCATCGTCATCGAGAAGTCGTTCCAGGGCGGCCGCGCCGAGCTGGATTCGCAGGGCTACCGCGTTGAATCGCTGGCTCGGGTGAAATCGCTGAAGGATGGCGTTGTTACCTTCATCGAATAACCGCTGAAAGCCGCAAGCTCACCGCAATACCTGTGGGAGCGAGCTTGCTCGCGAAGGCGTCAGATCAGTCCCCTCTTCAGTGACTGACTAACCGCTTTCGCGAGCAAGCTCGCTCCCACAGGTTTTTTGTCGCTTGTTACTGCGCGGTGGCTTTGAGGCCGGTGAGGAGCAGGCGCTGAAAGAGGTCTTCTTTCAGGCCTTCCGGGTTTGTCAGCTGCATGCGTTGAAGATGCTCGGGATACAGCGAAGCCTCCGGCGCATCGAGGGCCGCCTTGCCGAGTTCGAGGATTTCGGTGAGTTTGAATTTGCTCTTCAGCCAGTTCAGCGCCCGCAGCAAATCCCGTTCGATCGCAGTGAAATCACAGCCCAGCGGATACTCCGGAAACAGGTTCGGATGCCGTGCGGCGATCGCCTGCAGACGCTGCGGTGTGTTATCGGCAAAGCGTGGGTCGAGGCGGAAATCCTTTGGCAGCTTGCCGACCTTTTGCGCTTGCTCGATCAAGCCCTGCTGGAAGCGTGAGTCGCTGATGTTCAGCAGCGACTCGATCACCACTGCGTCGGATTTACCGCGCAGATCGGCGATGCCGTATTCGGTCACGACGAGATCGCGCAGATGCCGTGGAATCGTGCAGTGACCGTACTCCCAAACGATGTTGGAGCTGACATCACCACCGGACTCACGCCAGCTGCGCAGGATCAGAATCGAACGGGCATCGTGCAGCGCGTGCCCCTGCGCCACAAAGTTGTACTGCCCGCCGACACCGCTGAGCACCCGCCCGTCTTCCAGCTGATCCGCCACACCGGCACCGAGCAAAGTCATGGTGAACACGGTGTTGATGAATCGCGCGTCAAGACGCTGCAAGCGCTTGAGCTCTTCCTGCCCATACAACTCGTTGATGTAACTGATGCGGGTCATGTTGAATTCGAGGCGTTTGCTCTGCGGTAACTCACGCAGGCGCTCGTAGAAACTGCGCGGGCCAAGGAAGAAACCGCCGTGCACCGAGATGCCGTCAGTCTGCGCCGCCTCGTCGAGGGTGCCGGCGTTGGCCTGTTCCTGCGTTGGCACATCGGGGTAGACCTTGCGGCGGATGATCCCGGCATCCGCCAGCACCAGCAGGCCGTTGACGAACATTTCGCTGCAACCGTACAGGCCTTTGGCGAACGGCCCCGTGCCGCCCTCGCGTTCGATCAATTGCGCCCACTGGCTGAGGTTGATGTCATTGAGTAACGCTGTGTATCCGGCGTTATCTGCCTGACGGGCGAGCAGAGCGGCAGTCAGCGCATCGCCCATCGAGCCGATGCCGATCTGCAATGTACCGCCGTCGCGCACCAGCGTGCTGGCGTGCAAGCCAATGAAATGATCCTGAAAGCCCACCGGCATGTTCGGCGTGGAAAACAGCGTGCTGCTGTCTTTCGCGTCGATCAGCAGGTCGAAGGTGTCGATATCGACTTCGGCATCACCGGGCATGTACGGCAGATCGGTGTGCACCTGACCGACCAGCAAAATGGTCTCCCCGGCGTGGCGGCGCTTGGCGATCATCGGCAACAGGTCGAGGGTGATGTCCGGGTTGCAACTCAGGCTCAGACGGTCGGGGTGTTCGCTGCTGCTGGCCAGTAATTGCGCCACCAGATTGAGCCCGGCGGCGTTGATGTCGCGCGCGGCGTGGCTGTAGTTGCTGCTGACGTAATCCTGTTGAGCCGGCGCGCTATTGAGCAGGCTGCCGGGCTGCATGAAAAACTGCTCGATACGGATGTTGGCGGGCAGGCTGTCGCGGTGCAGGTCGGCGAGGAAATCGAACTCCGGGTAGTCACCGAAGACGCGTTCGACGAAGGGTTCGATAAAGCGTTTTTGCAAACCATCGCCCAGGTTCGGCCGGCCGAGGCACAGCGCGGTGTAGATCGTCAGTTGCCGCTCGGGCAGGCCTTTGATCCGTCGGTACAGCGCGTTGACGAAGTGATTTGGCTTGCCCAACCCCAGCGGCATGCCCATGTGGATATGCGCCGGCAACCGCGCCAGCACGTCGTCCACCGCCTGTTCGATCGAACACAACTGCACCATCTGAAGCCTCCTGCCCGTTCCGTGAATAGGGGTAGACCGAGCTTGCCTTGAGTTTGCTGCAAAGGACAGCCAAAAAGTTCTGGACGATTGTCGGCCACAGGAGTTTTTTATGGCTGGAGATCGCTTGCCCTCACCCTAGCCCTCTCCCAGAGGTAGAGGGGACAGATTGGGGGATATTGGGGAGGTATGCCGACGTGAAAGTGATGTGCTGAATCCATAATCGCTAAGGTCTCTCAGGTCGATGGATAGCGAAAGACACCTCGGTCGGCCCCCTCTCCCTCAGGGAGAGGGCTGGGCGGGCGGCGTTCCGATGAGGGCTACTGAATCGCAGGCACAAAAAAACCGTCCGAAGACGGTTTTTTTCGCCAGAGACGCGGCTTACTTCAGGCCAGACATCTTCTGGATCGCGCCCTTCAACTCATCATCCGAGCAATCGGCGCAGGTGCCTTTCGGCGGCATCGAATTGATACCGGTGATGGCTTTGGCGAGGATGCCATCAAGACCACCCTGATGATCAGCACGCTCTTTCCACGCTGCGGTGTCACCGATCTTCGGCGCGCCCAACAACCCGGTACCGTGGCAAGCATTGCAATGCTTGGCAATCACCTCATCCGGGGTTTTCGCCCCGCCACCGCCGCCTGCCGAAGCGGCAACTTCCATCCCCTTGCACTCCTTGCCTTGAACACACACCTGACCGACCGGATCGAGGCGTTTGGCAATGTCGTCATTCGTCGCAGCTTGAGCGCTGACAGCCCAGAGGGCCAGTACGGTTGCTGGTGCAGCCAGCATTTTCATAATTAGGTTCACGCGTTCACCCTCAATGGTGGCTATTCACGCCTGCGGCCACGGTTCGCAGGCAGGCGGAAGTATAGCGGGTAGCCCGCCACACTGAAACAACCCCATAGTCGAAGGGGTTATACCGCACGGTAGAAAAACTCTACGGATGCCTTTGCCATCATGGCTTGGCACCTCTTTGTTAAAAATTCGCCGGCGTGGCTGCGCTGATTAGTCGCGCAGGCGCGTCGAACGGATTACGAAAACGGTGCGGCTTGGTACTTTCAAAGTAGTAGCTGTCGCCGGCTTCGAGAATAAAAGTTTCCAGACCCACCACCAGTTCCAGACGACCTTCCACCAGAATCCCGGTTTCTTCGCCTTCATGGGTGAGCATTTCTTCGCCGGTATCGGCGCCCGGCGGGTAGATTTCATTGAGGAAGGCGATGGCGCGGCTGGGGTGCGCGCGGCCGACCAGTTTCATGGTCACGGCGCCGTCGGAAATGTCGATCAGCTCGTTGGCCTTGTAAACGATCTGGGTCGGGACTTCCTGCAGGATTTCTTCGGAAAAGAACTCGACCATCGACATGGGAATCCCGCCCAGTACCTTCCTCAGCGAACTGATCGAAGGGCTGACGCTGTTCTTTTCGATCATCGAAATGGTGCTGTTGGTGACGCCCGCGCGTTTGGCGAGTTCACGCTGGGAAAGCCCTTTGAGCTTGCGGATCGATTGCAGTCGTTCACCGACGTCCAAGGCGGGAGCCTCCTGATGTTGTAAGAATATTGAGCGTTATCATGGCGACAGCGTTCAGTATTTACAACACTTGGCCCCCGTAGCGGCGTCAACCCTCGGAATAGAGCCTTGGCACCCGACGCAGATTGCAGAAGATCTGGTACGGAATGGTGTCGGCCCACTGCGCCACTTCGCTGGCGAGGATGTTTTTACCCCACAGCTCAACGCTCGAACCGAGGCCAGCTTCAGGCACATCGGTGAGGTCGATGCAGAGCATGTCCATCGACACGCGACCGAGAATCCGGCTGCGTTTACCCGCCACCAGTACCGGCGTACCGGTCGGCGCCTGACGCGGGTAGCCATCGGCATAACCCATCGCCACCACGCCGACGCGCATCGGCTTGTCGGTGATGAATTTGGCACCGTAGCCGATCGGCTCACCGGCGGGCAGTTCACGGACGCAGATGACTTTCGACTCCAGGGTCATCACCGGTTGCAGGCGATCAGCCACGGCGTTGGCCTCCTCGAACGGGGTCGCGCCGTAGAGCATGATGCCCGGACGTACCCAGTCGCTGTGAATCTGCGGCCAACCGAGTACGGCCGGCGAGTTACGCAGGCTGACTTCTGCCGCCAGGCCCTGACGCGCCGCTTCAAACACCGCGACTTGCTCGGTGCTGCTCTGCGCGTGCAGTTCATCGGCACGGGCGAAGTGGCTCATCAAGACGATTTTCGCCACTTTGCCGCTGGCCAGCAGACGCTGATAGGCCGCCGGATAGTCCTTCGGATGCAGACCAACGCGGTGCATGCCCGAATCGAGCTTCAGCCACACGGTGATCGGCTTGCTCAGTGTCGCCTGCTCGATCGCTTCGAGCTGCCACAGCGAATGCACCACGGTCCAGAAATCATGCTCGACAATCAGCGCCAGCTCATCGGCTTCGAAGATGCCTTCCAGCAACAACACCGGGGCCTTGATGCCGGCCGCGCGCAACTCCAGCGCTTCTTCGATGCAGGCGACGGCAAAACCGTCGGCCTCGGTTTCCAGTGCCTGGGCGCAACGCACCGCGCCATGGCCGTAGGCGTCCGCCTTGATCACCGCAAGCGCCTTGGCGCCAGTGACTTCGCGGGCAATTCGGTAGTTGTGGCGCAGGGCTTCTAGGTCGATCAGGGCACGGGCAGGACGCATGGCGGCAGACTTCTAGGCGGTCATGGGAAGAAAAACCGGCGCCGACTGACGACGTGAACCGCCAACAGCGCCGGGAGAGGGATCTTTACAACGGTTACGGCAGCGCGGCGACGATGGAAATTTCCACCAGAATGCTCGGTTTGGCCATTTTCGCTTCGACGGTGGCACGGGCCGGGGCGGCGCCTTTGGGCAGCCACTGGTCCCACACCGAGTTCATCCCGGCAAAGTGTGCTTCGATGTCGTTCAGGTAGATGGTCGCCGACAGCAGATGCTGTTTGTCGGTGCCGGCCAGATCGAGCAAGCGCTCGATATTAGCCAGTACCTCGCGGGTCTGCTGCTCAATCCCGGCGTCGAAGTCGTCGCCGACCTGCCCGGCCAGATACACGGTGCCGTTGTGGCTGACGATCTGACTCATGCGCTCATTGGTGAGCTGGCGCTGGATTGACATGTTTTGCGGACTCCTGAATTTTGTTGCCGTAACGGGAAATATCGAGGCCTTCGGCGCTGATCTGTGGCTTTTTCTTCGCCATCAGGTCGGCCAGCAAACGACCGGAACCGCACGCCATGGTCCAACCGAGCGTGCCGTGACCGGTGTTGAGGAACAGGTTCTTGAACGGCGTGGCGCCAACGATCGGGGTGCCGTCCGGGGTGGTCGGACGCAGACCGGTCCAGAAGCTCGCCTCGGCCAGATTACCGCCCTGAGGATAAAGGTCGTTGACGATCATCTCCAGGGTTTCACGGCGACGCGGGTTCAGCGACAGGTCAAAACCGGCGATCTCGGCCATGCCGCCAACACGGATACGGTTGTCGAAACGGGTGATCGCGACCTTGTAGGTCTCGTCGAGAATAGTCGAAGTCGGGGCCATTGCCGGGTTGGTGATCGGCACGGTCAGCGAGTAACCCTTGAGCGGATACACCGGCGCCTTGATGCCCAGCGGTTTGAGCAGTTGCGGCGAGTAGCTGCCGAGCGCCAGTACGTAGCGGTCAGCGGTTTCCAGCTTGCCGTCGATCCACACACCGTTGATGCGATCACCGGCGTAGTCGAGTTTCTGGATGTCCTGACCGAAACGGAATTCGACACCCAGCTTCACCGCCATTTCGGCGAGACGTGTGGTGAACATCTGGCAGTCGCCAGTCTGGTCGTTCGGCAAGCGCAGGGCACCGGCGAGAATGTCGGTGACGCCCGCCAGGGCTGGTTCGACGCGGGCAATGCCGGCGCGGTCGAGGACTTCAAACGGCACGCCGGATTCTTTCAGCACAGCGATGTCTTTGGCGGCGCCATCAAGCTGTGCCTGAGTGCGGAACAATTGAGTCGTGCCGAGGCTGCGGCCTTCGTAGGCAATACCGGTTTCGGCGCGCAATTCATCGAGGCAGTCGCGGCTGTACTCGGACAGACGCACCATGCGCTCCTTGTTCACCGCGTAACGGCTGGCGGTGCAGTTGCGCAGCATCTGCGCCATCCACAGGTACTGGTCGATGTCTGCGGTGGCTTTTATCGCGAGAGGGGCGTGGCGCTGCAACAGCCACTTGATCGCCTTCAGCGGCACGCCCGGCGCGGCCCACGGCGAGGCGTAGCCCGGCGATACCTGGCCGGCGTTGGCGAAACTGGTCTCCATGGCCGCGGCTGGCTGCCGATCGACCACCACCACTTCAAACCCGGCACGGGCCAGATAGTAAGCACTGGCGGTACCGATGACGCCGCTACCCAAGACCATTACGCGCATTTTTGTATCCCTCATCGCGGCAGGGCCGCGTACGTCTGTTGTTAGAGCAATGATGGGCGCAGTGTAAAAAAGAAATGCCAGTGCTTTTCACTATATAAGCGCCTATATTTGGCGACAATTCTCGGCAAAAACCCTTTTCACGGAGGCGCATCCCCTATGCGTACCAACACTCAGACCAAACGTGAGCTGGACAAGATCGACCGCAACATCTTGCGGATCCTGCAGGCGGACGGGCGGATTTCCTTTACCGAACTTGGGGAAAAGGTCGGCCTCTCCACCACGCCCTGCACCGAACGGGTACGGCGCCTGGAGCGTGAAGGGATCATCATGGGCTACAACGCCCGGCTGAATCCGCAGCATTTGAAGGGTAGCTTGCTGGTGTTCGTCGAGATCAGCCTCGACTACAAATCCGGCGACACTTTCGAGGAGTTCCGACGCGCGGTGCTGAAGTTGCCGCACGTGCTGGAGTGTCATCTGGTGTCGGGGGATTTCGACTATCTGGTGAAGGCGCGGATTTCCGAGATGGCGTCTTACCGCAAGCTGCTCGGCGACATTCTGCTGAAGCTGCCGCATGTGCGCGAGTCGAAGAGTTATATCGTGATGGAAGAGGTGAAGGAGAGCTTGAGCTTACCTATTCCGGATTGAAGATCGCTGGCGCTCCATTCGCGAGCAGGCTCGCTCCCACAGGGAAATGCATTCCAAATGTGCGAGCGAGCCTGCTCGCGATGGCGTCGAATCGGTTCCGAGTGAACGCGTTAAACCAACACCTGCCGATTCGCCGCCATGTACTCGAATATCTGCTTCTCCACCCGCGGATGAATCAACTCCACCGGGCGCCGCTCATTCGGACAAGGCAAGGTCTTGGTCGTGCCGAACAAACGGCAAATCAACGGCCGCTCTTCATACACCGTGCAGCCGTTCGGCCCCAGGTGCACACAGTTCAGCTCTTCCATCGCCGCATCTTGCTCGGCGCGGGTCTTGCGTGGCAGGCGGGCCATTTCTTCCGGCGAAGTGGTCACCGGGCCGCAGCAATCGTGACAGCCGGGCACGCACTCGAACGAGGGAATCTGCTGGCGCAAGGTGCGGATTTTCTGGCTGTTGCAGCTCATTGCAGCGATGACCGAGGAGGAATAGGCGGCAATTGTGCCGCAAAAGCCGAGATCCAGACACCGCAGGCCGACCAATGTTGCCCACGTTCGGGCGTGCGGCTTATGCTCCGTCAAATTTTCTCGACACTTAGCCGTTGGATGACGCCTATGACTGCCCGCGCTTTCACCTCCGCGAGCCAACCCCACGTTGCCTCTTACTACGCCGCCAGCAGCCTGCCGCAGCCCGATCACCCGGTGTTGCAAGGTGACGTACTGGCCGACGTCTGTGTGGTCGGCGGCGGCTTTTCCGGGTTGAACACGGCGCTGGAACTGGCCGAACGCGGCCTCAGCGTGGTGTTGCTGGAAGCGCACAAGATCGGTTGGGGCGCCAGCGGTCGCAACGGCGGGCAGCTGATTCGCGGGGTCGGTCATGGTCTCGATCAGTTCACCAACGTCATCGGTACCGACGGCGTGCGCGAGATGAAACTGATGGGCCTGGAAGCAGTGGAAATCGTTCGCCAGCGCGTCGAGCGTTTTCAGATTGCCTGCGACCTGACCTGGGGCTATTGCGACCTCGCCAACAAACCGTCCGACCTCGAAGGCTTTGCCGAAGACGCCGAAGAACTGCGTGGCCTTGGCTATCGCTACGAAACCCGCTTGCTGCAAGCCCACGACATGCACACGGTGGTCGGTTCCAAACGCTATGTCGGCGGCTTGATCGACATGGGCTCCGGGCATCTGCATCCGCTGAACCTGGCCTTGGGCGAAGCAGCAGCAGCGCAGCAACTGGGCGTGAAGCTGTTCGAGCATTCGGCAGTAACCCGTATCGACTACGGCCCTGAAGTGAAGGTGCATACAGCCCAAGGCTCAGTGCGCGCGAAGACGTTGGTGCTTGGCTGCAATGCCTATCTCAACGATCTGAACCCGCAACTCAGCGGCAAAGTCCTGCCCGCCGGCAGCTACATCATCGCCACCGAGCCGTTAAGCGAAGCGCAGGCCCACGACCTGCTGCCGCAGAACATGGCGGTCTGCGACCAGCGTGTGGCGCTGGATTACTACCGGCTCTCGGCGGATCGCCGTCTACTGTTCGGCGGTGCCTGCCATTACTCGGGACGCGACCCGAAAGACATCGCGGCGTATATGCAGCCGAAGATGCTTGAGGTATTCCCGCAACTGGCGGGTGTGAAGATCGATTATCAGTGGGGCGGTATGATCGGCATCGGCGCGAACCGGTTGCCGCAGATTGGCCGGCTCAATGATCAACCAAATGTGTATTACGCACAGGCGTACTCCGGGCACGGGGTGAATGCCACGCACCTGGCGGGCAAGTTGCTCGCCGAAGCAATCAGCGGGCAGCACAGCGGTGGCTTTGATCTGTTCGCCAAGGTGCCGCACATCACCTTCCCGGGCGGCAAACATTTGCGTTCGCCGCTGTTGGCGTTGGGGATGTTGTGGCATCGGATGAAAGAGTTGGTCTGATGGTTTTGCAGCGATCCTGAGGCCGCTTTCGCGAGCAGGCTCACTCCTACAGTTGAAATGCGTTCCCCTGTAGGAGTGAGCCTGCTCGCGATGAGGCCCAAAACGACCATACAGATCTCAGATCCGCCAGAAAGGCTTCAACCCCTCCTCCCGCGCTTGCTCACGCGTCAGCCCGATGTCCTTGAGCTGATCCGCCGTCAGTGCCAGCAACGCCTTGCGCGTGTGCAGACGATGCCACAACAGACTCCAGCGACTCAGGCCGGACGGCGCATTGCGCATGATCTCATTGCGCGCACTGTCCTTCTGCCCTGCCGCCAGTTCCTGACCGTGTAACGTCAACCGCACATCGCTCAAGCCGTTCATTTTCAATGCTCCTGTTTACTTGGGTAGCCAGAGATTCCATGATGCGCGGGCGAGCAAAACCATTACAGATTCAAAGACACTGTATTAACTACATACAGATTTGCCGCTTTGTCGACTGAATTGTCGATTTTTGCGAGATCTGTACTGGTTTATCGAATCACCGCACCGAGGCAGCGCCATGACCCTTTATGTAAACCTCGCCGAATTGCTCGGCACGCGCATCGAAAACGGCTTCTATCGCCCAGGTGACCGGCTGCCATCGGTGCGCGCCTTGAGCGTCGAACACGGGGTCAGTCTGAGCACGGTGCAACAGGCCTATCGCGTGCTCGAAGACAGCGGCCTGGCCACGCCGAAACCCAAGTCCGGCTACTTTGTGCCGGTCGGCCGCGAACTGCCGGAGCTGCCCGCCGTCGGCCGTCCGGCCCAGCGCCCGGTGGAGATTTCGCAGTGGGATCAAGTGCTGGAGTTGATTCGCGCGGTGCCGCGCAAGGATGTCGTGCAACTGGGTCGTGGCATGCCGGACATCAGCTCGCCGACGATGAAGCCTTTGCTGCGTGGGCTGGCGCGGATCAGCCGCCGTCAGGACATGCCCGGTCTGTATTACGACAACATCCACGGCACTCTCGAACTGCGCGAACAGATCGCTCGACTGATGCTCGACTCCGGCTGCCAGTTGAGCGCGAGCGATCTGGTGATCACCACCGGTTGCCACGAAGCGCTGTCTACCAGCATCCACGCGATCTGCGAACCGGGCGACATTGTCGCGGTGGACTCGCCAAGCTTTCATGGCGCCATGCAGACCCTCAAAGGCCTGGGCATGAAAGCCCTGGAAATTCCCACCGACCCGCTCACCGGGATCAGCCTCGAAGCGCTGGAACTGGCACTGGAACAATGGCCGATCAAGGTCATCCAGCTCACGCCCAACTGCAATAACCCGCTCGGCTACATCATGCCGGAGTCGCGCAAACGCGCCCTGCTCAACCTCGCGCAGCGCTTCGACGTAGCGATCATCGAGGACGACGTGTATGGCGAACTGTCCTACACCTACCCGCGCCCTCGCACGATCAAATCCTTCGACGAAGACGGCCGTGTGCTGTTGTGCAGTTCGTTTTCCAAGACCCTGGCGCCGGGACTGCGCATTGGCTGGGTCGCGCCGGGTCGATACCTTGAACGGGTGTTGCACATGAAATACATCAGCACCGGCTCGACCGCGCCGCAGCCGCAGATCGCTATTGCCGAATTTCTCAAGGCTGGTCATTTCGAACCGCATTTGCGGCGCATGCGCACGCAATACCAACGCAGCCGCGACCTGATGATCGATTGGGTGACCCGCTATTTCCCGGCAGGTACCCGCGCCAGCCGGCCGCAAGGCAGCTTCATGTTGTGGGTCGAATTGCCGGAAGGTTTCGACACCTTGAAACTGAATCGTGAGTTGCACGACCAAGGCGTACAGATTGCCGTCGGCAGTATCTTTTCCGCCTCAGGCAAGTACCGCAATTGCCTGCGGATGAACTACGCTGCCAAACCGACAGCGCAGATCGAAGAGGCGGTGCGCAAGGTCGGCGCGACCGCTGTCAGATTGCTGGCGGAAGCCGACTGACCTTTTTCCAGAGAACCGCGTCCATATGCCGACCCTTGCCGCCAACCGGAATGATCCTACGTGAGCTTCAGACAGCCCCTACTCGCTTTGCTGTTACTCGCCTCGTTCCTGAGCGGCTGTGCCAGTCTCGATGTCCCGCGCGAGCCAAGTCAGGCGTTACCGGCAGCTGATTCCAGCTTCGGCCGTTCGATTCAGGCGCAAGCGGCGCCCTATCAGGGCCGCTCGGGTTTTCGCCTGCTGTCCAACAGCAGCGAGGCGTTCACCGCCCGCGCCGAGCTGATTCGCAACGCCCAGACCAGTCTCGATCTGCAGTACTACATCGTCCATGACGGCATCAGCACGCGAATGCTGGTGGAGGAACTGCTCAAGGCTGCCGATCGCGGCGTGCGCGTGCGCATTCTGCTCGACGACACCACCAGCGACGGTCTGGACCAGATCATCGCCACGCTGGCGGCGCATCCGCAGATCCAGATCCGCCTGTTCAACCCGCTGCATCTGGGCCGCAGCACCGGCGTCACCCGCGCGGCGGGCCGCTTGTTCAACCTGTCGCTGCAACACCGGCGCATGCACAACAAGCTGTGGCTGGCGGACAACAGTGTGGCCATCGTCGGCGGGCGCAATCTCGGTGACGAATATTTCGACGCCGAGCCAAACCTGAATTTCACCGACATCGACATGCTCAGTGTCGGGCCGGTGGCCGAGCAGCTCGGGCACAGTTTCGACCAGTACTGGAACAGCGCCCTGAGCAAACCGATCGACGAATTTCTCTCCAGCCGACCGACCGCCAAGGACCTGCAGAACACCCGCACACGTCTGGAAGAATCGCTGGAGGAAACCCGCAAACAGAATCACGCGCTGTACCAGCAGTTGATGACATTCAAGACTGCGCCGCGCATGGATATCTGGCGCAAAGAGCTGATCTGGGCATGGAATCAGGCGCTGTGGGACGCGCCGAGCAAGGTGCTGGCCAAGGCTGAACCGGATCCGCAATTGCTGCTGACCACGCAGTTGGGCCCGGAGTTGAAAAACGTCAGCAAAGAACTGGTGATGATCTCGGCCTATTTCGTTCCGGGCCAGCCGGGACTGGTCTACCTGACCGGTCGTGCCGATGCCGGCGTCTCGGTAAGCCTTCTGACCAACTCGCTGGAAGCCACCGATGTGCCAGCGGTGCACGGCGGCTATGCGCCGTATCGCAAAGCGTTGCTGGAGCATGGCGTGAAACTGTATGAACTGCGCCGTCAGCCTGGGGATAACTACGGCAGTGGCCCGCATGTGTTTTACAGCAAATCGTTTCGCGGCTCTGATTCAAGCTTGCACAGCAAAGCGATGATCTTTGATCGGCAGAAGTCGTTTATCGGCTCGTTCAACTTCGACCCGCGCTCGGTGTTGTGGAACACCGAGGTCGGGGTCTTGGTCGACAGTCCGGAGTTGGCCGAGCATGTGCGTGAGCTGGCCTTGCAGGGGATGGCGCCGGCGCTGAGTTACCAAGCGAAATTGCAGGATGGCCAGATCATTTGGGTGACCGAAGACAACGGCCAGCTGCACACGCTGACCAAGGAACCGGGGAGCTGGTGGCGGCGCTTCAACGCATGGTTCAGCACCACTGTCGGCCTTGAGCGGATGCTTTAAAAAGCAAAGATCGCAGCCTGCGGCAGCTCCTACAGTTGAAATGCATTCCCCCTGCAAGAGCTGCCGCAGGCTGCGATCTTTTGACCTTAAGCCGTTTGCACCGTACCGAATGCACCTTGCCGCATCAGCAGAATCACCAGTCCAAACGCCCCAACCGCCATCAGCAGCGGCAACGCATGTCCGCTGATCCACTGACTGCCCGCCCCCGCCATCAGAGGCCCGATCAGACAGCCAACCCCCCACAGCTGCGCAATATGTGCATTGGCCCGCACCAGTGCATCGTCACGATAACGTTCGCCAATCAGGATCAGTGACAGGGTAAACAGCCCGCCGGCGCTGGCACCGAACAGCACCCACAGCGGCCAGATCAACAGCGTGTCGATCAACATTGGAATCGCCAGGCTCGACAGCATCAGGATCACTGCGCACCCAGTGAACAGGGTGCGCCGCGACAGATAATCGGCCAGCGCACCAATCGGCAGTTGCAGCAGCGCATCACCCACCACCACCGTGCTGACCATCGCCAGCGCGATCTCGGCAGTGAAGCCCTGTTGCAGGCAATACACCGGCAGTAACGTCAGGATCATCGCCTCGAATGCGGCGAACAACGACACCGCCCAGGCAATCGCCGGCAACTCACGGGCGAAGCCCCACAATTCCTTGAACGTTACGCTGCTGGCTCCACTGCTCGGCGCACCGCTGCGGCCCAGCAAAAGCAATGGCGACAGCAACAGCAAAGCGACACCGACCCAGAAACCGTAATCATGCTCGGTACCCAGCGCGCCCAACAGCAACGGACCCGACAGTTGGCTCAACGCATAGCTGCTGCCATACAGCGCCACCAGTCGCCCGCGCCAGTTCTCGACCACCAGTTGATTGATCCAGCTCTCGCCGAGGATGAACACGATGGTCAGGATCACCCCGATCATCAGCCGTAGCACCAGCCAGATCGGGTAGCTCGGCAGCAACGCCAACAGACCGATCGACAGCGCCCCGGCCCACAGGCACAGGCGCATCAGGTTAGCCGTGCCGAAACGTGCCGCCAGATGACTGGAAATCTTCGCGCCCAGCAGCACACCAATCGCCGGCATCGCCGCCATCACGCCGATGGCAAAGGAGCCGTAGCCCCAACCTTCGAGGCGCAACGACACCAACGGCATGCTGACCCCCAGGGCCAGGCCGACACTCAAGACAGACGCCAACACGGCGAAATACGTCGCCCACCGCATGTTCCACGCTCCTGTGGATTATTTTTATGTGCACCACAAAACCAATGTGGGAGCGAGCTTGCTCGCGAATACGGTTTCACATTCAGCAGATCTGCTGACTGATACACCGCATTCGCGAGCAAGCTCGCTCCCACAAGGGATCTCTGTATGGTTCGGGAGCCTGATTGAATCAGGCTCCTTTAACGGCTTACAGCTTGATCCACGTCGCTTTCAGCTCGGTGTACTTGTCGAACGCGTGCAACGATTTGTCGCGACCGTTACCCGACTGCTTGAAGCCGCCGAACGGTGCGGTCATATCACCACCATCGTACTGGTTAACCCAGACACTGCCTGCGCGCAGTGCCTTGGCGGTCAGATGCGCCTTGGAGATGTCCTGGGTCCATACCGCAGCGGCCAGGCCATACGGCGTGTCGTTGGCGATCTGGATCGCTTCTTCAGCCGTATCGAAAGCGATGACCGATAGCACCGGGCCGAAGATCTCTTCCTGAGCGATCTTCATCGCGTTGCTCACGCCATCGAAGATCGTTGGCTCAACAAAAGTGCCGCCGGTTTCCTGAAGAATGCGCTTGCCGCCGGCGACCAGTTTGGCGCCATCGGTGTGACCGGATTCGATGTACGACAGCACAGTATTCATCTGCTGAGTGTCGACCAATGCACCGACGTTGGTGGCCGGATCCAGCGGGTTGCCCGGCTTCCAGGCTTTCAGTGCCTCGATCACCATCGGCAGGAATGTGTCCTTGATCGAACGCTCGACCAGCAGACGCGAACCGGCGGTGCAGACTTCGCCCTGGTTGAAGGCGATGGCGCTGGCAGCGGATTCGGCAGCGGCTTGCAGATCCGGCGCATCGGCAAAGACGATGTTCGGGCTCTTGCCGCCGGCTTCCAGCCAGACGCGTTTCATGTTCGATTCGCCGGAGTAGATCATCAGTTGTTTGGCGATCTTGGTCGAACCGGTGAACACCAGTGTGTCGACATCGTTGTGCAGGGCCAGCGCCTTGCCGACGGTGTGACCGTAACCCGGCAGCACGTTGAGCACGCCTTTCGGAATACCGGCCTCAACAGCCAGTGCAGCGATGCGGATGGCGGTCAGCGGGGATTTTTCCGATGGTTTGAGGATCACCGAGTTACCGGTCGACAGTGCCGGGCCGAGTTTCCAGCAGGCCATCATCAGCGGGAAGTTCCACGGCACGATGGCACCGACGACACCCACTGGCTCGCGGGTCACCAGGCCCAGTTGGTCGTGCGGTGTGGCCGCCACTTCGTCGTAGATCTTGTCGATCGCCTCACCACTCCAGCTCAGCGCCTGCGCCGCGCCCGGAACGTCGATGTACAGCGAATCGCTGATCGGCTTGCCCATGTCGAGGGTTTCGAGCAGGGCCAGTTCTTCAGCGTGCTGCTTCAGCAGGCCGGCAAAACGAATCATGGTGGCTTTGCGTTTGGTCGGTGCCAGACGCGACCAGACGCCGGAGTTGAAGGTGGCGCGGGCGTTTTCCACGGCGCGCTGGGCGTCGGCGGCGTCACAGCTGGCGATCTTGCCAAGCAGACGGCCATCGACCGGGCTGATGCACTCGAAGGTCTCGCCGGAGACGGCGTCGGTGTATTCGCCATTGAGGTAGGCGCGGCCCTCGATTTTCAGATCGCGGGCGCGTTGTTCCCAGTCGGTACGAGTCAGGGTGGTCATTTAAGTGTCCTCCTCTTGTTCAATACGAGCGCCGCGCGATCGTCGCCAGCGTCCTCAAAAATTCTGCCCGGCCAGCCTGCATTTCGGCCCAAGGCACCCGCCACCCTAAACCAGCGGCCGGGGTTGTTTCAATATATTTGACACAAGGTGGTCATACGGCCTTGCGGTGTTGATTTTAATCAACATAGACTTTGGCCCTTTCCAGCCAATCGCGCCGTATTTACGGGGGATAACAACAATGAACATCCAGAACGTCGTCGACATCAGCCTGACCAGCAGCGAAGCCGAACGCTATCGCCCGGACCCGGCGAAAGTACTGAAGGGTGATCCTGAGCAAGCGGTGTTTCATCAATACGACAGCCCGTGTGGGCAGATGGGCGTTGGCGTATGGGAAGGTGCGGTGGGTCAGTGGACGGTGAATTACACCGAGCATGAATACTGCGAGATTTTACAGGGCGTGTCGGTGCTGCGTGACGGCGAGGGCAATGCCAAGACGTTGCGCGTTGGCGACCGGTTTGTGATTCCGGCAGGGTTTCGGGGCACTTGGGAAGTGCTCGAAGCTTGCCGCAAGATCTATGTGATCTTTGAACAGAAGGCTTGAGGATTTTCGCTGGCTGATCCGGCCCTATCGCGAGCAGGCTCACTCCTACAGGTGACCGCATTCCATGGTGGGAGCGAGCTTGCTCGCGAAGGCGTCAGGACAGGCGACACAAAAATCGAGACCACAAAAAAGGCCCGTATCGTGAGATACGGGCCTTTTTCGTAAGTCGGGAAAAATCAATTACTTGATTTTGCCTTCCTTGTAGATCACGTGCTTGCGAACAACCGGATCAAATTTCTTGATCTCGATTTTGTCCGGGGTAGTACGCTTGTTCTTGTCGGTAGTGTAGAAGTGACCAGTACCGGCGCTCGAGATCAAACGAATCAATTCACGCATGATTAGCTCCCTTAAATCTTGCCATCGCGGCGAAGTTCGGCGAGCACGACAGTGATGCCACGCTTGTCGATGATACGCATGCCTTTGGCAGATACGCGCAGACGCACAAAACGTTTCTCTTCTTCAACCCAGAAGCGGTGATGCTGCAGGTTCGGCAGGAAACGACGACGGGTTTTGTTGTTTGCGTGGGAAATGTTATTCCCAGTCACCGGACCCTTACCGGTAACTTGACATACTCTCGACATGCCTCAGCCCTCTAAAACCACATGCCCAACCCGGCATGGGTTGGCCGCTTAATCTCTCAGTCATTTGGCGCCAGGCGCCGCGTTTCTTTAGAGGTCTTACCGGCTACACCTACAGTGAAGGAACCGGGCCCCTAGAAAAGAGCGCTGCTTTATACCAGAAAGACTTCGGAGCAACAACATTCGGTGTGCAAACAATCCACAAAAAGGCGCTTTTTCAGCCTGCGAACGGCTTGGATAAAGGCTGGCATCGATTTTTACCACTCGTCGCAGAAAATCGTCCCTACGGGCGATTCAGACTTTTTACCGCGCACCGCGGTCTGAAAAACCGCCATCACTGTGCCCCGACAATGCAAAAAGGGGATAGTCATTTGTAATCCAGACCTCTAGGGTAGGCCTTTTCCAGACTGCACTTGCAGATGGGCCTTCGATCTGTAAAAGGAAACCGACCATGCGCCTCGCTGCCCTACCCCTGTTGCTCGCCCCGCTCCTGCTGAGCCCCCTGGCCCAGGCCGCCGCGCTGAGCGTCTGCACCGAGGCCAGCCCTGAGGGTTTCGACGTGGTGCAGTACAACTCGCTGACCACCACCAACGCCTCGGCCGACGTGCTGATGAACCGTCTGGTTGAATTCGACACCGCCAGCGGCAAAGTCGTGCCGAGCCTGGCCGACAGCTGGGAAGTCAGCACCGATGGCCTGACGTATGTCTTCAAGCTACACCCGCAGGTGAAGTTTCATACGACTGACTACTTCAAGCCGAGCCGTGAGCTGACCGCAGAAGACGTCAAATTCAGCTTCGACCGCATGCTCGACCCGGCCAACCCGTGGCACAAAGTCGCCCAGAGCGGCTTCCCCCATGCGCAATCGATGCAGTTGCCCGCGCTGATCAAGAAGATCGACGCGCTCGATCCGCTGACCGTGCGCTTCACCCTTGATCACCCGGACTCGACCTTCCTGGCGACCCTGAGCATGGGCTTCGCCTCGATCTACTCCGCCGAATACGCCGACAAATTGATGAAGGCCAACGCCACGGACAAGCTCAACAGCCAGCCGATCGGTACCGGCCCGTTTGTGTTCAATCGCTTCCAGAAAGACGCGGCGATTCGCTACAAGGCCAACCCGGATTACTTCGGCGGCAAGCCTTCGGTAGACCCGTTGATCTTCGCCATCACCCCGGACGCCAACGTGCGCCTGCAAAAGCTACGACGCAACGAATGCCAGATCGCCCTGTCGCCAAAACCTTTGGACGTACAGGCCGCGCTGAAAGAGCCGACACTAAAAGTCGAAAAGACTGACGCGTTCATGACCGCTTTCGTTGGCATCAACAGCCAGCATCCGCCGCTGGACAAGCCAGAGGTGCGTCAGGCCATCAACCTCGCCTTCGACAAGGCCAACTACATCAAGGCGGTGTTCGAAGACACCGCCGAAGCGGCCAATGGCCCTTACCCACCGAACACCTGGAGTTATGCGAAGAACCTGCCGGGTTACCCGCATGACGTGGCCAAAGCCAAGGCGCTGATGGCCAAGGCCGGCTTGAAAGACGGCTTCCAGACCACCATCTGGACGCGTCCTTCGGGCAGCCTGCTCAACCCGAACCCAAGCCTCGGTGCACAGTTGTTGCAATCGGATCTGGCGGAAATCGGTATTCAGGCGGAAATCCGCGTGATCGAGTGGGGCGAACTGATTCGCCGCGCCAAGGCGGGCGAGCATGACCTGCTGTTCATGGGCTGGGCCGGCGACAACGGCGACCCGGACAATTTCCTGACACCGCAGTTTTCCTGCGCCGCGGTCAAATCGGGCACCAACTTCGCACGCTACTGCAACGCCGATCTGGACAAGCTGATCAGCGCCGGCAAGACCACCAGCGAACAAGGCGTCCGCACCAAGCTGTACGAGCAGGCGCAGGCGCAGATTCAACAGCAGGCGTTGTGGCTGCCGCTGGCGCATCCGACCGCTTATGCGCTGACACGTAAGGACGTGCAGGGTTACTCGGTAAGCCCCTTTGGCCGCCAGGACTATTCGAAGGTAAACCTGAAATAACCTGCCCTGCACATAACGTGTAGGAGTGAGCCTGCTCGCGATGGCGTCATTTCAGTCAACCCATTCGGTGACTGGAAAATTGCTATCGCGAGCAGGCTCACTCCTACAGGGGTTTAGCGTTTTTCCCCTGAACTTTACATCCAGCCACACTCAGCCATCGACAACGGCTCACCATCACCAACGATGAAGTGATCGAGTACCCGCACGTCAATCAGCTCCAGTGCCTTTTGCAGGCGTTTAGTCAGCAGCCGATCTGCCTGACTGGGGTCAGTGTTCCCCGATGGATGGTTGTGGCACAGGATCAACGCAGCGGCGTTATTGGCCAAACATCGCTTCACAACCTCGCGTGGATGCACGCTGGTGTTGTCGATTGAGCCGCGAAACAGTATCTCGAAATTCAGTACTTGATGTTTGGAGTCGAGAAACAGGCAACCAAACACCTCATGCGGTTCGTGACGCAGCATCGATTTCAGATAATCGCGAACGACCTGAGGGTTTTCCAGGGCTGGTTTCTGCCGTGATTTCTCAGCCAGATGTCGCCTGTTCATTTCCTGAGCAGCTTGCAGTTGCGCAAACTTCGCCGGCCCGAGCCCCAATTGTTTGCTGAATTCGTCCTGATCGGCCTCAAGCAGCAAACGCAGGCTGCCGAATTGAGTCAACAGATTGCGCGCCAGATCCACAGCACTTAGTCCGGGCAACCCGGTGCGCAGAAAAATCGCCAGTAACTCAGCGTCTGAAAGGCTCGCTGCCCCGTGTTCCAACAACCTTTCCCGCGGACGTTCCGCCGCAGGCCAATCGCGAATACTCATAGCACTTCCCTGTCTGTGGGCGCCGCTGTTCCGTAGCGGTCGCTGTGATATCGTAGCCCATCTTTTTTGCGGGCGAATTCACCCTGGGGAGGGGGTTTCGCCACGTATGTCACCCACGAAATGAAAGGCAGACCTATGCAGCGGCTGTATCGGAAACGCATCGTGCTCGGCGTCGGCGGCGGCATCGCGGCCTACAAGAGCGCCGATCTGGTTCGTCGCCTGATCGATCAGGGTGCCGAAGTACGCGTGGTCATGACCCATGGCGGCGCCGAGTTCATCACCCCGCTGACCATGCAAGCGCTGTCCGGTCACCCGGTCCACCTCGACTTGCTCGACCCGGCTGCCGAAGCCGCGATGGGCCACATCGAGCTGGCGAAATGGGCCGATCTGGTACTGATCGCCCCGGCCACTGCCGACCTGATCGCCCGCCTGGCCCAAGGCATCGCCAACGATTTGCTGACCACCCTGGTGCTGGCCACCGACGCCGTTGTGGCAGTCGCGCCGGCAATGAATCAGGCGATGTGGCGTGATCCGGCGACCCAGGCCAACCTGCAACTCCTGGAAAGCCGTGGCCTGAAGACCTTCGGCCCGGCCTCGGGTAGCCAGGCCTGCGGCGACGTCGGCATGGGCCGCATGATGGAGGCCACCGACCTCGCACAATGCGCGGCGGACTGTTTCCAGCGCCAGGCGCTGACCGGCAAACACGTCGTCATCACCGCCGGCCCGACTCAGGAAAACATCGACCCGGTTCGCTACATCACCAACCACAGCTCCGGCAAAATGGGCTTCGCACTCGCTGAAGCCGCAGTTGAGGCCGGCGCCCGCGTCACGCTGATCAGCGGCCCGGTGCACCTGCCGACGCCGGATCGCGTCACGCGTATCGACGTGGTCAGCGCCCGCGACATGCTCGCGGCCTGTGAGTCGGCGATCCCGTATGACGTGTTCATCGCCTCGGCGGCCGTTGCGGACTACCGCCCGGAAGTCGTCGCCCCGCAAAAACTCAAGAAAGATCCTACGAGCGGTGACGGCTTCGTCCTGCAAATGGTGCGTAACCCGGACATCCTGGCCACCATCGCGACCCGTCCCGACCGTCCGTTCAGTGTCGGTTTCGCCGCCGAGACCGAACACCTGCTCGACTACGCTGCACGCAAGCTGAAGGACAAGAATCTCGATTTGATCGTCGCCAACGACGTCGCCAACCCGAGCATCGGTTTCAACAGCGAAGAAAACGCCTGCAGCGTGATTGACCGTGCGCTGCACGCCACGGTTTTCGCCCAGACCAGCAAGAGCAAGATCGCTCGCCAACTGGTCACCTTTATCGCCGAACGTCTGAACCAGGTTTAATTTACATGCACGCTTTGCAAGCCAAGATCCTCGACCCACGCATCGGTACCGATTTCCCGCTGCCGCAATACGCCACCCCGGGTTCCGCCGGCCTCGACCTGCGCGCCATGCTGGATCAGGACATCGTGATCAAGCCGGGTGAAACCGTGCTGATCCCCACCGGTCTGTCGGTTTACATCGGCGACCCGAACCTCGCCGCGCTGATCCTGCCGCGCTCGGGCATGGGCCATAAGCACGGCATCGTGCTGGGCAACCTCGTGGGTCTGATTGACTCGGATTATCAGGGCCCGCTGATGGTGTCTTGCTGGAACCGTGGCCAGACCGACTTCACCATGACCGTCGGCGAACGTCTGGCGCAACTGGTGCTGGTACCGGTGGTACAGGCGCATTTCGAAATGGTTGAAGAGTTCGTCGAAACCGAACGCGGCACCGGCGGGTTTGGCCATACCGGCACCAAATAACCGGAGTCATCTTCTGTAGGAGCTGCCGCAGGCTGCGATTTTTTTATTTTTAAGATCAAGATCAATAGATCACAGCCTGCGGCAGCTCCTACAGGGGGAAGTTTCAGCAGATCAGCTGAAAGGTTTAACACCGAAAATCAAGGTTTTGCCGGCCGAAAGCCACGCCCGCCGAGGCATCATGGCCCTTTCATACCACGAACTCTCCGTGGAAAACGCCGTCATACCCTTCAGTTTGAGCCTGCCGTCGAACGATTCGTCGGTCTGTCCCGCCACTTTCGAGATGGAGCATTTCCGTAGATGAGCACCCCAGCCAAGATCGCCCCGAAGCTGCCCGACAGCATTTTCCGCGCCTATGACATTCGCGGCACCGTGCCGGAATTCCTCAATGCCGAAACCGCTTACTGGATCGGCCGCGCCATCGGTTCGCAGAGCCTGGCCCAAGGTGAACCGAACGTTTCCGTCGGTCGCGACGGCCGCCTGTCCGGCCCGGAGCTGGTTGCAGAACTGATTCGCGGCATCGCCGAAAGCGGCTGCCACGTCAGCGATGTCGGCCTGGTGCCAACGCCCGCGCTGTACTACGCCGCCAACGTCCTGGCCGGCAAATCCGGGGTGATGCTCACCGGCAGCCACAACCCGTCGAACTACAACGGTTTCAAGATCGTCATCGCCGGCGACACCCTCGCCAACGAACAGATCCAGGCCCTGCACGAGCGCCTCAAGAGCAACAACTTGAGCAGCGGCACCGGCAGTGTCACTCAGGTCGAGATCCTCGACCGCTACAACACCGAAATCGTCCAGGACATTAAACTGGCACGGCGCCTGAAAGTCGTGGTCGACTGCGGCAACGGCGCGGCCGGTGTGATCGCCCCACAACTGATCGAAGCGCTGAATTGCGAAGTCATCCCGCTGTTCTGCGAGGTCGATGGCAACTTCCCCAACCACCACCCGGATCCGGGCAAGCCTGAGAACCTCGTCGACCTGATCGCCAAGGTCAAGGAAACCAACGCCGATATCGGCCTGGCTTTCGACGGCGACGGCGACCGCGTCGGCGTGGTGACCAACACCGGCAGCATCGTTTATCCCGACCGCCTGCTGATGCTGTTCGCCCGTGACGTGGTCGCGCGCAACCCGGACGCGGAAATCATCTTCGACGTCAAATGCACCCGTCGCCTGGTGCCGCTGATCAAGGAATACGGTGGTCGTCCGCTAATGTGGAAGACCGGTCATTCGTTGATCAAAAAGAAAATGAAACAATCCGGTGCGCTATTGGCCGGGGAAATGAGCGGGCACATCTTCTTCAAGGAACGCTGGTTCGGTTTTGACGACGGCATCTACAGCGCCGCACGGCTGCTGGAGATCCTCAGCAAGGAAAAATCCACCGCGGAAGAGCTGTTTGCGACGTTCCCGAACGATATTTCTACGCCGGAAATCAATATCCATGTGACCGAAGAGAGCAAATTCAGCATCATTGATGCACTGCACGACGCACAGTGGGGCGCAGGCGCTGACCTGACCACCATCGACGGCGTGCGAGTCGATTACGCCAAAGGCTGGGGCCTGGTGCGCGCGTCCAACACCACACCGGTGCTGGTGCTGCGCTTCGAGGCCGATGACGAGGCTGAATTGCAACGCATCAAGGATGTGTTCCACGCCCAACTGAAACGCGTTGCACCTGATCTCCAACTACCGTTCTGATCCACCCGGAGCCCTGAATGACCCTCGAACGCGAAGCCGCCGCCCATACCGCCCAGGTCCTGTCCGAAGCGTTGCCTTACATCCGACGTTATGTCGGCAAGACCCTGGTGATCAAATACGGCGGCAACGCGATGGAAAGCGAGGAGCTGAAAACCGGCTTTGCGCGCGACATCGTCTTGATGAAAGCCGTGGGCATCAACCCGGTCGTGGTTCACGGTGGCGGCCCGCAGATCGGCGATCTGCTCAAGCGTCTGTCGATCGAAAGCCACTTCGTCGATGGCATGCGCGTCACCGACGCCGCGACCATGGACGTGGTCGAAATGGTCCTTGGCGGCCAGGTCAACAAAAGCATCGTCAACCTGATCAACCGTCACGGCGGCAGCGCCATCGGCCTGACCGGTAAAGACGCCGGGCTGATTCGTGCGAAGAAGCTCACCGTCACCCGTCAGACGCCGGAGATGACTCAACCGGAAATCATCGACATCGGTCAGGTCGGCGAAGTGGTCGGGATCAATACCGAACTGCTGAACCTGCTGGTCAAAGGCAACTTCATCCCGGTGATCGCGCCGATCGGCGTGGGTGAGAACGGCGAGTCGTACAACATCAACGCGGATCTGGTGGCCGGTAAAGTCGCCGAGGCACTGAAAGCCGAGAAGCTGATGTTGCTGACCAATATTGCCGGCCTGATGGACAAGTCGGGCACCGTGTTGACCGGCCTGAGCACGCAGCAGGTCGACGACCTGATCGCCGACGGCACTATCTACGGCGGTATGCTGCCGAAGATTCGTTGCGCACTGGAAGCGGTTCAGGGCGGCGTGGGCAGCTCGCTGATCATCGACGGCCGCGTGCCGAACGCGATCCTGCTGGAAATCTTCACCGACACCGGTGTGGGCACGCTGATCAGCAATCGCAAGCGCCCATAAGCGCTGACGTAAACCAAAAGACCCCGCTCAGCCTGGCTGAGCGGGGTCTTTTTTTGCACCACATTCCCTGTGAGAGCGAGCCTGCTCGCGAAAGCGGTCTCTGCATCACATCAATGTTAAATGTGAAGCCCTCTTCGCGAGCAGGCTCGCTCCCACAGTGCTCTGCGGTTAAACGCCGAACTGGGCGCGATAGGCTTCCACGGCGGGCAGGTGTTGCTTGAGCTGCGGATCATCGGCAAGGAATTCCAGCACCTGATTCAGCGAAACAATGCTGATCACCGGGATACCGAAATCACGCTCGACTTCTTGAATGGCCGACAATTCACCGTTGCCACGTTCCTGACGGTTCAGCGCAATCAGCACGCCCGCAGCCTTGGCACCGTCCTGGGAAGCGATGATCTGCATCACTTCGCGGATTGCTGTACCCGCCGTGATTACGTCATCAATGATCAGCACATCGCCAGTCAGCGGCGCGCCGACCAGGCTGCCGCCTTCGCCGTGGGCCTTGGCTTCCTTGCGGTTGAAGCACCACGGCAGATCACGGTCGTGGTGCTCGGCCAGTGCCACAGCGGTGGTTGCCGCCAACGGGATGCCTTTGTAGGCCGGGCCGAACAGAACGTCGAAGGGAATGCCGCTCTCAGCGATGGCTGCCGCGTAGAAACGCCCCAGCTGCGCCAGGGCCGAACCCGAGTTGAACAGGCCGGCATTGAAGAAGTAAGGACTGGTGCGCCCGGACTTCAGGGTGAACTCACCGAAGCGCAAAACGCCGCGATCGATGGCAAAACGAATGAAATCGCGCTGATACGCTTGCATGAAAAAAACCCCAAATACCACGGATTTAGCTAATTAGCTTGACGCCGTGTATCATACACGCACGCGATTTTTGGGGCCATTTATGCGGATCATCAGTGTGAACGTCAATGGTATTCAGGCTGCAGTCGAGCGTGGTTTGCTCAGTTGGCTGCAAGCACAGAATGCCGACGTCATCTGCCTGCAGGACACCCGTGCCTCCGCCTTTGAACTGGATGACCCAGCCTTCCAACTGGATGGCTACTTCCTTTATGCCTGCGATGCTGAAGTCCCTGCCCAAGGCGGCGTGGCTTTGTATTCGCGGTTGCAACCGAAGGCTGTCATCAGCGGTCTCGGTTTCGAGACGGCCGACCGCTACGGGCGCTACCTGCAAGCAGATTTCGACAAAGTCAGTATTGCCACCTTGCTGCTTCCTTCGGGGATGAACGGCGATGAGGACTTGAACCAGAAGTTCAAGCTCATGGACGACTTCGGCAAGTACCTGGACAAACAGCGGCGCAAACGTCGCGAGTACATTTATTGTGGCTCGCTGTACGTGGCGCAGCAGAAGCTCGACATCAAGAACTGGCGCGACAGCCAGCAATCCCCGGGCTTCCTGGCGCCAGAACGCGCCTGGATGGACGAGATTGTCGGCAACATGGGCTATGTCGATGCCCTGCGCGAAGTCAGCCGCGAAGGCGACCAGTACAGCTGGTGGCCGGACAACGAACAGGCCGAGATGCTCAATCTCGGCTGGCGGTTTGACTACCAGATCCTGACCCCGGGCCTGCGGCGCTTCGTGCGCAGTGCTCGCCTGCCGCGTCAGCCACGGTTCTCGCAGCACGCACCGCTGATCGTCGACTACGACTGGACGCTGACCATCTAAGCGTAGTTTCGCAGTTAAAAATGCCCGTATCGCAAGATACGGGCATTTTTTGTGCCTCACAGTGCAGCAGATTCGAACTCAGACTGCCGCGAAGAACGGTAAGGCCAGATACAGCTTGATCACGATGACATTGATAATGTCGATGAAGAACGCTCCAACCATCGGCACCACCAGAAACGCGATCTGCGAGGGGCCGTAGCGCTGCGTCACGGCCTGCATGTTGGCAATGGCAGTCGGCGTGGCACCCAGGCCAAAACCGCAGTGCCCTGCCGCCAGCACGGCCGCGTCGTAGTTGCGCCCCATCATCCGGAATGTCACGAAAATCGCGAACAACGCCATGACCAGCGCCTGCACTGCCAGGATGATGAAAATGGGCAGCGCCAATGCTGCCAGATCCCACAGTTTGAGCGACATCAGGGCAATCGCCAGAAACAGCGACAAGCTGACATTGCCCAGCACCGACACCTCACGCTCGAACACCTGATACAGACCCAACGCCGAAAGCCCGTTGCGCAAGACCACGCCAACAAACAGAACACAAACGAACGTCGGCAACTCGAATGCGGTGCCCTGCAGCAGGCCGTTCAACAGATTGCCCGCCAGCAAACTGACCGCGATCAGGGCGAGTGTTTCTATAAACGAAAACGGGGTAATCGAGCGTTCTTTGTTTGGTTGCTCGAAGCCTTTCGGCAACCGCAGCGGCGCATCCGGACTCTGACAACCGGGCACCTGCACTCGCTTGATGAGCAAGCGCGCGACTGGTCCGCCGATCAAACCACCCAGCACCAGGCCAAACGTCGCGGAAGCCATCGCCAGCTCCGACGCAGATGCCAGACCGTATTTCTCACTGAATACCGTACCCCACGCAGCCCCAGTGCCGTGACCGCCCGCCAAGGTGATCGATCCGGTCAGCAGTCCCATCAATGGATCGAGCCCGAGCATTGTTGCCAGCCCGATCCCCATCGCATTCTGCACTACCAACAATCCGGTGACTGCCAATAGAAATATCCCGACAACGCGCCCGCCTTTCTTCAAGCTGGCAAAGTCTGCACTTAGACCAATGGTGGCAAAAAAGGCCAGCATCAAAGGTGTCTGCAGCGAAGTATCGAAACGAATTTCAATATTGAGCGTTCGCAGCAGCAACAAGATCAACGCAACTACCAGGCCACCCGCGACAGGTTCGGGAATGTTGTAACTGCGCATGAAACCAACACGCATAACGAGCCCGCGTCCTAGCAGAAGGACTAAGGAGGCGGCCACAAGTGTTCCGTAAAAATCGAGCTGAATCATTGGGATTATTCTTGGCTATATATTCAGAGGCGAGCTGTTTACCTGCACGCGCCTCATGAACCGGCTGATTGTCTCAACACTGATTACTCGGAAATTCAATAGCCGTCGATGGCTTGAATATATCTTAATATTTCAGGAGAAATATTATCCGAGCAACTTTAACAATCGTCGCCTTTGATTCCAAGGCCATGAATCCTAACTAAGCCGATGCAGTTGTGACTAAAAGTGTATATACAGAAAGAGTATCGACCGATCATCGCGATCAGATCATTCCTACCCATAATAACGATTAATTTTGTTGCATTAATAAAATGCCCTGACAGGTCAGGGCATTTGTTTTAAAACTTTTCGAGCGCCTTATTTGATCAGCCGCCAGGTAAACGGATATCGGTAAGGAAAACCTTCATTGGCCTTCACACCGGCGATGATGGTCAATACCAGCGCACCAATGGCCAGTATCCCCAACAGGAAGAACCCGATGATCAGCACCATCAGCAGGAAACAGATCAACGAGGCGATGGCGACGGTGATCTGAAAATTCAGCGCCTCCTTGCCTTGAGCGTCGATGAACGGGTCCGTTTCGCGCTTCATCTGCCAGAGGATCAACGGCCCGATCAGATTGCCGAACGGGATCCAGATCCCCAGCAAGGCGGACAAGTGACAAAACATCGCCCATTGGCGAACCTCCTGGCTCGGTTTGGGCAGCAATTCTTGTTCGTCACTCATCGCGTCCTCCTTGCGGTTATGAACCTGCTCAGTCGGCCAGTGCAGCCTTTTGCAGTTCGAAGATTTCGTTCATGCCTTGCTTGGCCAGTTCCAGCATGGCGTTCAAGTCTTCAGGCTGGAACGGCGCGCCTTCAGCCGTACCCTGCACCTCGATGAAACCACCGGTGCTGGTCATCACCACGTTGAGGTCAGTCTCGGCGGCGGAATCTTCAAGATAGTCCAGATCCAGCACGGCCTCGCCCTGATACATGCCAACCGACACGGCACCGATCATCTGCTTGAGCGGATCGCCACCCTTCAGGCCGCCACGCTTCTTGATTACTTTCAGTGCATCAACCAGTGCAACCATGGCGCCGGTGATCGAAGCCGTGCGAGTACCACCGTCGGCCTGAATCACGTCGCAGTCGACGTACAGGGTCACATCGCCCAGCTTGGACATGTCCAGCGCAGCGCGCAGGGAACGGCCGATCAGGCGCTGGATTTCCAGGGTGCGACCACCCTGCTTGCCACGGCTCGCTTCACGCTGGTTACGCTCGCCAGTGGCGCGCGGCAGCATGCCGTATTCGGCGGTCAACCAACCCTGGCCCTGGCCTTTGAGGAAGCGCGGCACGCCGTTTTCGACGCTGACGGTGCAGATGACTTTGGTATCACCGAATTCGACCAGTACGGATCCCTCGGCGTGTTTGGTGTAGTTGCGGGTAATGCGGATCGAGCGGAGCTGATCGGCAGCGCGACCACTTGGACGTTTCATAGGGAATACCTGTACTGGGGACGGAAAACTGCCGAGCATTATAGAGCGCTGCACCGCGCGTGGGCACTCGTTAAAAATCCAGCCCGACGATCGAAGGCCCTGAAACACCCGTTACCGACGGGATGCAGCCCTTTGTCACACCGTGTGTTTGGGCGCATTCGCCGCACTGCGCTACAATCCTGCGCCTTTGCTGCCAGTCGGCTTAAATTCATACATATCGCGCCTGCGGAACACAGGTTTCGCGCCGATCTGCATTTGCGAGGTCACCGCCATGGTGCACAGCATGACCGCCTTCGCCCGCGTCGAAAAAGCCGGCGCACAGGGCACCCTGAGCTGGGAACTGCGCTCGGTGAACAGCCGCTATCTGGAACCGCACCTGCGCCTGCCGGAGTCGTTTCGCGACCTCGAAGGCGCGGTGCGTGAAGCGCTGCGTCAGGGCCTGTCGCGGGGCAAACTGGAATGCACCCTGCGTTTCACCGAAGAAAGCACCGGCAAAACCCTGCAAGTCGATCGCGAGCGCGCCGCGCAGCTGGTCGCAGCGGCTGAGACCGTGGCTGGCCTGATCAAGAACCCTGCCGCACTCAACCCGCTGGAAGTGCTGGCCTGGCCCGGCGTACTGGTGGGCGATGCGAGCGACCCGCAGGCGCTGAATGCCGACGCACTGGCGCTGTTCAATCAAGGCCTGAAAGAGTTGAAGGCCGGCCGCGAGCGCGAAGGCGCGGAGCTGGCACGCCTGATCAACGAGCGTCTGACCTCCATTGAAGAAGACGTGGTGACCCTGCGTGAACTGGTGCCGCAGATGCTCGCGACCCAGCGCCAGAAAGTCCTCGATCGCTTCGCTGACATGAAGGCCGAGCTGGATCCGCAGCGTCTCGAACAGGAAATGGTCATCCTCGCGCAAAAGAGCGACGTGGCCGAAGAACTGGATCGCCTGAGCACCCACATCATCGAAGTTCGCCGGGTGCTCAAGTCCGGCGGTGCCGCTGGTCGGCGCCTGGACTTCCTGATGCAGGAACTCAACCGCGAAGCCAACACACTGGGCTCCAAGGCCTTCGACCCGCGCAGCACCCAAGCCGCCGTCAACCTCAAGGTGTTGATCGAGCAGATGCGCGAACAAGTGCAGAATATTGAGTAAGGCTACCCCGACATGACCCACAGCACCGGCACCCTGTACATCATTTCCGCGCCATCGGGCGCGGGCAAGAGCAGCCTGGTCAAGGCCTTGACCGACGCCATACCGGAAATTCGCGTTTCGGTTTCCCACACCACCCGCGCCATGCGTCCGGGTGAAGTGGACGGCGTGAACTATCACTTCGTGACCCGCGAAGAGTTCGTGAAGATGGGCGAGCATGGCGACTTCCTCGAACGCGCCGAAGTCTTCGGCAACTTCTACGGCACCTCGCAAAGCCGCCTGCAGCAGACGCTGGACGAAGGTCACGACCTGATTCTGGAAATCGACTGGCAAGGCGCCGAGCAAGTACGCAAGCTGATGCCGCAAGCACGCTCGATCTTTATCCTGCCGCCGTCGCTTCAGGCCCTGCACCAACGCCTGACCAATCGCGGTCAGGACAGCGACGAGATCATTGACGGGCGGATGCGCGAAGCGGTCAGCGAGATGAGTCACTATGTCGAATACGACTACCTGATCATCAACGACGATTTTGCTCACGCACTGGACGATCTGAAGGCGATTTTCCGCGCCAATCAACTCCAGCAGAAACGCCAGCAAGTACGTTTCGGCAAATTGCTGGCCGAATTGCTCGGATAATCAGCACTTCCCAAAACAGCTGCAAGCGCTTTACATTGGTGCTTGCAGCGCGTTGAAGGGCTTGGTCAAAAAATCAGCGCTTCCCTAATCGCTGGTGATTTTTTAAACTGTTGAGTCCGCTCGCCCAACCGGGCAGCGCGCATATTGCATTCGCTCCGAGGAATACCATGGCCCGCGTAACCGTTGAAGACTGCCTAGAACACGTGGAAAACCGCTTTGAGCTGGTCATGCTCTCTACCAAGCGTGCCCGTCAACTGGCCACCGGCGGCAAAGAGCCATTGGTCCAGTGGGAAAACGACAAGCCGACTGTTGTCGCACTGCGTGAAATCGCTGAAGGCCTGATGAGCTACGAGTTCATCGCCGAGCAGGAAATCGTCCAGGATGAGCCGCTGTTTGCAGCGTTCGAGGACGAGTCCAACGAGGCCGTCTAAGCCTATGCCTGGTCGACGTAGCACGGCGCGGGATCACAGCTTACGGCAGGAATCATCATGCCGAGCATAGACGCCCTCGCCGATCGCTTATCGACCTACCTCGGCAACGACCAGGTCAACCTGGTCCGCCGAGCGTATTTCTACGCCGAACAAGCCCATGACGGTCAACGCCGTCGCAGCGGCGAGGCGTACGTCACGCATCCTCTTGCCGTGGCCAATATTCTTGCTGACATGCACATGGACCATCAGAGCCTGATGGCGGCGATGCTGCATGACGTGATCGAAGACACCGGTATCGCCAAAGAAGCGCTGCAAGCGCAGTTCGGTGAAACCGTGGCCGAACTGGTCGACGGGGTCAGCAAACTGACCCAGATGAATTTCGAGACCAAGGCCGAAGCCCAAGCCGAAAACTTCCAGAAAATGGCCATGGCCATGGCACGCGACATTCGCGTGATCCTGGTCAAACTCGCCGACCGCCTGCACAACATGCGCACGCTGGAAGTGCTGTCCGGCGAAAAGCGCCGACGCATCGCCAAGGAAACCCTGGAAATCTACGCGCCCATCGCCAACCGGCTGGGCATGCATGCCATTCGTATCGAATTTGAAGACCTTGGCTTCAAGGCCATGCACCCGATGCGTTCCGCGCGGATCTACCAAGCGGTCAAACGCGCCCGGGGCAACCGCAAGGAAATCGTCAACAAAATCGAAGAATCCCTTGGCCATTGCCTCGCCATCGACGGCATCCAGGGCGAAGTCAGCGGTCGGCAGAAACACCTCTACGGCATCTACAAGAAAATGCGCGGCAAGCGTCGGGCCTTCAACGAGATCATGGACGTCTATGCGTTCCGGATCATCGTCGACAAGGTCGATACCTGCTACCGCGTGCTGGGTGCTGTACATAATTTGTACAAACCGTTGCCAGGGCGCTTCAAGGATTACATCGCGATTCCCAAGGCCAACGGCTATCAGTCGCTGCACACCACGCTGTTCGGCATGCACGGCGTACCGATCGAAATCCAGATCCGCACCCGCGAAATGGAAGAGATGGCCAACAACGGCATCGCCGCCCATTGGCTGTACAAGTCCAGCGGTGACGAACAGCCGAAAGGCACTCACGCCCGCGCCCGCCAGTGGGTCAAAGGCGTGCTGGAGATGCAGCAACGCGCCGGCAACTCGCTGGAATTCATCGAGAGTGTGAAGATCGACCTGTTCCCGGACGAGGTCTACGTGTTCACACCCAAAGGCCGGATCATGGAGCTGCCGAAAGGCTCCACGGCGGTCGACTTTGCCTACGCGGTACACACCGACGTCGGCAACAGCTGCATTGCCTGCCGGATCAACCGTCGACTCGCACCGCTGTCCGAACCGCTGCAAAGCGGCTCCACGGTCGAGATCGTCAGCGCTCCGGGCGCACGACCGAATCCGGCATGGCTTAATTTCGTGGTCACCGGCAAGGCGCGCACGCACATCCGTCATGCGCTGAAACTGCAACGTCGCTCGGAGTCCATCAGCCTCGGCGAACGCTTGCTGAACAAAGTGCTCAACGGTTTCGACAGCGCGCTGGAAAAGATCCCGGCCGAACGCGTCAAAGCCATGCTCACCGAGTACCGCCTCGAACTGATCGAAGATTTGCTCGAAGACATTGGCCTGGGTAACCGCATGGCCTACGTGGTCGCCCGCCGCCTGCTTGGCGAAGGCGAGCAGTTGCCAAGCCCGGAAGGCCCGCTGGCGATTCGCGGTACCGAAGGTCTGGTGCTGAGCTACGCCAAGTGCTGCACGCCGATCCCGGGCGACCCGATTGTCGGGCACCTGTCGGCGGGTAAAGGCATGGTCGTGCACCTGGACAACTGCCGTAACATCAGCGAAATCAGGCACAACCCGGAAAAATGCATCCAGCTCTCCTGGGCCAAGGATGTCACCGGCGAATTCAACGTCGAACTGCGCGTCGAGCTGGAACACCAGCGCGGCCTGATTGCCCTGCTGGCCAGCAGCGTCAACGCAGCCGACGGCAATATCGAGAAAATCAGCATGGACGAGCGCGATGGTCGCATCAGCGTGGTCCAGTTGGTGGTCAGCGTCCACGACCGTGTGCACCTGGCCCGCGTGATCAAGAAGCTGCGCGCCTTGACCGGGGTGATCCGCATCACCCGCATGCGTGCATAACTCAACCATTACAAGGAGTCATACATGACCAAGACTGTTATCACCAGCGACAAGGCCCCGGCCGCCATCGGTACTTACTCCCAGGCGATCAAGGCAGGCAACACCGTTTACATGTCGGGCCAGATTCCTCTGGACCCAAAAACCATGGAACTGGTTGAAGGCTTCGAAGCCCAGACCGTCCAGGTATTCGAGAACCTCAAAGCCGTGGCTGAAGCCGCTGGCGGTTCGTTCAAGGACATCGTCAAACTGAACATCTTCCTCACCGACCTGAGCCACTTCGCCAAGGTCAACGAGATCATGGGCAAGTACTTCGACCAGCCATACCCGGCTCGCGCCGCCATCGGCGTGGCTGCCCTGCCAAAGGGTTCGCAGGTTGAAATGGATGCCATTCTGGTCATCGAGTGATGCGCACGGCGCGGCCTTCAAACGCCGCGCCGACTGCTCAGCAAGAAAAGGTTTTGAAAGGATTCCACCATGCGCAAAGCGCTAGCTCTCCCGCTGCTCGCCATTTTCCTCGGCGGCTGCGCCAGCAACCCTGCCGACCGTGACATCAGCGGCACCTGGATCAACCAGGTGGCGATCGATGCCGCAGCCAAGGGCGGCCCCCTGCGCGAAGCGCTTCAGGCTTACGGCCCGAACCTTGAGTGGGACGTCAACACCAAGGCCGGTCAGGCCCGCTACACCAACGGCTTTGAGAACGTCGAAGGACGGCTGCTGGGTGAGAAATCCGGCGCCTGGAAAGTCGACTTCTATGGCAGCTCCGCCAGCGAGCTGAAACGCGACGGCGGGCAACTGCAGCAAGCCGCCAGCGAGAACGAACCCGAGCAGGTGTTCGACCGCGCACAGATTCCGGTGCCGGAAGGTGCGCCGATCGGCGCCAGTTTCGAACGTGCGCTGTATTCCGCCTACATGGGCGGCAGCTGGACAATCGCCAGTGGTCAGGGCGAAGGCAGCACCGTGCAGTTCCAGGCTGACGGCCAGGTTTCCGGTTTGCCGGGCGCCGACCGTTATGCCTTGTGCCTGGCGGGCGATTGCGCGTCGATGAGCAGCACCAACGACAACATGTGGTTACAGCTCAACGGTCAGGGCAATGCCTACATCTTTGCGCGCAAGGGCAAGGAACTGGAGATTTTCCAGGCGGTGAACACCGCGCTGGCGGATGAAATGCCGCAATACACGCCGGGCGAGCGTAAGTGGTTGCTGGAGAAGCAGTAACCCGGACCTCAATTCGCAGAAATCACCTGTAGGAGTGAGCCTGCTCGCGATAGCGGTGTAACAGTCAGCATAAGTGTTGAATGTTAGACCGCTATCGCGAGCAGGCTCACTCCTACAGTTGTTTTGGGGTGTCAGGAAGTCAGCACTTACCTTCGAGGATCGCGGCATAGCCCTCGCGGTAACTTGGGTACGCTGGCGTCCAGCCCAACGCTTTCGCCCGGGCATTGCTGCATCGCTTGCTGCCGGTGCGCCGAACGCTGGCGTCTTCCGCCCATTCGGTAACGCCCAGATATTCACGCAACCAGCCCACCACTTCGGCCAACGGTGCCGGTGCATCGTCCACGCCGATGTAGAAATCCTCCAGCTTCACGCCCTGCCGATCCTTCTCCAGCAGAAACGCCAGCAATCCCGCCGCGTCGTCAGCGTGAATCCGGTTGCCATACAGCGGCGGCTCCACCGCGACGCGATAACCGCGACGCACCTGAGTCAGCAGCCATTCGCGACCCGGGCCGTAAATCCCGGTCAGACGCAGGATGCTCGCAGGGATGCCACTGTTTAGAGCCACCTGCTCTGCTTCGAGCATCAGTCGCCCGGAATAACCCGCAGCGACCGTCGCGGATGCCTCGTCAACCCACTCGCCATCCTGCTGACCGTAGACACTGCTGCTGGATACGAACAGCAGCCGCTCAGGCACTTGCCCGTAATCGTCCAGCCAGCTCAGGACATTCTGCAAACCCTGCACATAAGCCGCGCGATAACCGGCCTCATCGTGATCAGTCGCTGCAGCGCAATACACCAGATAGTCCACGGCACCCACCGGCCAGGTCGCCGGGCAGTCCTCATTGAACAAGTCGCCGGCAACGCCAATCACCCCGTCGGGCAGCTTCGAAACATCCCGGCGCAAGCCATGAACTTCCCAACCAGCCGCCAGCAATTGCCTGGCCAGACGACTGCCGACATCACCACAACCGGCAATCAAAACAGAAGGCGCGGACATCAAAAAACTCCTATCGGAAAGACACAGACTAGCGCTGGCAAAGGACGGGCGGCTAGCAATGAAGGAAAAAAAGATACTCTATTACTTTTGTTAACAAGAATTACTTGCAATAATGCACCTCACTTTTGTTCTCGGCCTCACGAGGCCTGGAAGAGCATCAACGTTTTTCTATCTCAGGTCCGGCCAGCATGACACGCAATCAAATCCCCGCTTCGCCAACCAATCGACCTCGCGCCTGGAGCGCGCTGGCGGCTCTGCTGCTCAGCATGATGCTGGCACCGACCGCCGCGTTCGCCGACGCACAAGCGCCAGCAGCCCCGGCCGCGACCGAACAGCACGCACCGGCCGCCAACGCGCCTGCCGCTGCTCCCGCTGCCACTGATCCAGTGCAAGCGGTAGACGCTGCCGACGTACCTGTTCTCGAAGCCGACAACAGCCTGGGCATGGCCCACGACCTGTCGCCGTGGGGCATGTACCAGAACGCCGACATCATCGTGAAAATCGTGATGATCGGTCTGGCCATCGCTTCGATCATCACCTGGACCATCTGGATCGCCAAAGGCTTCGAGCTGATGGGCGCCAAGCGTCGCCTGCGTGGCGAAATCGCCGCCCTGAAGAAAGCCACCACCCTTAAAGAAGCCAGCGCCACTGCCGGCAAGGAAGGCACCCTCGCCAACCTGCTGGTGCACGACGCCCTCGAAGAGATGCGCTTGTCGGTCAACAGCCGCGAGAAAGAAGGCATCAAGGAACGCGTGAGCTTCCGCCTCGAGCGTCTGGTAGCGGCCTGCGGTCGCAACATGAGCAGCGGCACCGGCGTCCTCGCCACCATCGGTTCCACCGCACCGTTCGTGGGCCTGTTCGGTACCGTGTGGGGCATCATGAACTCCTTCATCGGCATCGCCAAAACCCAGACCACCAACCTTGCTGTCGTAGCGCCCGGTATTGCTGAAGCGCTGCTGGCCACTGCATTGGGTCTGGTTGCGGCGATTCCTGCGGTAGTGATCTACAACGTCTTCGCCCGCTCCATCGCCGGTTACAAGGCGCAGGTTTCCGACGCGTCGGCAGAAGTTCTGCTGCTGGTCAGCCGTGACCTCGATCACCAGCCTGAGCGCAGCTCGCAGCCGCACATGGTCAAAGTGGGGTAATCGGCCATGGGCCTGCATTTGAAAGAAGGCGCAGACGACGATCTGGCCGAGAACCACGAAATCAACGTCACGCCGTTCATCGACGTGATGCTGGTGCTGTTGATCATCTTCATGGTGGCCGCTCCGTTGGCCACCGTGGACATCAAAGTCGACCTGCCGGCCTCGACCGCCAAACCGGCGCCAAGGCCAGAGAAGCCGGTGTTCCTCAGCGTCAAAGCTGACCAGCGCCTGTACATCGGCGACGACGAAGTGAAAGCCGAAACCCTTGGCGCCGTGCTCGACGCCAAGACTCAGGGCAAGAAAGACACCACTATCTTCTTCCAGGCTGATAAAGGCGTGGATTACGGCGACCTGATGAGCGTGATGGACAAGCTACGCTCCGCCGGTTACCTGAAGGTCGGCCTGGTCGGACTTGAGACGGCAGCCAAGAAATGATCACGACGCGCCATAAGCTGACGCGTTACAGCGGTAGCCTGGCCGTGGTGCTGGGCGTGCATGCGCTGGCCATCGCGCTGGCACTGAACTGGACCGCCCGCCCGCCCATCGAATTGCCCCCACAGGCAATGATGGTCGAGCTGGCCCCGGTTCCAGCCCCGCCACCGCCTGCTCCGCCGAAAGTCGTCACACCGCCGCAGCCACCGGCTCCGGTTGAAGAGTTGCCGATTCCGAAGTTGGCCGAAGCACCGAAAGCTGAAATCGCGGTGCAGAAGCCCAAGCCGAAGCCAAAGCCTAAACCGCCGAAGCCGGTCGAGAAGAAGCTGCCTGATCCACCGAAGGAAAAACCTTCCGAGGAGAAACCGGCCGATACACCACCGACCCCGGCACCGACGGAGAAATCCGCTGCACCGGCGCCCGGCCCGTCGCCGGCACAGTTGGCAGCCAAGGCCAGTTGGCAAGGCACTCTGCTTGCGCATTTGGCCAAGTACAAGAAGTACCCGCAAAGTGCACAGGCACGGGGCAAGGAAGGCTTGAACCGCCTGCGTTTTGTAGTCGATGCCGAAGGCAACGTGTTGTCGTTTGAACTGGTGGGCCGCTCAGGCAACGCCGATCTGGACCGGGCCACCCTGGAAATGATCCGCCGCGCACAACCGCTGCCCAAGCCACCGGCCGACATGTTGACCAACGGCTCGATCGAAATTGTTGCGCCGTTTGTTTACTCCCTCGAACGCCGCCGCTAAGCAACACCGCAATACTCTGTGGGAGCGAGCCTGCTCGCGAAGAGGTCGTGTCAGTCAGCACATGCTTGTCTGACCCACCGCTTTCGCGAGCAGGCTCGCTCCCACATGGGTTATGAGTCGACCGTTAAATCAAGAGAAAGGCACCGAAAGGTGCCTTTTGCATATCTGGCAACGGCAAACCGACATTGCCCGGTGTCGCATTCCACACTCAGTCTGATAACGTGCGTCTATCGATTGCAGCCGGTATGCTTGGCCCGCATCTTCATGGACGCTTGCTATGACCCTCACAGAATTACGCTACATCGTCACCCTCGCCCAAGAGCAGCATTTCGGCCACGCCGCCGAACGTTGCCACGTCAGCCAGCCGACCCTGTCGGTGGGCGTGAAAAAGCTTGAAGACGAACTCGGTGTGCTGATTTTCGAGCGCAGCAAAAGCGCCGTGCGCCTGACCCCGGTCGGCGAAGGCATCGTCGCCCAGGCGCAGAAAGTCCTCGAGCAAGCGCAAGGCATCCGCGAACTGGCCCAGGCCGGCAAGAACCAGCTGACCGCACCGCTGAAAGTCGGCGCGATCTACACCGTCGGCCCGTACCTGTTCCCGCACCTGATTCCGCAACTGCACCGGGTCGCCCCGCAGATGCCGTTGTACATCGAAGAAAACTTCACCCACGTGCTGCGCGACAAACTGCGCAACGGCGAGCTCGACGCGATCATCATCGCCCTGCCGTTCAACGAAGCCGACGTGCTGACCCTGCCGCTCTACGACGAGCCGTTCTACGTCCTGATGCCGGCGCAGCACCCGTGGACGCAAAAAGAAACCATCGACGCCGGCCTGCTCAACGACAAGAGTCTGCTGCTGCTCGGCGAAGGCCACTGCTTCCGCGACCAAGTGCTGGAAGCCTGCCCGACCCTGACCAAGGGCAACGATGGCGCCAAGCACACCACGGTTGAATCCAGCTCGCTGGAAACCATCCGCCACATGGTCGCGTCCGGTCTGGGCATCTCGATCCTGCCGCTGTCGGCGGTCGACAGCCATCACTACGCCCCGGGCGTGATCGAAGTGCGCCCACTGTCGCCGCCGGTGCCGTTCCGCACCGTGGCCATTGCCTGGCGCGCGAGCTTCCCACGGCCAAAAGCCATCGAGATCCTCGCCGACTCCATTCGCCTGTGTTCGGTGGCCAAGCCAGCGGCACCGGTTACAGCCGGTTAAGCGAGCGTCATGACGGAGCTGTCGCAAGTGTCGGTGACGGCACTCAAGGGTGTCGGCGAAGCCATGGCCGATAAATTGGCCAAGGTCGGTCTGGAGAATCTTCAGGACGTGCTGTTTCACCTGCCGCTGCGTTATCAGGATCGCACCCGCGTGGTGCCGATCGGCGCTCTGCGGCCGGGGCAGGACGCCGTGGTCGAAGGCACCGTCAGCGGCGCCGATGTGGTCATGGGCCGACGCCGCAGCCTGGTCGTACGCCTGCAGGACGGCACTGGCGGCCTCAGCCTGCGCTTCTACCATTTCAGCAACGCACAGAAAGAAGGCCTCAAACGCGGCACGCGGGTTCGCTGCTACGGCGAAGCCCGGCCCGGTGCGTCCGGCCTGGAAATCTACCACCCGGAATATCGCGCCATTACCGGTGACGAACCGCCGCCCGTGGATGAAACCCTGACCCCGGTCTATCCGCTCACCGAAGGCCTGACCCAAGCACGTCTGCGTCAGTTGTGCATGCAAACGCTGACCATGCTCAAGCCAGACACCCTGCCCGACTGGTTGCCGACCGAGCTGGCGCGCGACTATCAACTGGCGCCGCTGGCCGATGCGATCCGCTACCTGCACAACCCGCCCGCCGACGCCGACGTCGACGAACTCGCCCTCGGTCATCACTGGGCGCAACATCGCCTCGCTTTCGAAGAACTGCTGACGCACCAACTGTCGCAACAGCGTCTGCGCGAAAGCATGCGTTCGCTGCGCGCGCCAGCGATGCCGAAAGCGACGAAGCTGCCGCCAAAATACCTGGCCAACCTCGGCTTCAACCCGACCGGCGCGCAACAGCGCGTCGGCAACGAAATCGCCTACGATCTAAGTCAGCACGAACCGATGCTGCGGCTGATTCAGGGCGACGTCGGCGCCGGTAAAACCGTCGTCGCCGCCCTCGCCGCGTTGCAAGCGCTGGAGGCTGGTTATCAGGTTGCGCTGATGGCGCCGACCGAGATCCTTGCCGAACAACACTTCATCACCTTCAAGCGCTGGCTCGAACCGCTGGGCATAGACGTCGCTTGGCTGGCCGGCAAGCTCAAGGGCAAGAACCGCGTCGCCGCGCTGGAACAGATCGCCAGCGGCACGCCGATGGTGGTCGGTACCCACGCGCTGTTCCAGGACGAAGTGCAGTTCAAGAACCTCGCGCTGGTGATCATCGACGAACAGCATCGCTTCGGCGTGCAGCAACGTCTGGCGCTGCGGCAGAAAGGCGTCGGCGGGCGCATGTGCCCGCACCAACTGATCATGACTGCCACGCCGATTCCGCGGACGCTGGCGATGAGCGCCTACGCCGACCTCGACACCTCGATCCTCGACGAACTGCCGCCCGGGCGCACCCCGGTCAACACCGTGCTGGTCACCGACACCCGCCGCGTCGAAGTCATCGAGCGCGTGCGCAGCGCCTGCGCCGAAGGTCGTCAGGCCTATTGGGTGTGCACGCTGATTGAAGAGTCGGAAGAACTGACCTGTCAGGCCGCCGAAACCACGTTTGAAGACCTCACCCTAGCCCTCGGCGAACTGAAAGTCGGGTTGATCCACGGGCGCATGAAACCCGTCGAGAAGGCCGCCGTCATGGCCGAATTCAAGGCCGGTAACCTGCAACTGCTGGTCGCGACCACCGTGATCGAAGTCGGCGTCGACGTACCCAACGCCAGCCTGATGATCATCGAAAACCCCGAGCGCCTCGGCCTCGCGCAACTGCACCAGTTGCGCGGCCGCGTTGGCCGGGGCAGCGCCGCCAGCCATTGCGTGCTGCTCTACCATCCGCCGCTGTCACAGATCGGACGCCAGCGCCTGGGCATCATGCGCGAGACCAACGACGGCTTCGTCATCGCCGAAAAAGACCTCGAACTGCGCGGTCCCGGGGAAATGCTCGGCACCCGCCAGACCGGCCTGCTGCAATTCAAGGTCGCCGACCTGATGCGCGACGCCGACCTGCTGCCCGCCGTCCGCGACGCCGCGCAAGCCTTGCTGGAACGCTGGCCAACCCACGTCAGCCCATTACTCGATCGCTGGCTGCGCCACGGGCAGCAATACGGCCAAGTGTGAGCACCGTCGCAGTTTCTGACAGATCGTTCTGATCAAGCTGGTTATACTCCTGCCATTGTTTCAAAAACGGATACAGACCATGACCGAAGCCGCTCTCGCCCCCGAATCCCCGCACGCGCCGTCTGTCATTCGGCTGCTGCTAGGCAAACTCGGGATCGCCTACGAAGAAGTGCTCGACCACCACGGCCTCAATGCATCGCGCAAGGTACAAGCCGTGTTGCTGGACGACGCCGTCGGCGCGCTGATGGTGCTGTTTCCGCAGAGCCAATTGCTCGACCTCAATCGCCTCGCCGAACTGACGGGCCGGCGCCTCACCGCTGTGTCGACCGAGCGCTTGGAAAAGATGCTCGGCAAACACAGCCTGAGCCTGTTGCCGGGCCTGCCGGCGCTGACCAGTTCGCCATGCCTCTACGAAGAAAGCCTCCTGCGCGAACCGAAGTTGCTGATCAACTCCGGTGAGCCGGGCCTGCTGCTGGAAATCGCCAGCGAAGACTTCAAGACCATGCTGACCAAGGCCAGCGCCGCTAACTTCGGCGAAGCCCTGAGCAGCATCCGTCCGAACCTCGACCGCCCGGACGATGACCGCGAGGAAATCACCCAGGCCGTGCAAGCGTTCACCGCGCGGCGCATTCAGCAGCGTCTGGAAGCGACCATCGAAATTCCGCCGCTGGCCGAAACCGCACAAAAAATCATCAAACTGCGCGTCGACCCCAACGCCACCATCGACGACATCACCGGCGTGGTTGAAACCGACCCGGCGCTGGCCGCGCAAGTGGTGAGCTGGGCGGCGTCGCCGTACTACGCCTCGCCGGGCAAGATTCGTTCGGTGGAAGACGCGATCGTCCGCGTGCTCGGTTTTGATCTGGTGATCAACCTTGCGCTGGGCCTGGCCCTCGGCAAGACCCTGAGCCTGCCCAAAGACCACCCGCAACACACCACGCCGTACTGGCAGCAGTCGATCTACACCGCCGCCGTCATCGAAGGCCTGACCCGCGCCATGCCGCGCGCCCAGCGCCCGGAAGCCGGCCTGACGTATCTGGCCGGTCTGCTGCACAACTTCGGTTACCTGCTGCTGGCCCACGTCTTTCCGCCGCACTTCTCGCTGATCTGCCGCCACCTGGAGGTCAACCCGCACCTGTGCCACAGCTACATCGAGCAACACCTGCTCGGTATCAGCCGTGAACAGATCGGCTCGTGGCTGATGCGCTACTGGGACATGCCCGATGAACTGGCCACCGCTCTGCGCTTCCAGCACGACCCAAGCTACGACGGCGCTTATGCTGAATACCCGAACCTCGTTTGCCTGGCTGTGCGCCTGCTGCGCAGCCGCGGGATTGGCTCCGGTCCGGATGAAGACATCCCCGACGCGCTGCTTGAGCGTGTGGGCCTGACCCGCGACAAGGCCAATGACGTGGTTAGCAAAGTGCTTGAGGCTGAAGTGCTGCTGCGCGAACTGGCTTCGCAGTTCAGCCAGGCCTGAATGCAAAGCGGGCAAGCGACCTCCAGTTGGAGCGACGCTTGCCCGCGATGGGCCAACCTGCGGCTTAAGCCGACTTGTCCAGGTAACGGATCACCCAGCCTTTATCGTACCCAGAGTCGGTGAAATACACTCCGCCCACCACGATGCGCCCATCGTCCATTACCGCCATGCCGTGGGGGTATTCGAAACCCGCGCTTTCATTGAAAACGGTAAATCCCGAACCAAAGAAAGAGGAGTCTGGAGAACCATCCGCCAGAAAGCGTGCGGTGACCGCGCTGAGATTCTCGTCAAGCGCGCCAGTGCCACTGTTACCGCAAACGATGACTGAACCGTCCGTACGCGGCACGCAATGCAACCATCTGACGCCTTGGGACACAGGTGACGAAATCAGTGGTTGACCATCATTGAACACCCGATTGTAGGAGCCGCTGAGATTGAGCACCGCAATCAAGCCCTGAGAGACGCCCTCCACCGCCGCACCGCCGGCCACAACAATCTTGTCGTCGACGATTGCCGCAACGTCCAGGCTTATCCATTGATCGTGGGGCACGTCCACCGCGCCTTTGATTCCAAAACCTGTGTCAACCTTACCCGTAGCGTCGAAACGAGTAACGAAGGCGCCATGCGCACTCACCGCAAAATAATTGCCGCAGATCACCACGGCGCCGTCAGCCTGGGTTGCCGCCGCTTGCGCAACGATGTCCAAAGGCGAAATATCTGCAAGCTCTACGAACGCAAAGCCGGTGCCGTTGAAGGTCGTATCGGGTGAGCCATTCGGCTCGAACCTCAGAACGATACCTTTTGTCCGGCCGGAAGCATCCTCAACGTTACTGACCACGACGATTTTTTCGTCCAGTTGTTGAGCGACCATCCCTGCTGCGCCATTCCCTGCGGCACCGCTGGCAGACGCTTGCACCACCCCGGTATATCCGCCGCCGCCCATCTTCGCGTAGGGAAGATAGAGCACACCTTGTTCCCCGAAAGACGTCTGCAGTTGCCCGTCCTCGCGCTGTCTGACCAGCACCAGGCCCGTCGAGTTATTCGCGCCCTCTTCCGTGTACTGAGCACGAACCAGCCAGCCGCCATCGCTCAGCGGTGTAAACCCGAGGATCCGGCTCATGAAAAAATTTTCTTTCAGCCTGATCTCGACATAGCCGGAGCCTTCTCCACCGAAAGCTGAGTCGAGAGCACCGTCTTCAAGCAGACGAACGATCCGCGTAGGTGTACCGGGCGTTGAAAGGCGAACGGCAACCAGCAATTTGTTTTGCGGCAGCGCCAGCAGCGCCCTGACGTCATATCCCGAGAATCCGGGGAATGGAAATCTGAGGATGCCGCCATCACCAAAAGCCGGATCGTTATTTAAAGACGGCGCACCCGCCAGATAGCGCACGATACGGCCAGGGACTTTGGAAGGATCAGCGTAGACGGAGAGCTCGATGCACACCACGATCCGGCCGTCCGTCATAACGGTGACACCTCGCGCAAAGGCTGCCCCTGCGCTGTCTTCAAACAACGCATGACCCGTACCGTTGAAAGCCGTATCCGGTTTTCCATCAGCAAGGAAACGCGCCGTCACCATGGCTGATTCACCCTGACCGACAACAGCGATCGAACCACCCACCTGCGAGGTATGCGTCCACGCCAACCCTTTTAGTAACGGCGAAAACAGCGGCTTGCCACCATTGAACACAAGGTTGGCCGCGCCGCTGGTCGTGAATGCAGCGATCAACCCACCGTCGAGACCACCACGCTGGGCTCGGCCCGCGACGATAATCCTGCCATCGCCTTCACGTACCGAAATCGACTGCAGAAAACTCTCGCCTTCATCGTTGGGCATCAACACGGCCACACCGTTGTTGAATTGACTGTCCGGCGCGCCACTGGCGTCCAGACGCGCCAGAAAAACTCCACGACCTCCCGATCCGTCCTGGTATGAACCGCAGACCAGCACCTTGCCATCGGCTTGAATGGTGATGCCGTAGACGTTATTCGATGTGGCGACATCCACAACCACATAGCCTGAACCGTTGAATGATTGATCGAGTGAGCCATCCGCTAGCAGACGAATCACAACACCCGCTGGCAGTGGTGCATCATCAAAAAACACTAAATGGAGCAGGACGATTTTGCCATCCACCTGCCGGGCCGTTGATCGTGATGGGACGCGGGCAGTCTGTGAGGATCCGGTGTTCGGGTGACTTGCCTCACGCGGCACGCTAGCGGGATGGGGATTGCCGTAATGGGAGATAAACCGCATGCCGTTGGTGCCGAACGCGTCGTTCAGTTCACCGGTATTTTTCAGGCGGACCAGTGCAAGGCCAACGTCATTGGAGGTAGTCGAGGAATATTGAAGGTGTATCAGCCAACCATCATCCTCAAGCGCATCGAGACCGGATACATAGCTGATCCGAGCCCCTTCCAGCGCTATTTCAACAAAACCTCTGCGCGCCGGACCGAAGGTTTCGTCCAGCGAACCGTCGTCATTCAGCCTCGCAATGGCAACCGGGGCATTCGCTCCCGTTAAAGGTATCGCAACGAGTAATTTTGCATCGGGGAGCGCCAGGACCGCCGCCGCTTCGTCGCCCGCGATACCAGGTATCGGTAAGGTCAGCACGCCATCCTGAGCAAATGTCGGATCGAGAGACCCAGGGATCGAAATACTGTGTGTCTGCGTCATGAGCTTGCTCCATCAAGTCAGTTAAGTCCCTTAATGCCGGAACTGGAACTTGAGTAGAACATCGCGACTGTGCACGAAACACCTGATAGAAATGACAGTCCGGCAGTCTTTGCGAGCCACAATGATGGCCTTACAAGACAAGCGCACCGTTATTCAGTGCGCGTGCATGGGTTTGTTCTAGCCAGCGACTTCCTAAGCTTTAGCCTTCACCTTTCTTGGTTTCAAATACTTCATCAACCCTTGAAACCACATCACTAGCGCAGGGTTGCCCTTAAGCTGGATCGACTTGTCCTGAATGCCCTGCATAAACGCCAACTGCTTGTTCTTCGCCTGCATCGTCGCAAAGCCATAACCGGCATCTTTAAACGCAATCGCAAACGCCGGCTCTGCGACCACGCCAGACTTGCTGGTGATGCGCTGATCCTTGACCACGAAATGCCGCGCCACTTTCCCGTCCAGCGTCTGTAGCTGAAATACCAGATCCTTGTCACCCAACTGCTGCTGGAACGCAGGATTTGTCCGGCTGGCCTTACCCATCAACAAACCCATCATCCACAGAAGAAAACGAAATTTCATGCGTACAGCCTCAAAAGGAAAATGAACGGCCGGGGCAGTGTAAGGGATTCGGACGATAACGCCAGTATCTGACGCTGTTGGAAGAGGATGCGGACTTTTTCCCGCACGATGACCGCCAAGTCACGATTCCGCAGGCAACGTCCTACACCTGTTGAAACACATCCCTGTAGGAGCTGGCGAAGCCTGCGATCTTTTGATCTTCCGGCCCGCGAATCTATGGGAAATTTCCCGCAAAGTGCGGTGCTGTCCATGAACTAGGCGAGTTGGTGCGGTGGAGATAGGCTCTGTGGGTCGCCGCAAAATCGGTGGCCGGATGTGCAAGTCCGAACTCGGGGAAATCAATTAACTGCTCAGGATTTAAACCGATGACCGATGAAACATTCAGCGCGGAAGCAACCTCGCCCTACGAATCCCCCAATTCGAAGAAATTCCACGAAGCCGCCGAACGCGCCCTCGACCACCATTTCAAACCAGCCGTCGATCCACACCCCAAACGTGAGAACGGCCTCTTCAAACTCTCCCCCGGCACCGACGCCGAAGCCCTCATGGCCAACGCCTCCGAAGACCTCCTGTCAATCAGCGTCATCGCCTGCGACCTCGCCGACGACCTCCACGGCTCCCGCCGCTCGGTGGCCCTTGCCCTGAGCAGAATGGCGGACGGTGTGAGATTGATGGTGGAAGGGACGCTCGACCAGATTGAAGTGCGAAGCGTGGCGGCCAAGCCGTAGCGAGATTTGCGGATGAAAAAAGGGGACGTTAAGTCCCCTTTCTGAATATTCCCTGCTTCACCACTGGCAACCTGTTTCAGGTTTCGAATCCACGTTGTAATCGTTTTCAAACGAATACTTCTTTGCAGATTTGTAATTCGTATACGTCATCGCATCAACCCGGCCACCCTGAGTGACCATCTGATACTCACCTGTCAGTGCGCCATCAACTACTTCAACCCAGGTCGTCGTGTACTGGTAAGGCCGGCCATACACGAGTTCTTCTTGTTCAGTACTGCGATGAACCAGAGTGATGGCCTTCTTCGACTTGCTGTACTTGACGCCAGCACCGCTCCATTTGGCGACAGAGTCGTAATAGGTTCGGAATTCAAAATTTATGGGTTTGCCTTCGTAGGAGCGGAAGCAAAAAACCTCAGTCGTGACCTCGCTATGAGCCGCCAGAGGAACGAAAACGAGCAACGCGGAAAACAATACAGACGAAAATTTCAAACCGAACATTCCTTTAGCGGTTCATGGGTAATAAAAAAACATGCTTTCAGCAACTCAACGAGTGCTGGTCACGCCTCGGGCGCCACAGCGCTGCGCTCACCCACCCTCGCCGGGATTTTCGAAGCTTTTCCCGCTTCAGACATTCGCGATGCGTATTGCTTGTACGCCGCCACCGCCCGCTCTTTATCGTTCACGGCCCAATAACTGTCAGCGAGATTCAGGTAAGCAACCGTCCTGTTTGGGTGGTTAGCAATCACTGCATTGAGCAGCTCAATCGACTCAGCGTAGTAACCCGCCTCGCCGAGCAGAAAACCGAGGTCGTTGGACCAGCCGGGACGCTGCGGGTAGTAGTACTTTGCGACGATATAGCTATCCGGGGGACAAGTGTCATGCGAGCCACCGCCCATTAACGCGTAGCTCATCGTATCCTTGAAGGAAGAGTCATCACCCTTTCGGTAGGCTGCCAGCGCCATATCCAGCAAATCAGCCGAATTGACGGTCATCAATTTCTTTCTAACTCCCTCAATACTGCCAGTACGAGCAACCCGCAGCTTCTGCAGCACTTCACGCCCATCGAAAGAAGCGAGAGTGATGGGGCCCAATGTCTGCACCGGCAACTCCACTACGCTAACAAGCGACCGGTCACAGGAGTCGTTATTCGCCACTTCCAGCAGAGCTTTCAGCTCAAACTGCTTTGAACCTCTGTTGAAGGCGAACAACAGGTTGAAGTTGTAAACCGCGTTATCTTCTTCGCTGGTTACCAGCGCGATGTAATCCCCTTCCTCAACGAACGGCTGATTGACGACAGCTTCCTCAGCCTGCGGATCAATGACAGTCATGACGCCGGGGCGACCTTTGAGTACTTGGACGCTGAAGACCCCCTGAAGCGCAGACGAGTACTGACTCTTGATCAGAGGCAGCGCCTTCGACGTATCGAGCAAAATTTCCTCATTACGTGCCTGCACCGGCGCGATCAACAACCGGTTGGAGGCCTCGTCCGCATCCCCTGTCAGAACAAATACCTTTTGCCGTGATGCATCACCCAGCAAGCTAGCCGGAATTTCCTTCAGGACTTGTGGGGCAGCGAGTGCGCATGAAGTGGTTAGCAGCCCAAGGCTCAACACGATAAAGCGGAAGAACATATTCACTGTTTCAGTCCCTTAATTTCAGATCGCTCAACGACGCGTTGCGGAATCTTCTGCGCTTTACCGGCGGCACTCATCGCGTCGCGGTACTCGCGGTAATAACGCTGCGCTTCTTCTTGCCGAGACATTGGTAGCGCTGAACAAACTGCCGATCATCAACACCCACTTAAGGCTGGCCATAGACGATCCTCTTCACCGCCGGGCTTTCTGACATTAACTGTCTCTTCGTAACGCCATAGGCCTTGATCAGCTCTTCCCGAGATCCCTTCGAGCCAAACGAGCGCTGGTTATTATCGAAGCTGTATTGCTCCAATCGCCCTGCTGTCGAGTAATACCCATGCCACTCCGCGCAGGCACCACAACCGCCATATCCGCCTATGGAAACAAGGCTGCCCTGGGTGCCTTCCACGCAATCCATCGCCACAACAACATTGCTCAGCATCTTCGTCTTCGCACCGTCGGAAGTGAGTTGTGAAACTTTGCTGATATCGCGACGAAGCACTTTGCCGCCGATGTTGATGGTTTGGTCAGAGCAAACCGGGATGACGTGGGTTTCCGCATCATCCACCGTCACCGATCGGCAAGACGACACCAACACCACTTCAACACCGCCACACTGCATGACATCGCGTTGGGTGTAAGCATCCGTCGGCGTGGCGAAGGCTGGGGAAGAGAACAACCATGCCAGGCTCCCGGCGAACAAAAGCTGATTCATTGAGAAATCCTTTTCGCCGTTAGCCGGCCTGTTGTTCCGCCAAGCACTTCGCATAGCCGTCCGCAAACTTGGCATCGAATGACAATGCCACTGGCTCCTCCAACTCCGCCGAGCTATTGAGCAATACACGGGTAGCCGGGGTGTATTTGATCCAGCCGATCGTGCCGGTGCCGTCGGTGTCGAAGAACAACTGAGCGCGCACTACTTCACCGTCGTCCTCGTCGATCAGCAGGTTGATCTTGTCCTTGCCGACATAACGAAACGGAAAATCGCTGCTCCTGACAAGCTCAGTAAGGTAGCCGTAGCAACTCCCTTCACTGGCAATCGCGGGCAGTGAATGAGGTAAAAGCGAAAGCGCAATCAGCACAGGCCGAATGAAAAACCGGTTCATCCACTCACTCCTCATCCATCGGCGACGATTCCACGTCGGTCATGCTCAGCAGCCGAAACTCATTGTTCACAAACTCGTAGTAACGATCCCGGTTACCACTTGCCAACGCATTCCCCTGCGCATCTTCTTCGCCGTCGAGCGTGATGCCGGAGACGATGATCAAGCGGCTGTCGGGCTGGTAGACCATGCCGAAGGTGCTGCCGTCGTAAGCATTCGGCAGACCGCCAACGACTTCCCCAGTCTGAGCGTCCAGCACTTCGCCACAAATCGCGCTGCCGCCACAGCCGAGCCTGTGCAGGATGTAATGGCCGGCGAAGTTGACCTTGCCTTTCAGGGCTTGCACCCGTGCCTGATCCATCATTGGGCCGCTGTTCTCTTGCGGCACCAGCTTATGGTTGGGGCCGGTGAAAACTGGCGTGACGGTGTAATCCTTGAAGGTTGGATCGGCAGCGAATGCCATGGACGCGGCAGCCAATATCAAGCTGCCGAGAAGAACTGAAAATCCTTTCACGTAATAACTCCGTAAATGCAGTGGGGACCGTCGACTTACTCAGACTGCCCTTCATAAAGCTGTGTCTGCGGATTGAATTGCCACAGATGGGGCCGGGTCATGGCCTCTTTGCCCTTGTAGCGGATCTGGTCGCGCTTATCGCGGATGTAGGAGTAGATCTCGATGTCTTTTACATCGCCGCCGTTCTTGGGCGGTCCGTCCAGTACCTTGACCTCGGCGAAGTAATCGCCGCCGACATGCTTCAAGTAACCGTGGCACTGGATAAGGAAGGCGAAGGTCGAGTCACCCGCTGAACCACGGCTTGAGTAGGAGGTGAAAATGAAGTCCTCCTGACCGTCGCCGTTGAGATCGCCGCGATACACCACCTTGCCCTCCTCCAGACTGAATCCATCAGTTTGAAAACTTGAATGTATGTCCAGGACGTAATCGGGTCTTTCCACCCATTGCGAGAGAAAATTCTTCGTATCGGTCTCCGAATTGCACAGATCCGTTGCCATGCTCACCATCGGCAACCAGGCCAAACACATCAACAACAGTCGTTTCACTTCGCATCCTTCGAATTGATCAATTCCAACTCACCATCCCGATACAACACCTCACACCCCACCCACGCCGGATCCACCTGCGGTATCACCGCCGACGGCTTGCGCAATTCGCGTAGCAACGTCGAACCATGCGACAAGCGCCCACCCATCCGCGCAATCACCGCCCGCGCGGTTTGGTAATGCGCGTGCCGCCCCGGATCGAGGGTGTCTTCGAGCAGGATGTCGGCGCCGAGGATGCCTTGCACCTGTCCCGGATAAATCATGAACCCGGTCGCCTGCTCCGCACCTTCACGACCGTCCTGCCAAAAGCTGCCATCGCGGGTGCGCACATCCGGGTGCGGTGCAAACCAATGTTCGCGATCCGCCAGCGGCATGGCGTGATGCAGACGGAAGAAGATGCGCATCAGATTGTCGCGATACCACTCGCGTACTTGCAGGTAGTAGCCGCGAAGGCCCGGCAGGCCGGTCGAATGCGCGAGGCGGATCAGCCCTGACCATTGCGGGAATGACTGTAGCGGCAGTTCGCTCGGCGCGGGTCGAGGTGTAGCCGGATCGGTTTCCCATGGCAATCGATGTGGACTGTTTTCAAGGTTGTCGTAAGCGGTCGGCGGGCGACCCAGCCAATCACCGCCACTGCTGGCCAGCGCCGTGGCGATGCAAAGATTGCCTTGCACCACGAACACGTAAAACCGAGTGAACCAGTCCGCCAATTGCTGACCATCGGCAGCTTGGGCGACGAGTTCAGCCAGTTCCTGATCGAAGCGCTGCAAGCCATTTTCAAGGTTCAGCAAATGGCCGCGAGCCTTGCGTTGCATACGCAAAAACAGCGGCAACGAACGCAGCATCTTCAGCGATTGCCACGGCAGATGCGGCGTCGCACCACCAACTTCACCGGCGTAGTTGCTGGCGCTGATGCCCCAGTCGGCCAGCCGGGCAAGAAACAGATCATTGTTGATATAGGACGCGCCGCCGAACACCGCGGTGAACGGCTCGTTGTCCTGCAACACCCGCGCATCCCACCGCGCCATGATCGCCGGGATACTCGCTGCCGCGCGGCGCTGGGCGTACTCAACCAACACGCTCGGTTGCGGCGGCAGGATCTCGGCGATGTTGGCGGCGGTGAGGTGCCGGCGCCAGCCGTAGTCGCTGATTGGCCGGTATTGCAGCAGCCACAATTGCGCGCCGTCCCAGGCCCATTCGACGTCGCCGGGCACGTAGTGGAACACGCGCAGCACGTCTTGCAGAAAGTGCCAGAGCAGGTCTTCGGTCAAGCCGTGGGATGGCGTGATTGTGCCGCTGCGCCACGCATCGCCGAGCCTCGAAAGCGTTGCCCGTGAGGGGCTGACGTGACCGTCGGCCAGCGATTCGAGATGGCCTTCAACCCATTCCAGTTCTACCGAGAGATGGCGCACGAAAGCGATCCCGGACACTACCGGGGTGATGAAGCGCTGCACCACCACTTCCTCGACGCCTTCGGCCGTCAGTTCGGCAATGCGTTTCGGCACATAGGCGGTCGGCTCGCGCAGATAGGTTGTGCTCAATCCGGCATTCGCCGAATCGGCCTGATCCTCGCCATAACTGGAGGAGCGCACCGCCCAGGTCACATCAGGTTGAGCAGCGAGAAATGCCGGCAGGCGCGGATCGCTGCAATCGTTGAGCGTCAGCGCTGCCGGCACCGCTTGCCGCGCCAGTTCAGCCAAGCGCAAACGCCCGCCCTTGGTGTGCGCGACAAACCCGCGCTCGCCCGACTCCAGCCACTGCGCGAATTCGGCGGGCGAATCGATCCACGGGTAATGACCCCAACCGGGTTTGAGGCTGATGGTCAGATCAGCGCGAGCCAGAATCGCCGACCACGCCGCCGCTTGCTCGATGCCGAGAACCGCGTCTTGATCGCCCCAGACCAGCTCGACCGGATCGGTGATCCACTCCAGCAGTGGCAGCGCGGTATCGGCGCGAATCAGATCCCAGTGCGGCACGAACGCACGGCAGCGCGCATAGCCGGCGCCCATGCGCTGGTACTGCGCGGGCGTCCAGATCTGGTTGGAAAACTTGCGCGCGAACAGCGTGGGTTTGTTCGACAGCAGCCAGTGGATGGTCTTGCGGATCGGCAGCGGCGACATCAATGCCGGCAAGCGACGCTGCCACAAAAACGCACCGACCGGCGCCAGCAAAACGCTGCGGGAAAAGTGCCCGGGACGACGTTGTAACGCGTGCAGCACCAGCAAGGCATTGACCCCGACCGCCATGATCGCGCTGCCCTTCTGCGTCATCGCCAACAAGGTCTGCGCGTAGTCCGCGAGATCCTCGCAGGGCGGCTGCAGATTCGCGCCGAAGCCCGGCAACTCCAGCGGCACCACGTCGTAGCGCTGAAAGTGCGGCAGCGCGTCGTCCCACCAATCGGCAGTGCTACCGTTGCCGGCTAGCAGGTACATCAACGGCTTGCTCATGAGCGATCCTCAGGTCAGATCGCGCAGAGCGGCGTCGAGGGTTGGATAACGGAATGTGTAACCGGCGTCGGTCAAACGCTGCGGCACCACGCGCTGACCGTCGAAGAACAACTGCGCCATCTCCCCCGCCATTGCACGCACTGGCGCGGCGGGAATGTGCAACCACACCGGACGCTTGAGGACCTTGCCGGCCTGCTCGGCGAACGCTGCCTGACTGACCGTTTCGGGCGCGACCATGTTGTAGGTGCCGCGCAGAGTGTCGTCGTTGAACGCCCGCGCGATCACCTGAAGCACATCGTCGCGATGCACCCAGCTCATGATCTGCCGACCATCACCCATGCGCCCGCCGAAACCCAAGCGGAACGGCAGCAGCAACGGCGTCAACGCACCGCCCAAGCCAAAGACCACGCCAAGACGCAGCACCACCTGACGCACGCCAAACTCAGTGGCCGGTTGCGCGGCAGCTTCCCAACGCGCACAGAGTTCAGCCATGAAACCGTCGCCCTTGCTGGCGTGTTCGTCGAGACTTTCGCTGGCATCGCGCACGCCGTAGAAACCGATGGCCGAGGCTTGAATCCATAGCGCGGGTTTGTGCTTGGTGTTCTTCAGCCAGGTCATCAGCGCTTCGGTGGTGCCGACTCGACTGGCGAGCAGTTGTGCCTGACGCTCGGGAGTCCAGCGTGGGCCGGCGACCGGTGCGCCTGCGAGATTGATCACTACGTCGAAGGCTTCGTCGTGGCTGATTTCGCTGAGCGAATGCACACAGCGGACGCGGCCGTTGAACAGATTGGCCGCGCTCAACGGATCGCGCGTCAGTACGCTGACCGAGTGGCCCGCGTCGAGTAATTGATTGACCAAGGCTTCACCGATAAAACCGGTGCCGCCGGTGATCAGCACGCGTTTGAAAGCGCCACCGGCAAACGGGTTGGATTGGCTCGGTGCCTTTACTGAAGGGGATTTTCGGCGGTCATGCCGATACAACCAGAACAGCGGCGGCAACAACACCAGCAACGCAAAACCATCTAGCCACAGGTGCGACCAGACCTGCTGTTGCGCTGAAAGCCACATGTCCTGCGGCGCCCATAACAGGATGCCGGCGCTCAACCAGCCCCAGACTGCCGGGGCTTTCAAGCGATTGCCTAAGTGCACCAACGCGAGCATGTACAGCGAATAACTTTGCAGCGTCGCGCCGAACAGCGCGAGCCACCAGACTTGTTGTTCGTGGCCGGCAGCGGGTACCACATCGGCGCCCCAGAATGCGAGTTCGAGTGTGTGCAGATAGCCGTCGAGTAATCCGGAATGACCCGCCCAGGTCAGGGTGAGGCCGGCGAGAATGTGCACGATTGCGGCGGCGTATAGCCAGAGCACTAACGCGGGGCGAAGCGAGGTCGAGGGGGCTGGCATTCCGAGTCCTGAGCGCATTCCTTGGGGGTGGGGAGTTTAAAGGAAAATGGGGGTTTTCAGTCGCTCGAACACAATACGTTTTGTCGCTATCGCACTGAGTGAGCGTCAATCAAGACGAGCAGCTCCTTCAACCTAGCAATATCCTCCTCATAAAAGGCATTACATTGCGTCACGACCACATATTCATAGCCGGTCGCTTTTTCATGGGTGCTGCATACAATCCCCGGACCTTCCCCGCCATCCTGCCTTCCATACACGACATCCCGCGCATCCGTCAGCACCCAGCCTGCCATTGCCAATTTCGTCCTGGCTGATTCAGGAAGTCCATCGAAGTGCATGATTGCCTCAGCATTCGGCAGCTTGACGAGCAAGTTGTATGGCGACGATAAAGAACTCATTCCCACGGTTTTCGTGACTTCGGCGAGGTCCTTACCCCGCACGATAAACGTGGGGAGGCCGTCTAGATCACCTTCATAAGTTGACTGATGAAGTGGCGAAAATTTCAGGACTTCAATTGCGCCCTTGCTGACACAGCTGACGAGCTCCAGCATTGGCTGAACGTCATGAAACTCGCAGGTGGACTCTTGAGCAAACAATGTCGGTGATAGAAGTGTCGTGCAGAATGCGAACACCCACCTCAAACAAGATTGGGGCAAGCTCAACTGAATGCCCCTGTACGCATTTCCATTCACTGAGCCACCTGCTCCAATACATTCAATTGAATCGCTGGAATCCAAGAAATTCCACAAAGCCGCCGAACGCGCCATCGACCACCACGTCAAACTGCCCACTGAACCAAACGCAACACGCGAGACCGGCCTCTTTAGCCTCTCCCCGGCACCGACGCCGAAGCACTCATGGCCAACGCCTCCGAAGACCGCCTGTCCATAAGCGTCATTGCCTCAGACCTCGCCGACGACCTCCACGGCTCCCGCCGCTCGGTTGCACATTTAGTAGCATTTGCTCGGAGCTATTGGCTCAATCACTTCCGACCGAAGTCGCTTAGCAGCATCGAGACCTGACTCGTATCCCTTGTCGGCGGCTAGCTGATAGCAAGCCAAGGCACGAGGAATATCCTTCTCGCCGAGATCGCCACTCTTCCAATAGTCACCAAGCGCGACAATTGCATGCGCTGACCCCATGGAGCCGGCACGAATAAGCTCTTTCTCAACATCAATTGGCCGCTGGCACGGTCCGCTTCCGGCCGTTTCATTGCCAAAACAATAGAAGCTTGCCAGACCCTCAGCGCCTCCTGGTGAATTCACAGCTGCTGCTTTGAAAAGAGCCTCAACTTTGCTGTATTCCAAGTGCGGAGCCATACCCGACAGACTCAGCCTAGCCGCAGACTCACTGGAAATAGGATCGCCTGAAGCAGCTGCACACAGGTAATTTTCCAAAGCCGCTTCAAAAAGCTCCACTGTGAGTCGATATTGCTCAAGACCACCCAAACTAATAAACCCTTGTGCACGCTGTGAGCAGAAATTTTCCTCACGACTCAATGAGCGCGTACTGGCTACAGAAAGCTCCTTTTCGGGAATCGACCAATCCTCAACCCCCTCAAGCGTCCAGCAGGCTTTACGCGAAAAGTTGAAGATCTTGATATTGCTGTTTCCGGCACGTTTATCCACAACGTCAACGTGACGATCATCCACCTTCTCGACTTCTATTCCTTCGACTTTCCCATCTGGCACCGCAGCCATTAAGGGAAACGCCATCTCGCGCCCCACCACTGCAGTGACGTGAGTCACTATCCGTCCTATATCCGACGTCCCCTTCAACACCAATAGCTTCACGGCCTGCGCAGTTAGTCGCTTCTGCGATTCGGCATTAGCGGAGAATGCTGGAAGAAACTGTGCAAAGTCTTGCGTAGGGCACGAGCCACGTCCAATTGTCGGGCCACTCCCGGTATCGGACGCGATATTGTCCAAAAACACTGAACGGTCACGACTCATACTGGCGATGCAATTGTTCACCGCTGCCACATGCGCCGAAGAGCCCCGTTCCGTCTCCAACGCATCGACCTGGCAATCAGTATCGCGCAGTTTGATCCAGGCGCGCTGAGCCTCCTGAACCGTTGCCTTTTGGCTCGCCGCAAGAACTGGATCAGTTTGATACCCACCTTCGAGCCGAACCATCAGTTCTTGATAACTGGTATTCAACTGCTTATCTGCAGCAGCCTTGGCACTCACAGAACATCTTTCACTCTGAGAGTTCGTAGTGATATCGGCACATGCATCGTCAGCAAATGCATGTCCCCCCAACAGAGATAAACCACCAATCAGCACGGCGGGCAGCACCGGAATAAGATATTTACTCAAGGCAAATTCCAACAGTATTTTGCGAAAGTGTATTTTTAAGTCGTGCTTATTCTTCAAGGGAGATAGCCATTTTCAGAGTAGATCCATTCAGATAAACGACTGCTTCGCGCCCATTGATATCGACAGGAGTAGGATTCTGGATCATTCCTTCATCACTAGCCTTCGCAATTTTTGTTAACGTCTTATCCGCAACATTGGCACGCCAAATAGTTTCATCACCATTCTTGAAATAAAACGTCGACCGTGACCTGCTCCAAATCGGAGCATATATATTCCAACCGGCCTCGGGTCGACCAGCCTGAGCTATCGTTTCATACCCTGAGGTGTGCGAGTAGTACGCTTGCAATTTTCCATATTCACCACCCCAACCGAATGTCAAACCACTAACAGCATTTTCATCAGTATTTGGCCACTGCTGGAACAGCAAACTGCTTTCCACTGGCGGGGATTTTGAACCGAGCTTATAAACCATCCCCCGCAGCTGATTCTTGGAGAGCTGCTGTCGATAGTAAAACGCCCCATCCATGATTCCCGCGAACCTTTTCCCTTCGTCGTTTGAACCCAAACTCAAAGCACCATCAAAACCGACATCTTTCGCAATCGTGTGCAATACCGGCCTGTCGTTGCGATCAACGTACTCATATAGATTACCCCGGTACGCAATAATCGCCGCATCAAAATGCCCTTCAAACACGATGACATGCAACATGCCTGAAATTGTTTCAGCGGAGATCAAAAATCGTTCGACAGCCCCTTTTCATTGGGAAGCCATGCTAAATCAATGACCCTCCATGAGCGTTCAAACTGTGTGTACGGTTTATCACCCAACATTAACTTAATATCTTTCTGAGTTGGCCTAGGCGCAATTGGAACCGGCGACAGAAAGCGTATCTGCCGAACATAAGAGTCCTCTAAGCACTCCACTGACTCACAAGAATTACGCTCTGACTCAAGCAAGTCACTTTCGATTAATTGAAAAACCCGCCGACTTTTTATCGACTTGAAGATTTCACTTAGCTTTTCATCCATTGCGGACAAAGAAGGAGAAAGACAAATCTTCCTTTCTACGTCCGTCGAAGCTTTGCCACAGTCGAAACTCGCAGAAAATGCCACCGAACTGAAAAGCAAAAAGGCTAACGGTAAAAAGCTAGGGAGCGAATATATATTTTTCATTGACTCACGCTATCAGGCATTGAACTTCGCAAAGCGGGTTGCGAGATGCTTGGGGCGTTCATTTATCCGCCGCTTCATTTGTTACCCTCTTTGCCAATGCTCGACGACATCAACATCCACCCGCATCGCCACACAAGATCCATCCGCGTATTTCTTTGCCTTTCGGTGTTTTAAAAATAATCGAAAGCCAGCCAGCCTCAACAGCCTCCTGCTGAACCCTATCCCCGGAAACCAAATACATACGAGTGACATCGTCAAAAACTGGAGAGCTATAAATTTTAGCTTTTTTATTTATTGTCAGCTGAACCGGCACACCTTCATTCCATTTAGAAAACGCTGGAGTCGCAAGTTTATTACTAACAGACAATTGATCCTTGTAAGGAAATTCATACATTAGATTCTGGTAATCGTCTGCCAATATATCGCCACCCTCACCAAAATATTTGGAGACTCGCTCATCCCTTGAATAACCACTCTCGCTCTTTTTGTAAACATGCACACTGTAATATTCACCAGAATATCTAACTCCGGTGTCTGAATGTATTCCCACACTGTGTATTACAAAAAGCTCTTTCTCGGAACTACCTTTAACATCAGAAAAAAATGCCGAGCGGACTTTTCCTGTATCTGCCAAATACGGTAATTGCCCAACGAGCTTCTTAGATTTGCTCAAACAATCAACATAGTTAACATCAATACCCACTTGATTGTTCGAATCTTCACTGCTCGCCTCATCCTCTATAGGAACGAGATCAAAAACAATCGCACCGTCTTTTGTCGGGATCGAATGGTACACTTTACTCTCAGGGACCTCGCAAGCTAGCGAAGCCACCGAAGACAGGCCAAATGAAACTAATAATGAAAATTTACATAAGCGCTTCATAGCGAACAGCCCCCGAACACAAGCTTGAATTTCTCAGCAACTTCTTTAGTAAACTTCTCTCGCTGATCAAGTTCTTTCAGCCCAGAGTTGATAATCCTAGTCACAGATTTAATCTTCGCATCTACATCGGGAGAACTTGCATCCGCAAGTGCACCAATGCCTTTCGCCTTCCAAAACCATAGACCAGACTCTATTGCAACCCTCATATTGTCCTGTACCAGGTTCGGATTAGCATCGATACTGACACCTATCGCTACAGCACATTCACGATAGTTAGCATAGTGGGTCAAATGAAGAAGGCCTCGTCCCCTATAGTCGTTATGAGGGTACTGATTGCTACCAAAGCTATGTTTACCATACGCTGGATCGTTTGCAATCAGATGCTGATCTATATACTCAAGCTTCTCTTCTCTGGTTAGTGACATCCCCAGCCTTGCAAAACCATCATTAATAGCGGTCGGCGCCATTCTATAGAGTTTCTCGGCTGTGTAGCTGCGACGAGTATAATTTAAACTTTCCCTGAACGCAGAAAATTGAAAAGTCTCGTGCTTACCCTGCCCCATTATATGAAATACCTGAGCACAGGTATTTACTCCATATTTAGGGAAAAGCTCGTTCGCCACCATGACAAACTCACTTACAAAAGCATCCGTTACGGAGGATGGACAAATACTCCGCATCAATGCATTTGTTAACGCTATATTACTTCCACATTTTTTGCACATATTACTGCCGGAAGAGGCCATCATATTCCCAATCAACGCGACTGGATGAAAATGCCATACAACTCCATCGCCTACCCCTTTAGATTGTATAGCTGGATCATCCCAAAATATTAAACTATCTATTCGTTCTTTTTCGTGTTTTAGAACAGATGGGTAATTTTCTAGCAACGTATCCAACCGCGCCCATTTGGCAGAGTCCGACTTAGATTTCCACTCCGTAGGGTGATATGCAATGAGCTTTGACCAATGATCCCTGAACTCCCTATTCTTAAGTGCAACCGGAAAATCTTCGGGAGTAACTTTTTGATCTTTATTACCAAATCTATCCAAGTCCTTATATAAGACCTGGAAGAACTCCGGCATATCATCAGGATCCAGAAAACCATCAGAATTTGAATTTGATTCCTTAACGATGCGAAAGCCTAGTTTTTCCCAGTCGTGCTGACCAAGAAGCTCCGCCCCTTCTTTTTTGAGCAAACCCGATTTGTTTTCTGAATTATCAGTTACGGTTACTTCGTACCATTCTTCAGTGTCCTTATAGAGAACAGTTTTCCCAAGCTCCACAAAATTTTCATTCGAAATTGTCACAATTCCGGTTAGAGGAGGCTTACTTTTTAAAGTCGTATTCGGTGGCAAGTGCAAGTATTGCTTGCCTTGCTTCAAAGATGCCTTATTTTTCAGAAAGTCCTCAATTCTCGGATCTGATGAAAAAATTTCCACATGAACTTGATAGTTTCTGGAAACCCCTCCATCAGGACCTGCCAATGTTTCATTTAAACCAATAAAACCGATTGTGTCACCTGCCTTAATTGCCGTGTCCATCGGCACAACCTTATCAAACTCCGTAGGAACCAACCCCTGCAATTGAACATAAGGCTTTTCAACACAGGCCCAAAAAGTTGCTGGGACAGGAGTAGAATGGCTTTTCAAACCGGTTGTAGCACCGGAAGTGCTCGGAACAAAGGAACATTCCGCCATTTTGTAAAGCTTAGAGCCAATCTTCAGGCTAAAAACTTTACCGCTATCAAATTCTATTACGCTATTTGTACAAAGCACTAAGTCTTCATTTTGTCCCAGACTATTTATTTGTCTAATTGCAGCCCCGGCTAAAGCGCCGTGACTTTGCGGCGAGGGCGCTGCCCGCAGAGTAAGTCCTGTCCCGGTAACTACAGCTCTGACTTTACCCTTCCAATAATCTGGCTTCTTCCTCTCTGGCGCAGTTATGGCGCTCCAACTCGCACTTCCATCACCTCGTGGGTAAGCAATACCGTTTTGTTTGTAGGCGAACCAAAAATCTTGCCCTGGTGTACGCCCTCCTACACTACCCTTAATAAGTTTTCCTTTTGCATGAATATGATCAGGGTGTTCTTCCAGTATTTCTATTTCAGTCCCAGCGGAGATCGATCCATATTCGACACAGCCGACTGCACCGTTAATATCGCTACGCGCCTTAAACCCGCTGGCCACCATTTTTATTTTTGGAGTGCCAGACTGCTCGGGATCATCCGCGTATCGCTGATAAGGTAACAAATGCATATACAGACTATAAAATATAAGCTCATTGCTAGCATTGGGAGTCACCTCCTTATTTGGAGGTGATTTATAGTCATGCCTTACAAGGCAAAACGAATTCGAGTACTTTAGTGCTTCTGTAGTATTTGAAGCTTCAAATGCAGTGGCTAGGTAATCCTCATTCAGACGGTAGGCAACGACGACACCGTCGCCAATACAGCGAATAGGCTCATCTCGCATACACTGCGGAGCAGTTTTATGTGAGATATGAATACCACCATGCCAAAAGCCGTGATTTCCTAATAAGAAATTTCCGGAACTTTCGCTTTCCAAGGCTTTAAAAACTTCCTCCGAATCTTTGAACTGTGTGCCATCAGCCTTTCGAAACGGATATTGAAAATTCATTAAAGGCGCGGGAGCCGTTGGAGCGGCTGCAGGCGCGGGAGCCGGCGCAGGTTCTGGTGCTGGTTGCGCCCCCCTAAATTGAGGTTTCGGCCGCAGCACCTTCTCTGGCATTGGCCAATACCCGCTGTCCGGGCCATAAAGGGCTGTTTTCGGACCTGCAGATTGGGAACCAAAAAATTTCCCTGGCGTCAACGCAGTACTGAGATTTTCAATAACCCCCGTGTGCCCGTGAAAATTAATCCAAAGTGCAATATCACCCGGCTGGGCGCTCGCGACCGGAATCTCATCGAAATGCTCCCGATCAGTATTAAGCATCGATGTTGTGCGGTAAGGAATTGTATATCCGGCGTCTTTCATGATTCGGTAAACAAGACCTGAACAGTCGATTTCCTTCTTGCCGTTGTTATTTACATCCGTTTCGCCCTTATGCGGACCGTACTCGTAGCCGCTGCGATATGGATTCAGATGCTCAAGTAGCCCAGTACTCATCGGAAGCTTCCTGCTTTAATACATTGAATTGAATGATTCGTGACGACGCCTTCGGTCGCCAAGCGTTCAACAGAGGGCTTGCTGGACTCAGGGTCTTTTTTTTGAGCTTCTTGATAACACGCCATTGCTCGCGGTCGATCCGAAGGGACGACGTTGCCCGTTTCGTACACTTCACCCAGTCGAAGAAGTGCTTTGGTTGAGCCACGCTGCGCAGCACTTTCCAGCGCAGCTATTGATTTTTCAGGGTTGGTACACGGACGTTCATAGTCGTATTCACCCTCATCGCAATAGAACCTTGAGAGCGCCAAACCTGCATCTGGAATGCTTGTTGATGCCTGAATAAAAAGATCCAGGATCTTGGCATTCTCCAAGCGCGGCGCTTGCCCGGAAAGACTGATCCCGGCAGCAGCAACGGCAGCCTGGGCCGAACCTTTCCGAGCACCATCTAAATAGCTATCCAATACTGCGGCATACAAATAGATGCCAGATTCGGGAGAAGCCTTATTAACGAGCCTGTCAAATATGACGCCTTTTTTGAGTTCTAACTCACCGGGAGCTAGTTTCTCAGACTGAGTGATCTCTTCCATGACCGCATCGATTGCCCAGTCCTCCAATCGATTCAGAGCCCAGCAATCACTGTGTTTGAAGACGAAAATCTTCAAAAAATGGCCCGCCTCATCACGGACGACTACTCTGTTCGGCTCTTTGATTTCAATAGTGAGATCAGATTCGGCAGCATTTTCCGGAAGCAATACCTTCAACTCATCGGCGGCAATCATGCCTAAGCTCCGCTCGACAACCTTCGGTATTTTCCCATCAGCTGTTACGTGAACATATTTCACAGGAGACGCAATAAAGGCTTTCTGTATCTCTGGCTCAGATGAAAAGGCTTTGACGAAATCACCAAAATTGCCGCTTGGGCATTGGGCGGTGCTGGACGAAGAAGCAAAGGCCCCCGAAGTCATCCCCCAGCACAACAAAACCATCGAAAACCACTTCATCTGCCTTACGTACCTGTTTGTTGTCATCACGACACTCATCACTCAGAAAACACAAAAAAAGCCTTCGGCTTAACCTTCTCAGACGGCGAATTCCCCAACGCCTGATCCATCAAACTCCCCGCCTTATCCTTATCCGCCGCCCCCGGCAGCACCGGCGGTTTAATCCCGATCCCCGTGCCGGAACCAGCCGAGCCACCAGCATTGATCTTGATCACCGGCCCAACCACCGTCACCCCACCGCCATCAAGCTTGATAAAGCTCCCACCCCCAAGAATGGTCAGCTCCGTCCCAGCCTCAATAACAATCTTGTCCCCAGCCTTGAGATGAATTTCTTTCCCAACACTGGTCAGTTGCGCAGTCCCCAGCTTCACATGCTGGTTCTGCCCAACCGTCAAATGATCATCCAGCTTCGCTTCAACCTTGCGATCGGAGATCGTGGTGCGGTGTTCTTCAGCCTTCAGCTCGGTGTAGGTGTTCTTCACCACCGTATCGTGACGTTCATTACCGACCCGAATCTTCTGGTCATGCTCAACGTTTTCATCCCAATCGCGCTGGGCGTGGATGTAGATCTGCTCCGCACCCTTTTTGTCTTCAATACGCAGTTCGTTGTACCCACCACCACCCGGTGAGCTAAGCGTTTTGAACACACTGCGAGTCTTGTTCGCCGGCAGTGCGTACGGCACCGGGTTTTCCTTGTGGTACAGGCAGCCGGTCACCAGCGGTTGGTCGGGGTCGCCTTCGAGGAAGGTGACGAGGACTTCCATGCCGATGCGCGGGATGCTGATGGCGCCGTAGCGGTCGCCGGCCCAGGAGCTGGAGACGCGCAGCCAGCAGCTGGTTTTGTCGTCGGCCTGGCCTTCGCGGTCCCAGTGGAACTGGACTTTGATGCGGCCGTATTGGTCGCAGTGGATTTCTTCGCCTTTGGGGCCGGTGACCATGGCGGTCTGGCTGCCGAGTACCCGCGGTTTCGGGTGTTCGAGCGCCGGGCGGTAGAACACGTCCCACGGGGTGGCGAGGAAGGTGTTGCGGTAGCCTTGGTGGAAGTCGTCTTTATTGTCGGTAGTGTCGCTGGTCACGCCTTCTTCGAGGACTTGCGGCTGTTTGCCTTCGTGGAAGAGTTCGGTGAGCAGCCACAGGTCGTTCCACTCGCTGCGCGGGTGGTCGGACATTTCCATGAAGTGGCCGCTGACCAGTTTGGTCTGGTCGCCGCGACCTTCGGCCTGGCGGTAGTCGGCGCGGTGGCGTTCGAGGGCGCGCTGGCTGAGGAACTTGCCACGGGCGCGGTCGATGAAGCGGCCGGGGTAATCGTAGTCTTCCAGATCCGGCTCAGTGCTCTCGCCTTCGGGTTTGTACGCGGCTTCCATTTGCAGGCGCGGTTTTTCGAAGTCGTAGTCGCGGCGCGTGGTGCGGCTGGTGCGGGTTTCCAGGCGCAGCTTGAAGCCTTTGATCACCGGTTCTTCGGCGACCATGCCGCTGCCTTGCACGTAGGCGGTGGGCTGGCCGAGTTTCTGGAACACGGTCTGGTCGTCGCCGAACACCAGCAGGTGACCCTTGTCGCTGTGCTGGAAGTGGTAGTGAATGCCTTCCTCTTCGCACAGGCGCTGGACGAAGTGCAGGTCGGTTTCGTCGTATTGCACGCAGTAGTCGCGATCCGGGCACGGCTGGCTGAGCTGGAAGCTGTAGGCGTTGCCCTTGATGCCGTGCTCTTCGAGGATCAGCGCGATGATTTTCGGCGCCGACATCTGCTGGTAGATGCGCTGGTTGGTGCGGTGATGCAGGTATTGGAGTTGCGGCACCATCGACACTTTGTAGCGGGTCAGGCGCTTGCCGGCATCGCCTTGGGCGACGCGATAGATCTGGCCGTGGATGCCCGAGCCTTGTGGATCGAATGCGAGAAACGCCTGCTTGTGCAGCAGTTGTTCGAGGTCCAGATCAGGATTTTCGCTGACCAGTTCGAGGTCGAAACGAAACGGCTGGCTGATGCCTTCGGTGCCGGTGAACGACAGCACTTGCAGGTCGCCGACGTAGTCTTCGACCTTGAGGCTGAAGTGGGTTTCGTTAGCTGGGTTGAACATAAAGTGCTCCCTGTTCGAATGTCATCCGTTACGCCCGAAGTCGCAGACGTTGCAGCCAGGACGAAGTGGCGCCCAAGGCGTCACGCAATTGTTGGGCAGTGATGGTGCGTTCTGCCGGGTTGAAGCTCAGCGCGGTGCGCAGCGCTGGCCAGCCTTGTTTGGGTAAATTCGCCGGTGCTTGCAGTTCGCGCTCCAGGTGCTCGTCGCGGGCCTGGGTCGAGGGCAAGCGGCGGAACGGGTGTTTACCGCCCGCCAATTCATAGATCACGCAGGCCACGCCGTACACGTCCGCGCTGGCCGACAACGGTTGGCCCTCAAGCAGTTCGGGGGCGGCGTAGCCCGGGGTCCAGGCGTTGAAGCGTTCGCGGCTCAGGTGCGGCAGGCCGGGCATCACGCCCTCCTCTGCCTGACCGAGGCCGAAGTCGAACAGGCGCAGGCCGTCTTCGCTGAGCATGACGTTGCTCGGTTTCAGGTCACCGTGCAGCACGCCGCGACCGTGGGCGTAGGCCAGCGTGTCGAGCAGCGGCAGGACGATGTCGCGCAGTTCTTGCCACGGCAGGCCGAGGGGCCGCTCGCAGAGCAATTTGTCCAGGGTCAGGCCACGCATGTATTCCATGGTGATGAAGGCCCGCTGGCAGTCGGTGTCGACTTCAAAAGTGTGTGCACGCACGACGTTGTCGTGGCGCAGGCGTCGGGTCAGGGCGAACTCGCTGTAGAGCAAGGCACTGGCGTCCGGCGATTCGGCAAATTCTTCGCTGAGGATTTTCAGCGCAATGTAAGGATCGGGATCACCGAACTGTTCGTGCAGCAGATCCCGCGCCCTGTAAACGGCGCCCATGCCACCGGCCCCGAGCAGACGCTCGAGGTGGTAGCGACCGGCGAGTACATCCGGCAGTGCACCGATGCTGGCCTTGGTCGGCGCCAGCAAAGGTTCTGCTTTGTTCTCCTTGGCGAAGGCGAAGTAGGTCAGGTTGTTGGCCTGCTCTTCGCTCATCAGCAAGTCATCGACTGAGGATTCGATTTCAGTCATTGGCGGATCACCACGGCTGTCAGGTTGTCGCGCGCGGCGCCACGCAGAGCGCCGTCGAACAAACGTTCCAGCGCCACGTGCGGCGCGCTGAGGCTGAGGGCGGTGCCGAGGGCATCGCTGCTCAGGCCCTGATACAAACCATCGCTGCAGAGCAAAAACGCATCGCCCGGATAGACCTCGAGTTCGAGGACATCCAGGGTCAGTTGTTCAGCGGCGCCGACGGCTCGGGTCAAGGCCTGAGCCGCCGGGTGCGCTGCCGCTTGTTCGACGCTCATTTGCTGTTCGTCGATCAATTGCTGTTGCAGCGAATGGTCCTTGGACAGCTGATACAGCCGCTGCCCACGCCACATGTAACAACGGCTATCACCGGCCCAGATGCAGGCCGCGCGATTGCCTTCCACCAACAGCGCCACGACGGTGCTGCCCATGATGCTGTCGTGACGTCCGGCGGTGACCGTCAACTCCTGCCCCAAACGCCGGTTCAGCCAGTGCAGGCACTGGCGGATGGCTTTGAGGCGTTCGTCGAAGTCCTCGTGTTGCGGCAGTTCAGCCAGGCTGGCGACGATCAACTGGCTGGCGATGTCGCCACCCTGATGACCGCCCATGCCGTCCGCGACCACCCACAGCCCCTGCTGTGGCGAGTCGAGGAAGGCATCTTCGTTGCGCGCCCGCACCTTGCCCGGGTCGGTACGCGCCGCGCTGCGCCAGGCACTGGCCACCAGCATCAGAGCTGCACCGGCATACGGAAGGTGCGCAGTACGCCCATGTCGAACGGGTTCGGCGTGCGCTGGCTGGTCAGCAGGTAGTTGGCGCGCAGGCCACCTACATCGGCTTTCAGCACCAGCACATCGCGACCGGTCAGGTACTCGGTCTGCATCAGGTCGAACAGACGGAACAGCGACCATGGGCCGGAGTTCTTCTCGATGCCGATCGGGCGACCGGCCATTTTGTCCATGACCAGACTGGTACGACCGTCTTCAGCATCGGTCGGCCATTTGAACGACATTGGCAGGATCGGACCGTGGCGGTATTCCATGGTCTTGTCGCCGAACTTGAACTCTGAACGGCTGACCGCCGGGTCGAGGGTGTACGGCTCCAGTTTGAACTGCACGGTCGGCTCGGCCGGGTTGATCGAGAAGAAGCTCTGACGAATCGTCAGCGCCGCCGCCATCTGGTCCAGATACATTTTCGACACCGGCAGGCTGTGGCCGTCGACGCTGCGCATGCGGTAGTTGCCCGGATCGCCGCTGACGAACGGACGCAGGTAGCTGTCGAAGAAGCGGTCGACGGTACCTTGAGCGCGGAAGAACTCACGGAAATCGCTGATCGCTACGTCGCTGGTGCTGCTGGCGCTGAACGGATAACGCTTGCTGATGGTTTTGCCATACACGCTGTACAGCTCGTTCTGATAACGGCCGTTCAGGTATTGGTAAGCATCGTTGAGCACCAGACGCCACGAGTCTTCGGCCAGCACGTTGAACCACACGCTGAGCGGACGCGGCAGACGGCTGGAAGCATTGCGCAGGTTGGTCAGCGCATCACGCTGGCCGCTCATGCGGGTTTTCGCCATTTCGAACGCGGCTTGTTCAGGTGTGCTGGAACGGGCCAGACCGGCGAGTTGCAGTTGCAGGTCGTTGAGCGCGCTCAGCGCAGGCGTCAGATCCGCCGCCGGGCCGTTGTTGTCATCGAGCAAACGATGCAGCGGTTCGAAGCGGCGTTGCAGCGACTTCTTCGCGGTGTCCGGCAGGGTCTTCGCCACGTTCAGGGCCGAAGCCTTGTCCGCCACGGCAGAGGCCAGTTTGCCGACTTTACCCAGTTTGCCTTTCTGTCCGGCCAGTGCATCAGCAGCGTCGCCAGCTTCTTCGACAGGATCTGCAGCGGCCTGGAAGCGCGTGTTCTCACGCACTTCGGTGAGCAATGCCAGCACCGGCGAGTTGGCCGAGGTCAGGCCCGCCAGTTGTTCAGCGCCTTCACCGGCGTCGCTGATTGGCGGCAGGGCAACCTGGCCAACGGCTTCGCTCCAGTAGTTGGCGTAGTCGCGGAAATACAACTGCTCCAGCTCGACCATCAGACGACGCAAGTCCATGTCGCTGATGCCGGCGCCTTCACCCAGCACCCAGTTGTCACGCAGGATGTCGGTGACCAGCGCCGAACCCTGTACCGAGAAGTACTGCTGATAACCGGTTTGCGTGTAGAAACCCGGGATCACGTATTCGGTGCCGATAAACAGCGAGCCTTGTGGGCCGAGGTGTTGGCTGAAACGATAGTCCGGCAGGTTGCGCGCCTGCTCGCGGAGCATGCGGTAAACCACGGTGGCCAGCGATTCGCTGCGCAATACCTGACGCGCCTGAGTGACCAATTGGTCGTTCAGCGGGTAGATAAACGGCTGCTTCAGCAGGCGATCGAGGTGCGCACTCAAACCGTTCTGTACGGCGGTGTTGCCGGTATAGCGCGTCGACCAGTCAGTAGCGACCCAGTCCTTGAGCCACGCGGCATCGCGACGATCCTTCATGTTCAACATCAGGTACGCGCGCAGGCTGTTGAGCAGGCGGTCGCGGTCCTTCATGTTGGCGCGGATCTGCCCTTCGAGCATGGTCGCCACTCGTGGCAGCAGTTGCTTTTCAAGCTCGCGCTCGTAAGCCTCTTTGACCACTGGATTGACGTCTTCACCCTGATACAGACCGCCGCGTTCGTGGTACGAAACGTCGCCCTTCTTCGGAAAGACCTGGGTTGCGGCGTAGCTGGTGTCGAGGGTTTTCAGCACGCCCATGGCGTCATCACGCGGCGACAAAGCTGTGCGCTGCTGCGTCCAGTTCTGCGCCAGATTGCGCAGGTTTTCCAGACGCTCGTAGTTGGCCGAGAAACCGCCCGCCCAAAGCATACCGAACAGTGCCAGCGAAGCGAGTGCGCCGACGTACAGCGCACGCTGGCCCCAATGGATGCGGCTGCGTTCGCGCTTGTCCAGACCGGCCAGATCGGCTTCGGGGAAAATCACTTGGCTGAACAAGTGATGGATGAAACGCGAACGGCCGCTGCGCAGGGTCGGCAGCACGCCGGCGCTCATGCCGAGGCTGGCGCCGATGCCGGCGGTGGTCGCATCCATCTCTTGAGTCAGGTGCGGCGCGCTGGTCAGGTAGAAACCACGCAGTTGCGTGGCACGCTGATAACGGTTGCCAGTGAACGCCATGTCGACGAACAGGCACAGGCGCTCGCCGATCTGCCCCAGTTGATGCGGGAAGTCGAGGATGCGGCCACGGCGCTGGGTATCGCGCTCGGAGTGCATGCGCATGATCACTTGACTGTTGAGGCGACGCAGCAGTTCTTCGAACTCGTTGCGTAGCACAGCAACGTCGGTGCCGACCTGATCCTTGCGGAAACTGGTGCCGAGCACTTGATCGCTTTCTTCGCGAGTCAGTTGATCGAAGAACTCGTCGAAGCCGAGCAGCTTGTCAGCCTTGCTCAGGACCAGGTACACCGGCACGTCGACGTGCAGTTTCTGATGCACGTCTTGCAGACGGCCGCGAACCTGGCGTGCGAGGGTATCGATGTCCTGCTCACTGCCGCCAAGCAGGGTTTCCACCGGAATGGTCACCAGCACGCCGTTCAACGGACGCCCGCGACGGCGCTTGCGCAGCAGTTCCAGCAAGGTGGTCCAGGCGCTGCCGTCGACTTCCGCGTCAGGCTGGGTCATGTAGCGCCCGGCGGTGTCGATCAGCACACCGTGGTCGGCGAAGTACCAGTCGCAATGACGGGTGCCGAGGGTGTCGCGGGTCAGCTTGCGGTCGATCTTGTTGATCGGGAATTCCAGACCGGAAAAGTCCAGCAGGCTAGTCTTGCCGGAAGCCTGCGGACCGATCAGCAGGTACCACGGCAAGTCGCTGCGCCAGCGCTCGCTGCGGCCGCGATACAGGCTGGAAGTCTTCAGGGTTTTCAGCGCGTCTTTGAAACGTGCCTTCAACTCCTTCTGTTCTTCGTCGATCAGCTCTTCGCGGCGAATGCGGTCCTGGCCGTCCTCGCTTTCTTCCTCGGCTTTCTTGCGAATACCCGAGCGCCAGCTGACGAAGACCATGGTCAGGCCCCAGATCAGAAACAGCACAGCGATGGTCAGCAAGCGAGAGGTCGAGCTCTCCCAGAACTTGTAGTCATCAACCGCCAACAACGGGCCGACGAACCACACCAGCAGCGCCACGAACAGCACCAGCAGCAAGGTCCAGACCCAGGTCTGGCGCAGGAAGGCGCCGACTTTCTTGAAAAACTTTTTCATCACACGTCCCTGTTTACGGCTGCGACTGCGGTTGCACCGCGGCCGGATCAAGCGGCTGATAAGGTTGCAGAACGGTGTCGCGCTGCTCGCCCAAGACCCAGGCGAAGCCCGAATACATCACCACCAGGCAGACCAAAGTGAACAACACCACCATCCACGCCGGCACGATGCGCACCAGGTTGCGACGCTGATCGTTCAAGCCTTCCCAGTGCGGCGACAACTCGCGCGGCACGTCGCCACGCAACTGACGAATCTGCCGGTACAGAGCATCGCGGATGCCTTCAAGTTCGAGCATGCCGCGTGCCTGAACGCGGTACTTGCCCTCGAAACCGAGGGACAGGCACAGGTACATCAGCTCGAGCATTGGCAGGTGCTTGACCGGGTTTTTCGACAGGCGATCGAGCAACTGGAAGAACTTCTCGCCACCGAAGGTTTCGTTGTGGAAGCTGCTCAGCAGGCTCATCTGCGACCATTCGCTTTCGTTGCCCCACGGTGTGGTCACGACAGCTTCGTCGACCACGGTGCAGAGCACGTAACGCGCGGCCATCACCTGGCTGCTCTCGGCGCCGTTGTGCAGGGCGCGTACTTCAAACAATTTCAGCCCGGCAGTCAGACGCTCGTTGAGTGCGTACAAGTCTTCGCGGGTTTCGCTGTGCTTGAGACGCACCACTTCCGAAAGCAGCTCGGACGAAGCAGCGACCAGCGAATTGAGGCTGATGTTGAACGCTTCTGCCGGGCGCAGGCGCGCGGCGTAGATCATGCGTTCTTCCAGTTGCTCGAAACGCGGCGGCGCGGCGAAGTCGGTCAGCGGACTCGATGCCGGTCCGTGGCCCTGACGATCGAGCAGGACGGTTTTGTCGTCCTGGTTGTAATCCGTTTCCTTGATCATGTCGGTCAGTTCCTGATGGCCCAGAATTTCAGTTCAAGCTCGGCGAATTCGCCGGACACATGGAACGCGAAACCGCCGGAGCGCTCGAGTTGTGCCAGGTCTTCGGAACTGAGTTCGAGGATGAAATAGGTTTTGTTCGAGTGGAACGCGATCTGCCGCGGGGCCACCGGCAACGGTTTGACCTTGATCCCCGGCAAGTGCAGGTTGACCAGTTGGCGGATACGCTCCACCGGGCCGACCTTGAGGTGCGCCGGCAAACGGTGGCGCAGTTCTTCGGAGTCGCAGTTGGCACTCGCTGCCAGCACGAACGACGCCGAGCCGAGCAGTTTGTGGTCGTGCAACGGCGAGACGATGATGCCGTACTGACGTGCTTGCAGGATCAGTTCGATGGCGTGCTGCTCGAGCACCATCGACAGCACCTGGCGAATCGCTTCCATCAGTTTGCGGAAGCTCCCACCCTGATCGGCGTGGGAGTAGCGGCTGTCCAGGCGCGGGCGTTTGCTCTCGCCGGAAAAGGTCGCCAGATCGCCGAGCATGGTCAGCAGCGTGCGGTACAACTCTTCCGGGTGCACTTGCTCCAGGCCGAGGTAGTGGCGCAGCAGCAGTTCGGTGCGGTTGATCAGTTGCAGCATCATGAAGTCGCCGACCTCCGCGCCGCCGACCTTGCCGTTTGAGCGAATCCGCTCGGCAATCGTGTCGCCACGGTGGTTGAGCATGCTGATGACTTCTTTCAGGCACGACAGCAGATAGCTGGAGGCGTGGGCCTGAATGTAGGTCGGCACGAAATCCGGGTCGAGGCTGATCACGCCGTCCGGCGTGGTGTCGAGCACGTCGCAGATCTTCAGCTTGACGTAGGCCTGATCGCTCTGCTGCTCGCCGAGCAACAGTTTGAAGTCCGGGCGACCGCAGCTGACCTGGCTGGCGGAATCGTCGCCGGCGTTGGAGTCGGCCACTTCGGCGTCGTACGCGGTGTAACGCGCGAGCACGTCGGATTGCTCCGGACGGCGCGACTCGATGTGGTTACCGGTGACCAGCGGCAGCGCCAGGTAGATCGGCGTGTTGCCGGTGTTCGGCGGTACGTCAAGCGCCAGCGGCTCGGTGTTGCCACCGAGTTCGAACAGGCTGCCGTCCGGCAGAATCCCCGAGGCTTCACTGATCACCAGTTTGCCCATGTTGAGGAACTGCAAGTCGATCTCCAGATTGAGGAAACCCCAGGTGTAGCCACCCAGCAATTGGGTGCGGGTTTTCATCTGGTGATCGTAATAGCGATCGTTGTGCTGGAAGTGCTGCGGCCGCAGCAGCATGCCTTCCTGCCAAATGACTTTATGGGTATTCATGATCAGTCATCCGCCTTGGCGAGCACTTGATTGGTGTTACGGATGCCGGTCTGGTCCAGAGTCAGATCGACTTCGGTGACTTCCAGCGGAGTGATCTGAACGGTGTGGCGCCATTGGGTGTCCGGCAAGTCGCGGTAAGCGGCGAGAACGCCCACATAAAGGCTGCCCTCTTCCACCTTGAGCTTCATCTCCACAGTTTCACCCGGGCGCAATTCGAGTTCTTCGCTGGCCACCAGATCCGGGTTGAGGGATTCCTTGGCGCGTTCGTACAGGCTGAAGAAGTCAGCGTTCTCGAAGGTCACCGGGTGCTTGAGTTCGAACAGGCGCACGACGATCGGCGACGGCCGACCGTTGAGGTCCGGGTTGAGCTGATCGCTGCCGGTCAGCTTCAGGTTGATCTTGGTCACTTTCGAGTACGGCGACAGCGACGAGCAACCGGCGAGCAGCACCAGCACGGTGAGCGCAGTCAGCGTCTTGAAAAAAGCGGTCGAGCGGCGAGACATGCGCATCATCCTTGGTGGTCGGTGTGGAGGGTGGAGATCAGGCGGATCTGTTCTTCGTAGGCCTGGGCGAAGTCGCGGGCCAGCAGACGCTCGCTCCAGTCATCGTCCTGACGCAGCGCCTGGTGATAGCGGCCGAACGCTCTCCAGCGCCCGCCCGATGTCGCGATCAACGGCTTGTTGTCACGCTCGAAACGCAGGGTCAGTTGCTCCGGCGAGAAATGCTCCAGCGTGCCGCGCACGGCGGCGCGGCTGGCGGTCAGCAGTGCGACTTGATGCGCCTGCAGATCGCGGAACGCACGGGAGATCGCTTGCTCGGCCGGCAGATGGCCGGGCTTGCTTGGCTGCAACAGAATCTGCAGGGCTTCGCTCGGATCGACGGCGAATTTCAGCGGATTCTTGTTGGTGCCTTGCACGGTGGTCTGGGCCAGACGCAATTCGTTTTTCAGCTCCGAGCGGGTGCGCAGGCTCTGCTGCAATCCGCCGATGCTTTGGCGCAGCAAGCGCGCCGCGTTCAACGCCAGGGCTTCGCGTTCGTCGTGGCTGAGGCCTTTGACGTCGACGCCCAGCGCCGCACCGAAATGATCCCAGAAACCTTCGCTCTGGCGCTCGACGGCTTTCGGTGCCGGAGCGGGCTCAGGTTCGACCGGAGCGGCAATCAGCTCCGGCACCATCAGGCTTTCCATGTCGATACGTGCGTAGTCGGCACGCTGACGGGAATCCTCAGGCTTGGTGTTCGGCGCCAGCAGTTCGTCGATTTCCGAGTACACACGCTCTTGCTGCTCGAGAGCATTGAGCGGGTCGAGATCGAGGAAGGCATCATCGGGAATGATGCTGCCAGCGGCGCGTGGGCGGCCGACTTCGCCATCGAAGGTCGCCGGGTCACGGACCAAGCGCGCGCGAATCTCGAAGTCACCCAGTACGTAGGTGCTGCCGTGCTCGATGCGCACCGGTTCGCCTTTGTGCAAGCGTGCACCGCTCTCGCCGTCCTGGACACCGTTGCTGCTGGTGTCGGTGAGGAAGAACGTGCCCTCGCGGTAGCTGACAATCGCGTGGTGATTGGACAGGTGACGCTTGCGATCAGGGATGATCCAGTCGCAGTCCTCGCCCCGCCCGATTACGCCGCCGGCCTGTTTAAAGGTCTTCTGGCACAACTCGGTGGGCACGAACTGCTTGGTGTTCAGCATTTCGAAAACCAATTCCATGTTTGATGCTCCTTGCGGTCACTTGCCGCGATTGACCGCTTGCGGATCACCCAACGGGCGATAGTCGTTGTCGTTGAATTTGTAGTTGCCGCTACAGCCGCCAAGGCCGCATAGAACGACGAGGGTCAGCAGGACAGCGTGCCAGTGACGAACAGACATCAGAGGGTCTCCAGGTGTAGACAAAGCACAAAGCGCCGACCCTTGCGGGCGGCGCTGAAATTGGTTTTTGTGGGGATTTCGATGACGTTTTGCCTACCCATCGAAATCTCCCAGATTGATGTTCAGACGGCCGAGCCGATACAGCAGCGTGCGTCGCGGCAAGCCCAGTTCGCGGGCGGCGAGGGTCTGGTTGCCGTCGTTTTTGCGCAGGCAATCGAGCAATAACGTGCGTTCGACCTGCTCGAGGCGTTCACGCAAATTCAAGTGGCTGTTGTCTTCCGGCATCGGCTCCATGCGCAGGGAGAAATGCTCGGCGAGCAACTCGCCGCCCTCGCACAACAGCACCGCACGTTCGACCAAGGCCTTGAGTTCACGCACGTTGCCGGGGAAGTTGTAGCCGGACAGGTGTTCCAGCGCCGCACTCGACCAACGCACCGGATCGCGTTGCAAATACGTGCAGGTCTTCTCGGCAAAGTGCTGGGCCAGTTCGAGGATGTCGCCTTCGCGCTGACGCAGCGCCGGCAGCTCGATCGGGAATTGCGCGAGGCGGTAGTACAAGTCCTCACGGAATTTGCCTTCGCTGACCAGCGTCGACAGATCGCGGTGGGTCGCAGCGATGATGCGTACGTCGATTTTGTGCGTGTCGTTGGAGCCCAGCGGACGAATCTCGCCTTCCTGCAACACGCGCAAGATCTTCGCCTGCAACGACAACGGCATGTCGCCGATCTCGTCGAGCAACAACGTGCCGCCATTGGCCGCATCGAACAGGCCGGCGCGGTCGCGATCGGCACCGGTGAACGCGCCTTTGCGATAGCCGAACAGCTCGCTTTCCAGCAGATTTTCCGGAACCGCCGCGCAGTTCTGCACGATAAACGCCTGGGAACGGCGCGGGCCGCAATCATGAATCGCCCGCGCAACGACTTCCTTACCGGTACCGGTTTCGCCGCGCAATAACACGGTGTACGGGCTGTGCAGGACTTTGCTGATCAGCGAATGGGTCTGGCGCATCGCCGCGCTTTTGCCGATCAAGCCATAGCCACTGATGCTCGGCACGCTGCGCGCCACCGTGGCCGATTCCGCCAGTGGCTGGCGCAGGCGTTGCAGCAAATGCAACTGGCCCAGCACGAACGAGCCGAGCTGGCCGAGGGAATCGGCGAAGCCTTGCAAGTTGGTGCGACGACGGCTGGCGCACAGCAGCAGACCCTCGACAGCCTTGTGCTGATTGACCAGTGGCACGCACAACAGCGACTGCCACGGCGAAACCGCCGCCGGCAGGAAACTGGTTTCGTGCAGGCTGCCGCTCAAGTCGTCGAGGCACACCACGCGGTTCTGGCACAGGGCAAACTGCAGCAGTTGTTCACCGTTGTAATCCGCCGGCAGGCTCGCCGCTTCACGCGGTTGCAAGGCACCGTCGAGGAATTCGGCGTTCATCCCCAGGCACGTGTGGGTGGCGTCGAGCAGATACAGCTGCGTCAGTTCGCAACCGCTCAGCTCGGCCAGACCGCGCACGAAGTCACCCAGCAACGCAGCACCGTCCGCCGCCCGCGACAGACTGGCGAACTGCGCCAGCAACGCTTCGGCATAGACCAGTGGCTGCGGCACCTGAGTGAACATCACACCCACCTCAGGCGAACTCGCACGTCACGCTGGACTCGCCGTCGAGCGTGGCATGCACACGCTTGAGGCTTTCACCGGTGGCCATGGCGTCGAGCAGACGATCCGCAACCAGCGGCAAAACGTGCTGGTCGAGCAAATGGTCGATCAGGCGCGCACCGCTGTCGCTTTGCGTGCAACGCTCGGACAGGTGATCGACAAGGTTCTGGCACCAGCTGAAATCCAGCTGACGACGATTGAGACGCTCGCCGAGGCGACCGAGTTTGATCTCGATCAGCTCGCGCAATACCGGGCCGCCGACCGGGTAGTACGGCACTACTTTCATCCGCGCCAGCAGTGCCGGTTTGAAGTGTTTGCTGAGCACCGGGCGAATGGTTTCTTCGAGCACTTCGGCGGTTGGCCGCGCGCCGTTTTCACAGAGGTCGCTGATGCGGTCGCTGCCGAGGTTCGAGGTCATCAGGATCAACGTGTTGCGGAAGTCGATCTCGCGACCTTCGCCGTCGTTGGCCACGCCTTTGTCGAAGATTTGGTAGAACAGGTTGAGCACGTCCGGGTCGGCCTTCTCGACTTCATCGAGCAGCACTACCGAGTACGGCTTCTGGCGCACGGCTTCGGTGAGCATGCCGCCCTCGCCGTAACCGACGTAGCCCGGTGGCGCGCCGATCAGGCGGGAAACGGTGTGCTTCTCCTGGAACTCGGACATGTTGATGGTGGTGATGAAACGATCACCGCCGTACAGCAAGTCAGCGAGGGCCAGTGCGGTTTCGGTTTTACCGACGCCGCTTGGGCCGACCAGCAGGAACACGCCCACTGGTGCGTCAGGTTTGTTCAGACCGGCAGCGGTGGCGCGCATCGAGCGATCCAGGGCGTGCACGGCTTGTTCCTGACCACGGATGCGCGTGCGCAGGTCGGTGGCGAAACTGGCGACTTTGGCGTTGTGTTCGCGAGCCAGTTGCGCCAATGGCACGCCGGTCCAGGCACTGATTACTTCGGCAACCAGGCGCGGGCACACTTCGAAGCTGACCAGACGCTCCTTGACCTGTGCGGCGGTCAAGGCGCTGTGGGTTTCGTTGAGCTGGGCTTCCAGCGCTTCGACACTCTGGCCTTCTTCGACTTCGGCAGCGATGGTCTCGATCACGGTGCCTTCGGCGTCTTCTTCGACGCTGACGGTCGGCTCGACGGCGGCGGCTTCGCGAGCCTTGGCCAGTTGCTGACGCAGTTCCAGCAGGCGCTCGGCCAATTGCTTCTGTTCAGTCCACAGGGTTTCCAGCGCGACCATTTCGTCTTCGGCTTCGTCGAGACGAGCTTCCAGTGCATCCAGCGCTTCGTGGTCGATCAGCAGACCGGCCTCGGCATCGCGGCGCAGGGCCTGACGCTGACGGCCACCTTCAGCCAGTTCGCCACGCAGGCGCTCAAGGCTTTCCGGGGCAGCGGCGAGGCTGATGCGTACGCGGGCGCACGCGGTGTCGAGGACGTCGACGGCTTTATCCGGCAGTTGCCGACCGGCCAGATAACGTGCGGACAGTTCAGCGGCTGAGACCACCGCGTCATCACGCAGATAGATGCCGTGGCTCTTCTCGTAAACCTGGGCCAGACCACGGAGGATGGTCACCGCTTCACTGACAGTCGGTTCGTGCAGTTGCACCGGTTGGAAACGACGGGCCAGCGCCGGGTCTTTCTCGAAGTATTTCTTGTACTCGGCCCAAGTGGTCGCAGCGATGGTGCGCAACTCGCCACGGGCGAGTGCCGGTTTCAGCAGGTTGGCCGCATCGGAACCGCCAGCGTTGCCGCCCGCGCCGATGAGGGTGTGGGCTTCGTCGATGAACAGAATGATCGGTTTCGGCGAAGCTTTGACTTCGTCGATCACGCCTTTAAGACGACGCTCGAACTCACCTTTGACGCTGGCGCCAGCCTGCAGCAGGCCCATGTCCAGCGACAGCAGTTCAACGCCTTTGAGCACTTGCGGCACTTCACCGGCGGCGATGCGCGAAGCCAATCCTTCGACGATGGCGGTCTTGCCGACACCGGCCTCACCGACGACGATCGGGTTGTTCTTGCGGCGACGGGCGAGGATGTCGACCATCTGCCGGATCGCGCCGTCACGGCACAGCACCGGGTCGAGTTTGCCGTCGCGGGCCTGTTGGGTCAGGTTGTGGGTGAAGCGCTGCAACAGCGATTCGCCCTGCGCGGCCGGTTTGCCATTGGCCGCTGGTTGCTCCTGTTGCGACAGGGCAAATTCCTTCAGGCGATCGATGTTCAGCTTGGCGAGCAGCGGCTGATAACGGCTGCCGGCGTAGCGCATCGGATTGCGCAGCAGCGCGAGGATCAGCGCCGCGTCTTCGACTTGGGTCTGGCCCAGTTCGAGGTTGGCCACCAGTAGCGCGTCTTGCAGCCACTGCACCAGTTCCGGGGCGAACACCGGATTGCGCGATGCACTGTGCTCGACGCGCGATTGCAGCGCAGCGCTGAGTTCACCGGCGTCGACATCGGCATCTTGCAACGCGCGTGCGAGCAAGCCGTTCGGGCGCTCGAGCAGGCCAAGCATCAAATCTTCGACGAGGATCTTGCTGCCGCCACGGGCCACGCAACGCTCGGCGGAACGTTCCAGATCACGACGGGTTTCGGCGTCCAGCGCCTGGATGAGTTGTTGCAGGTCTACGTTGATCATGGCTCACGTCCTTAATGAATTTTGCTGCCCAGGGTTACCACGCCGTCCGCTTTTTCGCGGCCCAGCCAACTGGTCCAACCGAGGCGACAGGCGTTCTGCTCACCGATGCGCAGTTCGCGGATTTCTTCCTGGCGCAGGACCAGGCGAATGTCGTAATCGAGCGGGTCACGCAAGGTGAACCGCACCAGCGCGCAGAGTGGCTGGTAACCGAAACCGATCGGCAGGAATTCATGGAATCGCTGCCAGTCGAGTTCGGTGATGTGAATGCGGAATTTGCCGCTGCGGTCGCGCACGTGTTCGCCGAGCACCAGGTCTTCACCGAGCAGGCTGTTGGCACGACCCAATCGATTGCGCTGCTCTTCGAGGATCTCCACGCGGCGCTCGATGCACTGCTCGATGACCAGGTCTTCGTGCTTGAAGTAGTAACGCAGTACGGCTTCGATCAGCGCCGCCGAGTGCGCCCGCAAGCTGAGCAGGCCGAGGTACGGCAGCAGGCGTTTCCAGTTGAGTTCCTTGGCCTTGCGGATCTCTTCGCCACCGAGGCCGATCAGGGCGAACAGCTGCGAGGAGAACGGGTCAATCGCGCCACTCTGGAAGCTTGCGCGGTAGCGGTACTTGCGCCAGATCGGCAGCATCAGGCGTTGCAGGCGATGGTGGAACAGGTCGAGGAAGTTGCGCGTCGGGTTGCCGTCTTCGCTATCGCCCAGGGCTTGTTCGCCGTAGAACGCCGGCAGCGGCGAACCCGAGCCGACCAGGCCGATCAGGTTGAAACGCATGCGCGCGCGCATCTGCCCGTGCTCTTCGAAGAACTCGACGCGATCGACGTCGCTGCGCGGAAAGCCCAGGCTCGGGTTGGCCTGAAACTCCACGTGGTCGTACAGATCGTCTTCGCTCAGGTGCGGGTGTGCCTCGCGCAGCCGGTCGATCACCAGCAGCACGGCCTGAAACAGCGAGTACTCGCGTATTACCTTGGTCAGCCCGCTTAAAGCAGGGGCTGCAGGCCCATACGTGGTGTCCATTGGTACACCTCTCCCTGTGTGCTTTTTACGCGCAGCTCATGGAATGAATTGAGACTGGCGTAAAGCGCGAAAAACTCGTTAAGAACCGAAGCGAAGACGAACAGGTCGCCTTCGCCGATGTACCCTTCCGGGTCGATGGTCAGTTCGGTGCGCAAACCGCGCACCGGCAACCCACGATGCAAGCGGTCGACGTGGTGATGCTTGATGTGCTTGAGGCCGCCGAGCAGGCGTTTGCTGACCTTCTCCGCGTGCTGGTCGTAGTAGCGCGGCAAGTCGTAGGTTTCGAGAATCACCTTCAACGCATTGACGTCGGCCAGCGACAGATAGTTAAGCGACATGTTGCTGATCAGCTTCCACAGGAAGTCACGGTTCAGCGGTGGCGCGAAGCTGGAAGTGGCCGGGGTAATGTTGCGGAAGCTCAAGAACTCCGGCGTCTCTTCACTGGCCATGCAGATGTCGCCGAGCTTGAGCTTGCGCGGCAGGTTCTGGTTGGTGCACATCAGCTCGATCGACAGGGTTTCGTGGGCTTCGGTATGGCGAATACCGAAGCTCAGGTAGGTGTCGAGGCCGTCGTGCAGCAAGGACGAACGCTGGCGGATGCTGTAATGCGGACGGCTGTTGGGCACGTCGAAACTCGGGTCGTGCTCGAAGGATTCGAACGGCACGTACTCCTGATAACCGAGGCCGCCGGGCTTCCAGCCGGTCACGGTTTCCACCGAGAACACACCGCAGTTTTCCAGATCGTATTCCGCCGGCAGCAATAGGTATTCATCCTGTTTGCCGTCGAGGCGAATCGGCAGCGCGTCGTGGGCGAACAGGTTGGCAATCGGCGTGCAGAACAGCTTCACATTATCCAGGGTCGGCCGCATGCGCATGATGCCGCTCTTGCGAATATCGAAGCGCAATTCGAGGCCGCGCATCTGCTTGAGGGTGTCCTCCGGCAGCGCGTTGATGATGTCCAGACCATTCACATCGACGAACAGGAACTTGTCCTGGAAGGCGAAGTATTCCTGCAGGTAGCGATAGCCGCGGAAGGTGTTCAGCGGATACGGGATCAACGCCTCTTCTTCGGCAAAGCCCACCGGTTTGACCCGATCACCGGGAATCTTGAACGCCATCGGCTTGCCGCTGACGCCATCAATCGGTTTGCCGGCGCCGTCGAGCGGGATCAGTTCGATGCCTTCAAGGTTGCGCAACAGGCTCAGGTAGAGCATCTGGCTGATGTAGCGCTCGCCGGCAAAGTGCAGACGCAGTTTGCTCAGTTCCAGTTCACCGAGGTGGCCGTCGGCACTCATTTCCAGACGCAGGCTGAGCAGCGAGCCGTCACCCTTCACCGAGTAATTCAGCGCGGCCAGATCCAGCGGCAGCACGTCAGTCGGGTAACAAGTACGGAAGCGGCAACGCACGTCTTCGATCGGCTTGCTTTCAATCGGCGTATCGCGCTCGACGCGCAACGCCGGCCCGGAACGCTTGAGCGGATCGAACTGCAAAATGCTGAACGCCGGCAGCGGGCGCATGTAGTTCGGCCACAGCAATTGCATCAGCGAATGGCTGAGTTCCGGCAGCTCGTCATCGAGCTTCTGGCGCAGACGCCCAGTCAGAAACGCAAAGCCTTCGAGCAACCGCTCCACGTCCGGATCCCGCCCGGCCTGGCCCAGATACGGCGCCAACGCCGGACTACGCTCGGCGAAACGGCGACCGAGTTGGCGCAGTGCGGTGAGTTCGCTTTGGTAGTAGTGGTTAAAGGACATGTATGGCTGCCTGGGTATTTATTCGTTTGATTTGCAAACTGAAAGCGACTGAGAGCGCAAATATGGGAAAACAAAAAAAATCATTTCGTACTCCGAGCTAGCAAGAACCGTTCAAACTTACCAGCCACCCATATCGCCAGAGCAGTGAGCCCACCTGTAAGAATGCTATAGGCGACCGCTCGAACGGGATAAAGCGGCAACAAGTAAAGCAATATCATCGAAACCATTAAAACAACAATACTAAACTTAAAAAATAGTCTTGGAATTATAGCAACCAATAAATTAGCAAAAACAAATAGGTAAAAAATCATATACATGGCAATCCCAATGGAAGCGCCACGAGACGTCAAACCACCAAATGAAACTTTATACAGAGAGACCCCGTAATAATTAACAACAACATAAACGACGCAGGCAAAAAAGTGCACGAGCAAGCCCGCTGCTATCCTCGTCATCATCTCTTCCACTCTCCATACTTATCTACAGAGCCCTGAGTGATGGAGCTTCTCAATTTCTGATCGGAAACGCCGAGGTAAACTGTGCTGGTCACCACTTTTTCGCGATAGCCCATTCGCCCAGCAAATACTCTTATAGTTTCAGTGCGTAGCTCAAAATTTTCAGAGGCCCACAAAGCACCGCGCAGCACCATGTAGTTATCGTATTCGTTGGTTTTGTCCTCCTTCGGAAATATAGGGATACCATCACCATACGTCATACCGGTTTCAACGGTTTTCTTGATAGCCGTTTCCGAAGACTTGGTTTCTTCCAAATATAAACGGTAGGTATCGGTCGAGAACGGTATTTGTCCAACACCGTCAGTCCAATAGGGCTCGCCCTCGATCATTACCATTATAAATCCGGCGCCGCCCTCTGAACTATTTTTCCAATCACCGGGCATTCTGGGAGCGAAGCTAATTGACATTCTGTCAACAATTGCAAACTTTATAATTTCTGCCCAGGTAAATTGTTTATAAGCATTGTATGCGTCCGTGCCGGCAGTTTTAGACTCGGGATTCACCCATACCTTTTCCCGGTAGTTATCAGCTAGAGGCTCAAACCATTGGATGGCTTCCGCATAGAGCTTTTCAGCCGTCATGATTCTGAACTGAACATCTGATGCATTCGGTTTTACAGCAAAAAGAGGCACGCCATTGCCTCTGGTTATCAGCCAAACATTTGGCAAAGGAAGCTTTTTCGGTTCTTTATCTTCACTCGGCGTAGTTTCGGCTTTAATTTTCAGCTCCGTTTTTCCATCGGAGGTCTCGAAAACATGTGCGATGCCGTCGATAACAATAGAGGTTTCCACGCGATTACTCCGCCGACACGTAGATGGTAACCATCTCGCCTTGTTTACCAGTGGAGAAACACCCCGTGCCCCCAGCTGCCGACGAACATCCTGCTTTTTCTAATCCACTCTCAGAAACCATTCTGTAATTCAAGTTCGCGATTGGTTGTCCGTCCGCTGCATGAAAGGAAAAAACTCGGTTGAAGATCCCAGGAATAACAACGGGCTCCGGCGGCACAAACGGCGCCGGCGAATGCGAATTCCCGATAATCACCGTCCCGGATCCAGCCGTAACCTTGTTGCCATGCGTACCCACCGAATCAACCGTCGCGGCAGGTTTGCCGTTGATCAACACAGTGGTCGCCAAACCTCCCGACATCGCACCACCACACGCCGAGGCATCGCCCTGGCGGGCGGCCGCGAGGCCGTCGAAGAACACGTCGCCGGAACCGGCGGCGATCGGATTGGTGCCGTGACCGGGGAGCGGGCAAGCGGTGGGGTCGGATACACGTGCCGCGGGTTTGCCAGACATCGGGGTTCTCCTTAGTTGACCTTGGCTTGATGACTATTCATTTCTTGAGCACACGCCGGAATATTCCAGCCCTCATAACCCGTCGCTGTCGGGTAGATCGCGTGACCGTATACCCACTGCGAGCGTTCATCGGTGGTGAACTCGTTCTGCCAGAGCAGCCATTCGGACGACTTCAGCAACGTGCCGTCTTTTGCATAAACGCGGAAAAAGGCTTCGCTGGCGAATAGCTTGAAAAGCTTTCCCGGTATGCCGAAGGCTGAGTACTGCGGAATGTAGGAACGGATGGAGCACGTACCATTGCCGTTCCAGACAATCGAGTACTCGTGAGCCAGCCGTGCTGCCGTCGTTTTCACGTAACAGGCAATTGAAATCAGGACAGTGGCCGTCAGGGCTAGAAACAGCAAAGCGCTACGCCCCAACTTTGCCAAAAGACCTAAATTCACGGCGCTCCCTCGCATGGTCCTAATTCACCTTCACTTGTCCGCTGCCATCCAGGCGCGCGGAAAAACTGACCTGACGCTTGAACCCTTCTACTTCCAGCAGGCCTTCGATGCTGAAGGCGAGGCGAAGCTGATCGTGGTCACGCGGCAGGGAAATGACACGCACGTTGCTCAGGCGCGGCTCGTAGGCTTCGATGAAGTTTTCGATGGCCAGACGGGCCTGACTCAGGGAGTCGTGCAGGCTCAGACGCATGTCATTGAGATCGGGCAACCCGTAGTCGGACAGCGTTTGCACGCTGCCGGCCCGGGTGCTGAGCATTTTGGCCAGATGGGCAGCCACTGACGCCATGGCACAAGCCTCAAGGCTGTTGCCCTTGCGTAGTTGCGCGTCGCCATTGAGGCGTTCGAACAGGCTGCCGTATCCGTCCATGAGTCGCTCTTACTCTTTGTCCAGCTTGCCAACCAGCGACAGGGTGAAATCGGCACCCATGTACTTGAAGTGCGGACGCACGTTCAAGCTCACGCGGTACCAGCCCGGCTCGCCTTCAACGTCGCTGACGATCACTTGCGCAGCGCGCAGCGGACGACGGCCACGCACTTCGGCGCTCGGGTTTTCCTGGTCGGCAACGTACTGACGGATCCACTTGTTCAGTTCCAGTTCGAGGTCGGTACGCTCTTTCCACGAACCGAGTTGCTCGCGCTGCAGCACTTTCAGGTAGTGAGCCAGGCGGTTGACGATCATCATGTACGGCAGTTGGGTGCCGAGCTTGTAGTTCAGCTCTGCGGCCTTGCCTTCTGCGCTGATGCCGAAGAACTTCGGCTTCTGCACCGAGCTGGCGGAGAAGAACGCCGCGTTGTCGGAGCCTTTACGCATGGTCAGGGAGATGAAGCCTTCCTCGGCCAGTTCGTATTCACGACGGTCGGAAACCAGAACCTCAGTAGGGATCTTGGTTTCGATTTCGCCCATGCTTTCGAAATGGTGCAACGGCAGGTCTTCAACTGCGCCACCGCTCTGCGGGCCGATGATGTTCGGGCACCAGCGGAATTTGGCGAAGCTGTCGGTCAGCTTGGTGCCGAACGCGTAAGCGGTGTTGCCCCACAGGTAGTGCTCGTGGCTGTTGGCAACAGTTTCCTTGTACACGAACGATTTGACCGGGTTTTCTTCCGGATCGTACGGGTTACGCAGCAGGAAACGCGGCACGGTCAGGCCAACATAACGGGAGTCTTCCGAAGTACGGAAGCTCTGCCATTTGGCGAATTGCGGGCCTTCGAAGTGGTCTTTCAGATCTTTCAGATCCGGCAGGCCGGTGAAGCTTTCCAGGCCGAAGAATTTCGGGCCGGCGGCAGCGATGAACGGTGCGTGCGACATGCACGAAACGCTGGCCACGTATTGCATCAGCTTGACGTCTGGCGAGCTTGGCGACATGTAGTAGTTAGCGATGATCGCGCCCACAGGCTGACCACCGAACTGGCCGTATTCAGCGGTGTAGATATGCTTGTACAGGCCCGACTGCATGACTTCCGGCGAGTCTTCGAAATCGTCCAGCAGGTCTTCTTTCGAGACGTTGAGGATTTCGATCTTGATGTTTTCGCGGAAGTTGGTGCGGTCAACCAGCAACTGCAGACCACGCCACGACGATTCCAGCGCCTGGAAATCCGGGTGGTGCAGGATCTCGTCCATCTGACGGCTGAGCTTGGCATCGATCTCGGCGATCATGCGGTCAACCATGGCCTTCTTGACCGGCTCACCGTTGTTCTGCGGCTTGAGCAGTTCTTCGATGAAGGCCGACACACCGCGCTTGGCGATGTCGTAGGCTTCGTCGTCCGGAGTCAGACGGGTTTCGGCGATGATGCTGTCGAGAATGCTGTATTCGCCGCTGGCGGCGCTCTTCTCTTGTGCTGCGCTAGTGCTCATTGTGTTGGCTTCCTTGGCTGGAGTCTCAGGCGTCCGGGGCTGCGGCGTTCAGGCCCAGCTCACCGAGTACGCGACCGCGGGATTCGTCGTCGGCGAGCACGCCTTCGATCGCTTTACGGAACGCAGGTGCGTTACCCAGCGGGCCTTTGAGGGCCACCAGCGCATCGCGCAGTTCCATCAGTTTTTTCAGCTCAGGCACTTGCTCGACCAGGCTGGCCGGGTTGAAGTCCTTCATCGAATTGACGCGCAATTGCACAGCCAGCTCGTCGGCCTCGCCATCTTCCTGCAGACGGTTCGGCACGCTCAGCGTCAGACCCAGCTCTTGCTTGGCCAACACTTCGTCGAAGGTCATCTTGTCGATGCTGATCGGCTTGCGATCTTCGATTTTGCGATCGTCCTTGCGGTGGGTGTAGTCACCGATTGCCAGCAGCTTCAGCGGCAGTTCAATCTCTTCCTGAGCACCGCCGGTGGCGGGTTTGAAGGTGACGTTGATGCGTTCCTTGGGGGCTACCGAGCCTTCTTTGGCCATGGCTTTTCTCCTTGCGGTTGTGGCCCTGGGGCCTATTCGAGTACCACTTCGAGGTCGAGGTGGCACAGCCTGCGATAAATCTCTTCCTTGCGTTCACGTACGGCATGGTTCTGCGGCAACAACTCGCAGCAGCTATGCAGTAAATGCAGCACTTCCAATGCAAGATCGGGCTCCCAGGCGTGCAGGCCTGAGTCCTGTAATGTTTGATCGAGGGTTTCCAGCTGGTTCTTGGCCAGTTCGTATTTCTTGGCCATGAAGCACAGGCGCGCGAGGGCGAACTGCCAGAAGAAACGTTCGCGGCCGCCGTGAGCGGATTGCAAACCCTGCTTGAGGGTCTGCACGGCAGGCTTCAGGCCTTCCTTGCGCAGCAGCGGCAGGACTTCTTCGAGCGCCTTTTCCCAGGCCGGCTGGGTTTCGACGTTTTCGCTTTCGACCTTGCGCGGCGCGCTGGCGCTTTGCAGGTGCGGCATGACGTTGGCGGCGATCCACGCCCGGGTGGACGGATCGGCAAACGGCGCGCCGTCATGGAAGCGCAACTCGACAATGCCGGGCAGCCGTTGAACCAAAAGCGCGAAGTGGATCTCCACTTCGCGCATTGCCAATTCGGCGTTGAGGTTCTGGAGACACTCCCAGACCATCCTCTGGCCATCGAACCAGAACGGCGCCTTCGCCAGGCTCGCCTCCAGTTCCACCAGCAGGTCGGCGTATTTGCCCTGATCGAAACGGTCCTGATAGAGCTTGAGCTTTTCCAGTGGCAGGCCGCGCAACACGGTGATCTGCTCGGCGTTGCGCTCCGGCACTGCGTCGATGGTCATCCACAGCAGTGTGCGATTGAGGCGCAGGGCGCGCAGGTCGGTGGCTTTCTGTTTGAGCCACCAGGCACACAATGGCCGGGCGCTTTCCTGTTGCGCGCGCAGGGCTTTGTGCGCATCTCGTTCGTTGTCGATCGGCGCGCCGGGGGTGAGCAACTGGCTCGCCGCCTGCTTGACCTGCGCCACCGCCGCACCGACCACACCGGGGGCCGGCTGGTTGTCAGCCGCGCGCTGGATCATGGTTTTCAGGCGACGGGAGATCGGCAGCAGCAACGGCGAATCATCGCCCAGATGCTCGGCACACGCGGCTTCAAGGCCGGACAGGTGCTCGGAGAGCTGCCGGAACATCGGCAACTGCTCTTTGATCGCAATGTTTTCGGTGATGACTTGCTCGAGACGCGGCACCAGCCAGCCGATCGCGGCGGCACGAGTACGGGGTTTGAGCGGGTGAACGTCGGCCCAGTTGTTTTCCGACAGATGGTGCAGCAGACCGAGGCCGGCCAGCAGCCCGGGGAAGGATTCGCGCTGGTACAGCGACCAGGTCAGCCAAGCGCCGACACGTAAATCCTTGGATTGGGTACGCAGCAGATTTTCGCTGTTTTCGCGAATTTTCAGCCAGTCGATCTGCCCGCTTTCGTGCATCGACGAGGCTTTGGCCAGCTCACTTTCCAAGGCCTCGAATTCGCTCGAAAAACGAACGTCTTCGCCCGCGAAATTCTCTTTGGAAACAGAGACTTTAGCGAGTTCGAGGTAATGGGCGGAAAGTTTGCTTGAGTAGGACATCCATGGCCTTTATTAAGGATTACAGTCAGGCGCCTATTGGAGTTACCGCGGCGCGGGACAGTATCGAAGAGCGGTGAAGCGACTCATCCAATTGAGATGTGCTCTTTCAAGTGGGCGCATCGTAATCACTATGATGGCCACTAGCAAGCATCTGATTAAACAACAAGACGAACTGTTCTTTGTTTGTTGTAGGAGGTTTCCCTATATTCAGTCAGGGAATCCCCGATGCCGTCTTCATATATACGCAGCTGCACGAAACACCTGAAAACCCTGATTTAGAGCGATCGTTCCAATCTGCGGTGATCACCGAAGACCGGGGCCGACGACAATGGCGCGGAGCATGACGGGTTTTGAAAAAAACGGATGTAGGATGATTCCGAAAGATTTCAGTGTTGTTTCAACAATCCACAGCGAGACAACCAACAATGGCAAAAGTGCCATCACTATGATGGCTTTTATATATAGGGTATTGATTTAAGTGTGAGGCAGATCGATAGCCAACCAATGCAATTGATTACGTGGCTTTATTATTGCTGCAGGGCATAACAAATAGGCAGGCATAAAAAATGGGCACCCGACCGCAATCGGTGTGCCCATTTTTTCAGCGGTTCTCCCCGTTATTCGAGGAGTTCGCCGCAATTAAGGATTTACGCTGTCTTTCAACGATTTGCCTGGCTTGAACGCAACAGTGTTGCTGGCCTTGATTTTAACCGGTTCGCCGGTCTGCGGGTTTTTGCCGGTGCGGGCGCCGCGGTGGCGTTGCAGGAAGGTGCCGAAGCCGACCAGCGTCACGCTGTCCTTGCGGTGCAGAGCGCCGGTGATTTCTTCGAGAACGGCGTTGAGTACGCGGTTGGCCTGTTCTTTGGTCAGATCTGCTTTTTCAGCGATTGCAGCGGCGAGTTCTGGTTTACGCATTAGTGAAGCCCCTTTGACGGTTTTTTGTTGTTATGTCCGTGCTGTTCTCGTTGGAACAGCGCCCAAGGCGCCGCAGGCTCTACTCTGCGGCAGACGGGAGTGAGAATGGCACGCGGATACCGGCGGCGCCAGTCTCCACGCGACCTTTGTAGGGGCAAAAGCGGGGTGATTCCGACAGAACGACCGGTATTTACGCCAGCAGCGCCGGAAGCTGTTTGTTCAGGGCGAGTTTTTCCATCACCGCTGCACCCGTCAGCGCATAACCGAGCAACTGCCCATCGGCACCGTGGCACAGCGCCTTGATGTCGGCGCCCAGACCTTCGACGGTCCACACACCTTCGCTGCCCCGTGGTGGTGGCGAAACCACCAGCGGGCACACCGGGGTTTTTACGGTGATCGGCATCGGGCCGTAGCTCACGGCAGTAGGGTTTCCAGCGAGGGTTTGCGCCAGCGCGCGCGCGCAACTCATCAGGGGCATCACGTACAGCAGATTCAATCCGTCGACCTCGGCGCAGTCGCCCAGGGCGTAAATATTGGCGTGGGAGGTTTTCAGGTGCCGGTCGACCACGACGCCGCGATTGACCTGCACGCCGGCAGCCGCCGCCAGATCGATACGCGGGCGCAGGCCGATGGCCGAAACCACCACGTCGCAAGGAATGACCTGGCCGTCGGACAGGTGCGCTTCCAGGCCGTCGGCGACTTTTTGCAGGCGGGTCAGTACCGGGCCGAGGTGGAATTTCGCACCAAGGCTTTCCAGCCCGGCCTGCACCGCCGCCGCAGCGGCCGGGTGCAGCAGCATCGGCATGACTTGTTCGCACGGCGCCACCAGTTGCACTTCGTAGCCGCCAAGTATCAGGTCGTTGGCAAACTCACAGCCGATCAGTCCAGCGCCGAGCAATAGCACCCGACGCTTGCCCGCCGCAGCGGCGCGGAAACGCGCATAGTCTTCGAGATCATTGATCGGGAACACCAGATCGCTGCCATCGCCTTCAATCGGCACACGCACGGTTTCCGCGCCCCAGGCGAGAATCAGGTCGCGATAGCTGACCGCCTCCTCGCCAATCCACAGGCGCTTGTGGCCAGCGTCGATGCCGCTGATGCGCGTGTGCGTGCGCACTTCGGCCTTCAACTGCTCGGCCATGGTGCCCGGCTCGGCCATGCTCAGGCCGTCGGCGTCCTTGTTCTTGCCGAAACCGGTGGAGAGCATCGGCTTGGAGTAAGAGCGGCCGTCATCAGCAGTGATCAGCAACAGCGGGGTTTCGCTGTCGAGCTTGCGAAACTCGCGGGCCAGGTTGTAGCCCGCCAGGCCAGTGCCAACGATGACGACAGGTGCGCTCATGCCTTACTCCTTTGTTTTTCTTGCTTAGTTGATTTCGATCATTTCGAAGTCCGTCTTGCCGACGCCGCAGTCCGGGCACAGCCAGTCTGCCGGTACGTCTTCCCAACGGGTGCCCGGCGCAATGCCGTCATCCGGCCAACCCTCGGCTTCGTTGTAGATCAGGCCACAGACGATGCATTGCCACTTTTTCATTCAGGTACTTCCTCAGGGTTCAGGCGTGGTGCCGGCGCGGACGGTCGATGGGTGTTGCGCTGCCATCCGGCTCAGGGCGTTTTGTACTGATGGAGCCGGGCAGATGCAAGCCTGTTCGGCGCAACGGCGACCCGGATCAATCAATCTCGCAGCTCGCCATGGTAAGCTCGCCGCCTCATTTGCGGCCAATAATGACTCATTGTGCAACATTCAAATGCCTGCCCGGCCCCGCTCTGGCTGACCCAAAGCCGACTGACGCCCCTCCCCGATTCGGTGACCCTCGACTGGCTGTTCGACGAAGGCTCCCTCACCCGCCGACTGACCCGGCTGTCCAATGATGGCTTCAGCGTCACGCCGTTGTTCGAAGGCTGGGACACTCTGCGCACCGACGAATGCGCGGCGCTGGAGTTGGCCGAAGGCAGCGAAGGCTGGGTGCGCGAGGTGTATTTGCGCGGTCACGGCGAGGCTTGGGTGTTTGCCCGCAGCGTCGCTTCGCGCGCCGCCTTGCAAGGCGACGGCTTGCACATGGATGAACTGGGTAGCCGTTCGCTGGGCGAATTGCTGTTTTGCGATCAGGCGTTCCAGCGTCGCGCCCTCGAAGTTTGCCACTACCCTGAACAATGGTTGCCGCCAGACGTGAAGGCGCCTGAGTTGTGGGGTCGGCGTTCACGTTTCGACCGTGGCGCATTGAGCGTACTGGTCGCGGAAATCTTCCTGCCGAGCCTGTGGCGCACCGCTCGCGCCCATCCGGAGAACTGCTGATGTATCAGAGCCTGCTCAAGTCGCTGAACCGCTTGAACCCGCGCGCGTGGGACTTCATTCAGTTGACCCGGATGGACAAGCCGATCGGCATTTATCTGCTGCTGTGGCCAACCCTTTGGGCCCTGTGGATTGCCGGCAAAGGCTCGCCGTCGCTGGCCAACGTGGTGATTTTCGTCCTCGGCGTGGTACTGACCCGCGCCGGCGGTTGCGTGATCAACGACTGGGCCGACCGCAAGGTCGACGGCCACGTCAAACGCACCGCGCAGCGACCGCTGGCCAGCGGCAAGATCAGTTCGAAAGAAGCGTTGGTGTTCTTTGCGCTGTTGATGGGCGTGAGTTTTCTGCTGGTGCTGTGCACCAATGCGCCGACGATCTGGCTGTCGCTCGGTGGCCTGGCGTTGGCGTTCACATATCCGTTCATGAAGCGCTACACCTATTACCCGCAAGTGGTGCTGGGCGCGGCGTTTTCGTGGGGCATGCCGATGGCGTTCACGGCCGAGACCGGTGAACTGCCGGCGGCAGCGTGGCTGCTGTGGATCGCCAACCTGCTGTGGACGGTGGGTTACGACACCTATTACGCAATGACCGATCGCGATGACGATTTGAAGATTGGCGTGAAATCCACGGCAATTCTGTTTGGCGAGGCGGACCGGGTGATCATCCTGAGTTTGCAGGCATTGTCGCTGGGTTGCCTGATGCTGGCGGGATCCAAGTTTGAGCTGGGCATCTGGTTCCATCTTGGCCTGCTGGTGGCTGCCGGGTGTTATGCGTGGGAATTCTGGTACACGCGGGATCGCGACCGGATGCGCTGCTTCAAAGCGTTTTTGCACAACCACTGGGCCGGGTTGGCGATTTTCGTCGGGATCGTGCTGGATTACGCGTTGCGCTGAAGATTCAAACCTGTGGCAGCGAGCTTGCTCGCGAAAGCGTTGGGTCAGTTGCCACATAGGCTGACTGAGACGACGCCTTCGCGAGCAAGCTCGCTCCCACAGGGACGCAGTTGCTGCAGGACTCAGTGTTTCGGCATGTGCCACATGTCCTTGAACCCTTCCCCCTTCATGTCGCCTGGTTTTTCATCCATTTTGAAGGTGTAAAGCGGCTTGCCGTCATATGCCCATTGCATCATGCCGTCATCACGCTTGATGGGGGTGAATTTGCCTTCAGCCTTGGCCCCCGCCGGCGCCATCATCGGCGGCCAGTTCTTCGCGCAATCGCCGTTGCACATCGATTTACCGCCATCGTCCTTGTCGAACGTATAAACGGTCATGCCTTTGTGATCGACCATCATGCCGTCCTTCATCATGGCCGGCTCGGCGGCCATGGCAAATCCAGGCAGCGTCAGGGCAGCAGCCATCAGCAGGGCTTTGAAAGAAACAGTCATTTGAGTCATGGAAACCTTCTTTTGTGGTTGTCAGGATTCGGACTTAGAGCTTAGTTGAGGATTTGCACAATCGCCGCCGGACTAAAATACTGTCACACGACTGCAATAATTCCGTTATCTAATGCGGCGCAAGACAGTTAAATGACAAGAGGATTAAGGCATGGTTGGCAGGAGCATTCTGATCGTCGACGACGAAGCGCCCATTCGCGAAATGATCGCCGTTGCGTTGGAAATGGCCGGCTATGACTGCCTCGAGGCCGAGAACTCGCAGCAGGCCCACGCCATCATCGTCGACCGCAAGCCGGACCTGATCCTGCTCGACTGGATGCTGCCCGGCACCTCCGGCATCGAACTGGCCCGTCGTCTGAAGCGTGACGAGCTGACCGGGGACATCCCGATCATCATGCTCACCGCCAAGGGCGAAGAGGACAACAAGATCCAGGGTCTGGAAGTCGGCGCCGACGACTACATCACCAAACCGTTTTCCCCGCGCGAACTGGTCGCCCGCCTCAAAGCCGTGCTGCGCCGCGCCGGCCCGACCGACGGCGAAGCGCCGATCGAAGTCGGCGGCCTGCTGCTCGATCCGATCAGCCACCGCGTGACCATCGACGGCAAACCGGCCGAGATGGGCCCGACCGAATACCGTCTGCTGCAATTCTTCATGACCCACCAGGAACGCGCCTACACCCGTGGCCAGTTGCTGGATCAGGTCTGGGGCGGCAACGTCTATGTTGAAGAGCGCACCGTCGACGTGCACATCCGGCGCTTGCGCAAGGCCCTCGGCGACGCCTACGAAAATCTGGTACAAACCGTGCGCGGCACCGGCTACCGGTTTTCCACCAAGGCCTGATCCGACCGCCAGACTCGCTGACAAGGACCGTATTTTCCGTGAATCAAAACTGGCATGGCACCCTGATCCGCCACATGCTGTTGCTAGTCACAGCGTGTCTGGTGATCGGCCTGATCACCGGCTATTACGGCTGGAGCCTTGCGGCGGGCCTGGGGATTTATCTGGCCTGGACACTCAAGCAATTGCTGCGTCTGCACGAGTGGCTGCGCCAGCACCAACCCGACGAAGCACCGCCCGACGGCTACGGCCTGTGGGGCGAGGTGTTCGACAGCATCTACCACCTGCAACGCCGCGACCAACGCGTGCGCGGGCGTCTGCAAGCGGTGATCGACCGGGTGCAGGAATCCACCGCCGCGCTGAAAGACGCGGTGATCATGCTCGACAGCGACGGCAATCTGGAATGGTGGAACCGCGCCGCCGAAACCTTGCTTGGCCTCAAGACCCCCCAGGACAGCGGCCAACCGGTGACCAACCTGGTGCGCCATCCGCGTTTCAAGGAGTACTTCGAGCAGGAGAGCTACGCCGAGCCGCTGGAAATCCCCTCGCCGACCAACGATCGCGTGCGCATTCAGCTGTACCTGACCCGCTACGGCAACAACGAACACTTGATGCTGGTGCGCGACGTCACGCGCATCCATCAGTTGGAACAGATGCGCAAAGATTTCATTGCCAACGTCTCCCACGAGTTGCGCACGCCGCTGACAGTGATCTGCGGCTACCTGGAAACCCTGCTCGACAACGTCGAGGAAGTGAATCCGCGCTGGAGTCGCGCGCTGCAGCAGATGCAACAACAGGGCGGGCGCATGCAGACGCTGCTCAACGATTTGTTGTTGCTGGCGAAACTCGAAGCCACCGATTACCCGTCGGACAATCATCCGGTGCAGATCGACACCCTGCTGCAATCGATCAAGAGCGATGCCCAGCAATTGTCGGGCGCGAAGAACCAGCGCATCAGCCTCGAAGCCGATGCCGGCCTGTTGCTCAAGGGCAGCGAGGCGGAGTTGCGCAGTGCGTTTTCCAATCTGGTGTTCAACGCGGTGAAGTACACCCCGGCCGAGGGCAACATCCGCATTCGCTGGTGGGGTGACGATCAAGGCGCACACCTGAGCGTGCAGGATTCCGGCATCGGCATCGACAGCAAACACCTGCCGCGCCTGACCGAGCGTTTCTACCGCGTCGACTCCAGCCGCAACTCCAACACCGGCGGCACCGGGCTGGGTCTGGCCATCGTCAAACACGTGTTGCTGCGCCACCGCGCACGCATGGAAATCAGCAGCGTGCCCGGTCACGGCAGCACGTTCACCTGCCATTTCGCCCCAGCTCAGGTGGCTCAGGCGCGGGCCATCAGCGCCGCCGAGTAAGACCGACCGGCACTCGCCACTAGGCAATCGCCATGTCAGCCGCTACATTGGCTGACTTGTGCCTGCCTTTCAGGCGCGATTTTTCTCTCTCTTGAATCACACGGAACCCGCAAAACTCCATCATGGACCCTTCCCCTGGCTTGTCCCTCGCTACAATTTTCGCCGATTTCGGCATGATCCTTTTTGCTCTGATCCTGGTTTTGCTCAACGGCTTTTTCGTTGCGGCGGAATTTGCCATGGTCAAACTGCGCTCGACCCGGGTCGAGGCCATCGCTGATCAGAACGGCTGGCGCGGGCACATCCTGCGCACCGTGCACAGTCAGCTCGATGCATACCTCTCGGCCTGTCAGCTCGGTATCACGCTCGCCTCCCTTGGCCTTGGCTGGGTCGGTGAGCCGGCGTTCGCACACATCCTCGAACCGCTGCTGAGCGCGGTCGGCGTGCAGTCGCCGGAGATCGTCAAAGGTGTGTCGTTCTTCACCGCGTTCTTCATCATTTCGTACTTGCACATCGTGGTTGGTGAGCTGGCCCCGAAATCCTGGGCGATCCGCAAACCCGAGCTGCTGTCGCTATGGACGGCGGTGCCGCTGTACCTGTTCTACTGGGCGATGTACCCGGCGATTTACCTGCTCAACGCCAGCGCCAACGCGATTCTGCGTATCGCAGGGCAAGGCGAACCCGGTCCGCACCATGAACACCATTACAGCCGCGAAGAACTGAAACTGATCCTGCACTCCAGCCGTGGCCAGGATCCGAGCGATCAGGGCATGCGCGTTCTGGCCTCGGCGGTGGAAATGGGCGAGCTGGAAGTGGTCGACTGGGCCAACTCCCGCGAAGACCTGATCACCCTCGAATTCAACGCGCCGCTGAAAGAAATCCTCGCGATGTTCCGTCGCCACAAGTTCAGCCGTTATCCGGTGTACGACAGCGAGCGCCAGGAGTTCGTCGGCCTGCTGCACATCAAGGATCTGCTGCTGGAACTGGCGGCGCTGGACCACATTCCCGAGTCGTTCAACCTGGCTGAGCTGACCCGTCCCCTCGAGCGCGTGTCGCGGCACATGCCGCTGTCGCAGTTGCTGGAGCAGTTCCGCAAGGGCGGCTCGCACTTCGCCGTGGTCGAGGAGGCTGACGGCAACATCATCGGCTACCTGACCATGGAAGACGTGCTGGAAGTGCTGGTCGGCGACATTCAGGACGAACACCGCAAGGCTGAGCGCGGGATCCTCGCCTATCAGCCGGGCAAGCTCTTGGTGCGTGGCGACACGCCACTGTTCAAGGTGGAACGCCTGCTGGGCATCGACCTCGACCACATCGAAGCGGAAACCCTCGCCGGGCTGGTCTACGAAACCCTGAAACGGGTGCCGGAAGAGGAAGAAGTGCTGGAAGTCGAAGGCCTGCGGATCATCATCAAGAAGATGAAAGGGCCAAAGATTGTGCTGGCGAAGGTGTTGATGCTGGATTGAGTGCAATGCGGGAAACCGCGTTGCCTGCGATCTTTTTTGCTTTATTGCTTGCCCAACGCAAAGTTGGGCAACGCCCCCAGCGGCTGGATGAACTGATACGGAATCGACACCAGCCCCTCGCCGGTATTGCGCTGCACCACAAAGTGCAGGTGCGGGCCGCTGCTGTTGCCGGTATTGCCCGACAGGGCCAGCGGACTGCCCACCGCCACCCGTTGCCCTTCGCGCACGCTCACCGAACCTTGCTTGAGGTGCAGGTACACGCCCATGGTGCCGTCGTCATGCAGTACCCGCACGAAATTGCCGGACGCATCCGAACCGCGCCCGCTCTGGGAATTCTCGGTCTTCACCACCACCCCGGCCCGCGCGGCAATGATCGGCGTGCCTACCGGCATGGCGATGTCCATCGCATAGCGATTCTTCGGCCCATAGTGACTGTACTGACCGTTGGCGCCCTGACTCAGACGAAACGGCCCGCCACGCCACGGCAGCGGATAGCGATAGCCCTGCGCGATACCAGTGGGGTCACCGAGGGAATAGTAGAACTGCGGCGTATACACCAGCGGCTGCTTGCCGGATATCGCCGTCAGCAACGCCAACCGCGTGTTGCTGCGCGCCGGCAAAACCCGGTGGATGGTTTGCGCCGGCGCACCGCGGACATTGCTCAGCCCGGTGAATGCCAAGGCAATTTTGACCGGCGCATACAAATCGTTGCGCACGAAGACCACGTCTGTGCCCTTCTGCTTCTTGATATCGAGGTAAACCTGCCGTTCCAGGCGCTCGACCATGCGGTCCTGAAACACGAACACCTGCGAGCCTTTGCTCGGCCGGTCGCTGTACGACACCACGCCGTTGGCATCAGTGGATTTGTAGATGGTCATGGCCACAGCCGAAGTGGATGCCATGAAAAGACCATAGAAAAACAGCAGGCGCGCGAGCATGGGCAAAAGTCTGTCGAAGTGAGGCCTGGGAATGAGCCTAGCAGGTGAAGCAGACCAGGCTAGTCGACAGATGTTTCAAATTAGGCAGCCTAGAAAATGTAAGTCGTAAGGGATGGCCCCTTCGCGAGCAGGCTCGCTCCCACATTTGGAATGCATTCCAGGGTGGGAGCGAGCCTGCTCGCGAAGGCGATGTGTCAAGCGACGAAGATCACGCGCCCGGAACGAAGTGCTTCTGCGCCGTACCGCGGGCGATCAGGCGGGAGATGTAGTCGAGTTTCTGCGCGTCCTGGTCGACGAAACGGAAGGTCAGTTGCAGCCAGTCGCTGTCGGGTTTCTGCTCATGCGCAACGATGGCGTGCAGGTAACCATTGAGACGGGCGATTTCGGCGTTGTCGCCCTGCTCCAGGTCGAGTACGGCGCTGTCGAGGATCTGCGGCAGGGTCTCGGTGCGTTTCACCACCAGCAACGCTTCCTTGATGCTCAGGGCCTTGATCACGCATTGCTGGGTGCCGCTTGGCAGGCGCAATTGGCCCTGACCGCGACCACCGACCGGCGCTTTCGACGTGGCGGGAGCCTGAACCGGTGGGCTGTTGAGCAGACCGCGCGATGGAGCAGCAGCGGGCGCTGGTGCAGCGACGGCAGGTTTGGCGAACGGATTGACCGCCGCCGCAGCCGGAGCACCACCGACCACGGCAGGCTTGCCGCCAGTCAAGGCGCTCAGGGAATCGTTGCCGAACGCCGAGTTCATCTTGGTCGGCGCGCTGTTCATCAGGGTGTCGAGCTTGCCGACCTTGTTCAGCGCCTGTTTGACCTTGGTCAGCAGTTGCTCGTTGGTGAACGGCTTGCTGACGTAGCCGGAAACGCCGGCCTGAATCGCCTGCACGACGTTTTCCTTGTCGCCACGGCTGGTGACCATGACGAACGGCATGGTCTTGAGGTTGTCTTGCTCGCGGCACCAGGTCAGCAGCTCGAGACCGGACATTTCCGGCATTTCCCAGTCGCACAGAACCAGGTCGAACGCTTCCCTGGCCAGCATGGCCTGAGCCTTTTTGCCGTTGACGGCGTCCTCGGTGCGGATCCCCGGGAAGTAATTACGCAGGCACTTTTTCACCAGGTCACGAATGAACGAAGCATCGTCCACGACCAACACACTGATCTTGCTCATCCAACACCCCTATTAAAATCCCGGCAAGCATAACGCTGGCTGATGGCACATTGCCAAAACTCTTCAGTCACGCCGGGACTTTTCGTTCGCGGGTGCTGCTTTTTAATCGAATCTGCCCATGAAAAGCACAAACAAAAACGCCCGGCCAAAGGGCCGGGCGCTTTTCTCAGGCAATCTTACTTATCGTCAGCATCGCCCGGAACATTAGCGGTTTCGCCGCTTGTGCCTTCAACTTCTTCTTTCATGCGTTTGAGGCCCATGTGGCGCACGTCGGTGCCGCGCACTAGGTAAATGACCAATTCGGAGATGTTGCGTGCGTGGTCGCCGATGCGTTCCAGCGAACGCAGCACCCAGATAATGCTCAAGACCCGCGAGATAGAGCGCGGGTCTTCCATCATGTAGGTCGCCAGCTCACGCAGGGCGGTCTTGTATTCGCGGTCGATGATCTTGTCGTACTGCGCCACCGACAACGCCAGATCGGCGTCGAAACGGGCGAACGCGTCCAGCGCATCGCGAACCATGTTGCGCACCTGGTCGCCTATGTGGCGAACCTCGACGTAACCGCGCGGCGCTTCGCCTTCTTCGCACAGCTGAATCGCACGGCGAGCAATCTTGGTCGCTTCGTCACCGATGCGCTCCAGGTCGATCACCGACTTGGAAATGCTGATGATCAGACGCAGATCGGAGGCCGCCGGTTGACGGCGGGCGAGAATGCGCAGGCATTCTTCGTCGATGTTGCGTTCCATCTGGTTGATCTGGTCATCGATCTCGCGCACTTGCTGAGCGAGACCGGAGTCGGCTTCGATCAGTGCGGTGACCGCGTCGTTGACCTGCTTCTCGACCAGCCCGCCCATGGCCAGGAGGTGGCTGCGCACTTCCTCGAGCTCAGCGTTGAACTGCGCGGAGATGTGGTGGGTAAGGCCTTCTTTACTAATCATGTTGGCGTCCTTGGAGCGTCCGGTAAGGTGCGGTGGGCCGCAGCGTCAATTCTGTGAATAACCCGCAACTGTCAGCCATAACGACCGGTGATGTAGTCTTCGGTCTGCTTCTTCGCCGGATTGGTGAACAGGGTATCGGTGTCGCCAAATTCCACCAGTTTGCCCATGTACATGAACGCCGTGTAGTCGGACACCCGCGCGGCCTGTTGCATGTTGTGCGTAACGATAACGATAGTGAACTTGGACTTCAGCTCGTAGATCAGCTCTTCGACTTTCAGCGTCGAGATCGGGTCGAGGGCCGAGCACGGTTCGTCGAGCAGCAGCACTTCCGGCTCAACCGCGATGGTGCGGGCGATCACCAGACGCTGTTGCTGACCACCGGACAGGCCGAGTGCCGATTCATGCAGACGATCCTTGACTTCGTCCCACAGTGCCGCGCCTTTCAACGCCCACTCGACCGCTTCGTCGAGGACGCGCTTCTTGTTGATGCCCTGGATGCGCAGACCGTAAACGACGTTTTCGTAGATGGTCTTCGGGAACGGGTTGGGCTTCTGGAACACCATGCCGACGCGACGACGCAGCTCCGCAACGTCTTCGCCCTTGCGATAGATGTTATTGCCGTAGAGGTTGATCGCGCCTTCTACGCGGCAGCCGTCAACCAGGTCGTTCATGCGGTTGAAGGTGCGCAGCAGCGTGGATTTACCGCAGCCGGACGGGCCGATGAAGGCGGTCACGCGCTGTTTCGGGATGTTCATGCTGACGTCGAACAGCGCTTGTTTCTCGCCGTAGTAAAGGCTCAGGCCGGGTACTTCGATGGCCACGGTTTCCTGTTCGAGATTCAGGCTCTGCTTGTCGCGGCCCAAGGCAGACATGTTGATGCCGTGGGTATGTGTTTCGTGCTGCATGGGAGGCTCCCTGTGCTAACAAATTCGGTTCGGAACACTGCTCGGTGCAGCTTCCATCAATATTGCGGCGGTCGCGATTCAATGTGGGAGCGAGCTTGCTCGCGAAGGGGCCCTCACGGCCGCCAAAAGCTTCGCGAGCAAGCTCGCTCCCACAGGGTTCGCGTCGTCCTTAGCTATCCAGTGCTTTGTATTTTTCGCGCAGGTGGTTGCGGATATACACCGCCGACAGGTTCAACGTCGCGATCACCAGTACCAGCAACAGCGCCGTGGCATACACCAGCGGACGCGCCGCTTCGACGTTCGGGCTCTGGAAGCCGACGTCATAGATGTGGAAGCCCAAGTGCATGATCTTCTGATCCAGGTGCAGGTACGGGTAGTTGCCGTCCACCGGCAGCGACGGCGCCAGTTTCACCACACCCACCAGCATCAGCGGCGCCACTTCACCGGCGGCGCGGGCCACGGCGAGGATCATGCCGGTCATCATTGCCGGGCTGGCCATCGGGATGACGATCTTCCACAAGGTTTCAGCCTTGGTCGCGCCGAGGGCCAACGAGCCTTCACGCACGGTACGCGGAATACGTGCCAGACCTTCTTCAGTCGCGACGATCACCACCGGCACCGCCAGCAGCGCCAGGGTCAGCGAGGCCCAGAGCAGACCCGGTGTACCGAAGGTCGGCGCCGGCAGTGCTTCGGGGAAGAACAAGCGGTCGACCGAACCACCGAGTACGTAAACGAAGAAGCCCAGACCGAACACGCCGTAAACGATCGCCGGAACGCCGGCGAGGTTGTTCACCGCGATACGGATGATCCGCGTCAGGGTGTTCTGCTTGGCGTATTCACGCAGGTACACCGCCGCCAGCACACCAAACGGGGTGACGATCATCGCCATGATCAGGGTCATCATCACGGTGCCGAAGATCGCCGGGAAGATCCCGCCTTCGGTGTTCGCTTCACGCGGGTCGTCCGAAAGGAATTCCCAGATCTTGCTGAAGTAGAAACCGAGCTTGGTAAAGGTGCTCATCGCGTTCGGCTGGTAAGCGTGAACCACTTTGCCCAGGCCGATTTCAATCTCTTTGCCGTTGGCGTCACGTGCGGTCAAGGCATCACGGTTGAACTGCGCATGCAGATCGGCCAGACGTGCTTCGATGTCCTGATAACGCGCATTCAGTTCGGCACGCTCGGACTCCATGTCCGCCTGCGCGGTGGCGTCGAGCTTGCCTTCCAGTTCCAGTTTTCGACCGTGCAGACGGATGCGTTCCAGCCCTGCGTTGATTGCACCGATGTCGGTCTTTTCCAACGACTTCAGTTGCGCCGCCAGACCGTTCACACGGTTGATCCGCGCTTGCAACTCTGGCCATGCCGCCTCGCCTTCGGCGATGACTTTGCCGTCCTGTTTGACGTTGACCAGGTAGCCGTAGAAGTTGCCCCACTCGCGACGTTCGATCGCCATCAGCTCCGGCGGCGTGGTCTGGTTGGTCAGCCACTCGCCGACGATCCAGGTAAAGTCGTTGCCGTTCAGGTCACGGTTGCCGACCTTGATCAGCTCACGGGTCATGAATTCCGGACCTGCATCAGGCACCGGCAAACCGGCGCTCTTCAGACGGGCACGGGGCACTTCTTCTTTCTGCACCACTTCACCGACGACCAGGTGATTGGCCTGACCCGGTACGTCGTAATTGGCGTGGACCAGGTCCGCCGGCCAAAAGTGACCCAGACCGCGCACGGCAATCACCGCCAGCAGGCCAATGGTCATGATGACCGCGATGGACACCGCGCCACCGCTGATCCAGACGCCCGGGGCGCCGCTCTTGAACCATCCTTTCAGGGAGTTCTGTTTCACAGACTTCTACCTTTGCTTAAAGCGACGAGTATTTCTTGCGCAGACGCTGACGAATCAGTTCTGCCAGGGTGTTCATGACGAAGGTGAACAACAGCAGCACCAGCGCCGAGAGGAACAGCACGCGGTAGTGGCTGCCGCCGACTTCCGACTCGGGCATTTCCACCGCGACGTTGGCCGCCAGAGTGCGCAGGCCTTCGAACAGGTTCATTTCCATAACCGGGGTGTTACCGGTGGCCATCAACACGATCATGGTTTCGCCGACCGCACGGCCCATGCCGATCATCAGCGCCGAGAAGATCCCCGGACTGGCAGTCAGGATCACCACGCGGGTCATGGTCTGCCACGGCGTGGCACCCAGCGCCAGCGAACCAAGGGTCAGGCCGCGCGGCACACTGAACACGGCGTCTTCAGCGATCGAGTAAATGTTCGGAATCACCGCGAAACCCATGGCCAGACCGACCACCAGAGCGTTGCGCTGGTCGTAGGTAATGCCCAGGTCGTGGGAGATCCACATGCGCATGTCACCGCCGAAGAACCAGTTCTCCATGAACGGGCTCATGTACAGCGACAACCAACCCACAAACAGGATCACCGGAATCAGCAGCGCACTTTCCCAACCGTCCGGGACTTTCAGGCGGATCGATTCAGGCAGGCGGCTGAAGGTGAAACCGGCGACCAGAATGCCGATCGGCAGCAACATCAACAGGCTGAAGATGCCCGGCAGATGCCCTTCGACATATGGCGCGAGGAACAGCCCGGCGAAGAAACCGAGGATCACCGTCGGCATCGCTTCCATCAGCTCGATCACCGGTTTGACCTTGCGGCGCATGCCCGGGGCCATGAAGTACGCGGTGTAGATCGCAGCGGCAACGGCCAGTGGAGCAGCGAGCAGCATGGCGTAGAACGCAGCTTTCAGAGTGCCGAAGGTCAGTGGCGACAGACTCAGTTTCGGTTCGAAATCGGTGTTGGCCGCGGTCGATTGCCAGACGTATTTAGGCTCGTCGTAGTTCTCGTACCAGACCTTGCTCCACAGCGCGCTCCAGGAAACTTCCGGGTGCGGGTTGTCGAGCAGTAATGGTTGCAGCTTGCCGCCGGCTTCGACGATCACGCGGTTGGCACGCGGCGACAGACCGAACAAGCCTTGACCTTCTACCACTTGATCGACCAGCAAGGTGCGATGCGCGGTGCTGTGGAACACGCCAAGCTTGCCGCTAGCATCCAGAGCAAGGAAGCCCTTGCGACGCTCTTCGGCAGTGATTTCAACGATCGGCGTGGTGCCCATCTGGAAAGTTCGAATCTGCTTCAGGCGCAGCTCACCATCGGTGTCACGGGCCATGAACCACTGGGCCAGACCACCCTTGGAGTCGCCGACGATCAGCGAGATACCACCGACCAGTTGCGTGGTCGCAGTGACTTCGGCGTCAGCGTTTTCCAGCAGTTTGTAGCGACCGTTGAGGCTCTTGTCGCGCAGGCTGAACACATCGGCCTGAGCGCGACCGTTGACCACGTACAGCCACTGCTGGCGCGGGTCGACGAAGATGTTTTTCACCGGCTCGGTCATTTGCGGCAGATCGATACGCTTCTGCTCGTTGGTGACTTCGCCAGTCATCATGTTTTCTTCGCTGGTCAGCGACAGCACGTTGAGTTGCGAACCGGTCGAACCGACCAGCATCAACGTCGTGTCGGTGGCGTTCAGGCTGACATGCTCCAGCGCGCCGCCGGCTTCGTTCAGCGCGATCGGCGTCTCGCCGTACGGATACTCGATGGCCGGGCTGATGGTTTTCTTGCCATCGGGGTAGCTGACTTTATAGGTGTGACGGAACACCAGCGCCTGACCGTTGGACAGACCCACGGCCACCAGCGGATGGCCCGGCTGATCTTCACCAATAGAAGTCACGGTTGCGCCGGCTGGCACTGGCAGATCGACGCGCTTCAGTTCAGCGCCACTGTCGATGTCAAAAAACAATGCCTGGCCCTTGTCGGAAACGCGCATGGCCACCTGATTCTGCTCTTCGAGCGAAATCATCAGCGGCTTGCCGGCGTCCTGCATCCAGGCTGGGGTGATCGAGTCTTTCGCAGTCAGGTCGGCACCCTGGAACAGCGGCGCCACCACGTAGGCGAGGAAGAAGAAGATCAGGGTGATGGCTGCCAGCACCGCGAGACCGCCAACGAGGACGTACCAGCGGGTGAAGCGATCCTTGAGCGCGCGAATGCGGCGCTTGCGTTGCAGCTCAGGCGTATTGAAATCAATGCGCTTGGGAGGATTAGTAGTCATGTGGGAATTGGCCAGATCATTCATGCGCTCACCCTAGCGATCCTGTATGACAGAAAGATGACAATGCAGTGACGCAGCAAATCCACCGCCAGCGGGACTGGCAGGGGATCAAAAATTTGAGGTGTGTAAAAGGCCGGTCTGCGCGCAGATCCGGCCTTTTACATGAGTCCGGTGGGGTTCACTCTGGACTCAATTTGTTACTTTTTTGCGACTTCAGCGCCGCCTTCCTGCAGACCCAGGTCAGCCAGTGCTTTTGCAGCAACCTTGGCTGGCAGTGGGATGTAGCCGTCTTTCACTACCACTTCCTGGCCCTGCTTCGACAGCACCAGTTTCACGAACTCAGCTTCCAGCGGAGCCAAAGGCTTGTTCGGGGCTTTGTTGACGTACACGTAGAGGAAACGCGACAGCGGGTACTTGCCGTTCAGGGCGTTTTCTTCGCTGTCTTCGATGAACTCGGTGCTGCCCTTCTTCGACAGAGCAACGGTCTTCACGCTAGCGGTCTTGTAGCCGATGCCCGAGTAACCGATGCCGTTCAGCGAGGAGCTGATCGACTGCACAACCGACGCCGAACCTGGTTGTTCGTTGACGTTTGGTTTGTAGTCGCCTTTGCACAGGGCTTCTTCTTTGAAGTAGCCGTAGGTGCCGGATACCGAGTTACGGCCGAACAGTTGCACTGGCTTGTTGGCCAGGTCGCCGGTCACGCCCAGGTCGCCCCAGGTTTTCACGTCGGTTTTGGCGCCGCACAGGCGGGTGGACGAGAAGATCGCGTCAACCTGTTCCATGGTCAGGTGCTGGATCGGGTTGTCCTTGTGCACGAACACTGCCAGGGCATCCACGGCAACCGGAATAGCGGTTGGCTTGTAGCCATACTTCTGCTCGAAGGCCGCCAGTTCTGTGTCCTTCATCTTGCGGCTCATCGGGCCCAGGTTGGAGGTGCCTTCAGTCAGCGCAGGTGGCGCAGTGGCGGAGCCAGCGGCCTGAATCTGGATGTTTACGTTCGGGTATTCTTTTTTGTAGTTCTCAGCCCAGAGGGTCATGAGGTTGGCCAGGGTATCGGAACCGACGCTGGACAGGTTGCCCGACACACCAGTGGTCTTGGTGTAGCTCGGGATAGCAGGGTCAACAGCGGCGAACGCGTTGGCAGTCGCAACGCCAGCAGCGACAAAAGTCATTGCCGCCATCAAACGCTTCAGTTTCATGCCTTACTCCTAGCAGATAGGGTGTGTTAAGTCGGGGCCAAGTATCAGCAGGCCGTGTGAACACTCTATGGCTGAAATATGACAATTGGATGAAAGGCCAGCATCGAGGTTTTACTGAATGATTCGTGGTGCCCCCATTCGCGAGCAGGCTCGCTCCCACAGTTGAAATGCATTCCAAATGTGGGAGCGAGCCTGCTCGCGAAAGGGACGGTACTGCTGAAGGAAATTCCGGATCAGCGCCCCTTCTTCCACAGCCACGCCCCGACCAGAATCCCCATCGCGCACAGCACCGCCACATAGTAGGCAGGGCCCATCGCACTTTCTTTCAGCAGCAGGCTGACCACCATCGGCGTCAACCCACCAAAGATCGCGTAAGCCACGTTGTACGAGAACGACAACCCGCTGAAGCGCACCACCGGCGGAAATGCTTTAACCATCACATACGGCACCGCACCAATCGTGCCGACCAGAAAACCGGTCAGCGCGTACAGCGGAAACAGCCAGTTCGGATGATCGGCGAGGCTGTGATAGAACGTCCACGAGCTGATCAGCAAGCCCAGGCAACCGAACACAAACACGCGGCCGGCCCCAAAGCGATCTGCCAGTGCGCCGGAAATGATGCAGCCGATGCTCAGGAACACAATCGCCAGACTGTTCGATTGCAACGACTCGGTCGGCGAAAAGTGATAGACCGTTTGCAGCACGGTCGGGGTCATCAGGATCACCACAACGATCCCGGCCGACAGCAACCAGGTCAGCAGCATCGAGATCGCAATCGCCCCGCGATGATCACGCAGCACTGCGCGCAGAGGCACTTCTTCAGCCAAGGCTTTACGCAGTTGCAGCTCGGCGAATACCGGGGTTTCGTGCAGCCAGCGTCGCAAGTAAACCGAGAACAGGCCGAACACACCGCCCAGCAGGAATGGAATACGCCAGGCGTAATCGGATACTTCCGCCGGCGTATAAATGCTGTTGATCGCGGTGGCGACCAGCGAGCCGAGCAAAATGCCGGCGGTCAGGCCGCTGGTGAGGGTGCCGCAGGCGTAACCCATGTGCTTTTGCGGTACGTGTTCGGAAACGAAGACCCACGCGCCCGGTACTTCGCCACCAATCGCCGCGCCCTGAATGACCCGCATCAATAGAAGAAGGATCGGCGCCCACAGGCCGATCTGCGCGTAGGTTGGCAGCAGACCCATGATCAGGGTCGGCACGGCCATCATGAAAATGCTCAGGGTGAACATCTTCTTGCGCCCCAGCAGGTCGCCGAAGTGCGCCATGACGATGCCGCCCAGCGGTCGCGCCAGATAGCCGGCGGCGAAAATGCCGAAGGTCTGCATCAGGCGCAGCCACTCGGGCATGTCGGCGGGGAAGAACAGCTTGCCGACCACGGTGGCGAAGAAAACGAAGATGATGAAATCGTAGAACTCCAGCGCGCCACCGAGGGCGGACAGCGACAGAGTCTTGTAGTCATTGCGGGTTAACGGTCGTGCGGGTTGCTCGGGCTGCGCGAGGCTCGAAGGCGCTGTGGTCATGGCAAGGGCTTCTCTTATAGTCGGATCTGCCGCCACAACAACGCTGGCGGTGGCTTGGGCAGGTTCGGCACCATAGCAAATTGTTCGAAAAAGCACATAGAGGTGCGTATTTGACGGTCGAAATGAGAACCGGATGGTCGTCGCGGAGTCTACCGACCGATATACTCGCAACCTGCTCCGGTTTGTAGGGGGTTGCTGTGCGAAAACGTCGTTGGCCCGGCCTTTGCTCGGGATTAGCCGGTTTCGCAGAGTTTCTCCTTAGGCGCCTGATGGAAAACGTGACGAACGTAGTATGTTCGGTGCTGAATCGTTTTTCCCGAAGACGGCTACCACCAGCAATACCAACGAAGAGTCACGGGTCAGAGGCACCCCCGGCATGATAGAGCTCGAACAAGAAGATCCGATCCCGCAAGGCGACCTGGCCCTGCAAATCACCGCACTCCCACGCGAAACCAACGGCTTTGGCGATATTTTCGGCGGCTGGCTGGTGGCACAGATGGATTTGGCCGGCACCGCAATGGCCAGCCGTGTCGCTGGCGGACGCGTCGCCACCGTCGCCATCGACCGCATGGCGTTCCTCGTGCCTGTGGCTGTCGGCGCGCAATTGTCCTTTTATACCCAGACCCTGGAAATCGGCCGCAGCTCGATCCAAATGATGGTCGAAGTGTGGAGCGACGACCCGTTGTCCAGCGAGTGGCGTAAAGTCACCGAAGCGGTCTTCGTCTTCGTCGCCATCGACGGCAGCGGCCGCACTCGCTCGGTTCCACCACGCGCGCGTTAAACATCGTCGCCGTTTTACGGTCGATAGTTGTCCTTGTTACTGATCGAGAGCTGTCCCATGAACACGCCCAACGTTGAAGCCGTGAAACTGGATGAACTGAACTGCTGGCGTATCCGCCACGGTCAGGCCGAAGTGCTGGTGGCCCAGCAAGGCGCGCACATCCTCAGTTATCAGATCGATGGCCAGCCGCCGATCATCTGGCTCAATGACAAGGCCGAGTTCAAGACCGGCAAAAGCATCCGCGCCGGTGTACCGGTGTGCTGGCCGTGGTTCGGCAAGTTCGAGCGCAACCCGCAGAGCGTGCAGGCCATGTTTACCGGTGAGCAACCGGCTCCCGCGCACGGTCTGGTGCGGGCGATGGATTGGGAGCTGGGCGGCATCGAATCGGAGGCTGACGGCGTCAAGGTCGAATTCAAGCTGCCCTACCCCGAAGGTGGTTTGCCGGGCTGGCCACATCAGGTCGATCTGACCCTGACCCTGCATTTGTCCGAGCAACTGAGTTTCAGCCTGACCAGCCATAACCGTGGCAGTGACAGCGTCAGCCTGAGCCAGGCGCTGCACACTTACTTCGCGGTCAGTGACGTGCGCAATGTGCATGTTGATGGCGTGGATGGTTTGAATTACATCGAGACGCTGGATGACTGGAAAACCACCAGTCAGCAAGGCGATCTGCATTTTGCCGGAGAGGCCGACCGCATCTACCTCGATGCTCCGCCACAGCTGAGCATTGTCGATCCAACGTGGGAACGACGCATTGTGCTGACGGCTACCGGTTCGCGCACGGCGGTGATCTGGAACCCGTGGATCGACCGTGCCGCCGCGCTGGCCGACATGGATAACGATGGCTGGCAGCGCATGCTGTGCATCGAGACGGCGAATGTGATGGATGACGTGGTTACGCTGGCACCGGGTGCGAGCCATACCATGGGTGTTAGCGTCGGCAGCCAACCGCTTTAAGACGCGCCGCAATACGAAATGTGGGAGCGAGCTTGCTCGCGAAGGCGTTGTATCAGTCAACATTCAAATGTCTGACACACCGCTTTCGCGAGCAGTCTCGCTCCCACCATTGTTTTGTATAGGTCCTACAGATCAGATTCCTGCACCACCCGCACCTTGTCCGCTTCCAGCGCATACGCCGCATCGGCCAGATCATTGCTGACCTTCTCGACCTTCAGCGTGCCGGTCACCCACAGCGGCGTGTAGATATCGTCCAGCTTCAAGCCTTTCGGATAACGCACCAGCACCAGTTGATTTGGTGGCGGTGGCGGCACATGGATGCACGCGCCCGGGTACGGCACGAGGAAGAACAGCGTGCTGCGACCCTTGGCGTCTGATTCCAGCGGCACCGGATAACCACCGATGCGGATGTGCTTGTCGTTCATCGACGCCACGGTTTTGGTCGAATACATCACTGCCGGCAGACCTTTGGCCTGCTTCATCCCGCCCTTCTCGGTGAAGGTGCCGGTGGCTTCCGGGGAGTTGTGGTCGATTTCAGGCATGGCCTCGAGGGCCTTTTGGTCCGACTTGGGCATCAATTCGAGCCAGTCGGTTTCCGGCAGTTCGCCGGCGTGGGCCAAACCGCTGCCCAGGAAAAGGAGAGTCAACAAAAGACGGCGCATGAAGGTGCTCGGTATAGAAGGGAAAGAACAGTAAATCGCCGAGCATTCTAGCCCTCCCGGCCACTTTGGCAGAGAGGGCTTTGTCGCTTTGGATCAGTTCTTTTTGATCAGGCCGTAGATCACCAGCAACACGATCGCGCCGACCAGTGCGCCGATGAAGCCTGCGCCCTGACCTGCCTGATAGATGCCCAAGGCCTGGCCGCCGTAGGTGGCTGCCAGCGAACCGCCGATACCGAGCAGGATGGTCATGATCCAGCCCATGCTGTCATCGCCCGGTTTCAGGAACCGCGCCAGCAGGCCGACGATCAAGCCGATAAAGATGGTTCCGATAATTCCCATGGCATTTCCCTCTGAATAGTAGATATGCGAAGCCTAGTCAGACTTTAGCATCCTGCCATCAGAGAACGGCGGCACCTGAATGGTTCCGCCGCTGGCACATGAAACTGTCGTTACTCAGCGATCAACGCTTCGACCTTGACGATCTGCGCCTGCAGCGTGGCCATGTCGGCGCAGCGCAGGTTGGCGTGACCGACCTTGCGCCCGGCCTTGAAGGCCTTGCCGTAGTGATGCAGATGGCAGTCTTCGATAGCGATGACTTTCTCAACCGGCGGTACAACACCGATGAAGTTAAGCATCGCGCTCTCGCCGACTTTGGCCGTCGAGCCCAGCGGCAGGCCGGCAACGGCGCGCAGATGGTTTTCGAACTGGCTGCACTCGGCGCCTTCGGTGGTCCAGTGCCCGGAGTTGTGCACGCGCGGGGCGATTTCGTTGGCCTTGAGGCCACCGTCGACTTCAAAGAACTCGAACGCCATGACGCCGACGTAGTCGAGTTGCTTGAGCACGCGGCTCGAGTAGTCTTCGGCCAGCGCCTGCAACGGGTGATCGGTACTGGCCACCGACAGCTTGAGGATGCCGCTGTCGTGGGTGTTGTGCACCAGAGGATAGAACTTCGTTTCACCATCGCGGGCACGCACGGCGATCAGCGAGACTTCACCGGTGAACGGCACAAAGCCTTCCAGCAGGCAGGCAACGCTGCCCAGCTCGGCGAAAGTGCCGACCACGTCTTCCGGCTTGCGCAGGACTTTCTGGCCCTTGCCGTCATAACCCAGGGTGCGGGTTTTCAGCACGGCCGGCAGACCGATCGAAGCCACCGCAGCGTCCAGATCGGCTTGCGACTGAATGTCAGCGAAAGCCGGAGTCGGGATGCCCAGGTCCTTGAACATGCTCTTTTCGAACCAGCGGTCGCGAGCGATGCGCAGGGCTTCGGCACTCGGGTAGACCGGGACGAATTGCGACAGGAATGCCACGGTTTCGGCCGGGACGCTTTCGAACTCGAAGGTCACCAGATCGACTTCATCGGCGAGTTGGCGCAGATGATCCTGATCGCCGTAATCGGCCCGCAGGTGTTCGCCCAGCGCAGCGGCGCAAGCGTCCGGCGCAGGGTCGAGAAAAGCGAAGTTCATGCCCAGCGGCGTACCCGCCAGAGCCAACATGCGACCCAACTGGCCGCCACCGATTACACCGATCTTCATCTCAACAACCTCAGGCAATACGTGGGTCTGGATTGTCCAGGACGCTGTCTGTCTGCTCGGCACGGAAGGTTTTCAGTACCGCGTGGAACTGCGGATGCTTGGCGCCGAGGATGCTCGCCGAGAGCAGGGCAGCGTTGATCGCGCCGGCCTTGCCGATGGCCAGGGTGGCGACCGGAACGCCCGCTGGCATCTGCACGATCGACAGCAGCGAGTCAACGCCCGAGAGCATGGCCGACTGCACCGGCACACCCAGCACCGGCAGGTGGGTCTTGGCCGCACACATGCCTGGCAAGTGGGCTGCGCCACCGGCACCGGCGATGATCACCTCGATGCCACGACCTTCAGCCTCTTCGGCGTACTGGAACAGCAGATCCGGGGTGCGGTGGGCAGAGACCACTTTGACCTCGTACGGGATGCCGAGCTTTTCCAGCATATCGGCGGTGTGGCTAAGGGTGGACCAATCGGACTTGGAGCCCATGATCACGCCAACCAGTGCACTCATCGTCGCGCCTCTTCTCTCTGGAGCGCCCGCAGGCGCGTCATAAAACAACAAGCCACGCAGGTTGCGTGGCTTGATTGTACGAAAAATGGCCGGACGTGCCGGCCGAAGGCCGCGCAGTATACCGCAAAGAAAGCAATAAACAGCCCCCCGCACGACCATCTGTCATCTGCCGCAAATGCCCGGTTTTATTGACTTGAAGGTCAGCGACAGAACACCGCAAATCCCCTGTAGGAGTGAGCCTGCTCGCGATGGCGGTGTATCAGTCACATCATCGTTGAATGTGCAGACGCTATCGCGAGCAGGCTCACTCCTACAAGGGGGCCGCGTAGGCTCAGGAAGCTTGGGCAGCGCCACCCTCGAGCTTGCGCCACAGCAGGCGTACGTTGGCTTTGCGTACCAAGGCGCAGCGGTAGAGGCGAATTTCCAGCGGCACATGCCATTGCGGGCCGCCGCAGACCACCAGCTCGCCACGAGCCAGCTCAGCACGCACGCTCAATTGCGGTACCCAGGCGATACCCAGGCCTTCCAGTGCCATGCTTTTCAGACTGTCAGCCATCGCCGTTTCGTAAATAGTGGTGAAACGCAGCTGACGCTGACGCAGCAAACCATTCACCGAACGCCCGAGAAACGCACCGGCGCTATACGCCAGCAACGGCACGCTCGCATCACCTTCGAGATCGAACAGGGGCTTGCCCTCGGCATCCGCCGCACACACAGGGAGCATTTCCGTCTGGCCCAAATGCAATGAAGGGAAAATCTCCGGGTCCATCTGCATTGCCGCATCCGGATCGTAGAACGCCAGCATCAAATCACAGCCACCTTCGCGCAACGCATGCACCGCATCGCCGACGTTGGTTGCAACCAATCGGGTGGCGATGTTCAACCCTTCATTACGCAACTGCGCGATCCAGCGCGGGAAGAAACCCAGCGCCAAGGAGTGAGCGGCAGCGACCTGCATCACTTCGCCCTGCCCGCCTTCCAGATGATGCAGATGGCGTAGCACTTCACCGAGCTGTTCAACCACCGTGCGCGCGGTCACCAGAAACAACTGCCCCGCTGCCGTCAGTTCGATCGGCGTGCGCGAGCGATTGACCAGAGTAAGCCCCAGCGCAGCCTCCAGACTGCGAATCCGTCGGCTGAACGCCGGCTGGGTCACGAAGCGCCGTTCGGCCGCCTGCGAAAAGCTGCGGGTGGCGGCCAGAGCACTGAAGTCCTCGAGCCATTTGCTTTCCAGATTCATCACGTCCTCCAGGACACGCACCAAAACAGGTCACACGTCTGCCGCGCACGCGGCGTCACACGGGCATTATGCCGAATGTGCATAGGGCAGTGCTGAACAGCATTGGCCCAAAATTTCCCACAAGCCTAGCATTCGCAGCGTTCCGGCACAGACCGGGTCCATATCGAGATGATTTCTATCATGTCCTCCGCTGCATCTTTCCGCACAGAAAACGACCTGCTTGGCGCCCTCGAAGTACCGGCTCAAGCGTATTACGGCATCCAGACCCTGCGAGCGGTGAACAACTTCCGTCTCTCCGGCGTTCCGATTTCGCATTACCCGAAACTGGTTGTCGGCCTGGCGATGGTCAAACAGGCCGCCGCTGACGCCAACCGCGAGTTGGGTCACCTGAGCGAAGCCAAGTACGCTGCCATCAGCGAAGCCTGTGCCCGATTGATCCGCGGTGATTTCCACGAAGAGTTCGTGGTCGACATGATTCAAGGTGGCGCCGGTACTTCCACCAACATGAACGCCAACGAAGTGATCGCCAACATTGCTCTGGAAGCAATGGGTCACCAGAAAGGCGAGTACCAGTACCTGCACCCGAACGACGACGTCAACATGGCGCAGTCGACCAACGACGCCTACCCAACGGCGATCCGCCTAGGTCTGCTGCTCGGTCACGACACCCTGCTGGCCAGCCTCGACAGCCTGATTCAGGCGTTCGCGGCCAAGGGCAAAGAATTCGATCACGTCCTGAAAATGGGCCGTACCCAGCTGCAAGATGCCGTGCCGATGACCCTCGGCCAGGAATTCCGCGCGTTCGCCACCACCATGGGCGAAGACCTGGCGCGTCTGAAGTCGCTGGCCCCGGAACTGCTGACTGAAGTGAACCTGGGCGGCACCGCGATCGGTACCGGCATCAACGCCGACCCGCGTTATCAAGCGCTGGCTGTACAGCGTCTGGCCCTGATCAGCGGTCAACCGGTAGTGCCGGCGGCCGACCTGATCGAAGCGACTTCCGACATGGGCGCCTTCGTGCTGTTCTCCGGCATGCTCAAGCGCACCGCGGTCAAACTGTCGAAGATCTGCAACGACCTGCGCCTGCTGTCCAGCGGCCCACGCACCGGCATCAACGAAATCAACCTGCCAGCGCGTCAGCCAGGCAGCTCGATCATGCCCGGCAAGGTCAACCCGGTAATCCCGGAAGCCGTGAATCAGGTGGCGTTCCAGGTCATCGGTAACGACCTGGCGCTGACCATGGCAGCCGAAGGCGGCCAACTGCAGTTGAACGTGATGGAGCCACTGATCGCCTTCAAGATCTTCGACTCGATCCGCCTGCTGCAACGCGCCATGGACATGCTGCGCGAGCACTGCATCGTCGGCATCACCGCCAACGAAGCGCGCTGCCGCGAACTGGTCGAGCACTCGATCGGTCTGGTCACCGCACTGAACCCGTACATCGGCTACAAAAACGCCACCCGTATTGCCGGCCTCGCCCTTGAAAGCGGCCGCGGCGTACTGGAACTGGTGCGCGAAGAAGGTCTGCTCGACGAAGCCATGCTCGCCGACATTCTGCGCCCGGAAAACATGATTGCTCCGCGTCTGGTTCCGCTTAAAGCCTGAGCCGACGCGTAGTTTGTAGCACCGCTCACCAGGTCGAGGGACTAGACACCTCTCACCTTTTGAGGGCTTGGGGATTTGTCCCCAAGCCCTTTTTTTTAACTTTCTGACCCTGAGACCCGTATGTCTGGGGACTGAACAATGGGGGAGTCCGCTCCCACAAAAAAGCAGTTCCCGCACAAGCCCGGCGCCGGTAACGCCGGGTGTTTCACAGCTTCGTTTCGTCGCTTGCACCACAACCGTGCAGACGGGCGCCGCACTGATCGGTATAGTGCCGCCCCTCTTCGCGTGAGCGGTCGTCGGTAACGAGGCCACAACCCATGCGAAACCCGAACTAATAACAAACCCGCGAAATGGATCCGGGACGAAACCATCGCCTCACCTGTCGTGCCGTGCGCACACCGGTGTAACACGATATTTCTACCATCCAGCATTTGCTCACACAAAAAACAGCGAGGAAAAATCCATGCTCGAAGTCATCAACGACTTCCTCTCAGGGAAAGTACTGATCGTGCTCATTGTCGGGCTCGGTAGCTACTTCACGATTCGCTCGCGTTTCGTTCAATTGCGGCACTTCTTCCACATGTTCGCGGTGTTCCGCGACAGCCTCAAAGGCAGCGCCGGGCAACTCAGCTCGTTCCAGGCCCTGATGCTCAGCCTTGCCGGCCGTGTCGGTGCAGGCAACATCGCCGGTGTCGGCATCGCCGTGACCCTGGGTGGTCCAGGTGCGGTCTTCTGGATGTGGGTGACCGCACTGGTCGGCATGTCCAGCAGCTTCTTCGAATGCACCCTGGCCCAAGTCTACAAGCGTGCCGATGGCGACGGCCTGTACCGTGGCGGTCCGGCTTACTACATCCAGCACGGCCTGAAACTCAAAGGCATGGCGGTGGTGTTCTCGGTCCTGCTGCTGGTCACCTACGGCTTTGCCTTCATTGGCCTGCAGTCCTACACCGTGACTCACTCGCTGCAGAACGCCTTTGAATTCAACCCACAACACACCGGTATCGTCCTGGCAGTGTTGCTGGCCATCACCTTCATCGGCGGCATCAAGCGCATCGCCTCGGTGTCCGACCTGCTGGTACCGATCAAGACCCTCGCCTATATCGGCGTGACCCTGTACGTGATCGGTACTCAGATCGAACACGTACCAGCCATGCTGGAAACCATCTTCAAGAGCGCCTTCGGCCTCGACCCGGCCTTTGGTGGCCTGCTCGGCAGCGCCATTGTCATGGGCGTGAAGCGTGGCGTGTTCGCCAACGAAGCAGGCCTGGGCAGTGCGCCGAACGTCGCCGCCGTGGCTGCAGTGAAGCACCCGGGCGCCCAGGGCGTGGTTCAGGCCTTCAGCGTGTTCCTCGACACCTTCGTGATTTGCACCTGCACCGCGCTGCTGATTCTGCTGTCGGGCTTCTACACCCCGGGCTTCGAAGGTGACGGCATCGTCCTGACCCAGAACTCGCTGGCCGCTGTGGTCGGTGACTGGGGTCGCATGTTCGTCAGCGTCGCGCTGTCGCTGTTCGTCTTCACTTGCATCCTCTACAACTACTACCTGGGCGAAAACAGCCTGCAGTTCCTCACCCGCAACCGCGCCGCGCTGATGATTTTCCGCGGCCTGGTGCTGGCGCTGGTGGTATGGGGTTCGATGCAGGACCTGTCGACCGTGTTCGCCTTCGCTGACATCACCATGACCTGCCTGGCCTTCGTCAACCTGATGGCCCTGGCCATGCTGTTCAAGGTCGGCATGCGTGTAATGCGCGACTACGACGAGCAGCGCCGCGCCGGCGTTAAACAGCCCGTGTTCGACTCCAGCAAATTTACCGATCTGGATCTCGACCTGCAGGCCTGGCCGACCAACCCGTCTGCCGCTGCCGGCAAGACCGAAGCCGAGCCGCAAGGCGTGCCTGCAGCGCAACGCTGACAGGTGAATGACGGGCGCATCCCCTGCGCTCGTCAGTTATTGTGATGCAATAACTTGTAGGAGCTAGCCTGCTCGCGATAGCTGTCTTTCAGCCAACACCAATGTTGAATGATGAACCGCTATCGCGAGCAGGCTCACTCCTACAATGTCATCTATTGTGGAGACCCTCAGATGATTGCCAATTCCTACCCAGCCGCCCAACACGTCATGGTGCTCTACACCGGTGGCACCATCGGCATGCAGGCCAGCGCCAACGGTCTGGCCCCGGCATCCGGTTTCGAAGCGCGGATGCGCGACTACCTGCACAGCCAGCCTGAACTCGTCGTACCGCAGTGGCGTTTTCGCGAGATGTCGCCGCTGATCGACAGCGCCAACATGACCCCGGCCTATTGGCAGCAACTGCGTGAAGCGGTGGTCGATGCCGTGGATGTGCAAGGTTGCGACAGCGTGCTGATCCTGCACGGCACCGACACCCTGGCTTACAGTGCGGCGGCGATGAGCTTCCAGTTACTGGGGCTGAATGCTCGCGTGTGGTTCACCGGCTCCATGCTGCCGGCCGGTGTTACCGACAGCGATGCCTGGGAAAACCTCGGCGGCGCACTGGTCGCCCTCGGCGAAGGCCTGGCGCCCGGTGTGCATCTGTACTTCCACGGTGAGCTACTGGCGCCAACCCGTTGCGCGAAGGTGCGCAGCTTCGGCCGTCATCCGTTCAAACGACTTGAGCGGCAGGGCGGCGGCGTGAAAGCGCCTTCGATTCCAGCGTCGTTGAACTACAACCAGCCGAAGCAACTGGCCAAGGTTGCCGTGCTGCCACTGTTCCCCGGCATCAGCGCCGAAGTCCTCGATGGTCTGCTCGACAGCGGCATTCAGGGTCTGGTGCTGGAGTGCTACGGCAGCGGTACAGGGCCGAGCGACAACCCTGAGTTTCTGGCAAGCCTTGGCCGTGCGCGGGATAACGGTGTGGTGGTGGTTGCCGTGACGCAATGCCATGAAGGCGGCGTTGAGCTGGATGTTTACGAGGCTGGCAGTCGATTGCGCGGTGTAGGCGTGTTGTCCGGTGGTGGCATGACTCGTGAGGCGGCGTTCGGCAAGTTGCATGGCCTGCTCGGTGCTGGGCTTGAAACTCAAGAAGTGCGCCGACTGATCGAACTGGATCTGTGTGGTGAGCTGCTCTGAGCATAACTCTGGATCGGCCCTCACCCTAGCCCTCTCCCGGAGGGAGAGGGAACTGACCGAGTTGTTTTTCGCTGTCCGTCGACCTGATAAACCGTGTCGATTGTGGATTCGGCAGAGATGTCTCACGTCGATGGATCTCGCCAATATCCCCCAATCGGCCCCCTCTACCTTTGGGAGAGGGTTGGGGTGAGGGGCTGCTGCGGCATGCAACTTGCTGCATTCCAGCCATCCTCAGGCTGGAAGATCTTATGCTCCACTCCCACCTCACCACCCTCAACGCCGTCTCGCTAATCCTCAACACCTTCAAAGCCGAAGGCCTGTCGAGCGAAGCGTTGCTGGCCGGCAGCGGCATCAGTACGGCGGATCTCAGCCGGGCCGACACGCGCATCACCACCAATCAGGAGATGCAGGTCTGCGCCAATGCGGTCGCGCTTAAGCACGATATCGGTCTGGAACTGGGCCGGCGCATGCACGTTTCCTGCTACGGCATCCTTGGCTATGCCTTGCTGACCTGTGCCACCTTCGGTGACGCTTTGCGTCTGGCGATTCGTTATCCGGCGCTGTTGGGAACACTTTTCGAACTCAGTCTGGAGGACGATGGCGAACGCGTCTGGTTCGTCGCTGCCGATTATCGCGAGAGCCCGGCGATGGCGGTGTTCAATGCCGAGTTCTGCCTGGTGTCGCTGAAAGTCATTTGTGATGACCTGCTCGGGCATCCGCTGCCCTTGCTCGCCACGCGCTTCGAACACGCCGCACCGGATTACCGTGACAGTTATGCCGAGCACTTCGACAGCCCGCTGCACTTCGCCGCCAAGGACAACGCCTTCGCCTTCGACCGTCACTGGCTCGATCAACCGCTGCCGCTGGCCGATGCCATCACCCATCAAGCCATGGCCGAACGTTGTCGCAAGCAGAACCTTGAGTTCACCGGACGCCAAGCGTGGCTCGGGCGCATCCGCCAGTTGCTCAGCGCCCAACTGAACGCCGCGCCGGGGCTGGAAGGTCTGGCGCAACAGATGAAGTGCTCGCCACGCACTCTGCGCCGGCATCTCAAGGACATGGGCTGCAGCTATCAGGAATTGCTCGATGAACTGCGCTTCGAGCGAGCCAAGCAGATGTTGTGTGAGGATCAGTTGCCGATCTACCGCATCGCCGAGACCCTTGGCTTCAGTGAGACTGCGAGCTTTCGTCATGCCTTCGTGCGCTGGAGCGGCGTGGCGCCGAGCCAATTCCGGGCCTGAGGGGGCGAATTTCGGTCAGTGTTTTTGGCCATATCCATCCCCTTTTGGCCTTTCCTGCCGTTCTCCGATTCACCTTGCGCCGCAACACTGGGAGCAACCGAATCAGCCCTGCGGAGACCAACAAATGCTGACGATCTACTCGGACGATCACCACCTGCACCATGGCCGCTGCGAACTCATCGATGGCCAACTGAAGCCGTGCTTCGAGATGCCGTCGCGCGCCGACCATGTGCTGCAGCGCGTTAAAAACCAGAAGCTCGGCTCGGTCGAAGCGCCGAAGGATTTCGGTCTGGAGCCGATCGCCCGTATCCACAGCCGTGACTACCTCGACTTTTTCAAAGGCGCGTGGGCGCGCTGGACTGAATTCAATACCGACGGGGATCTGCTGCCCTACACCTGGCCGGCGCGCACTCTGCGTGCAATCAAACCGACCAGCCTGCACGGCCAGCTCGGTTATTACAGCTTCGATGGCGGCGCACCGATCACCGCCGGCACCTGGCAAGCGGCGTACAGCGCGGCGCAAGTGGCCCTGACCGCACAAGCGGAAATTCAGCGCGGCGCGCGCGCGGCCTTCGCCTTGTGCCGGCCACCGGGACACCACGCCGCCAGCGATTTGATGGGCGGTTATTGCTACCTCAACAACGCCGCCATCGCCGCACAAGCCTTTCTCGATCAGGGCCACAGGAAAGTCGCGATCCTCGACGTCGATTACCATCACGGCAACGGTACGCAGTCGATTTTCTATGAGCGCAGCGACGTGCTGTTCACCTCGATCCACGGCCACCCGGAAGCAGAATTTCCGTTTTTCCTCGGCTACGACGATGAGCGTGGCGAAGGCGCTGGGGAAGGCTTCAACTTCAACTATCCGCTAGCCGCCGGCTCCGGCTGGGACGTGTGGAGTGCGGCGCTGGATCAGGCCTGCGACGAGATCGATCGCTACGGCGCCGACATCATTGTCGTATCGCTCGGCGTCGACACCTTCAAGGATGACCCGATTTCGCAGTTCAAACTCGACAGCCCCGATTATCTGGCGATGGGCAAGCGCATTGCTGCACTCGGCAAACCGACATTGTTCGTCATGGAGGGCGGTTACGCTGTGGAGGAAATCGGCATCAACGCGGTGAACGTACTGGAAGGCTTCGAACGATAACCGGATTCCCGTCGCAACCGTACACACCAGACCCGCCCAGGCGGGTCTTTTTTTGCCCGCAATATGTATGTACCGCACGTGCGCCGCCGCTCGCCGCTACCTTGCCCGGAACCGCCGCCCTTGGGCGCGCCCATCAGAGCAGGAGTTGCCCATGCCCGAAATCCCCTCGCCCAGCGCCGTCGATGTCGTGACTCAACTGGTGACCGGCCCTTCACTGCGAGAAGTTGCGTCGAAAACGCTGCGCCCCGCGCTCAGGACGCTGTATCCCGACCTCGATCTCGACCCGCAGCTGGCCATGGTCGTAAGACCGACCTGGGTCATTGAAGATGATCGGGTCGTCCCCGGTCGCCACCTGATCGAATCGCTGACCGACACCCTGGTACGCCTGGGCCTCTCCGGCACGACTGTGGCGTATCTCGACGGTGAGCATTATCTGACCTTGCAGCCCGACCTGCCGTCCGCCATCCAGCTGCCGGTGAAAATCAGCGCGATCGGTAAGCTGCTCAATGAGCTGGCACCGTTGCTGTTCATCGCCTACAAGGAACACCAGGTCAATTACTGGGATGATTTCACCTACCCAGGGCAGCCGCGCTGGCAGCAGATGTCACAGGCCCTGCGCAATTTGTGGAAGGTCGACGCGAACCCTGGCTGGGATGCCGACCAGCGCGCCATGGCCGAAGCGCTTTATAAATACCCGGACAAACACCAGCGACTGCCCACCGACAAATACAAGACCCGCGCCTGCCTGATTGATCTTGACCGTGGCGAGGGTGACGAGCAGAAGCATGTGACCCTGCTCGATACCGCGGTACTGATCGGCACCGATGACAAGCGCACCTTGATCATGACCCACTCGGTGCTGCAGGGCTTCGAGAGTTTTCAATCGCTGGAAAAACTCGGCGAAGCCCTGCCGCGTCGTTATTGGCAAGGTGCCTCCGGTGCCGGGTTGAAATGGCGACTGGTCGAACCACAGGGCCATTTCTTCGACTATCAAGCCTGCACACTGGTCGCCCTGGAAGCCGAGGCGCTGGGCGCGATCAATTATTTTCAGGGTTCGAGTTCCAGCGAGCTATATCCGCACGCCGGGACTGTCGGCAATCCGCGAGAGCCGACACCGCGCCTCAAACCTCATATCGCTCGCCTGCGTCCGATGCTGCCAGAATGGCTCGACAGCGCCTCTCCCGCCGATCAAACCCGTTACAGCCGGCATCTGCTGGATCTGACGATGGTGCAGCACACGAACAAGGGAAAATCATTTCAAAGCGAGGTCATCAGCCTGCAAGCGTTCACCCGTGATGCCCTGAAACAACAGATAGCCAAGGATCAGCCGCAAGCCGGCGAGGTGAGGATCGATGACATCGAGATCAGCATCACCAGCCTGGTGGTCTGGGGCACATTTGTCTTTCCGGGTAACACGCAGACCAAGACGCTGTCGCTCATTGAACTCGCGCTGCAGAACCTCGCGGGGCAGCCAGCCGGCAACAAAACCGTACGTTACAAGGATGGCGGCGTGTTGCCTGAGTGGATGACCGCAAGCTACCTGCAACAACTGGTCAGCAGCGTCGATATCGGCCAGACCTACCCGGCGTACCTGCAAAACCTGCTGATTGACAACAATGAGCAGGCGTCGGCAGTGCAAGCACTTTATGCCAGCCAGTTGCCCATCGAGCTGCCGCTGCTGGCGTTACAGCACAAAATACAGGGCAAGACCGGCATCACTGAACAGGGTTACCGCTATGTGGTTGCCGCGCTGGCAAACACCGGCGATGAGCGTCATGTCGATCGCGATGAAATCGTCATTCGCCCGCTGGGGTTCGTGGCCCATCGCAGTCGATCACAGGCCGACATCGTCAACAACATGTTCGTCATCGGCCCGCGCGAGGCGGACAAAGGGCCGTGCCTGCTTTATCGACCACTGTTCGAAACGGCACTGATGCAATTTCCCTCACACGCCAACCTGTTTTACGAGATCCAGCACTCACAGGAGCTGCGCGAATCGGTCCTGGCCTGGTTGCCGGACGATGTGCGCTTCAAGTACAGCCAGTTCGTCTTCACCGCCCGATTGCCTTCAGTCTGGACTATCCCGCAATTGCTGGTGAACCCCTTCACCGCCCTCGACATGTCCGGCCCCGTTGCGCTGGCGACCGCAACGATTGAACACGATGTACTGGCGACCCTGCATAACAGCAACGTGCAGGCTGTCATCACCCAGGCCGATCGGCAATCGGTCTCTGATGCAGAAGCACGCTGGGCAACGCTCAAACACGGCGGCTGGATGCTGTTCAACGCGGCTTTGCCATTCCTCGGGCGCAGCGTCGGCACGGCAGCGTGGATCTGGCAGATCATGGACGACCTGCAAGAGATCAGCGACGTGGCCAATGAGCAATCCGGCAAGCTTGCCTGGACAGCCCTCACCGACATTCTCCTGGCCTTGGGCATGGTGCTCGCCCATCGCGCAGCGGTCGGCGACAAGCCATTCAGCGAGTCGATCCCGCAGGAAGAACCCACCGCCACCGTCACCACCGAACTCGTCGTCAGCAAACCGTTGCAGTTGCCGGACGTCTCCAGCACTGCACTGCCCATTGCGCATGAGATGGTGGTCAACCCCTTCACGGCGCTGAAACGATCCCCGGTCGCACTCGCAGCGCTGCTCGACAGTTTTCAGATCGCCAAACCCAAAGGTATCGGCGATGCCGCCACCGAGGGCACGCTCAGGCATCTTTATTCCCGCCAACAACAGTGGTTCGCTCCCGTAGGCCAGCGCTGGTTCGAAGTCATGCTCAATGAGCACGCCGAGGTGCAGATCATTGACTCGCGCCAGCAACCGCCGCGCAACGGGCCGCAACTGACCCGCACGGCCAACGGCCAATGGGTGGTCGACCTTCGCTTGCGCCTGCGAGGCGGCGGACTCGACAGCGCACTTGAGGCCGTTCAGGACGTGAGCAAAATGGACGCCAGGCAACTGACTGCCGAAATCAGTGCGTTCGACGTAACGATGAAAGCCAAGCAGACTCAGTGTGATGCTGACCACAAAGCCTTCAACGATGCGGTCGGGCAAGCACGAGGACCGGCACGCGAGCACTATCTGGCAACGCTAGACGCACAACTCAAGGCGTACGGCGCGAATATTGAACAGATCAAGGCGTTGAATCAGAAAGAGCCGATTCCGAACTACCGGACCGTCATGATTGAGCGACTGCAAATGCAGCTGTTTCTCGGGCAGGAATGGCTCGACCTGCATTCCGCCGTATTTCAGACTGACCTGAAGGCCATGCAGACAATGCTTGCCGATGAAGCCGGATTCATCGCGCAGGCGTTTGTTCAGACCTTTGAAAGAATGACCCTCCAGACCCAGGCCATCATTGAAAAAACAGAGTTGGCCAATAGCCGTTTTGACGAACTGACGTTGTTGGGAAAAGATGCCGTCAAAATTATTCCAACCTATCGCAAGGCATTGCCGAAATATGATCTGAACGACCTCAAGCTTTTGCAGATCAGTCTTGGCCAGGAAATTTGCATCAAGGCCGGTACGACAGCGGACGCCGCCAATGCCTATCAGGCACTCGCCAGTCTCGTCGAAGACGCCGCGTTGAGTATCCAGAGCACGCTGAATCTGACCGAGGATGAAAGCCTCGACAACCTGCGCGAACGCATCGATGTCCTGAGCAATGTGGCCGAACAGTTTTCCGCTATCGATCAGCGCTTTGGTGATCTGCTCATCGACTATCCCGAACAGATCAACACTGAGCGACTGCAGCATGTGCGTAAACGGGTAAACGGGTTCAGGGCGCGCACGGATGTAAAACTGGCCGAGTTGCTGCACTTCAAGCACTTGCTGGGACCGACATCGAGGCCTTCGAAGGCGAGATCATCAACGCGCCAGATCATCAAAACCCAATCCAGAGGCACAGTAGTCGGTAATCGAAAAAAACGCATCAAGGGGCAAAAATCCGACCTGGTGGAAGTACGAACCACCCTGACGGGCGTCATCGCCACATTCCAGGAAGAGTCACCCGGTGTCTGGGTAGAACAGCGCACGGCAAAGACCCGCCAACCCAAGGCCCGTCCTTCCCTGAGTGCCAGCAGCCGTGCAGGCCAGGCGCTGATCGACGGCCTGGCTGCATTCCACCAACGTATCGAGGCTCACCTCAAACGAGGGCGGCGGATACCTGTCGAGGTCGAGGAGGAATACCACAAGCATGCCGCTGTCTTGCGCGAAGCCAATGCGGCGATTGATGAAGCATTGACCGCCAGTAATCTGACCGCAGACTTCAAAAAGCCGACCGAAGAAATCAGCCACAAGCTTGACGAGGCCGCTAACGCCCTTGACGAAAAAGGCACCAGCATTCGCATCGGACTGGTCAAACAACAACCACCGACTGCGGCGGGGGTGCAGTGGCTCAAAGAAAAAGGTGAAGTAACGGTTTCCAAAACCATTACCCGTCGCCGGCTCAAAGGCCACTCGAGGGGTTTTCTCGACGAATACGAAGTACGCGATGCCCACACCGGCAAGGTGCTGTGTTACGCACACTTCCACTACAGCAGTGTCGACGCTCCCGTCGCTTCGTTTACCGCCGGGCATATGAAAACAGTCGCGCAACGACACATCGGCGGTTCCCACGAGCCGAGCGATCCCACCAGTTCGCAGCTCCTCGAAATCCATCGCAGCGAGATTTCACGACAGTCAGCCGAGCATCTGTTCTTCACGCCTGCCAAACCTGCCGCAAGCGCTTCAGTGCCGCTGTAATGTCAGGTTCAGGGACGGCGGCAAAGCCCAGGACCAGCCCGGCGCGCTGGTCCAGCGGTGTAGTGGAGTCCGGCAGCCAGTAACTGCTCAAGCCGTTGATCTCCACGTCAACGCCTGCTGCCTGCGCAATCAACTGCTGCTCGCGTTCGATGCTTGTTACGGCCACGGTCAGGTGCAGCCCGGCGGAAACGGCGGGCAAATCTCCAACACCGGCAATGGCGGTCGGCCAACCGTCGAGCAAGGTGTTGCGACGGCTAAGGGCGGCGCGGCGCATGCGCCGGATATGCCGCTGGAAGTGCCCGGCCGCCATGAACTCGGCCATCACCGCTTGGGTACTGACCTCGGAATGGCGGACATCCACCGCGCGGCGTTGCGAGAAGGCATCGACCAGCGCCGGCGGCAGCACCAGATAACCGAGGCGCAATGCCGGAAAGGCAACCTTGCCGAAAGTACCGACATACAGCACTCGCCCCTGTCGATCGAGTGCCGCCAACGGCGCCAGCGGCGCACCGGTGTAGCGGTATTCGCCATCGTAGTCGTCCTCGACGATCCAGCCTTGGTCGCGCTCGGCCCAGGCGAGCAGTTCGAGGCGCCGCGCAAGACTCATCACCACGCCTGTCGGGTACTGATGAGAGGGCGTGACATACGCTACCCGACAGTCCCCGGTGGCCGACAACGCCGAGCAGTCCATGCCCTCCTCGTCCACGGCAATCCCGTGCAAACGACCTCCTGCCACCGCGAACGCATGACCGGCCGCGCGGTAACCCGGATTCTCGATCGCCACACCGTCGCCCGGCTCCACCAGCAGCTGTGCACAAAGACTAATGCCTTGCTGTGCGCCGCTGGTGATCACAATTTGCTCAGGCGAGCACTGCATGCCGCGCGAACTGCGCAAATAGGCAGCGATCATTGCACGCAGGCGCGCATCGCCGGACGGATCGCCATAGCACAGTTGCTCCAGATCCGGTTTGCGCCAGAAAGCCGCATTCAGCTTGGCCCACACCTCGAACGGGAACAGATCAAACGCCGGTACACCGACCCGAAAGGCTCGTGGCGGACCACTCGGTGGCCGGGCCAAATGGTTCTTTTCGATGCGCGAAAAACTATCGCTGTGGATAACTTTACTGGATGAAATTACAGGTAAATCCAGCCAATTTGTGGATAAGGCTGTGGGTAAGCCTGTTGAAAACCCTGTGGATACTTTTGTGGATAATTTTTTCGCAGGGCTCGCTACCGGCATCAATTGTGCGACGTAGGTGCCATCGCCTACCCGCCCTTCGATAAAGCCTTCGGCATACAGTTGATCGTAGGCGCGCACCACGCTGTTGCGGGAAATCCCCAACGCCGCCGCCAGATCGCGACTGGCCGGCAACCGCGTGCCGCTCGCCAGTCGCCCGTCCAGTACCCGCAGGCGCAACGCCTGATACAGCTGACGACTCAAACCCTGGCGGCGATCAAGCTCGATCCCGGCAGGGTTGAACGGCATGGATAACAGCGGCGAATCGGGCATGGCAATGGACCTATGAAATTGGTCATCAATGGCTCTTACAACAGACCAATAGCCTGCCTAGGATGCTGGCATTCGCCAAGGAAAATCTGCCCATGTACACGCCACGCGCCTTTGCCATCGAAGAATTGTCCCAACTGCACGAACTGATTCTCGCCACCCGCCTCGCCATTCTGGTGAGCCATGGCGAAAGCGGCTTGCAGGCCAGCCATGTGCCGGTACTGCTGCATTGCGAACAGGGCGAGTACGGCACGCTCTACGGGCACCTGGCCCGCGCCAACCCACAGTGGAAAGACCTGCGCGACGGCGCCGAAGCCATGCTGATCTTCGCCGGCGCCGATGCCTACGTCAGCCCGGGCTTTTACCCGAGCAAGGCCGAACACGGCAAAGTCGTGCCGACCTGGAACTACATCGCCGTGCACGCTTATGGCCACGCCGAAACCTTCAGCGATGGCGGACGCCTGCTCGACATTGTCAGCACCCTCACCGACCGGCATGAGGCCGGCCGCGCCCAACCGTGGTCAGTCGCCGACGCGCCCGCCGATTACATCGACGGCATGCTCAAAGCGATTGTCGGCTTCGCCATTCCCATCGACCGCCTCGAAGGCAAACGCAAGCTCAGCCAGAACCGCAGCGCCGAAGACATTGCCGGCGTCCGCGAAGGTCTGGCGGCCAGCCCGGACATCAATGATCAAACCCTCGCCCGATTGATGCGCTAAGGAAATCCCCCATGAGTCAGATCGACATTCGCCCGGTCAGCGCCGACGACCACGCCGCCTGGCTGCCGCTATGGCAGGCCTACCTGCGTTTCTACAACACCGAACTGCCGGACGCTGTGACGCACAGCACCTGGCAGCGCTTTCTCGACCCGAACGAACCGACCCACGCCGCCCTCGCCTGGGCTGGCGGTAAAGCGGTAGGCATGGTGCATTACATCTATCATCGTTCGAACTGGAGCATCGAAAACTCCTGCTACCTGCAGGACTTGCTGGTGATCCCGGAGACCCGGGGCACCGGCGTCGGCCGCCGGTTGATCGAACACGTCTACGCCACCGCCAAGGCTGACGGCTGCTGCAAGGTTCATTGGTTGACCCACGAAACCAACGCCACCGCGATCCAGCTCTACGAGCGTATCGCCGAACGCCCGGGCTTCATCCAGTTTCGCCAAGCCCTTTAAGGAGACGCACGCATGATCGCTTCACTCGCTGACTGGAAAGGCGTCCCCGCCCCCACCGCCACCTTGCTTGAAGGGCGTTTTATCCGTCTGGAAAGACTCGACCCGGCGCGCCACGGTGACCAACTGTTCGCCGCACTCGAAGGCCCCGGTGCCGACCCGAAACTCTGGGATTATTTGCCCTACGGCCCGTTCCCGGAACGCAGCGTTTTCGACGCTTGGCTGAACAACCACGCGGCCGCCAGCGACCCGTATTTCTTCAGCGTCGTCGATCGCGCCAGCGGTCAGGTACAAGGCATCCTTAGCCTGATGTCGATTGTCCCGGCCCAGGGCCGTATCGAAATCGGCCACGTCACCTTCGGCGCGCCGATGCAGCGCTCGCCGAGAAGCACCGAAGCGGTGTACCTGTTGGCCAAATATTCCTTCGACCTCGGCTACCGCCGCCTCGAATGGAAATGCAATAACGGCAACGCCCGCTCCAAATACGCTGCCGAACGTCTGGGCTTCAGCTTCGAAGGGGTGTTCCGCCAGCACATGGTGGTCAAGGGCCAGAATCGTGATACCGCGTGGTACTCGATTCTGGATGGCGAGTGGCCGGCAATTGCGGCAGGTTTCGAGCGGTGGCTGTCGGATGAAAATCAGACGCCCGACGGGCAGGTGAAAGGTTTGGTCGAGTGCCGTTCCTGATTATCTGAAAAGCAAAAGATCGCAGCCTGCGGCAGCTCCTACACGGTGAATTTAAATCCCATGCAGGAGTGGCCGCAGGCTGCGATCTTTTGATCTGCGGCTACTCCAGTTTCTGCGCCAGCACCGCAATGTGCTCCGGCCCGATCCCGCAGCAACCGCCCAAATGGCTCGCACCGCGCTGCTGCCAGTCAATCGCCCAGTGCAAGTAACCCGGCGGATCCAGGTCATCGCGCAGCGGATCAAGTCCGTCATTGGCCGTAGCTTCTTTTGGCTGCGGCGGAAACGCATTGGCATAGGCACCAAGGTGAATTTTCGCCCCCAGACGCTCGAAGGTGTCACGCGCGGCATCAATCGCGGCACCGATCACTTCCGGCTGACTGCAATTGAACAACAACGTCTCGACGCCCAACTCAGCCGCCACCGCAGCCGCCTCGGCGACTGGCTCACCCGAGCGCAGGCGCGGCACTTCATCGGTGTCTTCGTCCTTCAAGGTGAACGACAACCAGAACGGTTTGCCATCCTTCGGCAACCCGGCGTGAATGGCACGCGCCTCGATGATCGAGCTTTGGGTTTCCGCCAGCCACAGATCAACGTGCGGGGCCAGACCATTGACCAAGGGCGCCAGCAACTCGGTCACTCGTGCGGCCTCGAACAGATCCGGACGATAAGAGCCGAACAGCGGCGGCAATGAGCCGGCCACCCGCACGGATTTCCCCGAGGCCTGCACCGCACGTCGCGCCAGCTCACCGGCCAACGCGGCCAGCGCCTGCCCTTCTGCGGCGAAACGCTCTTCGCCAATATGGAACGGCACCACGGCATAACTGTTGGTGGTAATCACATTGGCGCCACTGGCGATATAAGCGGCATGCACCCCCTCAACCGCTTGCGGCGCCTCGCTCAACGCCAGCGCCGACCACTCCGGCTGACGAAATGGCGCCCCGGCGCGCTGCAACTCACGGCCCATGCCGCCATCGAGAATAATCGTGCTTCCTGCGCCCATATGCTTTTCACTCATATGCTTATGAAAATAACTCACTATCAGAGTCGTTCTTATAACTATTTAATACGCACCATTCCGTTAAAAACAACCTCTTTTTTACCCAGGGATCGACTGTGAAATTTAAACCGCTACTGGCCCTGGGCCTGACGATTCTGGCCGCTTCCACTCAAGCCTTTGCTGGCGCCACGCTGGATCGTATCGAGCAGAAAAAAGAGCTGGTCGGCGTGCTGATGGAAAGCTATCCACCGTTCTCGTTTCTCAATGACCAGAATCAGCTTGATGGCTTCGATGTGGACGTCGCTAAGGCCGTGGCTGACAAGTTGGGCGTGAAGTTGCGACTGGAAACACCGTCCTGGGACGTCATTGCCGCCGGCCGCTGGAGCGGGCGTTACGATATCTGCATCTGCTCGATGACACCGAGCAAGGCCCGCGCCGAAGTGTTCGATTTCCCGGTCGAGTACTACGCCTCGCCCGCAGTGATCGTAGTCAACGCCAAGGATGATCGGATTCACGCTGCCAAGGATCTGAGTGGCAAAAAAGTCGGCCTCACCAGCGCGTCCAGTTACGAAAGTTATCTGAACAAGAACCTGGTCATCGAAGGTGCCGAAGACAAGCAGTTGCAGTACCCGTTCGAAGATGTGCAGATCGCGCCGTACGACACCGACAACGTTGCCTTCCAGGATTTGGGCCTGGGCGCCGGCGTGCGTCTGGATGCAATCCTCACCAACCTCGTCACCGCGCAGCCACGCCTGAACGAAGACAGGCGCTTCAAACTGGCCGGCGCGCCGCTGTATTCGGAGCCGAATTCGGTGGCCATCGAAAAGGGCGATGCGCAATGGGACGCCAAAGTGCGCGAGGTGTTCGCGCAACTGAAACAGGACGGCACCCTGAGCAAGCTGTCGCAAAAATGGATCGGCGCTGATATCAGCCAATGACTTCTTTCCCGACACCTCCACAGCCACCACAACCGGTGGCTGAATCACGCCTGCAACGCCTGTTCGGTTTTCGTACGCGGCTGTACCTGACATGGGCGGCGCTGTTCTGCCTGTTCGCCGGGTTCTTCCTGAGCTTCGACCTGAAGTTCTCGATCATCCTCGACAAACTGCCCAACCTGGTCGGTTTGCACCTGGCGCCCAACGGCTTTCTGCAAGGCGCGGCGCTGACGCTTTTCCTGTGTATGTGCTCGATTGTCGCCTCGTCCCTGCTGGGCTTCATCACGGCATTGGCGCGCCTGTCGAAAAGCGCCGTGGCGTTCGGTATCGCCAGCTTCTACACCTCGTTCTTTCGCGGCACGCCACTGCTCATTCAGATCCTGTTGATCTACCTCGGCTTGCCACAACTGGGCATCGTGCCTGGCGCCATTGTCGCGGGCATCATTGCCCTGTCGTTGAACTACGGCGCCTATCTCAGCGAAATCTTCCGCGCCGGCATCCTCGGGGTCGACCACGGCCAGCGTGAAGCTTCGCTGGCATTGGGGATGCGCGAGACGGTGATTTTCTGGCGCATCACCCTGCCGCAAGCCATGCGCACGATCATCCCGCCCACCACCAACCAGTTCATCTCGATGCTCAAGGACTCGTCGCTGATCTCGGTGATGGGGGTCTGGGAAGTGATGTTTCTCGCCCAGTCATACGGGCGCTCAAGCTACCGCTATATCGAAATGCTGACGACGGCGGCGATCATTTACTGGCTGATGTCGATTGGCCTGGAGTTGATTCAGGCAGGCATGGAGCGGCATTACGGCAAGGCTTACGTGCGTCGCGATCAGTGACTCATCACCTCAAAGACATCATTCTGTAAAAACCCTTCGCTATACAGGACGGCCCGCTTATAACAAAAAGGCCGTCCGACCATGCCGTTCCCGCCCCAGCGTCTGTCTCTCGCCATTGCCCTGTTGATCACCGCCACGGCAGCCCACGGCAAAACCGTGCAGATCGACACCGCCACCACGGCAGCGCAAACGCTGGGAGGCAGCGATACGCTGACGATTTCCGCACCGGGCAGCATCACCAACAGCGGCAAGGCCGTGAGCCTGAAAGACAAGACCAGTGGTGCGGGTGTGGTGATCGATAACGCCGGCAAAATCGTGTCCAGCGGTGGCCGGGCCATCGACAGCAGCGGCGACCTGACCCAGGCGCGCAACTACACGATCTACAACCGCAGCGGCGGGCAGATTCTCGGCGCCAACGACGCCTTGCGCATCGACAGCAACTTCGTCAGCGGCAGCCTGTTAATCGACAACAGCGGTGTGATTCGCTCCACTACCGGCCAAGGCCTGGATCTGGATGCGCTGCGCAGCGACGGGGTGAAAACCACCATTATCAACCGCGCCGACGGGCTGATTCGCGGCGACGCCAGCGACGGCATGAAGACCGGGGCCAACGCGACCATTACCAACTACGGCGAGATTTCCACCGGCGATTCGCACAATGCCGACGAGAAGTTCGATGGCATCGATATTGACTCCGCGAGCGGCGTTAGCGTGACCAACTACGGAGTGATTTCCGGCGGCCGGCATGGCATCACCACCGACCTCGGCGCGACGCTGATCAACTACGGGCAGATCACCGGCCGCAATGGTTCCGGCTTCGGTTCCGACGGCGATGGCACGGTGATCAACCACGGCACCATCACCGGTGCTTACTCAGGCTTGCAAGCGAACGGTGACGGCGACGGTGTGGACATCGACAAGGTCGCCCACATCGAAAACTACGGGACCATTCAGGGCGTCGGTGCAGGTGGTGTCGACAAGGGCGGTTTCGCCAACGGCAGCGAAGGTATTGCCCTCGGTGGTGGCTACATACTCAACGCCAGCAACGCGTTGATCAGCGGTGCCGACAGCGCCATTCTGGTCGACGATGGCAGCGGCGGTTCGGGGCTGGCGGCGACCACCCTGGAAAACTTCGGCACCATCCAAGGCCTCAACGGTTTTGGCGTGAAGTTCGTCGGTGAGTTCGCCGACAACGTCATCAACGGCGGCACGATCAGCGGCAGCAATGGCCTGGCGCTGGATCTGGGCAGCGGCAACGACAGCCTGACCTTGCGCAATGGCAGTCGCTTTGTCGGCGTGGTGGATGGCGGCAGCGGTTACGACCGCGTGGTGATGGAGGACGCGGCCGGTGGCAGCTTCGGCGCCAGTCGCAACTTCGAATGGCTGGAGGTCAAGCAAGGCGCGTGGACGCTGTCGGGCAGTGGCGATTTCAGCGACGGCGGCGCGGTGCGCAACGGCGCCATCCTGATCAACCAAGGCAGCATCACTGGCAACCTGACCGTCGACGCTGGCGGTGTGTATGCCGGTGGCGGTTCGGTGGGCAATCTCAACGTCAACGGCACGCTACGCACGGACACCGGACTCGGCCGCGCCACCATCGTTCACGACTTGAACATGGGCAGCGCCGGCACCCTCGCCTACGGCGTCAATGCCGACGGCAGCAGCGCGCCGGTACAGGTCGGCGGCATCGCCAACCTCAACGGTGCAACGCTCGCCGTCAATCCCGGCAGCGGCACCTATCCCTGGCAGAGCCACTACACCGTACTGCAAGCGGCGCAGGTCAACGGCACCTTCGGCAAGGTCAGCAGCGACTACGCATTCCTGACGCCGACTCTCGCCTACACACCCACGCAAGTCGATCTGACCTACACCCGCAATGATGTGGCGTTCAATGAGTTCGCCACGACTGGCAACGGCACAAACGCCGCCAACAGCCTCGCCTCAATCGGCAAAGGCAACGCCTTGTACAACGCCTTGCTCAATACCAGCCAAAGCAGCGCCGGCGCGGCGATCGAGCAACTGGCCGGTGCCAGCAATGCCAACCTGACCAGCGCCACCCTCGGCGCCAGCAGTCAGGTCGGCAGCAGCATGCTCTCGGCGATGCAGCAAATGGGCGCCAGCCCGGGACTGATGGTCGGTCTCGATCAGCGCGACACCCCCGTGCTGGCAGCCAATGGCGTGCCGTCCGAAGCACGCAACCTGAATGACCCGAACGCTCGCGGCCGGCTCTGGCTGCAAGGCATCGGCGGCTACGGCAAGCTCGATGGCGAACATGGCAGCAGTGGTCTGGAACAACGCACCAAGGGCAGCGTGCTGGGTGCCGACTGGTCGCTGAATGCAGCATGGCGGCTGGGCGTACTCGGTGGCTATTCGAAAACCGATCTGGACGCGACCGGCGTCGACGGCAACGTCGAGAGCTGGCACGCCGGCGTCTACGCGCTGCACCAGAACGGCCCGATCGCTTTGCGCCTCGGCGCGGCGTACAGCGGCCATCAGGGCGAAAGCAAACGCACCATCGCCTTCAATGGTTTCAGCGACCGCCCGAAAGGCGACTACGACGCCGATAGCCAGCAAGCCTTCGCCGAACTCGGCTATGCCATGGGCAGCGGCCGCCTCAGCGCCGAACCATTCGCCAGCCTCGGTTATCAGCGCTACCACCGCGACAGCTATAAGGAAAAAGGTGGCGCCGCCGCGCTGCAAGTCGACAGCCAGACCCAGGACAACTTCAGCAGCACCTTCGGCCTGCGCCTGGCGCACCTGAGCAGCCTGGACAACGGCATGAGCGTGACCCCGCGCATGGCCGCTGGCTGGAAACACACCTATGGCGATGTCAGCAACTCGACTCGTCAGGCCTTTATAACCGGCGGCACGGCGTTCAGTGTCGATGGCAGCTCGCTGGACCGTGACAGTCTGGTGCTGGAGGCCGGGCTGGATGTGGGGATCTCGGCTCGGCACACGCTGGGTGTGGGATACAGCGGTGAGATCGGCAGCAACAGCCGCAATCACGGTTTGATCGGGCAGTGGCAGATGAGCTTTTGAGGGTTGAACAGCCGGCGGGGTCTTGAATGCTTGTAGGAAAAGGGAACGCTGCAACCGAGTAAAAATCCTGGTTGCGGATCTCGCGGTCATTTTCTACAAAACGATGCGATGTCGCCTGCAAGCCTGCGGGAAGCAGCCGACATCGGATTTTTTGGGGCATCAATAGAGTTGGGTCTCCTTTCAGAAAAGGCCTAACCTAATGCCCCGTCAACACACTTTCAAACCAAAAAACTTGGCTTTGGCCATTTCGCTGGCTCTGGGTTGCGTAGCGTTCGCTAACGCTCAGCAACCCTCTGAAATCGCTGATTCAACCGCAGTAGCGGATGTCACTGAATTGTCCGAAACCAGCCCTAAAAAAATGGCGCTTGAACGACTCAAGGGATTTCTCACCGACCCAAGTACGGTGCCCATCGCTTTTAAAACCCCTGAAGAAACGTTTAAAGGTACCGCTGTAAACGATCTGATCAAGCTCACGGACGGCGCAAGCTTTACCGGCCTGCTGGATGGTGGCGGGGGAGATAACGTCCTGTTCCTGGATGCAGCGGCAGGCGGCGAGCTGAAAGACACACGTAATTTCAACGGCCTGTTCCTCAGCCGGGGCGATTGGGCGCTGAGTTCCAAGGGAGACTTCAAGGAGGGCGTGCTGGTCAACAGCGGTACCGCGTTGACCAACCTGGGGAGCATTAAGGGCGACGTGTATGTCGAGAGCGGTGGCAGCTTTGCCGGTAAAGGTGTGGTGGGAAGCCTGGAGGTCGCCGGCCTGCTCACCGTCAATGAGGTGCTAGGCAGCCCGCGCGTGAAAGGCGACTTGCGCTTGTCCCCGACCGCCGAACTGGCTTACGAGGTCACCCCCGGTGGCAGTCAAACGATCAAGGTTGATGGCACCGCCAAGCTGGAAGGCGCCACCCTGAAAGTTGTTGCGGGTCCGGGAGAATATCCGCAAAGCAGACAGTACAAAATCCTCGAAGCGGGCAAGGTAGAAGGCGAATTCGGTACGGTCGTTAGCGACCTCGCCTTCATGACAGCCACTGCGCAATACAACAAAAAGTCCGTCGGGCTGACTTACGCCCGTAACGGTAAGCCGCTTTCGAGCGCTGCCACGACAGCCAACACTCGTGCCGCTGCCGAGGCCATTGTCGATCCAACAGCACCTGCGCCATCAGTGACAACAACGCCATTGACGGCGTCTGCACCAGCTCCAATTTCTGTTCCTGTCCCGACTTCAGCGCCGACTCCCACTGCAGAGTCCGTCCCATCGCCAATGCCGGACGAACCTCTTACTGCGCAAGTTAACGAGACCGCCGAACCGCCCGCACCTGCGCCTATAAAACCTGCAAACGCAGCAGTCGCCGCGCTTCTGACCAGCGACAAAACCACCGCTCCGGTCGCCCTCGAACAACTCGCCGCCGGCAGCAATGCAAACCTCGCCAAAGCCACGCTGAGCAGCATCACTCCCGTAAGCGCGAGCATGCTTTCGGCCATGCAGCAACTGAACAGCCGTTACGGTTCTGCCTACAGTTCCGGCAACTCGCCGCGTCAGGCCGCCGGCGCTGCCGATTCCGGGCGCGTGTGGATTCAGGCGCTTGGCCATGGTGGCAAAGTCGACCGTAACTTCGACAGCACCCTCAAACACGCTACCCAAGGCCTGGTCATGGGCGCCGACTGGCGGCTCAACGAGCAATGGCATGTCGGCCTGGTCGGCGGTAAATCGCAGACCAGACTCGATGCCCGGCAATACGATGGCGACCTCGACAGCTGGCACCTCGGTGCTTACGCCGCACGTCAGGACGGCCCCTTCTCGCTGCGTCTCGGGGCGACCTACGCCAGTCATGACGGCGCCAGCAAACGTCGCGTGGCCTTCAACGGCTTCAGCGATCGCCTCAAGGGCAATTACGACGCCAACACCCAACAAGCCTTTGCCGAACTGGCGGTCAACATTGGCCGGCACAACGCGACGCTCGAACCGTTCGCCAGCGTCGGCTATCAGCGCTATCAACGCGACAGCTACCGTGAAAACGGCGGGGATGCGGCGCTGAAAGTCTTCGGACAAACCCGCGACAACCTCAGCAGCACCTTTGGCCTGCGCACGGCGAAAATCAATCGGCTGGACAACGGCATGACGCTGACACCGCGATTCAGTGCCGGCTGGAAACACACCTTTGGCGAGATCGAAAGCGACACCCGCCAGCAACTGGTCAAGGGTGGCAAACGCTTTGAAATTGCCGGTGCCGCGCTGGATCGCAACAGCCTGTCGGTGGATGCCGGCCTCGATCTCGGGCTGTCTGCCAATCACACGGTCGGTGTGGGTCTCACGGGTGAAATGGCCACTGACAGCCGCACTCATGGCGTAATGGGCCAATGGCGCATGGCGTTCTGACGGATTGAACATCGTCACTGTGGGAGCGAGCCTGCTCGCGAATGCGATCGGTCAGTTGAATAAATATCGACTGACACTCCTCTTCGCGAGCAGGCTCGCTCCCACATAGGCCTCATGTGATGCAGACAAATTCCGGATGAAAAAAAAGGGGAGCACATGCCCCCCCGAGGTTTAAAGCGTTGGATCGCGGCCGTTATTTCAGCCTTCGATCTCGATCAGAATTTCACCCGGATTGACCCGATCACCCTTGGCCACATGAATGGCGGTTACCTTGCCGGCAATCGCTGCCTGGACTTCGGTTTCCATCTTCATCGCTTCGGTGATCAGCACAGCCTGGCCGGCCTTGACGGTATCGCCCTCCTTGACCAGCACATCAACGATGTTGCCCGGCATGGTGGTGCTGACGTGGCCCGGTGCCGACGCCTGCTTGCGTTTGCTGCTGCCTCCACTGACAAATTCGTTGAGCGGTTCGAACACCACTTCTTCCGGCATGCCGTCGATGGACAGGTAGAAGTGACGCTTGCCTTCAGCTTTGACGCCGACGCCGGTGATATCGACGCGGTAAGTTTCGCCGTGGACGTCGATGACGAACTCGGTCGGCACGCCTTCGCCGCCCGCCTTGGTCACACCGCCCGCTTCCGGAATCGGCAGCAGTACTTCAGGGGTCAGGGTGCCGGCGGCACGCTCTTCGAGGAACTTGCGGCCGATGTCCGGGAACATCGCAAAGGTCAGCACGTCTTCTTCGGACTTGGCCAAGGCGCCGATGTCTGCACGCAGCTTGGTCATTTCCGGCTTGAGCAGATCGGCCGGACGCACATCGATGACCTCTTCACTGCCGATCGCCTGGCGACGCAGCTTCTCGTTGACCACGCCCGGCGCCTTGCCGTAACCGCCTTGCAGGTACAGCTTCACTTCGTTGGTGATGGTCTTGTAGCGCTCGCCGGCCAGCACGTTGAAGAACGCCTGGGTGCCGACGATCTGCGAAGTCGGGGTCACCAGCGGCGGGAAGCCGAGGTCTTCACGCACGCGTGGGATTTCCGCCAGCACTTCGGCCATGCGGTTAAGGGCGCCCTGCTCTTTCAACTGATTGGCGAGGTTGGAGATCATCCCGCCCGGCACCTGGTTGACCTGCACACGGGTGTCGACGGCGGTGAATTCGCTTTCGAACTGGTGGTACTTCTTGCGTACGGCGTAGAAATACAGACCGATCTCTTGCAGCAGTTCGAGGTTCAGGCCGGTGTCGTACTCGGTGCCCTTGAGTGCAGCGACCATCGACTCAGTGCCTGGGTGGCTGGTGCCCGAAGCGAAGCTGGAGATCGCGGTGTCGATATGATCGGCGCCGTTTTCGATCGCCTTGAGCTGGCACATGGTCGCCAGACCGGCCGTGTCGTGGGAGTGGATGAACACCGGCAGCGATTGCTCGGCTTTCAACGCGCGAACCAGTTCGCCAGTGGCGTACGGAGTCAGCAGGCCGGCCATGTCCTTGATCGCCACCGAGTCGCAACCCATGGCTTCCATCTGCTTGGCCTGAGTGACGAACGCATCGATGGTGTGCACCGGGCTGGTGGTGTAAGCGATGGTGCCCTGGGCATGTTTGCCGGCCGCTTTCACCGCTTCGATCGCCACGCGCAGGTTACGCACGTCGTTCATCGCATCGAAGATGCGGAACACGTCGATGCCGTTTACTGCAGCTTTAGCGACGAAGGCTTTAACCACGTCGTCGCTGTAATGGCGGTAGCCCAGCAGGTTCTGACCGCGCAGAAGCATCTGCAGGCGCGTGTTAGGCAACGCCGCGCGCAGTTGGCGCAGACGCTCCCACGGGTCTTCTTTCAGGAAGCGTACGCAGGCGTCGAACGTCGCGCCGCCCCAGCACTCCAGCGACCAGTAGCCGACTTTGTCGAGCTTGTCGCAGATCGGCAGCATATCTTCGGTGCGCATGCGGGTGGCGAGCAGCGATTGGTGAGCGTCGCGCAGGATGGTATCGGTGACAAAGATCTTCTTGGACATTGTTGTATTCCTCACAGGCCTGCGTGGGCGGCGATGGCGGCGGCGATGGCCAGGGCCAGCTCTTCGGGTTTGCGCTTGATCGAGTAGTTGGTCAGTTCAGGGTGGCTTTCAACGAAGCTGGTATTGAACTGGCCGCTACGGAATTCCGGGTTGCGCAGGATTTCCTGGTAGTACGCGGCGGTGGTCTTCACACCTTGCAGACGCATGTCGTCGAGGGCGCGCAGGCCACGGTCCATCGCCTCTTCCCAGGTCAGCGCCCAGACCACAAGCTTCAGGCACATCGAATCGTAGAACGGCGGAATGGTGTAGCCGGTATAGATCGCTGTGTCGGTGCGCACACCCGGTCCGCCGGGGGCGTAATAACGGGTGATCTTGCCGAAGCTCGGCAGAAAGTTGTTCTTCGGGTCTTCGGCGTTGATGCGGAACTGCAACGCGAAACCCCGGTGCTGAATGTCTTCCTGCTTCACCGACAACGGCAGGCCGGAGGCGATGCGAATCTGTTCGCGGACGATGTCGATCCCGGTGATTTCTTCGGTGATGGTGTGCTCCACCTGCACCCGGGTATTCATCTCCATGAAGTACACCTCGCCCTCGGCGAGCAGGAACTCCACGGTACCGGCGTTCTCGTAACCGACAGCCTTGGCCGCACGCACCGACAGGTCGCCGATGTAGGCGCGCTGTTCCGGGGTCAGTTGCGGACTCGGGGCGATTTCGATGAGTTTCTGGTTGCGGCGCTGGATCGAGCAATCACGCTCGAACAGGTGCACGACATTGCCGAAGCTGTCGCCGAGAATCTGCGCTTCGATGTGCTTGGGGTTAACGATGCATTTTTCCAGAAACACTTCGGCCGAACCGAAGGCCTTGGTCGCTTCGGAAATCACCCGAGGGAAATTCTGTTCGAGTTCTTCGCGGCTGTTGCAGCGACGGATACCGCGACCGCCACCACCGGAAGTGGCTTTGAGCATCACCGGGTAACCGATGCGGTCGCCCTCGGCCAAGGCTTCTTCGATGTCGGCGACGTTACCTTCGGTGCCAGGCGTCACCGGTACACCGGCCTTGATCATGCTGCGCCGGGCTTCGGTCTTGTCGCCCATGCGGCGAATGACTTCCGCCGACGGGCCAATGAATTTGATGCCGCGCTCGGCGCAGATGTCTGCCAGCTCGGCATTTTCCGAAAGGAAACCGTAACCGGGGTGCAACGCATCGCAGCCGGTTTCAACCGCCAGGTTCACCAGCTTGCGCGGGTTCAGGTAACCGGCCAGTGGCTCGGCACCGATGCTGTGGGCCTCGTCCGCGCGTTTCACATGCAGCGCATGGCGGTCGGCGTCGGAAAAAATCGCAACCGAGCGAATGCCCATTTCGGCGCAGGCTCGCACGATTCGTACGGCAATCTCACCACGGTTGGCGATCAGGATCTTTGTTATCACTTGGAGGTTCCCTTGAGCCGGTGGCACCACGACCTGCTAGACCCAGGTCGACGCGTGACCAAATGTTTCAATTCAGTCGCAGGTCCACACTAGCGCTCATGAGGGATTAACAAAAATGAATAAAAATTGGGTTAGCCATAAGTAAAGACTTATAGTTGAACGATCAGCCTGCCATCAGAGCCTATAAGAAATGCGTAAGTCATTGATGCGTATGACATTGCGTCAGTTGCAAATCTTCAATGAAGTGTGTGATTTACGCTCTTACAGCCGCGCAGCCGAGGAAATGTCGCTCACACAACCGGCCGTCAGCCTACAGATTCGTCAGCTCGAGGAGCTGATCGGCCAGCCATTATTCGATTATGTCGGCAAAAAACTCTACATGACCGAGGCCGCCGAAGCACTTCAGCGCGCCAGCCGGGACATCTTCGGGCGTCTGGAAAACCTCGATATGCAGCTGTCCGACATGCAGGGTTCGCTGCAGGGCCAATTGAAGCTGGCGGTGGAGTCCAGCGCCAAATACTTCGTGCCGCACCTGTTCGCCGCGTTCAAGCGTCAGCACCCGGAAGTGAATCTGCAACTGACCGTGGTCAACCGTGGCCAGGTGATTCGCAGGCTGTCCGACAACCGCGACGATCTGGTGATCATGTCGATGGTGCCGCAGGACATGGGTCTGGAATTCCTGCCGTTCCTCAACAACCCGATTGTTGCCGTGGCGCGCCCGGATCACCCGCTGGCACACATGGGCCCGCTGCGGTTACAGGATCTGGAACCCTACACGCTGCTGATCCGCGAGCCCGGCTCGGGCACACGATTGGCCTGCGAAGAGTACTTCAAAGAGAAACGCGTGCACTTCACCCAGACTCAGGAAGTGGCCTCGGCCGAAGCTCAGCGTGAATGTGTGCAGGCGGGTCTGGGCCTGGCGCTGTTGACGCGCCACGCCCTGAACCTGGAGCTGGCGACCGGCGGCCTCGTCGAGTTGCCGGTCGAGGAATTGCCGCTATTCCGTAGCTGGTGTCTGGTGCAAGCCAAGGCCAAACGCTTGTCACCGGTGGCACACGCCTTCCTGGCGTTTATCCGCAGCGAACGGGTGCAGATCAGCGCGTTGGTTGAGCGCTTCGACGGGAAGCTGCGGGTGCTGCCTGCCAATGGTTGATCTCGGGAAAATCGCCGATTTCGGCTTGTAGCTGGCGAAGTTCGAAGCGATCTTCGATAGCGCGGCGAAACTCCATGCGGCGCTGGTCTTCCTGCTGACGACGGGTTTTCGCGGCGCTGTTGCGTTCTTCGTAGGGCTGAGCCATTTCGAGTCTCCCAAGGCGATTACGGGAGTTTCACCATAGGCGGGAGGGATGACGGTTTGGCTGCGCGGGGATGACAGTGCGATGAAACTTGCGCAGGGTTGTGGTGTTTTTGTGGACGCCTTCGCGAGCAGGCTCGCTCCCACATCTGATCTCGGTATGACACAGAATCTGTGTTCACAGGAAATCCCCTGTGGGAGCGAGCCTGCTCGCGATTACTTAGATAACTTCAGTCATCCAGGGCTTTCACGGCTTTCGGCGACAAGCGCAAGCTGCGCAGACTGCGCTTCACGCTCTTCAGGTGATTGACCAGACTCGGCCCACGCGCCATCGCCACGCCCATCGCCAGCACGTCAATCACTACCAGGTGAGCAATACGCGAAGTCAGCGGCGTATAGATTTCGGTGTCTTCGTGCACATCGATTGCCAGATTGACGGTCGACAGTTCGGCCAACGGCGTCTGGCTAGGGCACAGAGTAATCAGCGAAGCGCCGCTCTCACGCACCAGATTGGCGGTAATCAGCAGGTCCTTGGAACGCCCCGACTGGGAAATGCAGATCGCCACATCGGTCGGTTTCAACGTCACCGCCGACATCGCCTGCATGTGCGGATCGGAATACGCCGCCGCCGTCAGCAGCAAACGGAAGAACTTGTGCTGCGCATCCGCCGCCACCGCGCCCGACGCGCCGAAGCCGTAGAACTCGACGCGCTGCGCCTGCGACATCAACGTCACCGCACGCTGCAGCTCAACCGGATCGAGCTTCTCGCGAACCTCCATCAAGGTGTGCAATGTGGTGTCGAAAATCTTCAGGCTGTAATCGGCAACCGAGTCGTCTTCATGGATTGCGAACTGACCGAAGCTGGCTCCGGCGGCCAGGCTTTGCGCCAGTTTGAGCTTGAGATCCTGGAAACCGGAGCAACCAATGGCGCGACAGAAGCGCACGATGGTCGGCTCGCTGATGCCAACGCTGTGGGCCAGGTCGGCCATGGAACTGTGCATCACCGCCGCAGGGTCAAGCAGCACGTGGTCGGCGACCTTGAGCTCCGACTTGCGTAACAGGTGACGTGACTGGGCGATGTGTTGCAGCAGATTCAAGGGGCTGGACTCTTCTTATGGGCAAGGATGTAGCACGCTTGTAGTTATACTACATGAATTGGCTTTTTGCCTGCTCAATGCGTAACTCCATGTCCCCATATCAGGCGCGATGGGGTGTATGTAGCCCTTAAAACGGTTTTTCCTGTTCGCGCAAAAGCCCGGCGAGGCCGCTCGCCTCCACCGGCCGGCTGATCAGGTAACCCTGCACTTCATCGCAACGCTCGGCGCGTAAAAATTCCAGCTGCTCCTGGCGCTCGACACCTTCGGCGACCACTTTCAGTGACAGCCCATGGGCCATGGCAATGATCGCGCGAGTGATCGCCGCATCTTCACTGCCCTCCCCCAAACCGCGAATGAATGCCTGATCGATCTTCACGTAATCCACCGGAATGCGCTTGAGGTAACTCAGCGACGAATACCCGGTGCCAAAATCATCTATGGCCAGTTTCACCCCCAGATCACGCAGTTGCTGGAACGTTGCGATGATGTGTTCGACGCTATCGAGCAACTGGCTCTCGGTCAGTTCCAGTTCGAGGTAGTGCGGCGCCAGTCCGGTTTCCTCCAGTACCTGCCGCACCAGACTGACCAGTTTGCCCTGACGCAGTTGATGCACCGACAGGTTGACCGAAACACGAATCGGCTCCAGCCCCTGACGCTGCCATTCACAGGCCTGCCAGCACGCCTGACGCAGGACGAATTCGCCGATCGGCCCGATCAGACCGGTTTCCTCGGCCAGCCCGATGAAGTCCCCCGGCGGCACCTGGCCCATGGTTGGATGATCCCAGCGCACCAGTGCCTCTGCCGCATTCAAACGCCCGGTTTGCAGGCACAGCTTCGGTTGATAGAACACTTTCAGCTGCTTGTCTTCGATGGCCTTGCGCAGATGGTTTTCCAGCTGCAAGCGCTCAAGGGTGCTGGCCTGCAGGCTGTCGGTGTAGAACTGGAAGTTGTTCCCGCCAAGATGCTTGGCATGTTGCATGGCCATGTTCGACTGGCTGACCAGTGCGGAGATTTCCCGGGCGGTGTCCGGCAGCATGCTGATGCCCATCGAGGCACTGACCACCAGCTCATGCCCTTCGACCGTCAGTGGCAGGCGCAACTTGCTCGACAGGCGCGTGGCGACCCGGGCCAGACTTGAGAGATTGCCGTAGGCATCGAACAGTACGGCGAACTCGTCACCGGACAAGCGGGCGATGGTGTCCGCTTCCGGCAAGGCGTTGACCAGCCGGCGCGCCATTTTCTGCAGTAACTGATCGGCAATCTCATGGCCGAGACTGTCGTTGAGCAATTTGAAGCGATCCAGATTGATGTGCAGCAACGCCAGGCTGCGCCGGCCCTGACGCGAGCGCTGATGCGCTTCATGCAAACGCTCGCGGAACAGCGAGCGGTTGGCCAACCCGGTGAGCTCGTCGTAATGGGTCAGATAGCGCATGCGCTCTTCGGATTCGCGGCGTGCTGACAGATCGGCGAAGAAGCCGACGATATGGCTGACATTTCCCCGACCATCACGCACTGCATTCAGTTGCAGCCACTGCGGATACAGCTCGCCATTCTTGCGCGTCTCCACCAGTTCGCCCTGCCAACTGCCGTGCTGCTCAAGTGCATGACGGATGGCGACGTAATGGCGGCGGGCATCACGGCTGCACGGTAGCTCGACGACGTTGCGCCCGAGCATGTCTCCGATGTCGTAGCCGGTGACGCGGCTGAACGCCTGATTGATTGCGATCAACGCGTAATTCGGGTCGAGAATCACGATGCCTTCACTGGCCGCTTCGAATACGGTCGCCGCCAGGCGCTGCTGCTCTTCGAGGCTTTTGCTGGCGCTGATGTCGCGGCGGGTGCCGACCATGCGGATCACCCGGCCGCTATCGCTGCGCTCTACGGCGCGGCCTCGGTCTTCGATCCACACCCAATGGCCATCGCCGTGACGTACGCGGTATTCGATCTGATAGTCCTCGGTGCGCCCCTTCAAGTGCTCGATCAACGCGTATTTCAGCGTCGGCACATCGTCTGGATGCAGACGTGGTTTGAGGTCGCGCAAAAGTGCCGTGACGTATTCCGGAGCGAGGCCGAACAGTTCCTGAATCTGCGTGTGGTGGACCTCATCGGTTTGCAGGTTCCAGTCCCACAGCCCCAGCTCACTGGCCTTCAGCGCCAGCGCCAGCCGCGCTTCGCTTTTGCTCAGGGCCTGATTGGCCGCGTCCAGTTCAAGGCTGCGCTGTGCCACGCGGTCTTCGAGTTCGACCTGCGCTTCACGCAACTTGCCCTCGGCGCAGCGGCGCTGATCGATTTCTTTGGCCAGTTCCTGATTGAGCTGTTCGCTGCGCGCCTGCGTCTGTTGCAGGTGTTCGATCAAGCGCTGATTCTGGAAGCGCCGCAGCAAGCCCCGATCAATCAGCCGATTGACTTGCCACGCGACCACGCTCAGCGAGCCGAGCAGGATCAGACCGAGCCAGCCCCAACCGCGCGCCTGCTCGTCACCGCCCCAGAACAGATAACCGATCGCCGGCAACAGGCAGGGCAAGGTAAATGACAGAAACGCTGGCAGGCTCACCGCGTAGGCGACGCTGGCCGAGAGGGTTGCGGCGCCGATCAGGCCGAACACCCAGGCCTGTTGTATGAAGTTGTCGGCGGGCACCAGGGCGATGCCGGCACCGGCCAGGGTCAGACCGGTCATGGTCGAGCCGAGCAGAAACATCCGCCGCCAGATCGGTTGCGCCTGACGATCAGGGATCGCCGAATCGAACGCCGCCACCTGAATCACCCGCAACGCCACCAGCGACAGCAACCACACCAGCCAGACGCTGACCACGAAATAGCGCTGCGGGCTCCAGAGCAAAGCGGCGCAGACCAGACCATTGATCAACATGAACAACGTGGGCAACAACGAGCCCTGATACAGCAGACGCGTGCGCTCGACCGCCATCTCGACGGCATAGTGCTTGCGGATAACCCGGGGATCCACGGAGGGGCCCGACAGTTCGGAGCTGAGGGTCATGGGCAACGTTCTTGTTCTTATAAGGAGGGCGTGCGCCCGAAACGTGGACGGAGCATACACAAGCCGATCCCGTTGCCAAACTGCTCCACATCATAATTTCAGCGAAACTTTTCCGTCCTTTGCCACCGGCCAAACCCTTGGAGCGCGGCGGGCCGATGCCTGTAGCCAGTGACCGACCGGTCGTCATCGGCAGGAGTTTCATCGGCTAATGCAAAGCTCGGTTTGCCCGGGCCTGCGGCGCACCCTAGAATGCCCCGATGCGCGATGATCTCTCCCTTCTGCTGAACTCCCTCAACGATGCCCAACGCCAGGCCGTAGCAGCCCCCGTTGGCCGTCAGTTGGTCCTGGCCGGTGCTGGCTCCGGTAAAACCCGAGTGCTGGTGCACCGTATCGCCTGGTTGATCCAGGTCGAAAACGCCTCGCCCCACTCCATTCTGTCGGTGACCTTCACCAACAAGGCCGCTGCGGAGATGCGTCACCGCATCGAGCAGTTGCTGGGGATCAACCCGGCCGGCATGTGGGTCGGCACCTTCCACGGCCTGGCGCACCGCTTGCTGCGGGCGCACTGGCAGGAAGCAGGCCTGAGCCAGACTTTCCAGATTCTCGACAGCGATGACCAGCAACGACTGGTCAAACGGGTGATCCGCGAACTCGGCCTCGACGAGCAACGCTGGCCGGCGCGTCAGGCGCAGTGGTTCATCAATGGCCAGAAAGACGAAGGCCTGCGTCCACAACACATTCAGGCCAGCGGCGATTTGTACCTGGCGACCATGCGCGGCATCTATGAGGCCTATGAGGCGGCGTGTCAGCGTGCCGGCGTCATCGATTTCTCCGAACTGCTGCTGCGTGCCCTCGACCTGTGGCGCGATCACCCGGGCCTGCTGGCGCATTATCAAAAGCGCTTCCGCCATATTCTGGTGGATGAGTTCCAGGACACCAACGCCGTGCAGTACGCCTGGTTGCGCTTGCTTGGCAAGGGTGGCGACAGCCTGATGGTGGTCGGCGACGACGACCAGTCGATCTACGGCTGGCGCGGCGCGAAAATCGAGAACATTCATCAGTATTCTTCCGACTTCGCGGATTCGGTGACCATTCGTCTGGAGCAGAACTACCGCTCCACCGCCGGCATCCTCAAGGCCGCCAACGCCTTGATCGCCAACAATACCGGGCGTCTGGGCAAAGAGCTGTGGACCGACGGCGGCGACGGCGAAGCGATCAATCTGTACGCTGCGTTCAATGAACACGACGAGGCACGCTACGTTGTCGAAACCATCGAAAGCGCGCTGAAAACCGGCTTGGCCCGCAGCGATATCGCGATTCTGTACCGCTCCAACGCCCAATCGCGCGTTCTCGAAGAAGCCTTGCTGCGTGAGCGCATTCCCTACCGCATTTATGGTGGCCAGCGCTTCTTCGAACGTGCCGAAATCAAGAACGCCATGGCCTACCTGCGTTTGCTCGAAGGTCGCGGCAACGATGCGGCGCTGGAACGGGTGATCAACGTGCCGGCCCGAGGCATTGGCGAAAAAACCGTCGAAGCCATCCGCGATCACGCACGCCACAGCGATGTGTCGATGTGGGAAGCGATGCGCCAACTGGTCGCCAATAAAGGCCTGACCGGTCGCGCCGCCGGTGCGCTGGGTGCGTTTATCGAGCTGATCGAAAACCTCGCCGCCAAGTGCATGGAAATGCCGCTGCACCTGATGACGCAAACCGTCATCGAGCAATCCGGGCTGATCGCCTATCACGAAGCGGAAAAAGGCGAGAAAGGCCAGGCCCGGGTAGAAAACCTTGAGGAACTGGTCAGCGCCGCGCGCAACTTCGAGAACACCGAAGAGGATGAAGAACTGACGCCGCTGGCGGCGTTCCTCGGCCATGCTTCGCTGGAAGCCGGGGACACTCAGGCTGACGAACACGAAGACAGCATTCAGCTGATGACCCTGCACAGCGCCAAAGGCCTGGAATTCCCTTACGTGTTCCTCGTGGGCATGGAAGAAGGCCTGTTCCCGCACAAGATGAGCCTGGAAGAACCGGGGCGTCTCGAAGAAGAGCGGCGTCTGGCTTACGTGGGGATTACCCGGGCGATGCAGAATCTGGTGATGACCTATGCTGAAACCCGACGCCTGTACGGCAGCGAGACCTACAACAAGGTTTCGCGCTTTGTGCGCGAAGTACCGAAAGGCCTGATTCAGGAAGTGCGCTTGTCGAACAGCGTCAGCCGACCGTTCGGCGGCAATCAGTCGATGAGCGGCAGCAATCTGTTCAGCGGCAGCGAGATTCCGGAAACGGGTTTCAGCCTCGGTCAGGCGGTACGCCATTCGATCTTTGGTGACGGCGTGATCCTCAACTTCGAAGGCGCCGGCGCCCAGGCACGGGTGCAGGTGAATTTCAGCGAAGGCAGCAAATGGCTGATGCTCGGTTACGCCAAGCTGGAAGCGATCTGACGCCGATTTCGCTTTTCTGTGGGAGCGAGCCTGCTCGCGAATGAAATCACCGCGGTTGATCTGATAAACCGTGGTGCGGCATTCGCGAGCAAGCTCGCTCCCACAGGATCTGGGTCGGCAGGTTGATCAAAGGACATTTCCATGGGCTCAGGCTTCTTTTCTTCTTGGACATTCTGGGCCCTGCTCTCGGCGACTTTCGCCGCATTGACGGCGATCTTCGCCAAAGTCGGCATCGAAAACGTCAATTCCGACTTCGCCACCCTGCTGCGCACCATCGTGGTACTCGTCAGCCTGGCCTTGATTTTGTACGCGACGGGCCAATATCAATCTTTGGGATCGATCTCTGCGAAGAGTTATCTGTTCCTGCTGCTGTCTGGCCTGGGAACCGGTGCGTCGTGGCTGTGCTATTTCCGCGCGCTGAAAGTCGGTCCGGCCTCGCTGGTCGCGCCAGTGGACAAACTCAGCGTGGTGCTGGTGGCAGTGCTCGGCGTGATCCTGCTGGGCGAGAAACTCGACCTGCGCCAATGGGGCGGCATCGGCCTGATCACCGCAGGTGTGGTGATGTTCGCTTTTCGTCGCTAAACGAGCTTTCTCACTGAACCTGTCCCGATTTCCTACAACCAAAAGTACATAGCCTTATTGTCCCGACCGAGCTGAACGTAACCTGTCAGGCAAAAGCCCGAAACACTCTCTCGCTAGCCAGTAACACTTCAGCTGTGCAACATGGCGCGCGTGTCTCCACAAACGGGAATTCCCTTTATGAAACGTTTTCTTAGCATCGCCATGGCGTTGTGCATCGGCCTGACGATGAGCCTCGACGCCAACGCCAAGCGCTTTGGTGGTGGCAAAAGCGCCGGCGCTGCGCCGACGCACCAGACCAGCCAGATGGCTCCTTCTTCTCCAGGTGTCGGCGGCGCTGCGGCGACCGCAGGTGCTGCCGGTGCCGCAGGCGCTGCCGCCAAGGCCGGCGGTGCTTCGAAATGGCTCGGCCCTCTGGCCGGTATCGCCGCCGGTGGCCTGCTCGCGTCCATGTTCATGGGCGGCGGCTTCCAGGGCATGCAGATCTTCGACATCCTGATCATGGCCGTGATCGCGTTCGTGATCTTCCGCTTCATCGCCGCGCGTCGACGCAAGCAGCAGGAGCAGTTCGCTCCGGCCGGCGCGCCGATGCAGCGTGAAGTGTTCGAGCAGAAGCCTGCCGCCATGGGTTCGATCTTCGGTGGTTCGGCCGCACCCGCCGCCGCTCGTCCTGTGATCAACGCGCCAGCCTGGTTCAATGAGCATAACTTCCTTGAAGCTGCCCGCAGCCACTTCCAGGCGCTGCAGCAGCACTGGGACGCCAACGAGATGGACAAGATCGCCGAGTTCGTGACCCCGCAAATGCTCGAGTTCCTCAAGCGTGAGCGTGCGGATCTGGGCGATGCGTTCCAGTCGACCTACATCGACAACCTCCAGGTTCAACTGGATGGTGTGGATGACCGCGCCGACAAGACCATCGCCACCCTGACCTTCAGCGGTGTGTCGAAGACCTCGCGTTTCGACCAGGGCGAAGTGTTCAGCGAAAGCTGGAACATGGAACGTCCGCAGGGCGAGAACCAGCCTTGGCTGGTTGCCGGTATCCGCCAGAACGGCTGATCCCTTCCAGGCGTCACTTGCCGTAATAAAAAACCCCAGCCTCGGCTGGGGTTTTCTATTTCGCGGTTGCATCTATAGCGAGCTACTGTATAAACCGGCCCATATAAACCGCGCCATTCAAGCAAGAGGATCCCGGACGTGGAAGAAATCATCGAACAACTGCGTGAAGCCAACGAACCCGTGCCGGTTCCATTGGAGTTGCCTGACGAAGATCTGCTGGTCGAAATCGAAGAACAGCTGTTCATCGACATTCCGTTTGTCTTCAGAGAGTTTTTGCTGACCGTCAGCGATGTGGTGTACGGCAGCCTCGAGCCGGTGACCGTTACCGATCCACAATCCCACACCTACTTGCCGGATGTTGCCGCCAATGCCTGGGATGCCGGTGTTGATCGCAGCCTGATTCCAATCTGTCAGGACGGCGATGACTACTACTGTGTCGAAGAGGATGGCACGGTGGTGTTGTGGCAGGCCGAAGAAGAGTTGATTGCCGAGGAAACCTGGGAATCGGTATGGCACTGGGCGCGGGACGTCTGGCTGGAAAGCTGATCGGCCAGCCGCCCCGTATGATCAATGCCCCGACGACTCCTTATGGTTGTCGAGGGTTTCCAGCAGCGCCACTTGCATCCGCGTGTGCACGCGGATGAACCAGCGCCAGAGCAGCGCCGCCACGGCCGCCGCCACCACAGCGATCAGTACCAGCAACTTGTTGGTCGGCAAGATACTGGCCGACAAGGCTGCCAGCAGCAGGAAAATCACCAGCAGCGAGAGAATCGGGATCACTTCGGAGATCACCCGGCGCACTCGCTGTGTGTGACGCCCGGCCATCTCGGGCTTCACACCCATCTCCGCCAGCAGCATCGACAACGCCTTGAGCTTGCGATAAGCGGCGATCAGGAACGGCAACGACACCAACAATGCCCCGCCCCAGATCAACGCCTTCTGCCAGCTCGGATCGCTGATCCAGTCTTGCAGCCACAGCGAGATGCGTTCAGCGAAATACGCGCCGGCGAAGAAGATCGCAATCACCAGCGCCAGGTTGACGCCGACTTGCAGCAAGATCTTGCGAATGATTGACGCCAGCATCGCACCCTCGCCTTGCGGCTGAATGCTGCGCAGCCATTCGCCATACATGCCCAGCACGCGGCCGAGAGGCTTGGGCACAGCCGCGGACAACTTGATCGACAGCGGATCAGCCGCGCGGATCAGATACGGCGTCAGCAAAGTGGTAATCACCGACACCGCCACGGCGACCGGGTAGAGGAAGTTACTGGTCACCTGCAACGTCATCCCGAGAGCGGCGATGATGAAGGAAAATTCACCAATCTGTGACAGCCCCATCCCCACGCGCAGTGAGGTACGTCCGTCATTGCCGGCGATAAACGCTCCGAGACCGCAGGACAACATCTTGCCGAGTACAACGGCTACGGTGATCACCGCAATCGGCCACGCGTATTCGAGCAGAATCATCGGATCGAGCATCAGCCCGATAGCGACAAAGAAGATCGCGCTGAACAGGTCGCGAACCGGCTCGATCAGACGCTCGATTTTTAGCAGTTGTCGCGACTCGGCCATGATCGCGCCGATCAGGAACGCACCGAGTACCATGCTGTATTCGAGTTTGACTACCAGCAGACAGAAGCCGAAACACAGGCCGAGCACGGTGATCAGCAGCATCTCGTTGCTTTCGAATTTGGCCACATAGGCCAGCAATCGCGGCACCAGCAGAATGCCGATGACCAGCGCGACGATCATGAACAGCGACAGTTTGCCAACCGTGGAAAACACTTCTCCGGAACTGACCGTGCCGCTGACGGCGATGCTTGAAAGCAGTGCGATGATGCCGATGCCGAGGATGTCTTCGACGATCAGCACGCCGAAGATCAACTGCGCAAAGCGCTCGTTTTTCATCTTCAGATCATTGAGGGCCTTGACGATGATGGTGGTCGAGGAGATCGCAAGAATCGCGCCGAGGAACAGCGAGTCCATGGTGTTCCAGTCGAACCAGCGGCCGATTTCATAGCCGATCCAGATCATCAGGACGATCTCGAGGAACGCCGCAATAAACGCCGTGGCGCCGACCTTGAACAGCTTGCGCAGGCTGAACTCCAGGCCGAGGCAGAACATCAGGAAAATCACCCCCAGCTCGGCGAGGGTCTTGATGGTGTCTTCGTCGTGGATCAGGCCGAACGGCGGGGTGTGCGGGCCGATGATGAAGCCGGCGACGATATAGCCGAGCACCACCGGCTGTTTGAAGCGATGAAACAACACGGTCACCACGCCCGCGACCAACATGATCACTGCCAGATCCTGAATAAAGCTGATGGCATGCATGGTGTGGGCTCCTTGAATGACGAGGCCCGCCAGCAGACGTCAGAAAGGTCTGGGCGAGCGTAGTAAAAGTCCGCTTTTCGTGTGGGAATTGCCTTTGTAAGGGGCTTTTGCAGGTTAACACCGCGACTTGCGGCTGGAAGGCGGTGCAATATATGGAAACAGATCGATTCCGGCGTGACGGCGGCCAGTCGCCCGGCGTCCCGATAACGGTGCTTTTGAAAAGCGACCAGGCACCCGCAGAGGTGCTTCCAGCAATCAGCCTTGATCCGTGAGAACGTTATGGAACCCGGAAACGCCCAGCTGTCGATGACGGTACTGATGACCCCCGACATGGCCAACTTCTCTGGCAATGTCCACGGTGGCACCCTGCTCAAATACCTCGACGAAGTGGCCTACGCCTGCGCGAGCCGTTATGCCGGTCGCTACGTGGTGACGCTGTCGGTGGATCAGGTGATTTTTCGCGAGCCGATCCATGTCGGCGAACTGGTGACCTTCCTCGCGTCGGTCAACTACACCGGCAACACCTCAATGGAAGTCGGTATCAAAGTCGTTACCGAGAACATCCGCGAGCGCTCGGTGCGCCACACCAACAGCTGCTTCTTCACCATGGTCGCGGTGGATGACCAGCGTAAGCCGGCCGCCGTGCCGCCGCTGCAACCGCAGAACAGTGAAGACAAACGTCGTTACATGCAGGCGCAGCAGCGTCGGCAGATTCGTCAGGAGCTGGAAAAGCGCTATCAGGAGATCAAGGGCGACGCCTGATCAGTCTTTGAACTGATGCTGTCTGAGCTATAGCCTTCGCGAGCAAGCTCGCTCCCACACTGGACCTGTGGCGTACACAAAACCAAATGTGGGAGCGAGCTTGCTCGCGAATGGGGGCAGCGCGGTCTTACAGACTGATCGCCGTCGCCTCGAACTTCACCCGCGGATGCGCAATCCGGTCCTGCGCCCGCACCAGTTGTAGCTCATAACTGGCGCATGCCTGCGTTTCCAGCAGCACCTCATGCACCGCCGCCGCGGTGAATTCGAACGCCGCCACCAGACTGTAACCCAGCAGCACCCGCGCCAGGAACAGGCCGGATGTCAGATCGCCCACACCCACTGGCTGACGCGGGAACGCCAGCAACGGACGGCGCAGATGCCAGCTGCCTTCAGCCGTCACCAGTAGCATTTCAAAGCCATCGGCCGGTTTGCCCGGATAATCCAGATGCTTGACCAGTACTGCTTTCGGCCCGCGCGCCAGCAAGGCCCGCGCCATTGCCAGACAATCGAACAGCGACTGCGGCTTGCGCCCGGAGAAGCTGTCCAGCTCCAACTGGTTTGGACACATGATGTCCGCTACGGCCGCCGCCTCTTCCAGCAGGAAATCGCTGACCTCGGTCGGCACGCTGCAGCCCTTCTCCGGATGGCCCATCACCGGATCGCACAGATACAGCGCCTTCGGATTGACCGATTTGATGCGCTCGACGCCGCTGAGAATCGCCCGGCCCTGCGCCGCGCTGCCGAGGTAACCGGACAGCACCGCATCGCAATTGCCCAGCTCGCCAATCGCAGCAATCCCTTCGACCAGCTCGGGAATCTGTTGCGGTGCCAGCACTTCACCAGCCCACTGACCGTACTGGGTGTGGTTGGAAAACTGCACGGTGTTGAGCGGCCAGACATTAACCCCGACCCGCTGCATCGGAAAAACCGCGGCGCTGTTGCCGGCGTGGCCGAACACCACATGGGACTGAATGGCGAGCAGATGAGGCGTACGTTTCATTCGGGTCATTCCGTAAAACGATTGAAATTCAAGCCGCGCAGTATGCGACGAAACGCAGCCTGTACGACAGACCAGCGACGCAGTTAAGCTGACGCTATCTTTTGGAGTTCGATGTTGATGCTGACCCTGGAAAACATCTTCGTGCTGATACTGTTCGCCGCTGCCGGCGCGTGGTTATGGCACAACCACGGCTTGCGCGAGCGCGCGCTGGAGCGGGTCAAACAGCATTGCCTGAACGTACGGGTCGAGTTGCTCGACGGCAACGTTGCCCTGAAGAAGATCGGTTTCATCAAGGACGCCAACGGTCGCCGACGACTGGCGCGGGTGTACAACTTTGAATTCACCGTGACCGGCGAAACCCGGCATAACGGCACCATCACCCAGTTTGGCGCGCACAGTGCGCAGATCGAACTGGCGCCCTACCCGGCACCGTTCGACGACACGCCGCCAGTAGTGGAAGTGCACAAGCCGCGGGCGGAAGTGATCGAGTTGAGCCAGTGGCGGCAAGAACATACGAAGTGGAAACCGTAAAAATCGCAGCCTTCGACAGCTTCTAAAGGGTGCACAAAAATCCCATGTAGGAGCTGCCGAAGGCTGCGATCTTTTGATCTAGCCCTCCCGACACCCCAATAGCTCCCGCTGCAACACTTCAACACTCTGTGCCTCAGCGAAGATCAGCTCGAGTCGCGAATCTTTTCGCCATTCGCTGGCTTGCCAGATCAGTTCAGCATTATTCAAAGCATTAGCCGACACCCAACCCTCCGAGCTGTGGATAACCAGTTTCGCCCGCTGCCAATTGAGGCTGGCTAGCCAGTCAGCAATGTGCCGCTTGTCGAACGTCTGTCCCGGATGCCAACGCCAACCAATACTCCAGCCTTCCTCCTGCGCCTGACTCAGGCAAATCGGCAGCGTCGGATCAGTCCAGACGGCCGGCATTTGTCCTAATCCTTTGGGTACGGCCAAATTATCCACACCGTTGACCGCTTTTGCGGCTAGGCCCGGCAGTTCGCCCAGACTTAGTTGCGCCTCTTGAGTCCAGACCAACGGCACTGCCGGCAACTGACTGGCGATTTTTTCTCTGGCCCTGTCATCAAGGTTTTCAGCCTTGTTCAACAACAGCAGGCCAGCGGCTTTTAAAGCGTCTTGTTGCGCTACCGGCAAGGCTTTCCCTGCCTGCAGCGCTTGAGCATCCAGCACCAGCACACACGGCTGCACCGCCAGCACACCTCGCCACGGCGCCTCATTCAACTGGCTAATCAGCTGCGCCGGATGCCCCAGCCCGGACGGTTCGATAAACAACCGATCCGGCTTCGCCTTGCGCAACAACCGCCCCAGGCCAATCTGAAACGGCGCGCCGTTGACGCAACACAGGCAGCCGCCGGCCACTTCGCCCAGTGCGATACCCTCGGCGTCACTCGTCAACAGGGCGGCGTCGAGGCCGATCTGGCCGAACTCGTTGATCAATACCGCCCAACGTTCGCCTTCTGGACGCTGGGCCATGAGTTGGCGAATCAGGCTGGTTTTGCCGGCGCCCAAAGGGCCAGCAATGACATGGGTAGGAATGTTCTGCAACATGGCCGGGAGCTTTCTTGGGAGATTCAAAGATGCGTTGGAGGGGATGGTCGTTGCTGTTGGCGCTGCTGTCGAGTGAAGCATGGGCCCAGGCCTGCGTGGTGCACAGTCAGGGCGAGCGGCTCGACGTCAAAGTCTGTCAGCAGAACCGCAATATCCCGGAGAAACTGTTCAACGACGGTTTCTGCCAGCCGACGCTGGCCGGGCAGAAAGTCAAAGTGCAGTACGTCGACCAGTGCCCGAGCGGTGCATTTGGCGTATGCAGCAACGCACAAGTCGCCAATCTGCCCTATCGCCAGGATATCCACTATTACGGCGTGGCCACGGATGCGGCGTATCTGCAACCGTACTGCGAAGGCCTGAGCCAGGGTAAGTGGCTCAAGCCTTGAGGCGTCAGCCGAGCCAGTCGAGGGTCAGTATCAGACGGCGCTGCCCCGCGTCCGGGTGCGGCGAGCGGTGGATCAGGCCAAAGCCTTCATTGCCGTGCCATTTCTCGCCTTTCAACAGCGCCACGTCGCCGCTGTTGAGTTGCTGGATTTGCACGTGGGGCTCGGCGTTGGCCTGCCCCAGCTGACGGCGATCCATCGCACCTTCCTTGAGCCATTGGCTGCCAACACCCGCATAAGTCGTGATCAGTCGCACCGGCACGTGATCGACATGGAAGCGTGGACACATGGCTTTATCCAATACCCGCAGGCGCAGGCCCACGCGCTTTGCCCCCAGTAAGCAGGCAAATGCGCTGACCAGCCATTTCAGGTCGGCGATAAAGCCCTCGTAGCCTTCCAGATCACGGAAGCCTGATGCCACACCGGTGAGATCAGGCTCGGCGTCCTCATCCGGCAACTCAAGGCACAACGATTCCGCCAAGGGCTCATTGAGCGACAGCAGCAGGTGAGCGAACTCGCTGATGTGCAACGGCAGTTGGCGTTGCCAGACGGCGAGGTTGGTGTCGTCTTCGAGGATTCGCGTCAACGCTTTCGGTGTCGGACCTTGATGCTGATGGCGCGTACGGTTCTGCAGCAGCTTTAGCGCGAGCATCAGGCAGCCTCTTCGTGCCAAGGGCCGAACGGATCGGGCAACAATTGCCAGCCTTCGACACCGAGCGCCATTTCTTCATCGGTGAGCAGGCAGGCATCCAGTTCGGCTGAGAGCTGTAGGAAATCAATGTTCTGACCGATAAACACCAGCTCCTGGCGGCAGTCTCCTACGCTCGACAGCCAGTTTTCCATGATCGCGGCGGTGCTTTCCTGATCTTGTGGCCACTGCTCCTTTGGCACGAAACGCCACCAGCGCCCGGCAAAACCGTGGCGCATCAAACCACCGGCTTGCGACCAGCTGCCGGCGTCGGTGGGTTTGCTCGCGAGCCAGAAGAAGCCTTTGGAGCGCAGCAATTTCCCGTTCAGCCAAGGACGATCGATAAAGCTGAAAAACCGTTGCGGGTGAAAGGGTCGGCGGGCGCGATAGGCTGTGGAGGCGATGCCGTACTCATCGGTTTCCGGCACGTGTTCGCCGCGTAATTCCTGCAACCAACCCGGTGCCTGTGCGGCTCTCTCGAAGTCGAAACGCCCGGTGTTGAGGATTTTCTCCAGCGGCACCTCACCCATCACCATCGGGATGATTTCCGCTTGGGCGTTGAGACGCTGGAGGATCGCGATCAACTCCTCACGCTCGCACTGGCTGATCAAGTCGATCTTGCTGATCAACAACACGTCGGCGAACTCGATCTGTTCGATCAACAGATCGGTGATGGAGCGTTCGTCTTCTTCGCCAAGGATCTCGCCACGGGACGCGAGGCTTTCCGCTGCCTGGTAGTCCGGCAGGAAGTTCACACCGTCGACTACAGTGACCATGGTGTCCAGACGCGCGATGTCGGAGAGACTCTGGCCGTGCTCATCGCGGAAGGTAAACGTCTCTGCCACGGGCAGTGGCTCGGAAATCCCGGTGGACTCGATCAGCAGGTAATCGAAGCGATTTTCACGGGCCAGCTTGCTGACTTCTTCCAGCAGGTCTTCGCGTAACGTACAGCAGATGCAGCCGTTACTCATTTCGACTATTTTTTCTTCGGCGCGGTTCAGGCTGACATCACGCTGGACTTCGCTGCCATCAATGTTGATCTCGCTCATATCATTAACGATAACAGCCACGCGCAAACCCTCTCGATTACGTAGTACGTAATTCAAAAGTGTACTTTTTCCGGCGCCGAGAAATCCTGAAAGTACGGTGACGGGCAATTCTGCTGACATTGGATAATCCTCTTCAGAAGGCAGCCAATTGGCGCTTTTACTGGCGCATGGCGTTTTTGCGCTTCCCACGGGTGGATTACGTAGAAAACCAACGCCTTGAAATCGGGCTGCCCAGGCTTAATTCGAATCAATGTTATATTATAACAATAAAAAGAAACCAGCCTTCTCTTGTCTTGATCGACAAACAACAGGAAGCTTCGCCAATCCCGCACCCGGAAATCGCCATGAGAAATGCGCTGAAATGCTCGATGTTGAGCCTTGGGTTGTTGCTGGGCGGCAATGCCTACGCGCAGTTGCCGGCACTCGCCAGCTGCACACGCAGCGCCAACCTGCTGGCTTGTGTCGACGCCGATGGCAACGCTTATAGCGTCAACACCGCCGGCAACACCCTTTATCTGCGTGGGTTTGAGAAAAATGGCCGGCGTTATTGGGCGCAGACCAACAGCCGTTTCGGGCAATTGACGTTTTTCACCGGGATCGCCTCTGACGGCGAAGCCTGGGTTGGTTACACCCGACGTGTCGGCTGGACGACCATCAATCGTTTCTCCAGCTCGGGCGGCAGCAGCGCAAAATTCACCTGCAGCCGCATTACCGGCTGTTAAACCTGGGTGTTTTTCTGCGCCTGCTGCCAGGCAAGGTAGCTGTCGATGGGCGGATTCTTTGCAAAATAACGCTGCAATCCTTCAAACAAACCGTTGGCCACGGCCTGCTGATGTCGCGCAGTAACCAGCCGTTGACTGTCGCGCGCATTGGAAATGAAGCCTGTCTCCACCAGAATTGAAGGTACGTCTGGCGATTTCAGGACCGCGAATCCTGCCTGCTCCACACGCTTCTGATGCAGCGTAGTGATGCCGGCCAGACTGCCAAGTACCGTGCTGCCCAACTGCAGACTGGCAGCGATCGTCGCGTTCATCGACATGTCGAGAATCACCCCCGCCAGCATCGGATCCTTATCTTTCAGGTTGAGCAGACTGGTGGCGCCGAGCAGATCCGCACCATTCTCGCGCTGCGCCATGAAGCGCGCCGTCGCCGATGTCGCACCGCCCTCAGACAGGCAATAGACCGACGCGCCGGAAGCAGTCAGACGCGGCGCTGCATCGGCATGCACTGAGATAAACATGTCCGCCTTATGCTGACGCGCGATCTCCACGCGTTTGCGCAACGGCACGAAAAAGTCATCATTGCGCACCAGTTTTACATTGAAGCCCCTCTCTTTTTTCAGGCGTTTGGCGAGCAGTTGCGCAATGGCAAGCACCACATCCTTTTCCCTTTCGCCCTTGGCACCGACAGCACCGGGATCCTTTCCGCCGTGCCCAGGGTCAACGACAACAATGATGTCGCGTCTGGGATGCGCTTTCAGCGCAGGTGTTTCACGTGGAACCATTGGCGTATTTGGCGTTGATTTGGCGCTAACCAGATCCAGAACCAAGCGATGGCCCTGGCCGTCCTGCGGCGCCAAAAGGAAGCTGTTCAACAGCACCGGATTGCTCAGATCCAGAACAATCCGCGTGTCACCGTGACCAAAAGGCCCGGAGCGAATCGAACGAATCACCGTTCCATTTAGCGCGAGCTGACGGAAATCTGCGCCTACGCTCGCACTGGACACATCAATTATCAGACGTTCCGGGGCCGTTAGCGTGAAGGTTTTATAGCGCACCGGGCCGCTTAGATCGAACACCAATCGCAGCTTTTCATCCGAGCGCCATAGGCGCGCATTACGAATTTGCGTAGCTGAAACACTGAAAGGGAGGGCAAGGGCCGCGCTGGCCAGGATGAGATTAAGCAAGTGGCGTCTGTGCATATGAAAGCCTGTTCATGAAAAAGGCGTCGTGATTTGAATTGTTATAATGTAACATTCAATTCAATCAACATGACGGTCCCGAACATGAATTCGATGACACTTCCGGATATCGCCGCGCAGGCCGCACGCCAAACTTTGCCACTCGAATGGGTGGGCATGCGCGGCATTGCGTTACCTGTTTTGTTAGAGGGTCAGCGATTGAGCGCCAAGGCTGATGCGGGTGTCAGTCTTGATGATGGGGAGGCGCGTGGCATTCACATGTCGCGGCTGTATCTTGCCTTGGAAGCACTCGAACAGAAGAACCTGTCCCCAGCGCTACTGCATCAGGTGCTCAAGGATTTCCTGCAAAGCCACGAAGGTTTATCCACCCGCGCCTACCTGAATATCCACACCGATTTGCTGCTAAAGAGGTCAGCGCTAATCAGCCCATTGGCCGGCTGGAAGTCATATCCCGCGAGCATTTTCGCCAGCCTGATAAATGAAGTGTTCCACGTGGAACTTAAAATCGAAGTGCCCTACTCCTCAACTTGCCCTTGCTCAGCAGCCTTGGCGCGACAGTTGATCCAGAAGAAATTCATCGCCGACTTCGCCAACAAAGCTCTACAACACGCCGACGTTCTGGCATGGCTTGGCTCGCCCCAAGGCATCCTTGCCACGCCTCACAGCCAACGCAGCACAGCACAATTGCACCTTCACCTCGACGACTTCATTGATGAGTTTCCTCTTAGCGTGATCATCAATGACGCTGAAGCTGCCCTCGGCACCGCCGTACAAACCGCCGTGAAACGCGCAGACGAACAAGCCTTCGCCCTCGCCAACGGGCAGAACCTGATGTTCTGCGAAGACGCGGCACGCCGTCTGAATCTGGCCCTGCGACGTACTCCCGGTATCAGCGCATTTCAACTGCGAGTGATCCACGCCGAAAGTCTGCACGCTCACGACGCCGTCGCCGAAAGCCATTGGCAGCGTGAGCAAACATGATCCGCTGCCAATCCCTGAGTTGGGGTGCGCCCGGCCAACCACTGACCGTGCCCCTGGACCTTGAACTCGACAGCGGCAGCCTGACGGCGATCATCGGTGCCAACGGCTGTGGCAAAAGCAGCCTGCTGAAAGTGATCGCCGGGCTACAAAAGCCATTGGCAGGCAATGTCGGGCTGAGTGTCCCACGTCAAAGCGGGTTGTCCTTTCTGCCCCAGCAACAGCATCTGGATCGCCAATTCCCCATCAGCCTTGAAGATCTGGTCGCCGCCGGTTTCTGGGGACGTAGGCTCTCGACTCAACTACGAAGCCAGCGCCTGAAAGACGCACTGGCGAACTGGCACCTGAGCGGACTCGAGCAACGCCCACTCATGGCCCTGTCCGGTGGCGAACTGCAACGCGCCCTGCTCGCTCGACTGAGCCTGACCGACGCGCCCGTGCTGCTGCTCGACGAGCCCCACGCCGCACTCGATGAACTCGGTCAGCAGTTGCTCTGGCAGCACATCCACGGCTGGCACGGCGAAGGTCGGACACTGGTCGTGGTGTGTCACGACCTCGCCGCCGTACGCCAACACATCCCGAAAACGTTGCTGATCAAAAACCGCGACTGCGTGTTTGGTGCAAGCGCAGAACTCATTCAGCAAACACCTCACACACAGGTGGCCTGATGCTCACCGTCGCCCACCTCTGGCAACCATTTAATGAGTTCGTGTTCATGCGCCGTGCCCTGCTCGGCGGATTGGTATTGGCGTGCAGCACCGCCCCCCTCGGCGTGTTCTTGATCCTGCGACGGATGAGCCTGATCGGTGACGCCGTGGCCCACGGTATCCTTCCCGGCGCGGCACTGGGTTTCTGGTTTGCCGGACTGAGCCTGCCCGCGCTAACGCTGGGAGGCTTGGGCGCCGGTTTGAGCATGGCTGGCCTCGCCGCCTGGATCACCCGTCGCACGGGCCTGCGCGAAGACGCCAGTCTCGCTGCGATCTATCCGATCTCGCTGGCCAGTGGCGTACTCATCCTCGGCATCGCCGGCAAACGCCTCGACCTGTTGCACCTGCTGTTCGGCTCAGCACTGGCCGTCGATGGTCCGACCCTCACCGGCATGTTGTGGGTTTCGGGATTCAGCCTGATCGCCATGGCGCTGATCTACAAACCGCTGCTGCTCGACACCCTCGATCCGTTGTTCTTGAGAACCGTCAGCCGCCTCGGCCCACTCGCCCACGGCGTGTTCCTGACGCTGGTCGTACTCAATCTGGTAATCGGTTTCCAGGCCATCGGCGCGCTGATGGTGGTCGGCCTGATGATGCTTCCCGCTGCGGCTTCGCGATTCTGGAGCCGCCGGCTGCCGACCCTGATTGCCATCGCGGCCGTCATCGGTTGCCTCTCGGTCTGGTTCGGCTTGCTGCTGTCGTTCTACTACTCGTTGCCGAGCGGCCCGGCCATCGTGCTGATCGCCGGCCTTGGCTATCTGTTGTCCGTGGTGTTCGGGCCGGTGCACGGTCTGTTGCGCCGCCCGCCTTTGCTCACATCCCAATGAGGTGTTTCCCGATGCGCGCTCTACTCGTGCTGTTCAGCCTGATGCTGTCGATGTCATTGTCGGCCGCGGAAAAACTGCCCGTGGTCACCAGCTTCAGCATCCTCGCCGACATGGTCCATCAGGTCGGCGGCGAACATGTCCAGATCACCAATATGGTCGGCCCGGACACCGATGCGCACACTTACGAGCCGACACCGGATGATGCGAAAGCGCTGCTCAGCGCCAAACTGATCATCAAGAACGGTCTTGGTTTCGAGCCGTGGCTGGATCGCCTCGTGACCAGCACCGAGACCAAAGCCACGGTCATCAGTGCCAGTCACGGCGTGATTCCACGCTCGCTGGATGAAGACGGCGAAACCGTTCCCGACCCGCATGCCTGGCACAATCTGGCAAACGCCGAGTTGTACGTCGCCAATATCACCAAAGCACTGATCGCTGCGGATCCCGCGAACAAGGCCGACTACGAACGCAACAGCAAAACCTACCTTAAGCAGATCTACGCCCTGCTCGCCGAAGCCAAAGCCAAACTCGGTGCGCTGCCACCGGGCAACCGCAAGATCGTTACCAGCCATGATGCTTTTGGTTATCTCGGTCAGGCCTACGGTATCGACTTCATGGCACCGCAAGGCCTGTCCACCGAACGCGACCCCTCGGCTGCCGAAGTCGCTGCGCTGATCACCCAGATTCGCCAGGCCCACGTCAAAGCGGTGTTCATGGAAAACATCAAGGACGCACGCCTGCTCAAACAGATCGCTGACGAAAGCGGCGCGCACATTGGCGGCACGCTGTACTCGGATGCCCTCGCTGCCAGCGGTCCCGCCAGTACCTTCACCGGTCTGTTCGAATACAACCTCAACACTCTTTACGACGCACTGAGCCAACCATGATCCGCAAGAATCCTTCAGGTGATTTGCCCCACATTGCCGAGTCGGCCTACGTCGATAAAACCGCGATCATCTGCGGCAAAGTGGTGATCGGCGAGAACGTCTTCGTTGGCCCCTATGCAGTCATTCGCGCCGACGAAGTGGACGCCTCAGGCGAGATGGAGCCGATCATCATCGGCGCCAATTCGAATATCCAGGACGGCGTGGTCATCCATTCCAAATCCGGCGCGGCAGTGACCATCGGTGAGTACAGTTCCATCGCCCACCGCTCGATCGTGCACGGCCCCTGCGTCGTTGGCGATCGAGTGTTCATCGGTTTCAACAGCGTCCTGTTCAACTGCGTCGTCGGCAACGGTTGTGTGGTGCGGCACAACTCGGTGGTCGACGGGCGAGATTTGCCGGACGCTTTCTATGTGCCCTCGACGACTCGCATCGGCCCGAACACCGACCTCTCGCAATTTCCACCGGTGAGCGTCAGCGCCTCGGAGTTTTCCGAAGACGTGGCGCGCACCAACGTCGACCTGGTGCGCGGCTACAAAGCCTTGCAGAACGAGTTCTGAACCATGAGCAGCGTGCTGATTCGCAACGCAAGGCTGGTCAACGAAGGACGCGAGTTCGACGGCGATGTGTTGGTCAGCAATGGGCGCATCGTCAAGATTGCCCGCAGCATCGAAGGCGAAAACGCCAAGGTTGAAATCGACGCGAAGGGCCAATGGCTGCTGCCGGGGATGATCGACGACCAAGTGCATTTTCGTGAGCCTGGTGCGCCAGCCAAGGGCAGCATTCATACCGAGTCGCGGGCGGCGGTCGCCGGTGGCATCACCAGTTTTATGGACATGCCGAATACAACCCCGGCCACTCTCACCCTCGAAGCGTTGGCGGATAAAAAGCGCCGGGCTGCGATCAACTCCGTGGCCAACTACGGGTTTCACTTTGGCGTGAGCCAGGACAACCTCGATACAGTGGCGGCGCTCAATCCGTGTGAAGTCGCCGGGGTGAAAGTGTTCATGGGCGCATCGACCGGCAACATGCTGGTGGACGATCCGAAGATCCTCGAGCGACTGTTCGCCGAGGTGCCGACGATCCTCTTGGCTCACTGCGAGCACACGCCCAGCATCAACGCCAATGCCGCCAACTTGCATGAGCTGTTCGGTGATCGTTTGCCCCCGGCTGCCCATGCGTTGATCCGTAATGCCGTGACCTGTTATCGCTCTTCTTCAATGGCGGTTGATCTGGCGAAACGTCACGGCACGCGCCTGCATGTTTTGCACCTGACCACGGCGCGTGAAGTGGCGTTGTTCGAGGACAAACCGCTGGCGCAAAAACACATCACGGCGGAAGTTTGCCTGCACCATTTGCTGTTTGATGATCGCGACTATCCCCACCTCGGCAACCTGATCAAATGCAATCCGGCGATCAAAACCCAATCCGATCGCGATGCACTACGCGCGGCACTGAACAGCAATCGACTCGATGTGATCGGCAGTGACCATGCACCGCATACCTGGGCTGAAAAACAGCGACCTTATGCGCAGGCACCTGCGGGTTTACCATTGGTGCAGCACGCTTTACCGGCACTGCTGGAGTTAGTGGCGGACGATGTGCTGCCAATCACTACGCTGGTGGCGAAGACCAGCCACAGAGTCGCGGATCTTTTTGCGATTCCCGATCGTGGGTATCTACGTGAGGGCTACTGGGCGGATCTGGTGCTGGTTGAGGCGCAGACGCTGGAGGTCGATCGGCAACCCATTCTGTCGCAGTGCGGATGGACGCCGTTTGCCGGGCGCAGCTTTCGGCATCGGGTGAATGCGACGATGGTGTCGGGGCAGATTGCCTGGCGGGAGGGTCGGGTGAACGAGGGATGTCGGGGGCTGGCGCTGAGGTTTATGCGCTGAATACGAAGACGCTTTCGCGAGCAGGCTCCCACATTAGACTGCATTTCAAAGGTGGGAGCGACGGTACGACGATTCGACCTGCTCGCGAAGCTTTTAAGCTCTTGGCTTCACAGCGCCGCAGTCCTGACCCAACCAAACCGCGCGAGTCTCCAGACTGCCCTTCTGATTGATCCCGATCGCATTGAACGTGCCGTTGGCCACGGTGGTGAATTCACGATCACTGAGGAACGTCGCCACCCCGGTACCCTGCGCTTTCGGGCAACTGAAACGGAATTTCCACTGGTTGCCCGTGCGGTCGGTAATCTGCTGTTTGCAGCCCGATTGCGGGTCGGCCAATGGAATATCGTTGGTCGCCACCTGCTCCGGCGTCAGACAGGCACGAATGCCCTTGCCGCCGATATTGATCCCGTTCTTCTCCAGCGCAGCACGCTGTTGCGGGGTCATCTGGCCTTGCAACTGGCCGAGGATCGATTGCACATCCATCGGCTGGTCATCGACCTTGACGTTGCTCGATGTCATTTCCCACAGCCCCGGCTGCAGCATCTGCGCCTGCGCAACCACCGGCAATGCCAAACCCAGGCCCAGCGCCAAACCCAGCAGACGAACGTTCATCGAAAAACTCCTGATCAGTAGTGGCCGTTAGACGTCGGCCGATTGCTTCGGTTCATGCCCCAATTAAATAGCGACATTCGCGGCAGAACATGGTCTGTTAAGCATTGAATCTTCCGGAGCAAGGCTGCCCCATGGATTATTTTGGACCGCACATTTTCGGTTATCTGATCGCCCTGATACACACCCTCGGTCTGATCGCCGCAATTCACGCGGTGCTCACCGTGCGCACGGCTCAAGGCTCGATCGCCTGGGCATTGTCGCTGATCTTCATTCCCTACCTCACGCTAATTCCGTACCTGGTATTTGGGCGCAGCACCTTTGATGGTTACATCAAGGCACGACGCCAGGCCAACGAACAGATGCGTCAGGCCATCTCCGAGTTGAACTGGCGTCCGTGGGTGGAAGAAGCGCTGACTGCACGCGCCTCGAATGCCTACGCTTCGTTACGCGCAATGCCCAAACTCGGGCGCATGCCATGTCTGGCGAATAACGAAGTGCAATTACTGGTCAACGGTGCAGCCACCTTCGACGCTATATTTCAGGCCATCGATCAAGCTAAAGAAGCGGTGCTGATTCAGTTTTTCATCATCCACGATGATCGGCTCGGTCAGGGTTTGCGTGATCTGCTACTGAAGAAGGCTGCTGAAGGCGTATCAATCCATCTGCTTTACGACCGCATCGGCAGCCACGCCCTGCCCCACAGCTATGTGCAGACGTTGCGTGATGGCGGCGTCGAGGTCAAAGCCTTCGCCACACGCAGTGGCTGGCTCAATCGCTTTCAGGTCAACTTCCGTAATCACCGCAAGATCGTCGTGGTCGATGGAGTGGTCGGGTTTGTCGGCGGGCATAACGTTGGCGATGAATACATGGGTGAAAAACCACCGCTGGCACCCTGGCGCGATACGCATGTGAAGGTACGTGGCCCGGTGGTCGCGTGTATGCAGGAATCCTTTGCCGAAGACTGGTTCTGGGCCGCGCGCGCACTGCCGCCACTGATCCTGCCTGACGAGTACCCGGATGACGGCGTGCTCTGCCAATTGCTCGCCAGCGGCCCGGCGGATGCCTACGAAACCTGCTCGTTGTTCTTTGTCGAAGCGATCCACGCGGCGACCGAACGGGTGTGGATCACCAGCCCGTATTTCATTCCGGACGAAGCCGTATTCGCCGCACTGAGGCTGGCCGTATTGCGTGGCGTCGATGTGCGATTGCTGCTGCCGTCGCGTCCCGATCACCGCATCGTTTACGCTGCTTCCAGTCTCTACGCCTTTGAGGCCGTGAGGGCCGGCGTGCGGGTATTCCGCTACGAACCCGGTTTCCTGCATCAGAAAGTGGTGTTGATCGACAGCGAGATCAGCGCGATCGGCAGCGCCAATCTGGACAACCGTTCGTTCCGGCTGAATTTCGAAGTGATGCTGCTGACCGTCGACAGTGACTTCGCCGCCAGCGTGGAGAACATGCTCAGCGCCGATTTCGCGCAAGCCTACGAGGTCGCCAAAGAAGAAAGCCGGGAGATCCACCGCCTGCAACAGGTCGGCATGCGGATCGCCCGGCTTATTTCACCGATTCTATGAAAGCCCTCACCGGTAAGAAAAGGACTGCTTAGCGGTTAAGGGTTGTAGATATCGTCGCGCGTCCACGGCAGTTCATGGCTGCCATCCGCATGCGCCTTCACCGCGAGGATCTGGTGCAGATTGATCCAGCCGCGCGCAAACGCATAAGCGCAACCGGCCAGGTATAGACGCCAGATACGCAGCGCTTGATCCGGCACCAGTTTGCTAGCGGCTTCCAGGTTGTCCTCCAGCCGCTCGCTCCAGTGGTCCAGCGTGCGCGCGTAGTGCAGGCGCAGGCTTTCGACGTCGACAATCTCCAGACCGGCTTCGCTGATCTCGGCCGATATCATCGCCAGGTGCGGTAATTCGCCGTTGGGGAAGACGTATTTCTCAATGAAATCCCCGGCACCACGTCCCACCGGGCGGCCGTCGGTGTGCTTGGCGGTGATGCCATGGTTCATCACCAGACCGCCCTCCTTCACCGCGCCAAACAGGGTTTTGCAGTACTCGGCCAGGTTGGCATGGCCAACGTGTTCGAACATGCCGACGCTGACTACCTTGTCGAAACGCCCGTCCTGAGGCAGGTCGCGATAGTCGAGCAATTGCAGTTCGACCTGGTCTTCCAGGCCTTCGGCTTTGACCCGCTCGCGGGCCAGTTCCAGCTGTTCCTTGCTCAGGGTGATGCCGAACACTTTCGCCCCGAACTCCCGCGCGGCATACCTGGCCAGCCCACCCCAGCCGCAACCGACATCCAGCAGATAGTCACCCGGCTGCAAACGCAGCTTGCGGCAAAGGTGGCGGAATTTGGCTTGTTGCGCCTGCTCGAGGGATTCGCTGCCGGTTTCGAAATACGCGCAGGAGTAGGCCATGTCGCTGTCCAGCCAGAGCTGGTAGAACGCATTCGACAGGTCGTAATGGTAGGAAATGGCTTTGGCGTCGGTTTCCTTGTCGTGCAAGGTACGCACTGGCTGACTGTCGTCATCTTCGCCGAGCAACGCGTTGCTCAATTCGTCGCAGACCCGGATGACCTCGCTGATCGAGCCCTCCAGTTCCAGCTTGCCTTCAACGAATGCCGCTCCGAGCGTGTCGAGGCTTGGATGGGTAAACTGGGTGACCATCGTCGGGTCCTTGACCACGATGGTGACGCTGGGCGCCGGCCCCAGATTGAACTCATGGCCATCCCAGAGTCGCAGGCGCAGCGGAAGCTGCAGATTCTGTAAGGCCGGTGGAAGTTGCGCGAGCATGGAAAATCCCCCTTGTTTCAGACGTCAGATCTGAGGGTAGACCATCCCGAAAAAATAGCAGGCTATCGATTTGATTAACCTTGTCTATCGTTGCAGACGCTCCAGCAAACCATCCTGTATCCACTGTTTCAACCAGGTAACCGCTTGAAGTGGCGCGCCCTCACCATAAGTGACTGCTAACTCGGCGCACAGTTCGGCGAAATTCCAGCCACCGTTGAGTATGCCCATGAGAGCTGAGGCTTCGGCTGAATCCAGGCTGCGGTAACTGCAGATCAACTGGTTTCGCCAGATCAGACAGATCTGTGGGATTTCGAGCGGCGCGCTTTCAGGGAATTGCGCTTCTTCCTTCACCGAGCGCCATAAAGATAGGCTGTTGAAACGGCACTCCAGCCGTTGCATGGACGGCACCGCTCTGACGCGTAATTCGGGCCACTCCTCCGGAGCCAAAGCCGCCATGGCCTCAATTGTCAGCGGCTCAGCGGCAGGTGCATCGAAAGCCAGGGTGAAGGCCCATTCGAGCGCAATCAGCTCGGCCAGCGGCGCGCTCTGTTCCGGCACCAGATGCTCGCGGACGAAGCCTTCGAAGCCTTTACCCAACCAGCGCAGGCTGAAGTGCGCAGACGGATACCGATAGATGTAAGCCATTGCGAGGCGGTCGAATTCCTCATCGCCCAGCCAGTGCAGGCTCGTGGGAAAGTCATTGCGCAACACGTCCAGCAAACGCGCCTTGTAAGCATTGTGGTAGATCGCCAGTCCCGTGCCGACATCCAGTGTCGGGCCACCGATCAGGCTCTCGCTCAACGTCGGATTCGCGTTGGGGTCTTCTTCGAGCAGAAACGCTTCAAACGCCAGTTGCCACTCTTTCAGGAGCATGGTTGCCTCCGCGCAAGAACCTTGTTCCCGAGCTGACGGGCCGTTTGCAGTTCATCAAGCAGCGCTTCGAAGGGCGGAAAATGATCGTCGCGTTCCAGCAACGTCGCCACCGGGCCGAAATGTTCGAGTGTGCGTTGATAGAGCGCCCAGACCGGATCGCTCACCGGATGGTCGTGGGTGTCGATCACGTAATCGCCGTAATCGCTGTGCCCCGCCAGATGCAGTTGGCGGACTTTATCAACGGGCAGGCTGCTGATGAAGTCCCATGGATCGAAGCCATGATTACGTGAACTGACGTAGACATTGTTCACATCCAGCAGTAATTCGCAGCCGCTCACATGGCTGAGCAAAGCAAGAAACTCCCACTCGGTGAATTCGTCAGAGGCGCCGCGCACGTAACTGGAGACGTTTTCCAGCACCAACGGGCGCTGCAGAATGTCCTGAACCTGCATCACCCGAGCAGCAATGTGGACCAGGCTTTCTTCGGTGTAAGGCAACGGCAGCAAATCGTGTAGCTGATGGGCATTGCCGCGGCTCCAGCACAGGTGATCAGAAATCCATGCCGGTCGGACGCGTTCGGCCAATTGTTTGAGTTGTTTGAGGTAGTCAGGATCGAGGGCATGCGGCCCGCCGATGGACAACGATACGCCGTGCATCACCAACGGATAGCGTTCGGCGAAGGCATCGAGGTAATACAGAGCCTTGCCGCCCTGCACCATGAAGTTTTCCGAGACCACTTCGAACCAGTCGACATCCGGCGACTGCTCAAGGATCTGTTGATAATAAGCACTGCGTAAACCCAGGCCATAACCCAGAAAAGGAAAAGAGGCGGACATGTGCGGACTCCTGATAAAAAGTGGCCGCAGTGGCGCAAACCACTGCGGCAACACTTGCCGGTCAGTTATTCGCCGACCTTGCCACCGGCTTTTTCGCACGCCGCCTGAGTCATTGCCTTGAAGCCCTGGCCTTTGCAGGCGCCCATGCCTTTACAGGCGTGGTCTTTGGTTTTGCAGTCGTTCTGGCCTTTGCAAGCGGTCACGCCGTAGCAGTGAACGTTGGCATCGGCGGCCATCGCGTTGGAGGCAACACCGGCAAACATTGTGGCGGCAGCCAAAGCGAGAGCGGCACCAGCAGCAGCGGTCTTGATGGTCATTTTTCTTATCCTCGGTAATCGTCAGGGGTGTCGGCTGGAAGGTTGTTCAGTCCCGACATAGCACTAGAGAGAGCGGCCCCGACGGCGTTACAGAGGATCGAAAAATAATTTCAAAGATCGTTCTTGAGCTTGAGCAACGGCTCCTGAAAGCGCAGCAAGCGCCCGGCATTCCCGAGGACCAGCAACGTGCTGAGGTTGTGCAGCAGCGCGGCGATCATCGCCCCGGCGGCACCCAGCCAACCGAAAGCGGCAAACACGACAATGGCCAGCGTCCAGCCCAGGCCGATGATCACATTGACCTGCAACGTCCTGCGGCACTGGCGGCTAAGCCGCACACATGTACCGAGACGGCGCAGGTCACTGCCGATCAACACGATGTCGGCTGAGGCCAGCGCGATGTCCGCTCCGCCCGCGCCCATCGCTACACCGACCACGCCCGCCTTCAGTGCGAGGGAATCGTTGATACCGTCACCGACTACCATCGGCCGGAAACCATTGTTGATTTCCTTGAGTACGTGATTGAGTTTGTCCTCGGGCAGGGCTTGGGCTTGCACCTCATGCAAGCCGACCTCGCTGGCCAGCGATTGCGCCACGCTTTGGCGATCGCCGGTCAGCAGCAATTGCCGGCCAAGACCCAACTCGCGCAATTCGTCGAGGGCAAAACGCGCTTCCGGTTTAACCGTGTCGGCAAGCAACAACCAAGCGAGGAATGCACCGTTCAATGCCAACCCGGCAATCGGACCGTCGTGATCGGGAACCGTCGTCGTGGTGATGCCCAGTTGCGCGAACAACTCCGGTCGGCCCAACGCGGCTTCGCCTTGCGCGGTCATGGCCACCACGCCGAGGCCCTGACGTTCGTGGATATCACTGAGTGCCAAACATTCTTCCTGATTGACCAACCCTGCGAGCGCACGACTGACCGGATGACTGCTTGCCGCGCCAAGGCTGGCGGCAAGCGCGATGATCACGGACGAATCTGCACACGGATTATTGATCGACTGCAGGCGCAGGGTGCCGAAAGTCAGGGTGCCGGTCTTGTCGACCACCAGCGAAGTCAGGTCGGCCAGTTCTTCAAGGAACGCCGAACTGCGGATCAGTATGCCGTGACGTGCGGCCACCGCCACACCCGCAATCGCCGTGGCCGGAGCCGACAGCACCAACGCACACGGACAAGCGGCGACCAATACCGCAAGCATCGCTTGCGCATCGTGAGTGATAAACCAGGTCACTGCCGCTAGCAGCAAGACCAGCACCATATAGCTGCCAGCGTAACGTTCGAGCAACCGGGTGATTGGCGGTTTCGAGCGCTCGGCGTTCTGCATCAACGCAATGACCTTGCCCAGCGTCGACTCGCCACCGGTGCGCGTCACTTCAATACGCAACAGACCGTCGAGGTTGATCGCACCGCCGAACACCGACATGCCGACACCCGCCTCGACCGGCACCGATTCACCGGTAATCGATGCAGTGTCGAGACTGGCCTGACCGGATAACACTCGACCATCTGCGGGAATCCGATCACCGGCGCGCACTTCAACGGTGTCGCCGGCTTTCAACGTGCCGTTGTCCACTTCGATGATCGAGCCATCCACTTGCACCTTGCGCGCATGGCTGCGCGTCAGTTGGCCAAGGGCATGGATCGCCTCTTGCGAGCCGATGACGCTGCGCTCCTCCAGCACATGGCCGAAGATCATGATGATCGGCAGCAACGCCGCTGTCAGCAAGTCACCAGTCGCCCATGCACCGAGCATAGCCAGGGCAATCAGTTGATCGGTGATGCCGTGCAAGCTCGGATAGCGCAGGCTGTACCACGCCGAGCGCATTACCGGCACGCCAACCAATAAAGATGCAAACCCAAGCAGCAACTGACTGACACCGGTTTGCTCGGGCATCTGCCAGCGCCAGATCAGACCCAGACCAAGCAGGCCCAGCGCAAGCATGGCCAAGGTCAGTTGCCGTGCAGCACGGCGTTGTTCTGCCGAAGACAACAGGCTCGGTGCGGCGGTGGTCGCAGTCATTTACTGGCTCCCTGAATGATCAGACGGGAATCGTCTTTCGGGTCGACCGTGGTCACCGATCCGGCCTGGCCGAGTATTTTCGGCATGCGCTCGCGGTACAGGCGCAGGAGCATTTGCGGGTCGGTAGTGTTGGCCAGACTCAACACCGTGGCTGTGTCGGCTGAGGCTTTGGCCAAGCGCTCACCAGCCTGCGCGTGAGCGACTTGTAGCGTGCGGTCGGCCTGTTCATTCGCGGTCTGGGTGAGTTTTTCGGCGTCGGTGCGTGCATTGGCCACAGCTTTGTCGGCCTGCTGACTAGCGGTCAATACCGCGTTGAAAGCACTGACCGCCGGATCGGGCAGACTCGATTGCACATCCACCCGCGCCACTTCGATGCCGATGCCCTGCCCGCCTGCCTTCAACTCGGCCAAGCGTTTGTTGATGCCTTGCACCAGATCGCCACGCAGTTTTTCCCGACGTTCCGCAGCTTGATTGTCGGCGCCGATCAACTCCGGTCGAGCGACCAGAATGGTGTCCAGATCGCGTGCGGCCGTCAGCGCGACCGCGCTGCGCGTCACCAGACGATCCAGCGCCGGCAAGACATGCTCGCCCTGCAACACGAAGTCGTAAGGGTCAGTGACTTTGTAGAACACCCGCACATCCAGTTGCACCACGCCGGCATCACCGGTCAATAAATAACCGGATCCGGCCAGCGCATCACTCAGGGGGGTGGCAAAGGAAGCGACCCGATCGGCCTTCAGCGCCTCATCACTGCGCAACAGATTCTCGACGCGACGCTCGATCACCCGATCGGCTGCCGGCAGCAAAATCACCTGTTCGAATGGCTGCGGCCAAGCCAATAGCAGACCGGCATTCTGGATGCGATCCAGCGCGCCGAAATGCAAAACCACTGCGCGATTTTGCGGATCGATTTGCCGCACATTGGAAAACACCCAAACTAACGCCGCCAGGATCGTCACCGCGTACAAGGCAAAAAACGCCAAGCGCCCAGCTTGAATCCACGGACTGTTCAGCGAATGTGTTCCACGTGGAACTTCGTCATTCATGGCTGCGATCCGGTTTTGCTGTCGAGTGTCGGCGGGCCGTCGACCAATACTCGAAATGGGGCGGCGTCTGTACGCAGAATCAGTTTGGTGTCCGGCGTAACGATGGTGCCGAGGGTGTCCAGCGAGCGCAGCAAATTGTAGAGCTGCGGTGAGCTGGCGTAAGCACGGCCATAAATCTGCGCCGCTTCGACACGAGACTGCGCTTCGATCTCTGCCGCTTTTACCGTCGCGTCAGCCTGCACAATTCGCGCATCGCGCTCAGCTGCGGAACGGATTTGCGCGGCCTCACGTTTGCCGACCGCCGTGCGTTCAGTGGCAATTGTTTCACGCTCGGCGCGCATGCGATCGACCGTGGCAGTGAGTGTCACCGACGGCAAGGTCAAACGCTCGATGCCGACTTGCACAACCCGCACGCCATACGTCGCGAGCAATTGCTGATCGATCTGCTGGCGCAACTGCGCTTCGAAATCGGCGATACGCACCTGACTGGCATCGGTGTTCACCAGATTCGCCAGATCAAAACTGCTCGCGGTGGTTTCCAGCGCCGAGCCGACAAAGGTACGAATCTGCCGCGCCGCTTCGTCCGGCTGATTCTGCACCGCACGCATGAAACGCTGCACATTGTCCGCATCGCCCTGCACCTGCCACGCGACGTAGGCCTGCACAATGATGCGCAAGCCGTCACGGGTGCCGACATCCTGCAAGCCACTGGACGTCGTGCGCAAACGCAAGTCGACCGGAATCGCCGCCTCGAACGGCGCTGGCCAACGCCAGCTCAAACCCGGATCAAGCAACACCCGCGCAGGGTTACCAAAACGCGTGATGACCGTGGCCTCGCCCGAGCGCACTTGCACCAGGCTGGCCGCCGCGATGGCGAACGCCACCAGCAATAGGGCCCAACTCATGCGTCGCCACGGGAAAGGCCCTGCCTCTTCCGGCGCACCGTGGTGATGGTGATGATGCCCATGATGATGGTGATGTCCGCCGTTGCCATGATCGTGGCCGCTGTGATCATGCGGTTCGTGAGTATGCGACTGGCTCAATGGGCGACTCCTGGTTGAGCGGTGGTACGCGCGGGCGTCGGGTCAGCCGGCAGCGTGAAGGTCCGCAAGTCGATGGTCGGCGCATTGCTGCTGCCCCCGAGACGATGGTCGAGTACCAGCAACTTGGCCTTGCTCAGCCCTTGGCTGAGCTGACCGAGGTATTGCTCCAGCACGAAAGCCTGGCCGGCACTGGCGTAAGCTTTTTGCTCGGCGCTGAATTTCAGATCTGCCGCCTGCGCCGTAGCATTGATTTCCCGGGCACTGGCGCTGGCCTGATCGTGAGCCAGGCTGGCTTGCAATTGCGCCTGATTACTCGCTTCAGCTGCCGCGCCACGCTCGCGGGAGATCAATGCCTGCGCGCCGATCTGCGCGGCTTGCACGCTGTGATAGGCATTGGCAGCACCGGCCGGCGGGTGAATGGCTTCGACGACCGTGGCGAGAATCTCCACGCCACTGTTGAGTGTTTGCAGATCACGCTGCACCGCGCGACCAATCTCATCGCCCAGCCCTACCCGGTCTTGACCAAGTAAGCCGTCCAGCGTGCGCGAGGCAAAGTAGTGCACCAGAATCCGGCTGGCGGTGCTGCGAATCAGCGTTGGCACATCGGCGCTGTTATACGTCGCCGCCAGTGCGGCCTGATCGCTGAGGCCAATGCGATAGACGAAGCGCACGTCCATGTTGACGATCTGAAAGCTCTGTTGCTCGCCACGACTGCTGGCGATCACTTGCGATTTGTCGTTGACGTGGCTGGCGTCCCACAAACGGTTGGCGGTCATCGGTGCCGGACCCTCAGCAGGGTCGGCTTGCAGCGGGACCGGGTTGTCGCCGACGCTGGTGGCCAGTTCATGCACCACGCCGTTTTCGATGATCCGCACCCGCCCCAGCGGCCATGGTAAGCCGCTGTGCAACCCCGGGCCGAATACCTGCACCGGTTTGCCGAAGCGCTCATAAATACCGCGTCCCTGTAACGGAATTTCATGGATCCCGGTGAGCAACCAACCGGCTGCAGCTACTAGCACCAGCACCGGTAGAAAAGCACGGCGCATGTAGCTGAACGCCCAGATCTGGCGCAGATCGATGCCAAAACGGTTGTGCAATTCATGCTGCAACGCGAGTAAAGGTTGTGGCGGCCAGCGCAACATATCGGCGACAAAACTGCGCGCCAGCAGGCGCGGCTCAAGCTGCTCGCGACGAGGGCTGAACACTGAAAGAACGGCGCGCAATAACAACTCGATCGCGACCAATCCCGGCAAGATACCGATCAGGACAGCGACGCGAACTGGCCACACTGCATTCTCGCCAGCGAACAACAAACACAGTGCGCCTAGCACCAGGCTGATGATCGCCACACGCGTCAGTTGCGCGAGTGAAACCGCTTCGGGCCATTGCGCCGGGTTTTCCTGGGCCAGTTGCCGCTCCAGCACCAGCAGACCGAACGCCAGCAACAATGCCAGCGCTGCGCCCACCGTTGCCGATAAACCCACCGCAGCGGCCGGCAACGTCAGGTTCCACACTTGCTCGATGCTCAGCACCGTCAGCAGCGCCCAGCCCCCCAACCAAAGCGTCGCCGCGCCGATCTGACCAAGCAAATGCAAACCGCGCTGACTCAAGCGATCCAGCAGCCGCTCATACCACCCTTGCGGCGCGGGTTGTTCCTCCACGGCAAGCGGCGCCAGCACCACAGGATTGATCACCCGCGCGCGCCACTGTGTCACCCACCACGCCGATTGCAGCCCGGCAACCAGCACCAGCAGCGCGGCGCTCTGATTGACCAGCAGCGGCAGCCACAATGACTGCGGGGCAAACAGCCCGACAAAGAACGCCAGCACCCAGCCTGCCCCGGCCAATCCGCCGAAGCCGATCGCCCAGCGGCGCAGACGCCGGCTCTGCACGGCCGCCTGTTGAAAGCGCGGCAGTCCGGTCACGTGCGTGCCATCCACCTCCAGATCGACTTGCATATCACCCCAATTCATTAGCCAACACTGCATATCGTTACGATATAACGAAAAGCGTGAAATATTCGTACACAATTACGCTTATTCAAAGATGCCCAACCTGTCGCTTGGCTGAAGCCTTGACCGAAATGTCCGCAAACGCACATATTACGCTCGTAATTTTTATCCGAACTACCGTTAGCGATCTGCATCCATCCATCAGGAGCAAGCACATGAGCAACTATGACGTGGTGATTCTGGGCGGCGGCCCCGGTGGTTATAACGCGGCGATCCGCGCCGGCCAGTTGGGCCTCAAGGCCGCTTGCGTCGAAGGCCGGGCAACCCTCGGCGGCACCTGCCTGAACGTTGGTTGCATGCCGTCCAAAGCCTTGCTGCATGCATCAGAGCTTTACGATGCGGCGATGGGTGCGGAATTCGCCAACCTCGGCATCGAGGTCAAACCGACGCTAAACCTCGCGCAAATGATGAAACAGAAAGACGAAAGCGTGGCAGGCCTGACCAAAGGCATCGAATTTCTGTTTCGCAAGAACAAGGTCGACTGGATCAAGGGCTGGGGCCATATCGACGGCCCCGGCAAGGTTACGGTGACCGACGATCAGGGCGGCAAAGTCGAACTGACCGCCAAGGACATCATCATCGCCACCGGTTCCGAGCCCACTCCCCTGCCCGGTGTCGAGATCGACAACAAACGTATCCTTGATTCGACCGGTGCGCTTTCCCTGAGTGAAGTGCCCAAACACCTGGTGGTGATCGGTGCCGGTGTGATCGGTCTGGAGTTGGGCTCGGTGTGGCGGCGGCTCGGCGCGCAGGTCACCGTGGTCGAATACCTCGACCGCATCTGCCCGGGCGTCGATGGCGAGGCCGGCAAAACCCTGCAACGCTCGCTGAGCAAACAGGGCATCGCATTCAAGTTGAGTTCGAAAGTCACCAGCGCCACCGCTTCCGCCAACGGTGTGCAACTCAGCGTCGAGCCGGCCGCTGGCGGCACTGCCGAGTTGCTGGAAGCCGATTACGTGCTGGTCGCTATCGGTCGCCGCCCTTATACCCAGGGCCTAGGTCTGGAAAACGTCGGCCTGAGCACCGACAAGCGCGGCATGCTCGCCAACAAACAGCACCGCACCGAAGCCGCCGGGGTCTGGGTGATCGGCGATGTGACCTCCGGGCCAATGCTCGCGCACAAGGCTGAAGACGAAGCGATGGCCTGCGTCGAGCAGATCCATGGCAAGGCCGGCGAGGTCAATTACGACCTGATCCCCAACGTGATCTACACCAAACCGGAACTGGCCAGCGTCGGCAAGACCGAAGAACAGCTCAAGGCTGAAGGACGCGCCTACAAGGTCGGCAAATTCCCGTTCACCGCCAACAGCCGGGCGAAGATCAACCACGAAACCGAGGGGTTTGCCAAAGTCATCGCCGACGAGCGCACTGATGAAGTCCTCGGCGTACACCTGGTCGGTCCGAGCGTGAGTGAAATGATTGGCGAGTTTTGCGTGGCGATGGAGTTCAGTGCTTCGGCGGAGGACATTGCGTTGACGTGCCATCCGCATCCAACGCGGTCAGAGGCGTTGCGCCAGGCGGCGATGAATGTCGAGGGGATGGCGACGCAGATGTAAGCAAAAAAGTATGTGGTGACTGGGCGTCTGCTATCGCGAGCAGGCTCACTCCTACAGTTGATCGCGTTTGTTCAGAAGCACCGCGATCAATGTGGGAGCGAGCCTGCTCGCGATTGGGGACAACTCGGTCTCAGGCAGGAAGATGCCCCAGCGGCAACGCCCCCGGCGTCTTCACCGTGTGAATCGCAAAGTTGCTGCGGATGTCACTCACCCCCGGCAGCTTCAACAGGCAGCCGCTGAGAAAACGGTCATATGCGCGCAAATCCGGCACCACCACTTGCAGCAAAAAGTCCGACTCCCCCGACACCAGAAATGCTGAAATCACTTCCGGTAATGCCGTCACTGCGGTGTAAAACACCTCGGCCTGTGCATCGTTGTGGCGCTCGACCTTGACCCCGACAAACACCGTCAGTCCCAGCCCGACTTCATCGCGATCGAGATTGGCCTGATAACCGCGAATCACCCCGGCCTCCTCGAGCATCCGCACCCGGCGCAGACACGGTGAGGCCGACAAGCCGATTTCGTCCGCCAGCTCGACATTGCTCAGGCGTCCGTTGCGTTGCAGCGCCGCGAGAATCTTGCGGTCGAAGGCGTCGAGTTTCATGGTTGGCAGATCCTGATAGTCGGGGCGTTGAAAACCAGCAGATTATGCCAAAGCAGCAGGCTTTTGAAGCGGACTACGCAAGCACCTGCCTCACCTTTCGGGCCTAGACTTGGCGCACCGAATCGACAACGAAAGGGCTGCAACATGGCGAGTCTCTGGCTGTTCTTCCTGGCATTGGCGGTGGTCTATCTGTTGCCCGGCCCGGACATGATCCTGCTGCTGCAAACCGGCGCTCGGCAGGGACGCGGCGCGGCGCTGGCCACCGCTGTCGGTCTGGGCATCGCCCGTGGTTGTCACGTGGCCCTTGCGGCGTTGGGGCTGGCGGCGCTGTTCAAAGCGGCGCCGTGGACATTCGAGGTGGTGCGATTGGCGGGGGCAGCATATCTGCTGTGGATCGGCATTCAATGCCTGCGCAGCACCCTGCTGCCGAACCTGAATACCGGTGAAGCTGTCGACGCGCACGGGCAATGGCGCGAAGCCGTCCGACGCGGTTTGCTGACCAACCTGCTCAACCCCAAAGCGCTGCTGTTCTGCTCGGTGTTGCTGCCGCAGTTCATCGTCAATGACGGCGTGGCGGTGCTAAGCCAGTTCGCCGTGCTGGGCATGCTGCTTGTCGGTATCGGCCTGCTGTTCGACAGTGCCTACGCCCTCACCGGCGCCGCGCTGGGTCGTTGGCTGCAACACAGTCCAACGGCCCAACGCGTACAACAATGGTTGTTCGGCAGCTTGCTGATCGGTTTCGCCGTGCGCCTGACCTTCGTCCAGCAAGCTTAGCCTTTACGGACCTTGCGCTGGCGACGGCTGATCAACAGCAACGCAGCACCGGCGACCAGCACAACCGCGCCGATCTGCACCGGCCACTTGTACGGCCGCAGCGATGAACGCACGGCATCCGTGACCTGGGTGACGTAACGCTTGTCGGCGTTTTCGAAATCCGGGTACGGGCACTGATTGCCGAAATCCACCGCCCACGGGACAAACGGACCTTCCTTGATGTAACGCTGATACAGCGCGCTCTGATCTTCCAGGCTGCTGTTCCAGCCAGCGGCGTTGCACAGCACTGCGGCAAACGCCTGACTGGTGTGCGGCAGGTTGTCAGCGGCGCGCCCGGCCAGCGCGGTGGCGACGAAACGGTAGTGATAGCGCTGATCCGGTTTCGCTTCGCTGGCGACCTGACGTTGCACTTCGGCTTCGCTCACCAGCGGACCGACTTTCAGCTCGGTACTTTCCAGGCTGTAGTTGCCGCCGAACGTGGCGTAGTCCGGCGCCATCTCGTAACCGAGAATATCCATGCCCCACTCGCGGGCTGTCCACGCCGCGTTGTACAAGGCACTGGCGCGCTTGGTCGGCCACCACGCGGCATCAGCCTTCAGCCGTTGTTCGCCGTAGAGTCGGGCCTTGTTTTGCAGGTCGGAATTGTCGAAATAACCCACCGCGTCGGCGTAATGCCCTTCACGCAGCAAGCGTCGACCGAGCAGATTGCGCAGGCTGGCGGCGACCGGCAGCGGCACGTAGTTGTCACGCTCCTGCTGGGTCAACGCCGGCGGCGCCGGGACGTTGTCGTCGACGTATTTTTTCAATTCCTCGACCGTCAGCACGCGTTCGGCCACGGTCGCAGCGTCGAACCAATAGGTGCTGTTGCTGCGATACAACTGCACGAAGGCTTGCAGGTATTCGCCGCGCTGCAAGGCGAGAATCGCGCTTTCGCCCTCGACCCGGCACTTCGGCTGAACGGCTTCATACGCCCAGTCCGGGGTGCGCCGGTAACCCCAGTCTTCGCTCTGCGGGAAGGCCTGCGCGGCTTTCGAATAGGCGGCGGCCGCGGCATTTTTATCGCCGTCACGCACCGCCAGTTTCGCCCGTAGCCACCACGCCAATCCGCCGTCGCCGGCGTTCTCGAGAAAAGCCTTGGCCCCAGCGTAATCACCCTGTTGATAACTCATTGCCGCCAGACGATCAGCGTTGTCGAGGCTGCCACGGGTGCTGTTTTGCAGCAGCTTGACCAGTTTCTTCTCGTTCGGCGGCTCATCGCCAAACGACCAGCCTTGGCGGCTGACCAGCGATGCCGTGACCATTTGCTGCACGGCTTTGTGTTGCAGCAGCTCGGCCAGTTCGGCCTCGGGCAACTCCGCCAGTTCATTCATCAATTGCTTGAGCGAGGTGTAACCCACGGCCGAACCGTGCAGATTCTGTGCTTCATACAATTCGATGGCGCCGCTCCAGTCGCCCGCCGAGCGCAACACCCGCGCCTCTTCACCGAGGCTGGCAACACCCAACTCCAGCGGATCGCTGAAACCGTCGATGCTCAGTTGCCGGGCCTGGCGGAACGCATCACGCGATTGTTCCAGCGCCTCGACCCCATCCCCTCCTTCGCTGCTCATCGCAAACCAGGTACGGCCCATCGAATACGCCGCCCACGTGCTGCGCAACGGACGCTGATCTGCCGGCAGCGCCAGCAGCTTGTTGAAATACGCGACGGCGAGTTGATGATCGCCCGTGGCAAACGCCACCGCACCGGCCACGTACAAACGGATTTCCGTCGGCAGACTGGCGCCCTGCACCTCGACCTGACGCGCATCGGTCAGGCCACGCAGTTGTTTGACCAACGCTTGCTGCTCGGCGCTCAGTCCGGCCTGCTCGGCCTTCTCCCGTGCCTCGGCGGCCGCGTTTTCCTCGCCGTACATATCGTTCGGATTGTGCGTTGCCGCGGTGACATTCTTCAGCCCGGCGATGGCTTTGCCGAGGCGACTGAGTTCGAAGTTGAAGTTGCCCTCAGGCAGATCCGCGAGGGTTTGCCCGCGATTGTCGAGCAGGCGCATGGGGAAATCCGGTCCGCAGGCCAGCGCCGAACCCAGCGGCAGGCAGAGGCTCAGGCAGAGCAGATGGCGGGGCCAGTTACGGGTCAACATGCGAACCTCCTTGATCAATATTGGCGCAGCGCGCCCAACCGATGGCGCGCTGCCCGCCCGCCGGCAAACGGCCGTCGCGCAGGCGGGTGAAGGTAAGCAGATCCGGGGCTAGTTGCAACGAGTAACCGGCGAGCGCATCGGCGCCTTCACAGCTTTGCGCCTTCAAGGTGATTTGCGCAGGCCAGGCACTGTCGAGGTTACCGGGGTTTTCGAGTTTGATGTCGTAGAGACCGTCGTGTTCGCTGAACGTCACGCCGAGCTGGCTGACGAGTTGATCACCCCGGGCCACCGCGCGCAGGGTGGTCAGGCTCCAGGCGCGGCGATCATTGGCCAGCGGCAAGCGAAACCAGATCAGCCCGGCCAGATGCGCCGGCGGGTCTTCGCGCAGGGTCTTGCCGAGTTGGCTCAACTGCAGCGGATCGGCGAGCAACTCCTGACGCTCACCGCCGCGCTCAAGTTGCACCTCGCTTTCCACCACCGGCGCCCCGCCGTCATCCGGCAACAGCGCGACACCGTAAGCCGGCAGCGCGAGATAAAAAGGTTTGTCGGTAATCCGTGCCCAGGCCTTGGCCCACTTCAACGCCTGATCAGGATCGAACAAACCCCGACGCGGATCGCTGACGGCGTGGACTTGCAGCACGCTGCTGTCGACGGTTTGCAGAAGTTCGGGCAATTGCACACTGCCGAGCCAGGCCGGTAGTGCCGTGATGCTCAAGGGCAGATTCGTCGGTAAGGCCGAGCGCAGATGTCTGAGAAATTCAGCAAACGCCGGCAACCGCGCATTGCCCGCGTCGTGGTCGATTTCGACACCGCTCAGCGTCAGGCCTTGCGCCTGCCAATCGGCAAGCACCTGCAGAATCTGCGCGGTGACCTGATCCTGATCCAGCGACTTGAGTTGGCCGTCGAGACGAATCACGGCTATCAATGGACGGCCATCGGCTTTCAGTAAGTGCGCATCGATCCGCGCGCGGCTCCATCCGGCATTGGGAAAGGCTTGCAGTGCAAGGACGCGTAACGTCGAGAAATCCTGGCGACTGTCACGCAGCGCCGCCTCGTGGGCCGGCGTCCATTGGCGTTGCCAGATGTAGAGTTGTTGGTCGAGAGGGGGCGCGTCGTGTTGCTCGCAACCCGCGATAACGATGCCCAAAAACAGACCCACAATAAACCGCATACCTTCCAGCCCCCTGACAACACAAGGCTGCAAGGTTACACAAAAACCCTGTCGGAGCTGTCGAGTGAAACGAGGCTGCGATCTTTTGATCTTCTTTTTTCAGGATCAAGATCAAAAGATCGCCGCGTGCCGCAGCTACAGGGGTGCGGCGGGTTTACGGGCAATGATCACCTGGCTTTTCGCAACCACCGCATCCAGCGCCTGTTTGATCTGCGCGCCACGCGGCGAGTCCAGCACCGCTTGCCAGGTGTCGGCCCAGTGATTGAGCAGCGGATGATCCGGATTACTGAAATCGACCTTGGCTTCCCAGAACAGCAACATCCACATCGACCAGTAAAAACCGTATTGGCTGTGGCTGATGATCTCCAGCCCCGCTTCACTGACCATCGCCTTGAACTGGTCTTCGCTGATGATGCGAATGTGGTTGGGCTTCTGGAAATACTCGGCCGCGGCGATATCTTTTTGCAAATCTTCGGAGCTAGGGTGCGGCACGCTCAGCAAGTACAGGGCGCCTGGCTTGCCGACGCGTACCAGTTCGGCAAGGAACTGCGCCGGGTCGTCGACGTGCTCGATGACTTCCGTGGAGACCACACGCGTGGCCGTGCCGTCGGCAATCGGCAGCGGATTGCAGTCGGTGACGTGGCATTCGATGCCCCGCGCCGGGGTATCGCTGAGACGCTGACGGGTCGCTTCGACCTTCGCTCCGTCAATGTCGGCAATGATGATCTTCGCCCCACGCATGCCGCAGAAATGCACGTTGCCGCCATCACCGCAGCCGACGTCGAGCAGGGTGTCATCGGCGGTCACCGGAAAGTCTTTGAACAGCTCGCCGGTTTCCTGGTTGAACCAGCCACTGAGCATCGCATCGTGCAGGCCGAGCATGTACGGATCGGTCTTCTCGGCGACCGCCGCGACGGGCTGCGCGGCGGCCGGAGCAGGCGTGCCCGCCGTGAGTTTCTTCAAAAGGCTCAGCATGAGGTGGCTCCAGAGGATGGGATGGCGGTTCGGGACGTGCCGAGGCGTTTGACCAGCGCAGCGCCACGGTTGCGCATCGGCATTTCGACAAGGCGATAATTCAGTTCACTGAGCAGCACGATCAGGCCGAACGCTAGCAACAGGGTGACGATCGGATGCCCGGCAGGGCTGGGCAAACCCGCGTTCTGCAAACGGAAGATCAGTTCACGCACCAGTTGATAGGCCGGAATGTGGATCAGGTACATACCGTAGGAGCGACTGCCGACCCACGCCAGCACACGCTGCACAGCACCGGCAGGCATCAGGTAGTCGCGGTTGTACGAAGCGATCCACACCAGCAAGGCGCCGAGTACGGCAATCGATCCGATGCGGTAAGGGGCAAAGGTGAAACGGTCGGTGGCCATGAAGCTCAACAGTGATCCGATGGCGATCAGCGCCGAAATGCCGGCCCACGGTCGACGCAGGAAGGTCGGCTCCCAGCGTTGATAACCCGGCTGCGCGCTCCACATCGCCAACAGCACGCCGAGGGCCAGCGCGTCGGTACGCACGACCATCAGCAACGGCGTGCGCACGGTCAGAATCTGCACCGCCACCAGCGCCAGCAATGCCCAGACCAGACGCCGGCGAAACAGCAGAATCAACAGCGGAAACAGCAGATAAAATTGCTCCTCCAGCGCCAGGCTCCAGTAAACGAAACTGCTGCCGTACTCGTAATGAAAGAAGCTGTCGGCAAAACGGAAGTTCGCGTACTGCAGCACCCCGGCCAGCGTCGCTTGCAGGTTGGCGCTCAACGTGCCAAACGCCCCGGAGCAATTGAGAAACACGCAGGCCAGCAGCATCAGCGCCAGCCACAACCAGGCCGACGGCAACAGGCGAAACGCCCGGCGCAACCAGAAATTGCGCGTTTGCTGCCAATATTCCCGGCGAGTCGTACAGCCTTGCAGCGTCGGAATCAGGCTACGGGCGATGACAAAACCGGAAATCGCGAAGAACAGATCGACGCCCCACCATGGCTGCGCCCAGCCATGAATCTTCTCCAGCAACGGCACCGGGTCGGTGAACAGGCTGCCCTGCAGGTGGTGGAACAGCACGCCCAGCACGGCAATGGCGCGCAGGACTTCAATGTCCATGATCCGTTTGCTGCTCATGCTTGGGGAGTTTCCATGGCCATGCAGCGCTGTTCGAACAACTGTGCGAGGAATACCTGCAGACGCTGTTCAGCCACGGCCTGACTGCAGAAACCTTGCAGGCTGCTGACGGCGTGTGCCGACATCTGTGCGTAACGCGCCGGATGGTTTTTCGCCACGTCGTAACTGGCTTTGTAGGCTGCACACAACGACGCCCAGTTGGTCACATAACGCAAGGTGCGAAAGGCCCGACGCGGGTCGTGCGGCCAGGCGGTCAGTTCGTCGGTGGACTCGATCAGAAAGGCATTGTCGGCGCTCAGGTAATCGATCATGGCCGTGGTGCGCGGCGCCACCGCCGGTTTGCCGCAGGACATGAACTCCATCAGCGGCAAGCACTGACCTTCGCCATACGAAGTGTTAACCACGTAACGGGTGGCCTGCACCAACCGCTCATAATCCGGATCGGCAAGGTAGCCATAGATCAACACGATGCGGCAGCGGTAGGACTGGTTTTTGTACAGGTGATGGAGGATGTCGCTGAGGGCTTCTTCGGCATCGTGGTGGGTCAGTTTCAGCACCAGCGTGGCATCTTCGACGTCGCGAAAACTCACACAGAAAGCGCTGAGCATGTCTTCCCAGTTCTTGCGCCCGTCGCCGGGGTTGAACACCGACGTGTACACAACGCCATCGAGCAATAGCTCCTGCTCGGCGACCGGCGCGGTGAAATCGATGCCGGGGCCACTGCGCAAATGGGCCGGGCCGAACGCATTCAGATCGAGCGTGCGACTGTCTGCTACCAGGCCTTTGATTGTCAGGCGCAACGGCTCTTCCCGCGGTGCCCCATGCAACTGCGCGCCACGCGCTGCAAAGCGATCCCACACCGGCGCCGGCACCGCAACGATCGGGTAGTCATCCGTCATCGCTTCGCGCACGGCGTTCACCGTGTAACTCGAATGAGTGATCGCCGCGCCACAGGCAGCCAACACCGTGCGCCAATCGTTGCGCGACTCAGCGGCAAACGGCTCGTTGGGGATGGTGCTGAATTCCCACGCAAACACCGGCAATGTCGGACACGCCAGGTGTACCGGGGTGCGATGTGGCGGCGAGAACGACAGAAACACACACGGCTCGCCCCGGCTCAGGCACTCCAGGTACAGCGCATCGACCTCAACCTTCGGATCGAGCACTTCCACCACCCGCCCGAGTCGTTCGAGTACCGGACGGTATTCCTTGAGCACAAAGTAATAGCTGTACTCCGAACGTCCGAGGTTCTGCGCGATGGTGTGCTGGTTGGTTTCCGAGTGAATGATGATCAGCATGAGGCGTTATCCGTCACGGGCGCGGCATCGGCAGTCCTGGGTGCCAGCGCGAAAAAGTCCGCCATGCGTTTTTGCACCGGGGCGAACGCGCAGTAATCGTGCATGCGTTCGATGGCGGCCATGGACATCCGCTGATAGTCCTGAGGCTGGGTCCTGGCCATCCGATAGCTGTGTTCGTAGGCGTTTTTCAGCGAGCCCCAGTCCGGGCGATAACGCAATGTGCGGTAGATGATGCGGGTGTCCTGCGGCCAGATCGTCAGCTCTTCGCTGGACTTGACCACGAATGCCACCGCGTCATCGATGTAGTCTTCCATCGCCGTGTGATCGGGGGCGATCACCGGTGTGCCGCTGGACATGAACTCCATGAGCGGCAGGCACAGGCCTTCACAGCGCGAGGCGTTCACGTAGAAACTCGCGGCCTGATACAGCCTGGCGTACTGCGCGTCGTCGAGGTAACCGTGCATCACCACCACCCGGCAGGCGAACGGCGTGAGTTGCGCAAGCAATGTCATCAACTCGCTGTAGTAGGACGCCAGATCGTTCTGGGTAATCTTCAACACAAGCGTCGCGTCGGACGTTTCGCGAAACGCCCAACAAAATGCGGTAATCAGTTGATGCCAGTTCTTGCGCCCGTCCTTGGGGTTGAACACGGTGACATACACCACACCGTCGACTGTGGTTTCGACCACCGATGTGGTGTCCGGCAAGTCCAGCGTCACTGGTTCGACTACGGGCACTGGCAGCGGCCCGCACACAGCCGGCAGGCGCTGTTCGAGCCAGCCGTGCAGCATGTCAGGCACCAGATCGCGAATACCTTCCCAATACCAGTGATAGAGAAACTTCACCCGTGGCACCGGCTCTGCCTGCGCGTGTCCCAGATTCAGCGCCCATAGACGCAGGTAATGCCGGGCAATGACGAAGCGGCGTTTGAGGGTCAGCGGTGGCGGCCGCGCGGCTTCGATTTCGGCCGCCAGCGCGGCTTCCTCTTCAGGCGTGATCGGCGTCGGGATCAGCGCATCGGCGCAGAGGCCAAGGGTACGGGTATCGAAAATGCAGCCTTTTATCGCCAGCGACGTGCCTGGTTTGACCGGCAGACTGAGCGTCTGCTGACGAATCGCCGCGAAGTTTTCCCATAGCGGCGTGGGCAATACCAACACCGGGAAGTTTTCGCCCATGGCGCGACGAATGGCCCGGGCGGTGTGGCTCGACAGGGTGATAACCCGCCCATGGCGAGCGAGCATCTGCGTCCAGTCCTGACGCGGGTCGTTGTCCCATTGCTCGTCAGGAATCGAGTCGAACTCCCAGGCCACCACACACACCGTCGGGCATTCGAGGTCGACCGGGGTTTTCTGCGGTGGAGTGAACGACAGGAACAGGCTGTCTTCGCCGGCGGCAAGCAGTTGTCGATACAGCGGATCGACATCGGCGGTGGACGACACCACGTGCACATGCCCAAGGCTTTCCAGCACCGGGCGATAGGCCTTGAGCACGAAGTAATAACTGTATTCGGGACGCCCGAGACTCTGGCTGATGGAGCGGTCGTTGACGTCCGAGTAAAGAATGAAATTCATGGCATCCCACGATGAAGCTGCCGTCCTGGCAACCTCATGCTATGACGACCGGGCGCTGGTTCAAGTCGGCATCGCTGCTGCTTGTCCATCATCCTCGGGAACGTCTTCGTTTTTGTTTTAGTGGTCAGTTTCACCCCGTTGCGCTACGCCCACGGCGAACCTTGGGAATAGCGACGAGGGCCATTCTAAACACATCCATCAACGATCCGGGAACCGCCGGACGGGAATAAATCGGACTACGCTAACGAGAACTGACCGGTCACGGTTTGGCCTGTTGAAATTGCTGAGTAATTGGCACAGATTGGTAACAAACAACTACAACAACTGACTTCGCCTGTCTTTCACCCGGTTTTTCCTACGGTCTGACAGACCTCTCCTTAAAGCCTGTGAGAAAGTGGCGCAAGTTCAAGACTAAGGGGTCGCTGTTTGAAAAAGCGTCTGTTCGTCACGGGTCTCAGTGGATTCGTTGGACAACATATTCAGTCATGTTTGGCCTCGCCTGACTCAGCGTGGGAACTGCTGCCTGCAGCTTCACGTTACGACCTGACGGATCCGGACAGCCTTGTCGACCAGTGGCCGCAAATGCCTGACGCGGTCATGCATCTGGCCGGCCAGACTTTCGTCCCCGAAGCCTTCCGCGACCCGGCACGTACCTTCGACATCAATCTGCTCGGCACCCTCAATCTGTTGCAGGCTCTTAAGGCCCGTGGTTTTCAGGGTACCTTCCTGTACGTCAGCTCCGGCGACGTTTACGGCCAGGTCAGCGAAAGCGATCTGCCGATCACCGAACGACAAGCGCCCTGCCCGCGCAATCCGTATGCGGTGAGCAAACTCTCGGCCGAGTTTCTCAGCCTGCAATGGGGTTTGAGTGAGGGCTGGCCGGTACTCGTCGCACGGCCGTTCAACCACATTGGCACAGGGCAAAAAGAAAGTTTCGTCATCGCCAGTGCCGCCCGCCAGATCAATCGCATCAAACAGGGCCTGCAAGCCCCGCAGCTAGAAGTCGGCGATATCGACGTGACGCGGGATTTTCTCGATGTCGGCGATGTGATTTCGGCCTATCTCGCGCTGCTGGAAAAAGGCGCACCCGGCCAGGTCTACAACATCTGCTCGGGTCGTGAGCAAAGCATCCGCAGCCTGATCGAGCAACTCGGCGACCTGGCCGAAGTGGAGATGCAACTGGTGCAAGACCCCGCGCGCATACGCCGCGCCGATCAGCGTCGCGTTTGCGGCAGCCACGCAAAACTGGCCAAAGCCACCGGATGGTCGCCAGCCATCACCACACAACAATCCCTGCGGACGATCCTGTCCGACTGGGAGACGCGAGTACGACAAGAATGACAAAAAGTGCACTCATCACAGGGATCACCGGCCAGGACGGCGCGTATCTGGCCAAGTTGCTGCTCGACAAGGGCTACAAGGTTCACGGCCTCGTTGCACGACGCAGCAGCGACTCGCGCTGGCGTCTGCGCGAAATGGGCGTCGAAGCCGACATCGTCTATCTGGACGGTGACATGGCCGATGCCTGTTCGGTACAGCGAGCAGTCATTCAATCAGCGCCGGACGAGGTCTATAACCTCGCCGCGCAGAGCTTTGTCGCCGCGTCGTGGAGTCAACCGGTGACCACCGGCATCGTCGATGGCCTGGGCGTTACCCACCTGCTCGAAGCGATCCGCCAGTTCAGCCCGCACACCCGGTTCTATCAAGCCTCGACCAGCGAAATGTTCGGTCTGATCCAGGCCGAGCAACAGGATGAAAACACGCCGTTCTATCCGCGCAGCCCTTACGGGGTGGCCAAACTCTACGGTCACTGGATTACCGTCAACTACCGCGAAAGTTTCAACCTGCACGCCAACAGCGGCATCCTCTTCAACCACGAATCGCCGCTGCGCGGCATCGAGTTCGTCACCCGCAAGGTCACCGATGCTGCCGCACGCATCAAGCAAGGCAAACAGCAGGAGCTGGCCCTGGGCAACATCGATGCGAAACGCGATTGGGGTTTTGCCGGCGACTACGTCGAAGCCATGTGGCTGATGCTGCAACAGGACAAGCCTGACGATTTTGTGGTGGCCACCGGCGTCACCACTACCGTGCGGGAAATGTGCCGCATCGCCTTCGATCACGTCGGCCTCAACTACCGTGATTACGTGAAGATCGACCCGGCGTTCTTCCGCCCCGCCGAAGTCGAAGTGCTGCTCGGCAATCCGGCCAAGGCTCAGCGCGTGCTGGGCTGGAAGCCGAAAACCGACCTGGATACCTTGATCCGCATGATGATGGATGCGGACATGAAACGCGTCGCCAAGGAGTAGGCCATGCTGATCCCCGTGATACTGTCCGGCGGTGCCGGCACCCGTTTGTGGCCGGTGTCCCGCGAGGGCCATCCGAAACCGTTCATGAATCTGCCCGACGGCCAATCGCTGCTGGGCAAGACCTATCAGCGTGCGGCAGCGTTGCTCGACGGCTGGGGCGACATCGTCACGGTGACCAACCGCGAGTACTACTTCCAGAGCAAGGATCACTATTGCGCCGCCCATGTCTCGCGTCATCGCGGGCATTTCCTGCTGGAGCCGACCGGGCGCAACACCGCGCCGGCCATTGCTGCTGCCGCGTTGTCGCTGCAAGCACTGCACGGTGACGACGCGATCATGGTGGTGATGCCCGCCGATCATTTGATCGTCAATCAGGACGCGCTGAAAACGGCCGTCGAGCACGCGGTCAATCTGGCCAAAGACGGTTATCTGGTGACCTTCGGCGTAATCCCGACGGCGCCGGAAACCGGCTTCGGCTACATCGAAACCGGTGCCCCGCTGGACGCCAGAGGCGCGGCGAAAGTGCAGCGCTTCGTCGAGAAACCCGACCTGCAAACTGCCACGCATTATCTGGAGAGCGGCAACTTCCTGTGGAATTCGGGGATGTTCTGCTTCACCACCGCGACCTTGATTGCTGAACTGCAATTGCACGCGCCCGAGTTGCTGGAGCAGACCCGCGCCTGCATAGATGTCAGCGCGCCGATTGAAACCGTCGGCTGCCTGCAACAGGAACTGTCGCCGGCACTGTTCGCGGAAATCACTGACATCTCGATCGACTACGCACTGATGGAGCGCTCGGAAAAAGTGGTGGTCGTGCCCGCCGGTTTCGACTGGAGCGACATCGGTTCGTGGGGCGCCGTCGCGGCGCTGGTACCGGCCGATGCCGACAACAACCGCGCCAGCGGTGAAGCGATCTTTATCGACAGCCATAACAATTTCGTCCAGAGCGATGGCCGGCTGGTAGCGACAGTGGGTGTGGATAACCTGATCGTGGTCGACACCGCCGACGCGGTGCTGGTGGCCCACGCCGACCGTGCGCAAGACGTACGCCGCGTGGCCAAGCAACTCAAGGACAAATCCCACGAAGCCTATCGGTTGCATCGTACCGTCAGCCGCCCGTGGGGTACTTACACGGTTCTCGAAGAAGGTCCGCGCTTCAAGATCAAGCGCATCGTGGTCAAGCCTGGCGGCAAGTTGTCGCTGCAAATGCACCATCACCGCAATGAACACTGGGTAGTGGTCGAAGGCATGGCCAAGGTCACCAACAATGGCAGCGGTACCCATCTGGTGGCGAAAAACGAATCGACGTTCATCGCTGCCGGCCACCGCCATCGCCTTGAAAACCCTGGGGTGATCGATCTGGTGATCATCGAAGTGCAAAGCGGCGAATACCTGGGAGAGGACGACATCGTCCGCTTCGAAGACCAATACGGCAGGACGGTTTAAATGCTGCTTTCCCTGTATCGCTCGTTGCATGGCTACCGGGGTTTCATCCTCGGCAGCGTGCAGCGAGAGTTTCAAGCGCGATACCGCAATTCGCTGTTCGGCGCCTTGTGGCCGATTTTCAATCCGCTGTCGATGATCATTGTTTACACCGTGATCTTTTCCCACATCATGCGCGCCCGCTTGCCGGGTGTGGATGACAGCATGGCCTACAGTGTTTACCTCTGCGCCGGGTTGCTGGCGTGGGGACTGTTTTCCGAAATCACCCTGCGCAGCCAGAACATGTTTCTGGAAAACGCCAACCTGCTGAAGAAAATCAGTTTCCCGCGTATCTGTCTGCCAGTGATTGTGCTGTGCAATGCCGGGATCAATTTCGCGATCATCATCAGTCTGTTTCTCGGCTTTCTGCTGATCACCGGGCGCTGGCCGGGCATGGCGCTGCTGGCGCTGATTCCATTGATCGCCCTGCAAATGATGTTCTGCGCCGGGTTAGGCATGGTGCTCGGCGTATTGAACGTGTTCTTCCGCGATGTCGGCCAGCTCTTCGGCATCTGCCTGCAATTCTGGTTCTGGCTGACGCCGATCGTTTACCCGATCACGATCCTGCCGGAATGGGTGCAGCGCCTGTTGCAACTCAATCCGCTGACCAACCTGTTCAGCAGTTATCAGAACCTGTTTCTCTACGGACAGTGGCCGGTCTGGAGCTCGCTGCTGCCGATCTTCGTTACGGGCGTGCTGTTTTGTCTGATCGGTCTGCGGCTGTTTCGCCAACGCGTTGGCGAAATGGTGGATGAACTCTGATGGGGCATATTCGCGTCACCGGCCTGAGCAAGGCCTACAAACAATATCCCAACCGCTGGAGCCGACTGGCTGAGTGGCTGATTCCGTTTTCGCCAATCCGCCACCACCAACACTGGGTGCTGCAGGACGTCGAATTCGAAATCGCCCCCGGTGAAGCGGTGGGCATCGTCGGTGCCAACGGCGCGGGCAAAAGCACCCTGCTGAAGATGATCACCGGCACCACCCAACCCACCACCGGCAAGATCGAACTGCAAGGCCGCGTGGCCGCGCTGCTGGAACTGGGCATGGGGTTCCACCCGGATTTCACCGGTCGCCAGAACGCAATCATGGCCGGTCAGTTGCTGGGCATGCAGCTCGAAGAAATCGAAGCACTGATGCCCGAGATCGAGCATTTCGCCGAGATTGGCGACGCCATCGACCATCCGGTACGCACTTACTCCAGCGGCATGCAGATGCGCCTGGCGTTCAGCGTTGCCACAGCCCGGCGCCCGGACATTCTTATCGTCGACGAGGCACTGTCGGTGGGCGACGCCTACTTCCAGCACAAAAGCTTCGAACGCATCCGCAGTTTCCGCAAATCCGGCACCACGCTGCTAATCGTGTCCCACGACCGCTCGGCGATTCAGTCGATCTGCGACTCGGCCATCCTGCTCAAGGACGGCCGCATGGCCATGTACGGCAAACCGGAGGCGGTGCTCGACTACTACAACGCGCTGATGGCCGAACGCGAAGGCCAGATCGTCCGTCAGGAAATGCTCGCCGGCGGCGAAGTGCAAACGATATCAGGCACCGGCGAAGCGGCGATTCTCGGCGTGCGCCTGCTCGATGAAAACGATCGCAGCATCGACGCCGCCGAAGTCGGCCAACCGGTGGTGCTCGAAGTTCAGGTCGAAGTACGCAAGGACATCGAACGACTGGTGCTGGGCTTTATCCTCAAGGATCGCCTGGGCCAGATGATGTACGGCATCAACACCCATCGCCTCGACAAGGCATTGACCGACCTGCACGCCGGCGAGCGCTTTACCTACCGCTTCTCGTTCATCATGGGTTTGGGCAAAGGCAATTATTCCGTGTCGCTGAGCCTGTCGCGTCTGGACTCGCACCTCGATCGCAATTTCGAATGGCGCGACTACGGGTTGGTGTTCCACGTGATCAACAACCGTCAGGAAGATTTCGTTGGCTGCTCATGGCTCGGCGCCAAGACCACTATCATGCGCGACACCGAAGCCCGGCCGGCCGAGCGCTTGCCATGACCCGCTTGCTCGTCGAATGCACCCATGTGTTCAAACACCCGGCCATCAATTCGGGTATTCAGCGGGTGGTGCGCAACGTCATCAAGCAACTGCCCGCCAGCGCCGCAGGTGTGGAGTGCATGCCGGTGGTGGTGCTCAATGGCGAACTCTATCGCGTATTGCAACTGGCATCGCTCGATACGCCTTTTTTCAACGCGCTGGAAACCTTCGGTGGACGCCTGGAGCGCCTCGCCCATCGCGTCTGGCAATGGCACCAGCGGCGTGACGCCCAATGCACCTCGAAGCTGGCGCGACGAATTTTGTATGTCGGATACCGGCTCACAATCTTCGGCGCATTCGGCCTGCCGATCCGCCTGATCCGAAGAATCAACCGCAGGCAATTGCTCAAGCGTTGTTCACCACTGCAACATCAGCCGGGCGATCAATTGGTGCTGCTGGATTCATCCTGGCACTCGGATTTTTTTGCCCACGTCGAGCGGCTAAAACGCGACGGCGTCGGCATGATTGCGGTGATCTACGACCTGATCCCGCTGACTCACCCACAGTTTTACGATACGCGTCTGGTCGAGGTCTTCAGCGAATGGTTCGACTGGATCACTCGCACAGCGGATGGCTACATGGCGATTTCCGCCACGGTGCGCGATCAAATGCATGAAGAGATGCAGCGCAGAATCGGTGCCGAGCAGTCCAATAAGCGCTGGTTCGATTTCTTTCACTTGGGCTCCGAACTGGATCTGCACAACGACCAGGCCACGGTTGATCCACGCCTGAGACAATTGTTCACGACAACAGACCCGGTTTACCTGATGGTCAGCACCATCGAGCCGCGCAAGAATCATGCGTATCTGCTCGATGCCTTCGAACGCGCCTGGGCCACAGGCTCGACGGCCCGGCTGTGCATCGCCGGGCGGGTCGGCTGGAAATGCGACACCCTCCTCGCCCGGGTGCGCAATCATCCCGAGCTGAACCAGCGTCTGTTCATGTTCAACGACCTCAGTGACACCAGCCTTGAACACGCCTACGCCCACGCCAGTGCGCTGGTGTTTCCCTCGTTCGTCGAAGGCTTTGGTCTGCCCCTGGTGGAAGCCATGCAGCGTGGCTTGCCGGCGATGGGCAGTGATATCGCGGTGTTCCGCGAAATCGGCGGCGAGTTCATGGCGTACTTTGATCTGCAGGATCCGCAAAGCCTTGCCGACCTGATCAACCAATTCCAGCGCAACGGCCAGTTCCCCGCTGCTCGCGACGTCGCGGACTGGCAGTGGATCGGCTGGCGCGAAGCCAGTCTGCAACTGGCTGAACGCAGTGTGCGGAATGTTCTGCAAGCGCCGGCGGCGCCAGCGAGGCTGCATGCGCATTGCCCTTAACGCACGAATTCTCCAGGCGCCGCGTACCGGCATCGGCCACTACGTCGCCGAACTGGTCAACGCCTTGCGCAGCGAGCCTGATATGGATGTGACGTTATTCCATGGCTGGGGCTGGAGTTCGGCGCTGCCGGAAGCGGCCATGCCCGGTTACTCGCGTCTGACGCCACTGCTGCGGCAAATCCCCGGTGCCTATCAGGCGCGCCGCTGGCTGGAGCAGAAACGCTTCGATCAGGGGCGCGCGCAAGGTATCGACCTCTATCACGAGCCAAGTCTGTGGCCGCTGGCCTTCGACGGCCCGACCGTAATCACCCTGCACGACCTGACACACCTGCATTTCCCCGAGACCCAGCCCCCGGCACGGCTCAAGGAAATCGAGCGTCGCTTGGCTCAGGGTGTGCAACAGGCGCAGGTGATTCTCACCGACTCGCAAGCCATTGCTGAGGAAGCTCAAGCTTATTTCGGCCTGCCTGCCGAGCGTTTTGTGGTGGCGCCACTGGGCGTCGCCGAGCGCTTTCATCCACGCGAGGCGAGCACCATTGACGCGGTGCTCAAGGCGCACGCGGTCGAGGCGCGGGAATATTTCCTGAGTGTGGGTACGCTGGAGCCGCGCAAGAATCTTGGCCTGGCCCTACGTGCCCATGCCCTGTTGCCGGAGGCTGTGCGCCAGCGCTTTCCGCTGTTGATCGTCGGTATGGCCGGGTGGGAGCGCGAACAGTTCAGCGACCCCTTGCGTCAGGCACTGGCCAGCGGGCACGTGTGCCTGCTCGGTTATCTGCCCGATGAACAGGTCGCGCAACTGCTGGCCGGCGCCCGGGCGCTGATTTTTCCATCACTGTATGAAGGTTTTGGTCTGCCGGTATTGGAGGCCATGGCCAGCGGCACACCGGTGGTGCTCACGCGTTCTTCAGCGATGCCGGAAGTCGCGGGCGCGGCGGGCAACTATATTGAAGCTGACGATGCAGAAGGCCTGCGTGACGCGCTGAGCCGACTGATCGACGATCAAGCGCATTGGCAGGCATGCCAAGAAGCCGGGTTACAGCAGTCACGGCTTTTTTCCTGGGAGCGTTGTGCACAGGCCACAGCCAGTGCCTACCGCCAGGCCATGGGAGGTTGAATGCGAGTTCTTCATTTTTTCAAGACGTACCTGCCTGACTCCGTCGGCGGCATTGAGCAAGTGATCTTCCAGCTCTGCGAGAGCGGCGCCCAGCACGGCATCGATGGCCAGGTGCTGACATTGAGCGCTGACCCGACACCGGCCGTGGTGCAACTCGGTCAGCACGAAGTGCACCGGGCCAAACTCGATATTCAATTCGCCTCCACCGGTTTTTCCTGGAGTGTGTTCAAACAGTTTCGCGAGCTGGCCGCCGAGGCCGACGTGGTCAATTACCACTTCCCGTGGCCGTTCATGGACATGGTGCATTTCGCCAGTGCGATGAATAAACCAAGCGTGGTGACCTACCATTCGGACATCATTCGCCAAAAGCACCTGCTCAAACTCTATCGCCCGTTGATGAATCGCTTCCTCGCCAGCGCCGACCGCATCGTTGCCGCTTCACCGAACTACCTGCACACCAGCGATGTGCTGCAGCAGTTCCAGGACAAGACCCGAGTGATTCCCTACGGTTTGAACAAGGCCGGTTATCCACAGCCGGATACCGAACGAATGAATCGCTGGCGCCAGCGGGTTGGGGACAAGTTTTTTCTGTTTGTCGGCGTGATGCGTTACTACAAAGGCCTGCACATCCTGCTTGAGGCCCTGAAAGACGTGGACTATCCCGTGGTCATTGTCGGCGCCGGGCCTCTGGAACTGGAACTGCACGCTCAGGCTCGGGCGCTGGGCCTGCGCAACATTCATTTCCTCGGGCGCCTGGGTGACGAAGACAAAGTCGCACTGCTGCAACTGAGCTACGCCATCGTCTTCCCTTCGCACCTGCGCTCGGAAGCTTTCGGCATCTCCCTGCTGGAAGGTGCGATGTACGGCAAGCCGATGATTTCCAGCGAGATCGGCACTGGCACCAGCTACATCAATATTCACAACGAAACCGGGCTGGTGGTGCCTCCGAGTCATCCACAGGCGTTTCGCGAGGCGATGCGCACACTGTGGGAAGACCCGGTGCGCGCCGCCGCCATGGGTGTGAAAGCCGAAGCGCGTTACCGGCAGTTATTCACAGCCGATGACATGGGCCGCAAGTGGACAGAGCTGTATCAGGAATTGCTGGAAGAGAAATCCTTGTCTTACGCTTAATGCTATTCAACACAGATTCATTGTAGGAGTGAGCCTGCTCGCGATAGCGGTCTGTCAGCAACAATGATGTTGATTGACCCGACGCGATCGCGAGCAGGCTCACTCCTACAGGGTCAGGTTACAGATCCAGTACAAGCGGCTGATTGCTTTGTGCCGGAACTGCACAACAAATCAGCACATGCCCCGCCTCCGGAATATCCGCCGGCACCTGTGGATAATTCACCGCGCCACTGACCAGCCGGGTCTTGCAGGTACCGCACGACCCACCACGGCAACTGAACTCCGGGCGTAGTCCGCGACTTTCTGCCAGTTCCAGCAAACTGCCGCCATCGGGTTGCCAACGTGCCTCTTTCGCCGAGCGCTCAAACACCACCGGCACCGAAGTGGTCGCTGCGGGCGGTTGCTCGATCACGATCGCATCCGGATCGGCCTGACGTTTCAGGGTCGACGGGCCAAAGGTTTCCGCGTGAATCTGCGTGTCGCGCACATCCAGTTCGCGCAAAGTGTCGTACAGCCCTTGGGTAAAACCACCGGGGCCGCAGAGCACAAAGTCGAGCTGATCGAAATCCTCGGCCTCCAGCAGGTTCCTCAGCACCGCGCCGTCGATGCGCCCATGCAGATCGAAATCCTCACCCTCTTGCAGATCGGCTTCCGGCTGGCTGAGCAGACGCAGCACTCGTACAGAATCGCCTGCGGTTTCGAGCAAACGATCCAGCTCCTTTCGAAATGGCTGATCCGCCAGACTGCGCGAACTCTGCAGCAACAACGTCGGACGAATCCCCCGCGTGCGCAAGCCCTGGTACACAACCTCGCGCAGCATCGACAGCAACGGCGTGATGCCGACCCCGGCAGCCAGCAGCACCAACGGTCGCTGTTCCAGCGGCGCCACGGTGAAATGTCCCTGCGGCGCCCGCGCCTCGAGCACATCACCAACGCGAATCTGCTCATGCAGGTGCGAGGAAATCAGCCCTTCGCGCTTCACGCTGATCCGGTAGAAACCATCCGATGGCGCACTCGAAAGACTGTAGGTGCGGATATGCACCTCGCCATCAATAGTGAAACGCACTGGCAAATGCTGACCCGCGAGAAACACTGGCAACCCGGCGCCATCGGTTGGCTCCAGATAGATTGAACGGATGCTGCGACTTTCTGCTTCGATCTTCGCCACGCGCAGCGGCCGCCATTGATTACCCAGTGCCTGCGCCTGCAAACGGGCGTCGGCTTCGGCCCAATTACCGGTCAGCAGGCTGGTCGGCGACATGCCTTCGAAGCGCCAGCGCAACGCCAGAGCTGCCGGACGCCGCACCAGTTTTTCCACCTCAAATGTCCACAGCCGTTCCGCACCTTGAAAGGCCTCGATCTGCGGGTCATCGAGAAGGATCTCGGTACGCCCGCTGAGTTGCAGCAGATCACCTGTGGAAAAGTCGATGAACAGCAAGCCGGCCTTGGGATTGAGCAGCAGATTGCCGAGGGTGTTGAAATGCAGGTTGCCGGCAAAGTCAGGGATGGTCAGACGATTGCCTTCCACCCGTACGAAACCGGCCTGGCCACCCCGGTGAGAAACATCCACCGCACGCTGGCCGTCGACATCCACATAACTGGCGACAAAAAACGTATCAGCGCCGGCGATCAGCGCCATGGCTGCATCATCAAGGCCGCTCAGATGCTCAGCCGGGCGTGTCTGCGGATCTGTCAGCGGCACCCGCTGAAACTGACGCAGTTGAATGTACTGCGGGCAGTTGCCGAAGGCCTGATCCACGCTCACGTCAAAACCATCAGCGCTCAGATTGCCGACATGGCCGTTGAGGCGATTGCGCCGGCGGGTGTGCAATTCGATGCCGAGCAAACCGATCGGCTCGCCATTGCGCAGTTGCGCCGGGTCATCGGCAGCAGGCTGGCTGGCGAAATGCAAATGCTCGGGATCCGGCGACCGGGCAAACCCCGGCGCACCTTCGAGCACACTGGCCCACGGCATCCCCTGCGCATCGACTGCGCCGTACAGCATGAAGGGCAGTTGCTGATAGAACTCACGGTGCTGATCCGGCATCCAGGTGCGAATCACCTTACGCCCGAAGGCTTCCATACGATCGGCAACGCCGACATGGGCCTGCAATTGCTGTTCGCCAGCGTGCCACGGTGAACGTTCCATCACGACCTCTCCCCTGCACCGTCGGCACAGTGTCGATTGCGAAAATCAGGCAGTGGTTTGCAGACCGGCAACCGTACGCGGCATGCCGACGAAACCAGGCAAGGCTTCAACCCGCGCCAGCCAGGCGCGGACGTTGCCGTAGTCGTCCAGCGACACGTTGCCTTCCGGTGCGTGGGCGATGTAACTGTAGGCAGAAACGTCGGCAATGGTCGGTTCGTCGCCGGCCAGGTACGCGGTTTTGCCCAACTCGATGTCCATCACCTTGAGCAGGTTATGCGCCCGGGTGATTGCCTCGTCCGCATTCAGTTGTGCGCCAAACACCGTGACCAGTCGCGCTGCAGCGGGCCCGAAAGCGATAGGTCCGGCTGCGGCCGACAACCAGCGCTGCACACGTGCGGCGCCGACAGGATCCGTTGGCAACCAACGGCCGTTGCCGTATTTCTGCGCCAGGTACACCAGAATCGCGTTGGAGTCGGCCAGCACCACGCCGCCGTCATCAATCGCCGGTACTTGGCCAAAACTGTTGATCGCCAGATACGCCGGCTGCTTGTGCTCACCCTTGGCCAGATCGACGAAAACCAGCTCGGTCGGCAGTTGCAGCAGGGACAACATCAGCTCGACACGGTGGGCGTGGCCGGAACGTGGAAAGTTGTAGAGTTTGATCGCTTGCATGGTCGACTCCGCTGAACAGGGGCGCCACTGCGGGAATGAGAGCGCCGATGGAGGCCATCTTGCGCTGATCGCAAAAACAACAGAATAACCAGTAACTGCAATCGATTATTTCATTGGGTGCAATAACGCAGCGCCTTTCAAAGCAGGATGTTCGCGCAAAGCGTTGGCGGTGAAATCGACAAAACTGCGGATCCGCGCCGGCGCCTTGCGCCCGCCCTGATACACCACATGGATCGGCAATGTCGGCAGTTCAAATTCAGCGAGGACGATTTCCAGCTCACCGGTCGCGATTTTGCTGGCAACTTGATAAGACAGCACCCGAGTCAAGCCCAGCCCCATGCAGGCTGCGGTAATCGCTGCCTGATTGGCGGTCACGATCAGACGCGGCTCAGGACGCACGCTAAGCGGTTCACCCGCGTCGAGAAACGGCCAACTGCGTTGCTGGCCAATCGCTGAAGTCGCCACCACTGGCGCGCCCGCCAACGCGTGGGGATGAGCCGGTCGGCCATATTTGGCAAAGTAGTCCGGCGAGCCGCAAATGACCCTACGCACCTCACCCACGCGAACAGCATGCTGACTGCTGTCCGGCAGATCACCGATACGCACCGCCACATCGATGCCCTCCTCGACCATGTTGACGATCCGATCGACCAGTACCGCATTGATCGTGACATCCGGATACTGCGCCAGATAACGCGCCATCAGCGGCGTCACAAACAAATCACCGAACAACACCGGCGCTGTGACCGTCAGTTGCCCACGCGGCTCGGCATGACTGCCCGCTGCCGAATCCTCGGCTTCCTGCACCTCAGCGAGAATCCTCCGACAATCCTCCAGATAACGCTGCCCGGCTTCGCTCAAATGCACACTGCGCGTAGTACGAATCAGCAACTGCGTGCCGATGCGCAACTCCAGCGCCGCCACCGCACGCGTGACGCTGGCCGCTGACAAACCCAGACGCCGCGCGGCAGAGGAAAAGCCTTGCTCTTGGGCGACGGTGGTGAAGATGTGCATTTCCTGGAAGCGATCCATGGTGCCTCTCGAGTCAGATACAAAAATCGCAGCCGAAGCTGCGATTTTTGCGCGTAGGTCAGCTGTGGATAACTTATTCCACCGTCACCGACTTCGCCAGGTTACGCGGCTGATCGACGTCCGTGCCCTTGAGCACCGCCACGTAGTACGACAGCAACTGCAGCGGAACCGTGTAAAGGATCGGTGAGAGGATGTCGTGGATGTGCGGCATCTGCACCACGTGAGTGCCTTCGCCGTTGGTCATCCCGGATTTTTCGTCGGCGAACACGATCAGTTCACCGCCACGGGCGCGGACTTCCTGCAGGTTGGATTTGAGCTTTTCCAGCAGTTCGTTGTTCGGCGCGACGGTAACCACCGGCATATCGTTATCCACAAGCGCCAGCGGGCCGTGTTTCAGTTCGCCGGCCGGATAGGCTTCGGCGTGGATGTAGGAGATTTCCTTGAGTTTCAGGGCGCCTTCCATTGCTACCGGGAATTGCGCACCACGACCGAGAAATAGCGTGTGGTTCTTCTCGGCGAACAGCTCGGCGATTTTTTCCACCGTGCTGTCCATGGCCAGTGCTTCGCCGAGACGGGTTGGCAGGCGACGCAGTTCTTCGACCAGACGTGCTTCGACGCCGTCGGCCAGTGTGCCGCGCACTTGGCCCAGCGACAGGGTCAGCAGCAATAGGCCGACCAATTGCGTGGTGAAGGCTTTGGTCGAGGCGACGCCGATTTCGCGGCCGGCCTGGGTCAGCAGGGTCAGGTCGGATTCGCGCACCAGTGAGCTGATGCCAACGTTGCAGATGGCCAGGCTGGCGAGGAAGCCCAGTTCCTTGGCATTGCGCAGCGCCGCCAGGGTGTCGGCGGTTTCGCCGGACTGCGAGATGGTCACGAACAAGGTGTCCGGCTGCACCACCACTTTGCGGTAGCGGAATTCGCTGGCGACTTCGACCTGGCACGGGATACCGGCCAGTTCTTCGAGCCAGTAACGCGCGACCATGCCGGCGTGATAGCTGGTGCCACAGGCGACGATCTGTACGTTGCGGACTTTGGCGAACAGTTCGGCCGCTTGTGGACCGAACGCTTGCACCAGCACCTGATCGTTGCTCAGGCGACCTTCGAGGGTGCGTTGTACAACGGCCGGTTGCTCGTGGATTTCCTTGAGCATGTAGTGGCGGTATTCACCTTTGTCGGCAGCTTCGGCACCATCGCTGTACTGCACGGTCTGGCGCTCGACGGCATTACCGTTGATGTCCCAGATCTGCACGTTATCGCGGCGAATTTCGGCGATATCGCCTTCTTCCAGGTACATGAAGCGGTCCGTGACCTGACGCAGGGCCAATTGGTCAGAGGCGAGGAAATTCTCGCCCAGACCCAGACCGATCACCAACGGGCTGCCACTGCGCGCGGCGACCAGACGATCCGGCTGTTTGGCATTGATCACGGCCAGACCGTAAGCACCGTGCAGTTCCTTGACCGTCGCTTTAAGCGCAACGCTCAGGTCTGGCTGGTCCTTGAGCTTGTGGTTGAGCAGGTGGGCAATGACTTCGGTGTCGGTGTCCGAAGTAAACACGTAACCCAGCGCTTTCAGTTGTTCACGCAGGGCTTCGTGGTTTTCGATGATGCCGTTGTGCACCACCGCGATGTCGCCGGAGAAATGCGGGTGCGCGTTACGCTCGCAAGGAGCGCCGTGGGTGGCCCAACGGGTGTGAGCAATGCCGAGACGGCCCACCAGTGGGTGTTCGGCCAGCGCCGCTTCGAGTTCACTGACCTTGCCCGGGCGACGCATGCGCTCGAGGGTTTCGTCGTTGGTGAAGACCGCGACACCGGCGCTGTCATAGCCACGGTATTCAAGGCGCTTGAGGCCTTCGAGCAGGATGGCGGTGATATTACGTTCAGCAACTGCGCCGACAATTCCACACATGCTTATTTCTCCTGACTGACAGCCGCGCAAATCACGGTGATACCGCGGGCCTGTATCTGATCGCGCGCTTCGATAGGCAGGCGATCATCGGTAATGAGGGTATGGACGCTGCTCCACGGCAGTTCCAGATTGGGGATCTTGCGACCGATCTTGTCGGCCTCGACCATGACGATGACTTCTCGCGCCACCTCGGCCATGACCCGGCTCAGTCCCAGCAATTCATTGAAAGTCGTCGTGCCGCGCACCAGATCGATACCGTCGGCGCCAATGAACAACTGGTCGAAGTCGTAAGAGCGTAGTACCTGCTCGGCGACCTGGCCCTGAAAGGATTCCGAATGCGGATCCCAGGTGCCGCCGGTCATCAACAGCACCGGTTCGTGCTCGAGTTCACTCAGGGCGTTGGCGACGTGCAGGGAATTGGTCATCACCACCAAACCCGGCTGCTGGCCAAGTTCGGGGATCATCGCGGCGGTGGTGCTGCCGCTGTCGATGATGATCCGCGCGTGTTCGCGGATGCGTTTCACCGCCGCGCGGGCGATGGCCTGTTTGTACTTGGAAACGCTCTGCGCGGTTTCCGCGACCAGTTCCTGCGGCATGGTGATCGCCCCGCCGTAGCGGCGCAGCAACAGACCGTGGCTTTCCAGGGCGGCGAGATCCTTGCGGATCGTAACTTCCGAGGTTTCGAAGCGCTTGGCCAGTTCATCCACACTGACTTCGCCCTGCTCGTTGAGCAAGGCGAGGATGTTGTGACGGCGTTGCGGCGTGTTGCGTTTCGACATGGCGACTTAAGTTTCGTTTCGAAAGATAACGGAAGCAATCAAAACCTATCGGCTCTAAATCGTCAAGCGGCAGCAAGGCTTTTTTGAAAACGACACAAACAAAAATGTGGGAGCGAGCTTGCTCGCGAAGGCATCGTGTCAGTCAACATCAATGTTGAATGATCTACGGCATTCGCGAGCAAGTTCGCTCCCACATTGGATTTTCGTCGTTAAAAAGAAACTGTGGATAACTCAGCTCTTCTTGAACTTCTCCGGCCGCTTCCAGCCGTCGATATTTCTCTGCCGCGCTCGGCCCACGGCCAACTGCGCGTTATCCACATTCTGCGTAATCGTCGAGCCGGCCGCCGTGGTTGCACCGTCGGAGATATCCACAGGCGCGACCAGCGAATTATTGGAACCGATGAACACATCTGCACCCAGCACGGTTCTCCACTTGTTGGCGCCATCGTAGTTGCAAGTGATGGTGCCGGCGCCGATGTTGGTACGCGCACCGATCTCGGCATCGCCCAGATAAGTCAGGTGTCCCGCCTTGGCGCCTTCGCCCATGCGGGCATTTTTCAGCTCAACGAAGTTACCCACATGCGCGCGTGCTTCAAGCACGGTGCCTGGACGCAGACGCGCGAACGGGCCGGCGTCACTGCCCTCGCCCAGTACGGCACCTTCGATATGACTGTTGGCTTTGATGACCACGCCTTTGCGCAGGGTGCTGTCCTTGATCACGCAGTTCGGGCCGATCACCACGTCATCTTCGATGACCACATTGCCTTCGAGGATCACGTTGATGTCGATCAGCACATCGCGACCGACGGTCACTTCACCACGCACGTCAAAGCGCGCCGGATCACGCAAAGTGACGCCTTGCGCCATAAACCGACGACCAGCGCGCAACTGGTAATGACGCTCCAGCTCAGACAGCTGCTTGCGGTCATTGGCGCCCTGCACTTCCATCGGGTCGTGTGGTTGCTCGGTGGCGACCACCAGACCATCATTGACCGCCATCTCGATCACGTCGGTCAGGTAGTACTCGCCTTGAGCGTTGTTGTTCGACAGACGGCTCATCCAGTCAGCCAGACGATTGGCCGGGACAGCAAGAATGCCGGTGTTGCCTTCAGTAATTGCGCGTTGCGCTTCGCTGGCATCTTTGTGCTCAACGATCGCGGCCACCTTACCGTCGGCATCGCGCACGATGCGGCCGTAACCGGTCGGGTCATCCAGCTCGACGGTGAGCAAGCCCATCTGTCCAGGCACGACATGCTTGAGCAGACGCTGCAGGGTTTCGACTTCGATCAGCGGCACGTCCCCGTAGAGGATCAGCACGGTGTCGGCAGTAATGAACGGCACCGCTTGAGCGGTGGCGTGGCCGGTGCCGAGTTGCTTGTCCTGCAGGACGAAATTCAGATCGTCGGCAGCCAGTCGCTCGCGCACCACGTCGGCACCATGACCAATCACCACATGAATGCGTTGTGGATCGAGTTGCCTAGCGCTGTGGATAACATGACCCAGCATGGAGTTGCCGGCAATCGGGTGCAGCACCTTCGGCAGGGCCGAGCGCATACGCGTGCCTTGACCGGCCGCGAGGATAACGATTTCAAGAGACATGACTGGCTACCAATCCTGGGTGGTCAGCAACTGCGACCGGGTTGTAAAAATCGGAAAAGAAAAAAGGGTAGCCGAGGCTACCCTTTTTTATCAATCGCACAACAAGCGGCTGACGGATTAACCGCCAAACTTCTTGCGGATCTGCTGGACGGTGCGCAGCTGAGCTGCAGCCTCGGCCAGTCGCGCGGACGCAGCTCCGTAGTCGAACTCGGCGCCACGTTCATGCAATGCCTTCTCGGCAGCCTGAACGGCTTGCTGAGCGGAGGCTTCATCCAGGTCGGCAGCACGTTGCACGGTATCGGCAAGTACCTTGACCATGTTCGGCTGAACCTCGAGGAAACCACCGGAGATGTAGAACACCTCGGCTTCCCCGCCTTGCTTGATCAGGCGGATCGGACCTGGCTTCAGATTAGTGATCAGCGGCGCGTGACCCAGAGCGATACCAAGATCACCCAGTGCACCGTGCGCAATCACCATCTCGACCAGGCCGGAAAAGATTTCCCCTTCCGCGCTGACGATATCGCAATGGACTGTCATAGCCATCTGATTGCCTCAACCTAAATTAGCGCCCGTTGCCGGGCGCCGGGATTACAGTTTCTTGGCTTTCTCGATCGCTTCTTCGATGCCGCCAACCATGTAGAACGCTTGTTCTGGCAGGTGGTCGTAGTCACCGTTGAGGATGCCTTTGAAGCCAGCAATGGTGTCTTTCAGGGAAACGTATTTACCCGAAGCACCGGTGAAGACTTCAGCCACGAAGAACGGCTGCGACAAGAAGCGCTGGATCTTACGAGCACGGTTTACCAACTGCTTGTCGGCTTCCGACAGCTCGTCCATACCCAGGATCGCGATGATGTCCTTCAGCTCTTTGTAACGTTGCAGAACGTACTGAACGCCGCGAGCGGTGTCGTAGTGGTCCTGGCCGATTACGTTCGGGTCCAGCTGGCGCGAAGTCGAATCCAGTGGATCTACCGCTGGGTAGATACCCAGGGAAGCGATGTCACGGGACAGAACGACGGTGGCGTCCAAGTGGGCGAAGGTGGTCGCTGGCGACGGGTCGGTCAAGTCATCCGCAGGTACGTATACCGCTTGGATCGAAGTGATCGAACCTTCCTTGGTCGAAGTGATACGTTCTTGCAGAACGCCCATCTCTTCAGCCAGGGTCGGCTGGTAACCTACTGCCGAAGGCATACGGCCCAGCAGTGCGGATACTTCAGTACCGGCCAGGGTGTAACGATAGATGTTGTCGACGAACAGCAGAACGTCGTTACCTTCGTCACGGAACTTCTCGGCCATGGTCAGGCCGGTCAGTGCTACGCGCAGACGGTTACCCGGCGGCTCGTTCATCTGACCGTAAACCAGTGCCACTTTGTCCAGAACGTTGGAGTCCTTCATCTCGTGGTAGAAGTCGTTACCCTCACGAGTACGCTCACCCACACCGGCGAACACGGAATAACCGCTGTGCTCGATGGCGATGTTACGGATCAGTTCCATCATGTTTACGGTTTTGCCTACACCGGCACCACCGAACAGACCGACTTTACCGCCTTTGGCAAACGGGCAAACCAGGTCGATAACCTTGATGCCGGTTTCCAGCAGGTCGTTGCCGCCTGCCTGTTCAGCGAACGAAGGCGCTGGACGGTGAATGCCCCAACGCTCTTCGGTGTCGATCGGGCCAGCTTCGTCGATCGGGTTACCGAGGACGTCCATGATCCGGCCCAGGGTCGCTTTACCGACCGGTACGGAGATGGCTGCGCCAGAGTCGGTAACTTCCAGACCGCGCTTCAAGCCCTCGGTGGAACCCATCGCAATGGTGCGAACCACGCCGTCGCCCAGCTGTTGCTGAACTTCCAGAGTGGTTTCAGCCGCGCTCACTACTTTCAGCGCGTTGTAGATGCTCGGTACGCTGTCGCGTGGAAATTCCACGTCGATAACGGCGCCGATGATTTGAACGATACGTCCGCTACTCATAGCTGGATCCTCTGAATATTTGAACCGTTAAACCGCGGCAGCGCCGCCGACGATTTCCGAGATCTCTTGGGTGATCGCAGCCTGACGCGCCTTGTTGTAGATCAGCTGCAAATCGCTGATCAAATCACCGGCGTTGTCGGTAGCGTTCTTCATCGCGATCATCCGCGCAGCTTGTTCAGCCGCGTTGTTCTCGACCACCGCCTGGTAGACCTGCGACTCAACGTAGCGGACCATCAAGCCGTCAAGCAGCTCTTTGGCATCCGGTTCGTAGAGATAGTCCCAGTGGTGCTTGAGATCCTGATCCGGGGTGGCCACCAGTGGAATCAACTGCTCCACGGTAGGCTGTTGCGTCATGGTGTTGATGAACTTGTTGGACACCACGGACAGGCGGTCAATACGGCCGTCCAGGTAGGCATCCAGCATCACCTTGACGCTGCCGATCAGATCATTGATCGACGGCTCTTCACCCAAGTGGCTGATAGCTGCAACGACGTTACCGCCGAAGTTGCGGAAAAAGGCCGCACCCTTGCTACCAACAACACACAGATCAATCTCGACGCCGTTTTCGCGGTTTACCGCCATGTCCTTGACCAGGGCCTTGAACAGGTTGGTATTCAAGCCGCCGCACAGACCACGGTCACTGCTCACCACAACATAACCGACACGCTTGATAGCGCGGTCGATCATGAACGGGTGGCGGTATTCCGGGTTGGCGTTGGCCAGATGCCCAATAACCTGGCGGATACGCTCCGCATAAGGACGGCTAGCAGCCATGCGCATTTGTGCCTTGCGCATTTTGCTGACCGCCACTTTTTCCATGGCGCTGGTAATCTTTTGCGTGCTTTTGATGCTCGCAATCTTACTGCGAATCTCTTTTGCGCCTGCCATGTAACACCTATCAGGTTAGCAAGCGGGAGCCTCGCGGCTCCCGCTGCGGCTTACCAGGTTTGGGTGGCCTTGAACTTCTCGATACCGGCTTTCATGCCAGCGTCGATTTCGTCATTGAAGTCACCTTTAACGTTGATCTTGGCCATCAAATCGGCGTGATCGCGGTTGAAGAAAGCAATCAGCGCTTGTTCGAAGCTGCCGATCTTGGCGATTTCAATGTCAGTCAGGAACCCACGCTCAGCGGCATACAGCGACAGCGCCATGTCAGCGATCGACATTGGTGCGTATTGCTTCTGCTTCATCAGCTCGGTAACGCGCTGACCATGCTCAAGTTGCTTACGGGTCGCTTCGTCCAGGTCAGAAGCGAACTGGGCGAATGCCGCCAGTTCACGGTACTGAGCCAGAGCGGTACGGATACCACCGGAGAGCTTCTTGATGATCTTGGTCTGAGCGGCACCACCCACACGGGATACCGAAACACCGGCGTTCACTGCAGGGCGGATGCCCGAGTTGAACATGGCCGATTCCAGGAAGATCTGACCGTCGGTGATGGAAATCACGTTGGTCGGAACGAACGCGGAAACGTCGCCAGCCTGGGTTTCGATGATCGGCAGTGCGGTCAGGGAACCGGTTTTGCCGGTCACTGCGCCGTTGGTGAACTTCTCTACGTATTCTTCCGAAACGCGGGATGCGCGCTCCAGCAGACGGGAGTGGAGATAGAACACGTCGCCTGGGTAAGCTTCACGGCCTGGTGGACGGCGCAGCAGCAGGGAAATCTGGCGGTAAGCCACTGCTTGCTTGGACAGATCGTCATAAACGATCAGCGCGTCTTCACCGCGGTCGCGGAAGAATTCACCCATGGTGCAACCGGAGTACGGTGCCAGGAATTGCAGCGCAGGAGATTCCGAAGCACTGGCAGCCACGATGATCGTGTTGGCCAGGGCGCCGTTTTCTTCCAGCTTGCGAACCACGTTGGCGATGGTCGATTGCTTCTGACCGATAGCTACGTAGACGCAGAAAATGCCGCTGTCTTTCTGGTTGATGATCGCGTCGATCGCCAGAGCGGTTTTACCGATCTGACGGTCACCGATGATCAGCTCACGCTGGCCACGGCCGACAGGGATCATGGCATCGACAGCCTTGTAGCCAGTCTGTACAGGCTGGTCTACCGACTTACGCCAGATCACGCCCGGTGCAACTTTCTCGACCGCGTCGGTCTCGGTGTTGCCCAGTGGACCTTTGCCGTCAACAGGGTTACCCAGTGCGTCGACTACGCGACCCAGCAGTTCCTTACCAACCGGAACTTCGAGGATGCGGCCAGTGCACTTGGCGCTCATGCCTTCAGCCAGAGACTGGTAAGCGCCCAGTACAACGGCACCTACGGAGTCTTGCTCCAGGTTGAGGGCCATACCGTAGACGCCGCCCGGAAACTCGATCATCTCGCCGTACATAACGTCGGCCAGACCGTGAATCCGCACGATGCCGTCAGATACGCTGACGACAGTGCCTTCGTTACGGGCTTGGGAGGTCACATCGAGCTTGTCGATGCGGCCCTTGATAATTTCACTTATTTCGGAAGGATTGAGTTGCTGCATTGCTCTGCTGCCCCTTCAAACTCAAGATTTCAATGCTTCGGCAAGTTTCGCGATTTTGCCGCGAATCGAGCCATCGATAACCAGGTCGCCGGCGCGGATAACGACACCACCTATAAGGGCAGCATCCTCCGCAACTTGCAGGCGCACTTCCCGGTTGAGTCGTGCACTGAGAACCTTGGCGAGTTTGTCTTGCTGTTCTTGGTTCAATGCAAAAGCACTGGTCACTTCAACGTCTACCGACTTCTCTTGTTCGGCCTTGTACAGGTCGAAAAGAGCGGCAATCTCCGGCAGAAGCGGGAGACGGTCGTTTTCGGCAACGACATTGATGAAGTTCTGTGCCTTGGCATCAAACTTGTCGCCGCACACGTCAATAAACGTGGCGGCCTTTTCTGCGCTCGTCAGTCGCGGGGCCTTGAGCACGCGCTGCATGGTGTCGTCTTGCGACACCGCTGCAGCCAGGCCGAGCATGGCTGACCAATTGGCCAGTTGCTGGTGGGCCTGAGCGTGCTCGAAGGCCGCCTTAGCGTAAGGTCGGGCCAACGTGGTCAGTTCTGCCATGATCGCCCTCGCTTAGATTTCAGCAGCCAGTTGGTTAACCAGCTCTGCGTGCGCGTTTTGATCGATTGTGGCACCCAGGATCTTCTCGGCGCCGCCGACAGCCAGCAAACCCACTTGGGCGCGCAGCTTGTCCTTGACACTGTTCAGTTCCTGTTCGATCTCGGCTTGAGCCTGAACCTTCACACGGTCAGCGTCGACACGGGCCTTTTCAACGGCCTCTTCGACAATCTGGTTACCGCGTTTCTTGGCTTGCTCGATGATTTCAGCTGCCTGAGCTTTCGCTTCGCGCAGTTGCTGACCCGCTTTTTCTTGGGCCAACTCCAGGTCGCGAGCTGCACGGCTGGCAGCGTCCAGACCATCAGCGATCTTCTTTTGACGTTCGTGCAGAGCAGCGATGACCGGAGGCCATACATACTTCATGCAGAACAGTACAAAAATCAGGAACGCAACGGACTGGCCAATCAGGGTCGCATTAATGTTCACGCCAACACCTCGCAGTTACGTTGTCCATCACATCAAATTACTCGGAAGAATCCGGGTAATTAGCCAGCGATCTGACCAACGAACGGGTTCGCAAAGGTGAAGAACAGAGCGATACCAACACCGATCATGGTTACGGCGTCGAGCAGACCGGCAACGATGAACATTTTAACTTGCAGCATTGGAACCATTTCTGGCTGACGCGCTGCGCCTTCCAGGAACTTGCCGCCCAGCAGGCCGAAACCAATTGCGGTACCCAGTGCGCCCAGGCCGATCAACAGTGCAACAGCGATAGCGGTTAGACCAACTACAGTTTCCATCTTTCCTCCCGACTTTTACGTCGTATGGTTTAGGTTTTTTAGATTAAAGCGGTAAAACAAATCGTTTCAGGTGCCCTGTGAAGAGCCCCTTCCCGTTTGACCGGGAAGGACATCAGACTAGTCGAGACTGGCCTTAATGGTTTTCTTCGTGCGCCATCGACAGGTAGACGATGGTCAGCATCATGAAGATGAACGCCTGCAGCGTGATGATCAGGATGTGGAACACAGCCCACGCCCACTGCAGAACAACGCCCAGGCCGCTCAGCCAGAGCAGGCCGCTGCCGAACATCACAGCGATCAGAATGAACACCAGCTCGCCGGCATACATGTTGCCGAACAGACGCAGAGCCAGAGAGATCGGCTTGGCGATCAGGGTCACGAATTCCAGCAGGAAGTTCACCGGGATCAGCAGGGCTTGAACGAAGATGTTCTTGCTGCCGAACGGGTGCAGGGTCAGTTCGCCGATGAAGCCGCCGAAGCCCTTGACCTTGATGCTATAGAAAATGATCAATGCGAAAACCGAGAACGCCATGCCCAGAGTCGCGTTCGGGTCGGTAGTCGACACGGCGCGGAACGGGATGTGGTGGTCGCCGGTGATCAGGATGGCCAGCTGAGGAATCCAGTCGACCGGTACCAGGTCGACGGCGTTCATCAGGAACACCCAGACGAAGATGGTCAGTGCCAGCGGTGCAATCACCGGGCTACGGCCATGGAAGCTGTCTTTCACGCTGCCATCGACGAATTCGACCAATACTTCAACGAAGTTCTGCAAAGCACCCGGCTGACCCGAAGTCGCTTTCTTTGCCGCCATGCGGAAAAGAAGTACGAAGATCAGACCCAACGCGACCGACCAGCCGAGGGTATCGACGTGGAAAGCCCAGAAGCCCATTTCTTTGGCTTCTGCTGCGGTATGGGCAAAGCCCCAGCCGCCGTTAGGTAGCTGACCGAAGGTCAGGTTCTGCAAGTGGTGCTGGATATAGCCCGAAGCGGTTGTTTCTGCCATGGTTGCCTCAAACGCCCTAAGGTCTCGAAAGTCTTGTTCTCATCAGCAGGGGAGCGAACCAGCTGACCGACTGAGTCAGCACGAACGCGCCGAATACAGCTATCGGCGCCAGTGGCTTCACACCTGCAAACACCAGTGCAAAGAGCACTGCCGTCAAAATCAGTTTGCCTGCCTCGCCGGCATAAAAAGACCGGACGATGGACTGGGCTGCTCGGGCGCCGGAAAACCGAAATGCCTTGTGAGCGAAATAAACATTGGGCAGCAAGGCTATCAGGCCTCCGCAAAGTCCCGAGTATCCGGCAACGACTCCGTGCCATTGCCAGAGCGCCAAAGCGGCAATGAGCAAAATGACAAATTGAGCCATTAACACCGGAAAAACCGCCAGGCGATGGAACGGCAGGCGGTTTGGCTTGCGGGTTTCCATCACGTTTGCTCTCCAATGGTCGGCTGCCAGAATTCAATAACTTGGCATAATTTGTGCCGACAAAATGCGCGCAGAGTATAGGGGCGGTTCTGCCCCTATTCAACTGTCAGGTAGTGATTTCCGACTGCGCGCTACATGAGGAAATGTTTCAGCGGATGTGTGCGAGCACACCTTGAAGCTCATCGAGGGAGTTGTAACCGATCACCAACTGGCCCTTTCCCTTCTTCCCATGGCGAATCTGCACCGCAGAGCCTAGGCGCTCGGCCAGACGCTGTTCAAGGCGGGCGATATCCGGGTCGGGTTTGGTCGCTTCCACAGGCTCCGGTTTGCCACTCAACCACTGGCGAACCAGTGCCTCAGTTTGGCGCACGGTGAGACCGCGTGCGACAACATGTCGCGCCCCTTCCACCTGCTGATTGTCCGGCAGACCGAGCAAAGCACGGGCATGCCCCATTTCCAGGTCGCCATGGGACAGCATGGTCTTGATGACTTCCGGTAGTGCAATAAGCCGCAACAGGTTAGCCACAGTGACGCGGGACTTACCCACAGCCTCGGCGACCTGCTGCTGCGTCAGCTGGAATTCCTGCTGCAAACGCTGCAGGGCCACCGCTTCTTCGATCGGGTTGAGGTCTTCGCGCTGGATGTTCTCGATCAGCGCAATGGCGATTGCGGTTTCATCCGGCACATCGCGGACCATCGCCGGGATGGTTTCCTGCCCGGCTTGCTGACTCGCGCGCCAGCGACGTTCACCAGCGATGATCTCAAAGCGGCCACCGCCAATCGGGCGCACCACGATCGGCTGCATGACGCCTTGCGCCTTGATCGACGCTGCCAGTTCTTCCAGCGCCTGCGGATCCATGTCGCGGCGCGGCTGGTATTTGCCGCGCTGCAGCAGATCCAACGGCAAGTGCTGCAGTTCGCGGGTGTCAGCTTGCGCCGCTTGTTCTTCCAGCGCGCTGACGGTCGGACCACTCAGCAGTGCATCCAGTCCACGTCCGAGACCTCGTTTCTTGACGGCCATGGGGATTCCTTAAGTTGCCTGAGCGGCGGCGATGCGTGAGTTTTTGCGCTGACGGCGAACCATCTCGCCGGCCAGGGCCAGATAAGCCAGGGCGCCGCGCGATTGCTTGTCGTAGGCCAGCGCCGGCATGCCGTAGCTCGGCGCTTCGGCCAGGCGGATGTTGCGCGGGATCACCGTGTCGTACAGCTGATCGCCGAAGTGCTCCTTGAGCTGCGCCGAAACGTCGTTCATCAGGCTCAGGCGCGGGTCATACATGGTCCGCAGCAACCCTTCGACTTTCAGGTTCGGATTCAGCAGTTCAGCGATGCGCTTGATGTTATCCACAAGGTCGCTGAGACCTTCAAGCGCAAAGTACTCGCACTGCATGGGGATAATTACCCCGTCAGCAGCAACCAAGGCGTTCAGCGTAAGCATCGACAGCGACGGCGGGCAGTCGATCAGAATGTAATCGTAGTTTTCGCGGATTGGCGCCAGCGCGCTGCGCAGACGGCTTTCCTTCATCTGCATTTCCAGCAGCACGACTTCGGCCGCCGTCAGATCGCGGTTGGCCGGCAGCAGTTGGTAACCGCCATGTTCGGAATAGTGCATGGCCTGAGCCAGATCACATTCGCCGATCAGCAGGTCGTAGACCGAGTTTTCCAGGCCGTGTTTATCCACACCGCTACCCATGGTGGCGTTGCCCTGTGGATCGAGATCGATCAACAGCACCCGGCGCTTGGTCGCGACCAGGGATGCTGCGAGGTTGATGCAGGTGGTGGTCTTGCCCACACCACCCTTTTGGTTCGCTATCGCGAATACCTTAGCCATTCTTGCTTGTGTTCCCAATCATGCCGTGCGGCGCAGTATCAGCAGATGGCGTTGGCCTTGGCAACCGGGTACGGCCAGGGCGTGTTCGCTATCGAGTTTGAAGTCTGCCGGCAATGCTACCAGCTCATCGGCCGGATGAACGCCCTTCATTGCCAGCCAGCGTGTATCGGCGTCGCCTAAGTGGCGAGTCCAGTTGGTGAAGTTTTCCATGCTGCTGAACGCCCGGGAAATGATCCCGTTGAACGGCTGCGCAGGCTGGAACGCTTCGACACGACTGTGGATAACTTGCAGGTTATCCAGTTTAAGTTCGAGTTTGACCTGGGTCAGAAAGCGGGTTTTCTTGCCGTTGCTGTCCAGACAAGTCACTTGCGAGTCCGGATACAGGATCGCCAACGGGATTCCCGGCATGCCGCCGCCGCTACCGACGTCGAGCCAACGGCCGTTTTCGATGAACGACATCACGCTCAGGCTATCGAGCAAGTGACGCGACACCATCTCGTCCGGATCGCGTACAGCGGTCAGGTTGTAGGCCTGGTTCCATTTGATCAACAGGGCCAGATAACCCAGCAGCAATTCATGCTGGGCTTCAGTGAGGTTGACACCGAGCTCGCGGGCTCCTGTGGATAACTCTTCGGCGTGTTGCGAAGTGACCTTAGAACTCAAGCGCTTTGCTCCAACTGACGGCCCGCGCCGCGTTTTTTCAAATGAATCATCAACAGCGAAATCGCTGCCGGGGTCACACCCGGGATCCGCGAAGCCTGGCCCAGCGTCTCTGGTCGAGTCGCGCCGAGCTTGCTCTGGATCTCCTTGGAGAGACCGGAAATGTTGGTGTAATCGATATCCACAGGCAATTTCGTGTCTTCACTGGCGCGCAGACGGGCGATTTCGTCCTGTTGACGGTCGATGTAACCGGCGTATTTGGTCTTGATCTCAACCTGTTCGGCGACCTGTGGATCTTCGGCGCCATTGCCGGTCACTTCGACCAGACCAGCGTAGTCGATTTCCGGACGACTCAAGAGGTTGAGCAAGTTGTATTCGTGAGTCAGCGGCGTGCCGAATTTTTCCGCGATCGCATCGCCCTGCTGCGTATTCGGGCGAACCCAAGTGCTTTTCAGGCGCTGTTCTTCGAGTTCGATGCTTTCGCGTTTCTTGCAGAAGGCTGCCCAACGTGCGTCATCGACCAGTCCGAGCTCGCGACCTTTTTCGGTCAAACGCAGGTCGGCGTTGTCCTCGCGCAGTATCAGGCGGTACTCGGCACGGGAAGTGAACATGCGGTACGGCTCTTGGGTACCGAGGGTGATCAGGTCGTCGACCAACACACCGATGTACGCTTCATCGCGACGCGGACACCAGGCTTCTTTGCCCTTGGCGCGCAGTGCCGCGTTGGCCCCGGCCAGCAAACCCTGGGCGCCAGCTTCTTCGTAACCGGTGGTGCCGTTGATTTGTCCGGCAAAGAACAGACCGCCGATGACCTTGGTTTCGAGGCTGTACTTCAGGTCGCGCGGATCGAAGTAGTCGTACTCGATCGCATAACCCGGACGCACGATGTGCGCGTTTTCCATGCCGCGAATCGATTGCACGATCTGCAATTGCACGTCGAACGGCAGGCTTGTGGATATTCCGTTCGGGTACAGCTCATGGGTGGTCAAACCTTCCGGTTCGATAAACACCTGATGGCTTTCCTTGTCGGCAAAGCGGTGGATCTTGTCTTCGATCGACGGGCAGTAGCGCGGGCCAATGCCTTCGATCTCACCGGCAGCGGAATACATCGGCGAACGGTCGAGGTTCGCCGCGATGATTTCGTGGGTGCGGGCGTTGGTGTGAGTAATCCAGCAACTGACCTGACGTGGATGCTGTTCTTTGTTACCCATGAACGACATCACCGGGATCGGCGTATCGCCTGGTTGCTCGGTCATTACCGAGAAATCCACAGACTTGCCGTCGATACGCGGCGGTGTGCCGGTTTTCAGGCGACCGACACGCAGCGGCAGTTCACGCAGACGGTGAGCCAGTGCGATGGACGGCGGATCACCGGCACGACCGCCGGAAAAATTCTGCAAACCGATGTGGATAAGTCCGCCGAGGAACGTACCGGTGGTCAACACCACGGAATCGGCGAGAAAACGCAGACCCATTTGCGTGACAACACCACGGACTTGTTCCTGCTCGACGATCAGGTCGTCAGCAGCTTGTTGAAATATCCACAGGTTCGGCTGGTTTTCCAGAATTTCGCGGACAGCGGCTTTGTACAGAATCCGGTCAGCTTGCGCACGGGTCGCCCGTACGGCCGGGCCTTTGCGGCTGTTCAACACGCGAAACTGAATGCCACCCAAATCGGTAGCGGTGGCCATCGCGCCGCCGAGGGCATCGATTTCCTTGACCAGATGGCTTTTGCCAATGCCACCGATGGCCGGGTTGCAACTCATGGCACCGAGGGTTTCCACGTTATGCGTCAGCAACAGGGTTTTTGCACCCATACGTGCTGAGGCCAGTGCTGCCTCGGTACCGGCATGACCGCCGCCGATGACGATCACTTCAAAACGGGAAGGGAAATCCACCACGCACCTCGTGCCTGCTTAAGTAGGTAATTCAGGAATAGTTTGAGATCAGGTTTCTGAACCTGGTCGACAAGTATAGGGACTTCGCCCTTCCTAAAGAACCCTTTGCACAAAATTTAACCAGCTGTGGAGAACTCGAGGTTAAAAGAATAAAAAAGAGAGAAATTTATAAAACCTTTGTTTTTATGTTTATTTCTACTGAGGCCATTTTCTGTGGATAGATTGATACAGGCCTTTATATACAATATGTACAGAGATTCAAAACCCTGTGACCATGTGCCAATGAGGGCCTTGGATAACCGGTTTAAGCCTGTGGATTAAAGGGTTGGTTATCCACAGAGGGGGTTATGTCCAGTTTTCAGGCCCTGTTATCAACTGCCCTTAGTGGCAGTTATTCACAGGGCTTAATCCACAGAAATACGGTGAATGAAGAAATAACAGGCGCGAGAAATCCGCTCAGGGAGACGAAATCTGCCCGGCACTGGAGAAAGGTTTGAGAAAGAGGAGGCGCAGACAGGTCGCGAATGGACCTGTCTGTGGAAAGCGGAGGGTTTATTTACCGATACAGAAGCTGGAAAAGATCCGTCCCAGCAGATCATCAGAGCTGAATGCCCCGGTGATTTCCCCTAGAGAGTGCTGAGCCTGACGCAGGTCTTCGGCCAGCAACTCGCCCGCACCCGCCAGAGTCAGTTGCGCACGACCGTGTTCAAGGGCTGCACTGGCATGGCGCAACGCTTCCAGATGGCGACGACGAGCACTGAAGCTGCTTTCCGAAGTCTGCTCGTAGCCCATACAGGCCTTGAGGTGATCACGCAGGAGTTCCAGGCCATCACCTGCAGATTTGGCGCTCAGACTGATCGTCACGTGGCTATCTTCACTGACTTCCAGGGAAATGGATTCACCAGTCAGGTCTGCTTTGTTACGGATCAACGTAACCTTGGCCGGATCCGGGCGGGTTTCGAGGAATTCAGGCCACAAGGCAAACGGATCCAGTGCTTCCGGAGCGGTTGCATCGACCACCAGCAGGACGCGATCCGCTTCGCCGATGGCTTTCAATGCGCGTTCAACGCCAATCTTTTCCACCTGGTCTTCGGTATCACGCAAACCTGCGGTATCCACAACGTGCAACGGCATACCGTCGATGTGGATATGTTCACGCAAAATATCGCGGGTGGTGCCGGCAATCTCGGTGACGATCGCCGCTTCGCGACCGGCTAACGCATTCAACAGGCTGGACTTGCCGGCATTCGGACGACCGGCAATCACCACGGTCATGCCATCGCGCAACAACGCGCCCTGCCCGGCTTCGCGCAATACTGTGGATAATTCATCACGGACTTTGTCGAGCATGCTCAGCACATGGCCATCGGCGAGGAAGTCGATTTCTTCTTCCGGGAAGTCGATGGCGGCTTCGACGTAGATGCGCAGGCCGATCAACTGTTCGGTCAAGTTATGCACACGCTGGGAAAACGCGCCTTGCAAAGAACGCAGGGCATTGCGCGCCGCCTGTGCAGAACTCGCTTCGATCAAATCGGCAATCGCCTCGGCCTGGGCCAGGTCGAGTTTGTCATTGAGGAACGCGCGTTCGCTGAACTCACCCGGACGCGCCAGACGGCAGCCCAGTTCCAGGCAGCGTTTGAGCAGCATGTCCAGAACGATCGGCCCACCGTGGCCCTGCAATTCCAGAACGTCTTCGCCGGTGAACGAGTTTGGCCCCGGGAAATATAGAGCCAGACCTTCATCGAGCACTTGCTGGTCATCACTGAAAAATGGCCCGTAATGGGCGTAACGCGGTTTCAGCTCGCGGCCGCTTATAGCTTTGGCTGCAACGCTGGCCAGCGGCCCGGAAATACGAACAATGCCCACACCGCCGCGACCCTGAGCGGTGGCGACGGCGGCGATGGTTTCACGAGGTGTGCTCATAAACCGGAATCCAGACAAAAGTGGCAGATAGCAAAACGCCCCACTAGGGGGCGTTTTGAGTGGTTATCCACAGTGTAAATCAAGCGGCTGCTTTGGTAGCCCGTTCGATCTTACGTGTGATGTACCACTGTTGGGTGATGGACAGGCAGTTGTTCACAACCCAGTACAGCACCAGACCTGCAGGGAACCACAGGAAGAAGAAGGTGAAGATGATTGGCATCATTTTCATGACCTTCGCCTGCATCGGATCCGGCGGAGTCGGGTTCAGCTGCTGCTGGATGAACATGGTTGCGCCCATGATGATCGGCAGAATGAAGAACGGATCCTTGATCGACAGGTCAGTGATCCACAGCATGAACGGCGCCTGGCGCATTTCCACGCTTTCCAGCAGAACCCAGTACAGCGAAAGGAAAACCGGCATCTGCACGAGGATCGGCAAGCAGCCGCCTAGCGGATTGATCTTCTCTTTCTTGTACAGCTCCATCATGGCTTGCGACATTTTCTGCCGGTCATCGCCATGTTGCTCTTTCAGAGCAGCCAGTTTCGGCGCGACGGCACGCATGCGCGCCATCGATTTGTAGCTGGCAGCCGACAGAGGGAAGAACAGACCCTTGATCAGCATGGTCAGGAAGATGATCGACCAGCCCCAGTTACCAACGATCGCGTGGATGTGTTGCAGCAGCCAAAAGATTGGCTGGGCAATGAACCACAGAATGCCGTAGTCGACGGTCAGTTCCAGACCTGGGGACAACTCTTTCAGTACAGCCTGGCTTTTCGGACCGGCGTACAGCACAGCGCTGGTTTCAACTTTGGCACCCGGAGCAGCGGTCAGTGTAGGACCGGTGTAACCGATGATGTAGTTGCCTTTGCTGTCTTTACGGGTCTGGACGATGTTGTTTTCGCCCTTGGCCGGAATCCACGCGGTCACAAAGTAGTGTTGCAGCCAGGCTACCCAACCACCGGTGACGGTTTCTTTCAGCTGTGCCTTGTCCATGTCCTTCATGGACACTTTCTTGTACGGCTCCGAACTTGTCCACAGGGCAGCGCCCAGGTAGGTCGCGGTGCCAGTAGCAGTAGTGGACGAAGGGTCAGCGCTGTTATCACGCTTCAACTGAGCAAACATTGCGCCGTTCCAGGGCTGAGCGCTCTGGTTATCCACAATGTACGAAACGGCTACGTCATACAGGCCGCGTTTCAGGGTGAAACGCTTGATGTAGTTGACGCCGTCCTTGCTGAATTTCAGGTCGACGACCAGTTGGTCCTGACCGTCAGCCAGTTGATAAGTCTTCTTCTCCGAAGAGTAGACCGGACGACCGGCCGGATTTGCATCCGGGCCATTGGTGCCGATCAGGCCGCTTTGTGCCAGATAAACACGTTCGCCGCCGTTATCGAACAGCTGGAACGGCACATCAGGACGATCCTGACGACGTGGATACAAAGGCAAGGTCAGTTGAGCAACATCACCACCTTGTGGATCGATCGCCAGATCGAGCACGTCGGTTTTGATCTGGATCAGATCCTTGCTGGCGGCTACCGGTGTTTCGGCAGGTGCGCTGGTATCGCTAGCGGCGCGCGGAATATCGTCACTGGCGGCAGCATTATTGCCAGTGGCGGTGTCCGGCAAACCGGATGTAGTCGTACTGGAAGCAACATTCTGAGTCGGCAGGGCAGCCTGACCATAGTCCTGGTTCCATTTAAGGACCATAACGTAGGCCACGATTGCCAGGGCGACGATCAGGATCGTGCGTTTGATATCCATGATTACTCGGCCATCGAAGAAGAACGGGAGGTAGGGATAGGTGGAACCGGGTCATAACCACCGGGATTCCACGGATGACAGCGACCTAAACGACGAAAGGTCAGCCAGCCACCGCGCAGAAGGCCATGATTTTCGATGGCTTCATACGCGTAGCAGGAACAACTGGGGTAGAAACGACAGTGACTGGCCATCAAAGGACTAATGGCATAGCGATAAAACTGGATCGGAACGAGGGCCAGTTTACGCATCTGGACTGTCTACCCCTACAGTTTCGGTTTTGACTTCTGGAACTGGCTTGCTGCGTGCCAGACGCTTCCAGAGCTTGCCGAAATGCTGAATCAATTCGGGGTTTTCTACATCGCCCAGACCTTTGCGCGCGACGATAACGATGTCCCAGCCGACCAGTGAATCCTGGTGCAGACGGAACGATTCGCGCATCAAACGTTTGAGGCGATTGCGCTCAACGGAGAGCTTTACGCTCTTTTTCCCGATAACCAGCCCGAGACGGGGGTGATCAAGATCGTTGTTGCGTGCAAGGAGCAGGAGATTTTTCCCCGGAACCTTGCCGGTAGGGGAGTCAAAGACTGCCTTGAAATGCCGGGGAGTAAGCAGACGCTTTTCCCGACTGAAGTCCTGACTCACCTCCAGTACCGGATTATCAAACTGCCAGACGCGCACGACCTTTGGCGCGGCGACGCGACAGGACAGCACGGCCGTTCTTGGTAGCCATGCGAGCACGGAAACCGTGGGTACGGGCGCGTTTGATGGTGCTTGGTTGGAAAGTACGTTTCATGTCGTGTTACCTGGTTCGTCCACAACGGGCCGGAATGGCCCCCGTTTTAAGAGACCGGGGATTCTAGAGAAAGCAAGCCTTCAGGTCAATTTCCAACCAGCGTTTCCTTATAAATAGATCTCAGGGCTGTCTCTGGCTGAAAGCCTGTCTGCCAAACATAAAAATAAAGAAGGGAATTATTTAAAGCTTTTCTGTAAAGCTTATAAAAGCTAGGAATGCCTCCTTCTGTGGATAAGTGCTATCAGCCCTTATTTCGCCTGATGTACAGAGAATGACAACTACAGTGGAAAACCGTGTTCAGCCTGTGCTGCACTATCGGATAACCTGTGTGTGGAAAGGCCTGTTATCCACAGGCAGGTTATCCACCGAGTTCAGCCCCCAGTTGTCCAGTGCCCTTAGAGGCGGTTATCCACAGAGCTTATTCACGCACCGTTGGTCGCTTTTTCATCGGTTAACACATTGATAAATCATGGTCACAGGGCAACCTGCATGTGGATAAGTGGACGGCTCGCCGCTACAATGGCCGCTTGTTTTTGCCTCACCGGCTTTCAACTTAGGGGATATCCGTGTCAGTGGAACTTTGGCAGCAGTGCGTGGAGCTTTTGCGCGAGGAGCTGCCTGCCCAACAATTCAACACCTGGATCCGTCCACTACAGGTCGAAGCCGAAGGCGACGAGTTGCGCGTCTACGCACCGAACCGTTTTGTGCTGGACTGGGTCAACGAAAAGTACCTGGGCCGCGTCCTTGAACTGCTGGATGAGCATGGCAACGGCACGGCGCCGGCGCTCTCCTTATTAATAGGCAGCAAGCGCAGCTCGGCACCGCGTGCCGCACCGAATGCACCGCTGGCCGCCGCTCAGGTTTCCCAGGCTCAGGTCAATGCCGCACCTGCGAACGTGCAGGCACCGACGCAGACGCCCGCACCGACGGCCAAGCGCTCGACGCAGAAAAGCCCTGAAGTCAGCGATGAACCGTCTCGCGATAGTTTCGATCCGATGTCCGGTGCCGCTTCGCAGCAAGCCCCGGTTCGCGCCGAACAGCGCACCGTGCAGGTCGAAGGTGCGCTCAAGCACACCAGCTACCTGAACCGCACCTTCACCTTCGAAAACTTCGTCGAAGGTAAATCCAACCAGCTCGCCCGCGCGGCGGCCTGGCAAGTGGCGGACAACCCCAAGCACGGCTACAACCCACTCTTCCTTTATGGTGGCGTTGGTCTGGGTAAGACTCACTTGATGCACGCGGTGGGTAACCATCTATTAAAGAAGAACCCGAATGCCAAGGTCGTTTACCTGCATTCCGAGCGTTTCGTGGCCGACATGGTCAAGGCACTGCAACTGAACGCGATCAACGAGTTCAAGCGTTTCTACCGTTCGGTGGATGCCTTGCTGATCGACGACATTCAGTTCTTCGCCCGCAAAGAGCGCTCGCAGGAAGAGTTTTTCCACACCTTCAACGCCCTGCTTGAAGGTGGCCAGCAGGTCATTCTTACCAGTGACCGCTACCCGAAAGAAATCGAAGGCCTTGAAGAACGCCTCAAATCCCGCTTCGGCTGGGGCCTGACGGTTGCCGTCGAGCCGCCGGAACTGGAAACCCGCGTGGCTATCTTGATGAAGAAGGCCGACCAGGCCAAAGTCGAGTTACCGCATGACGCCGCGTTCTTCATTGCCCAGCGCATTCGCTCCAACGTCCGTGAGCTGGAAGGTGCGCTGAAACGCGTGATCGCCCACTCGCACTTCATGGGCCGCGACATCACCATCGAGCTGATTCGCGAATCCCTGAAAGACCTGTTGGCGTTGCAGGACAAACTGGTCTCTGTGGATAACATTCAGCGCACCGTCGCCGAGTACTACAAGATCAAGATCTCGGATCTGCTGTCCAAGCGCCGTTCGCGCTCGGTGGCTCGTCCGCGTCAGGTCGCCATGGCCTTGTCCAAGGAACTGACCAACCACAGCCTGCCGGAAATCGGCGATGTGTTCGGCGGCCGCGACCACACCACGGTGTTGCACGCCTGTCGAAAGATCAACGAACTTAAGGAATCCGACGCGGACATCCGCGAGGACTACAAGAACCTGCTGCGTACACTGACCACTTGATGAACACCAGCGCAGCTTATTAAGGCAAGGGACTAGACCATGCATTTCACCATTCAACGCGAAGCCCTGTTGAAACCCCTGCAACTGGTCGCAGGCGTCGTCGAGCGCCGACAGACCTTGCCGGTACTCTCCAACGTGCTGCTGGTTGTCGAAGGCCAGCAACTGTCGCTGACCGGTACCGACCTCGAGGTCGAGCTGGTCGGTCGTGTGCAACTTGAAGAGCCGGCTGAAACAGGTTCCATCACCGTGCCTGCGCGCAAGCTGATGGATATCTGCAAAAGCCTGCCCAACGACGCGCTGATCGACATCAAGGTCGACGAGCAGAAGCTGGTGGTGAAGGCTGGCCGTAGCCGCTTCACCCTGTCGACTCTGCCGGCCAACGATTTCCCGACCGTTGAAGAAGGTCCGGGCTCGCTGACTTGCAGTCTTGAACAAAGCAAACTGCGTCGCCTGATCGAACGCACAAGCTTCGCCATGGCCCAGCAGGACGTGCGTTATTACCTCAATGGCATGCTGCTGGAAGTGTCCGAAGGCATCATCCGCGCTGTGGCCACCGACGGTCACCGTCTGGCCATGTGCTCGATGAAGGCCGATATCGGCCAGCCAGATCGCCATCAGGTGATCGTGCCGCGCAAAGGTATTCTGGAACTGGCGCGTCTGCTCACCGAGCCGGACGGCAATGTCAGCATCGTGCTGGGTCAACATCACATCCGCGCCACCACCGGCGAATTCACCTTCACCTCGAAACTGGTTGACGGCAAGTTCCCGGACTACGAGCGCGTTCTGCCAAAGGGCGGCGACAAGCTGGTATTGGGCGATCGCCAGGCCTTGCGTGAAGCGTTCAGCCGTACCGCGATTCTGTCCAACGAGAAGTACCGTGGTATCCGTCTGCAACTGGCCAGCGGTCAGTTGAAGATCCAGGCCAACAACCCGGAACAGGAAGAAGCGGAAGAGGAAGTGGGCGTTGAATACAACGGCGGCTCTCTGGAAATCGGCTTCAACGTGAGCTATTTGCTCGACGTGCTGGGCGTGATGACCACCGAGCAGGTTCGTCTGATCCTGTCCGACTCCAACAGCAGTGCACTGGTGCAAGAGTCCGACAACGACGATTCGGCTTACGTTGTCATGCCGATGCGTCTGTAATCAGCTGACCCTGGATGTCCTTAAGTCGTGTTTCGGTCACCGCGGTGCGCAATCTGCACCCGGTGACCTTCTCCCCCTCCCCCCGCATCAACATTCTTTACGGCGCCAACGGCAGCGGCAAAACCAGTGTTCTGGAAGCCATTCATCTGCTGGGGCTTGCCCGTTCGTTTCGTAGCACGCGGCTGTTGCCGGTCATTCAGTACGAGCAACTCGCCTGCACCGTGTTCGGTCAGGTCGAATTGGCTGAGGGTGGGCACAGTGCGTTGGGGATCTCGCGCGATCGTCAGGGCGAGTTCCAGATCCGCATCGACGGCCAGAACGCCCGCAGTGCTGCGCAGCTGGCGGAGATCCTGCCGCTGCAGTTGATCAACCCCGACAGCTTCCGCTTGCTTGAAGGTGCGCCGAAGATTCGTCGACAGTTTCTCGACTGGGGCGTGTTCCACGTCGAGCCGCGCTTTATGGCCACCTGGCAGCGGTTGCAGAAGGCCCTGCGCCAGAGAAACTCTTGGCTGCGACATGGTACACTTGACGCCGTTTCGCAAGCGGTTTGGGACAGGGAACTGTGCCAGGCCAGCGCTGAAATCGATGAATACCGCCGCGCCTACATCAAAGCCTTGAAACCAGTCTTTGAACAAACCTTGAGCGAACTGGTTGAGCTTGAAGGTTTGACGCTCAGCTATTACCGAGGCTGGGACAAAGACCGGGAATTGAGCGCTGTACTGGCTGGATCCGTGCAACGGGATCAGCAAATGGGTCATACCCAGGCCGGACCGCAACGAGCTGATTTGCGTCTTAGATTGGGCGCTCACAACGCCGCGGACATATTGTCCCGGGGTCAGCAGAAGTTAGTGGTCTGTGCACTACGGATTGCCCAAGGGCATTTGGTCAGCCAGGCCCGTCGCGGTCAGTGTATTTATCTGGTGGATGACTTGCCGTCCGAGCTGGACGAGGGCCATCGTCGCGCGCTGTGCCGTTTGCTGGAAGACTTACGCTGCCAGGTGTTCATCACCTGTGTAGATCACGAATTATTGAGGGAAGGCTGGCAGACGGAAACGCCAGTCGCTCTGTTCCACGTGGAACAGGGCCGTATCACCCAGACCCACGACCATCGGGAGTGAAGGCATTGAGCGAAGAAAATACGTACGACTCAACGAGCATTAAAGTGCTGAAAGGCCTGGATGCCGTACGCAAACGTCCCGGTATGTACATTGGTGACACTGACGATGGCAGCGGTCTGCACCACATGGTGTTCGAGGTGGTCGACAACTCGATCGACGAAGCCCTCGCCGGCCACTGCGACGACATCAGCATCATCATCCACCCGGATGAGTCCATCACCGTTAAAGACAACGGCCGTGGCATCCCGGTAGACGTGCACAAAGAGGAAGGCGTTTCCGCCGCCGAGGTCATCATGACCGTCCTCCACGCTGGCGGTAAGTTCGACGACAACTCCTACAAGGTCTCCGGCGGTCTGCACGGCGTAGGTGTATCGGTAGTGAACGCACTGTCCGAAGAACTGGTCCTGACCGTTCGCCGCAGCGGCAAGATCTGGGAACAGACCTACGTCCACGGCGTACCTCAGGCACCGATGGCCATCGTTGGCGACAGCGAAACCACCGGTACCCAGATCCACTTCAAGGCTTCCAGCGAAACCTTCAAGAACATTCACTTCAGCTGGGACATCTTGGCCAAGCGCATTCGTGAACTGTCCTTCCTCAACTCCGGTGTCGGCATCGTCCTCAAGGATGAGCGCAGCGGCAAGGAAGAGCTGTTCAAATACGAAGGTGGCCTGCGTGCGTTCGTTGAATACCTGAACACCAACAAGACTGCGGTCAACCAGGTGTTCCACTTCAACATCCAGCGTGAAGACGGCATCGGCGTGGAAATCGCCCTGCAGTGGAACGACAGCTTCAACGAGAACCTGTTGTGCTTCACCAACAACATTCCGCAGCGCGACGGCGGTACCCACCTGGTGGGCTTCCGCTCGGCCCTGACGCGTAACCTGAACAACTACATCGAGCAGGAAGGTCTGGCGAAGAAGCACAAAGTCGCCACCACCGGCGACGATGCCCGTGAAGGCCTGACCGCGATCATTTCGGTGAAAGTGCCGGATCCGAAGTTCAGCTCGCAGACCAAAGACAAGCTGGTGTCTTCCGAAGTGAAGACTGCGGTCGAGCAGGAGATGGGCAAGTACTTCTCCGACTTCCTCCTGGAAAACCCGAACGAAGCCAAGCTGGTCGTCGGCAAGATGATCGACGCCGCCCGTGCCCGTGAAGCTGCGCGCAAGGCCCGTGAGATGACCCGCCGCAAAGGCGCGCTGGACATTGCCGGTCTGCCAGGCAAGCTCGCTGACTGCCAGGAAAAAGACCCGGCACTCTCCGAACTGTACCTCGTGGAAGGTGACTCCGCGGGCGGCTCTGCCAAGCAGGGACGTAACCGCAAGACCCAGGCGATCCTGCCGTTGAAGGGCAAGATCCTCAACGTCGAGAAAGCGCGTTTCGACAAGATGATCTCTTCCCAGGAAGTGGGCACCTTGATCACCGCGCTGGGCTGCGGCATCGGTCGCGACGAATACAACATCGACAAGCTGCGTTATCACAACATCATCATCATGACCGATGCTGACGTCGACGGTTCGCACATCCGTACCCTGCTGCTGACCTTCTTCTTCCGTCAGTTGCCGGAGCTGATCGAGCGCGGCTACATCTACATCGCCCAGCCGCCGCTGTACAAGGTCAAGAAAGGCAAGCAAGAGCAATACATCAAAGACGACGACGCCATGGAAGAGTACATGACGCAGTCGGCTCTGGAAGATGCCAGCCTGCACCTGAACGAAGAGGCCCCAGGCATTTCCGGTGAAGCTTTGGAGCGTCTGGTAAACGACTTCCGCATGGTGATGAAGACCCTCAAGCGCCTGTCGCGCCTGTACCCGCAAGAGCTGACCGAGCACTTCATCTACCTGCCGGCCGTGAGCCTGGAAATGCTTGGCGACCACGCCAAGATGCAGGACTGGCTGGCCCAGTACGAAGTCCGTCTGCGCACCGTCGAGAAGTCCGGTCTGGTCTACAAGGCCAGCCTGCGTGAAGACCGTGAACGTGGTGTATGGCTGCCGGAGGTCGAACTGATCTCCCACGGCCTGTCGAACTACGTCACCTTCAACCGCGACTTCTTCGGCAGCAACGACTACAAAACCGTCGTCACCCTTGGCGCTCAACTGAGCACCCTGCTCGACGACGGCGCGTACATCCAGCGTGGCGAGCGCAAGAAGGCAGTCACCGAGTTCAAGGAAGCCCTCGACTGGCTGATGGCGGAAAGCACCAAGCGCCACACCATTCAGCGATACAAAGGTCTGGGCGAAATGAACCCGGATCAGCTGTGGGAAACCACCATGGACCCAAGCGTGCGCCGCATGCTGAAAGTCACCATCGAAGACGCCATTGGCGCAGACCAGATCTTCAACACCCTGATGGGTGATGCGGTCGAACCTCGCCGTGACTTCATCGAGAGCAATGCGCTGGCGGTTTCGAACCTAGACTTTTAAATGCTATTTTTTGTAGATTCAGATAAACCCGGCCTCTGGCCGGGTTTTTTATTTAAAATCAGCAGCTTATAAAAATAATATATTTTTTAATAACTTTTAATTATAAAAAACAATTCGGAAATTTCGAAATTTGATGTAGGAAAAGGAGTTTATGGCCGAAAAATGCTGTCCATCTCATTGCTTCAGCGTTATTAGTAACTAATATGATTGGCAAAGGACTGGTTGATTTTGCTTTCTCGGGCAGTAGAATAAGCCGCCTTGTCCACCAGATACGGACACAAGAGAGGGGATTATGAAAAATACAGAAAAATTAGACCGAAATTTAGCTCAATTGAAATTGAGCGAGAATTTTTCTGTTGTTGTAAATGCGGAAGCTTTCGCTGAAAGAAGAAAAGAAGAAGAACATAGGAAAGCGTTGCAAAAAATATTATCGAGAGCTGCTAAAAGCGATTGGTAATTATCTATTTTATAAGGAGATAAGGATGTCTGCGGGCCAACTTGCAAATGTTTCCCCCGCGAATGATGGTGATCAGGACTCAGAAAGAGATATTACGAAAAGAATTCAATCTCGGCAGACGAAAGAAATTATAGTTGGTGTCTGTGGCGCTGTCGGATGTAACCTTTCTGACGTAATTAGAGAAGTGTCCTCCCAGTTTGAAAATTTTGGTTATGCAGTACGATATATAAAAATCAGCGACATTATAAAGGAGTATTTCTCCAAAAAACCTCTTCCCAAAAAACATGAAACTAAAAATATTTATCAGCTTGAGGGGGCTGAAAGGTATGATGTTCTTCAAGATTTGGGTAATGAAATTAGAGAGTCTGTCAACCCTAAAGCCCTTGCTATACAAGCGATCAAAAAAATATCTATTGAGCGAGAGTTACAGAAACAAGTCAATAATGAGGAAGACCCACCTAGAACGGTTTACATAGTAGATCAGCTAAAAAACCCTGCGGAGGCAGATCTTTTTAAGCAAGTTTATAAAAGTATATTTTATCTGGTAGGTGTACTTAGCCCACAACAAACTCGACTTCGTAATTTACAGCAAGAAGGGATTAGCCCGACTTCTGCGTTAGCTTTAGTCGAAAGAGATAGAAACGAAAATTCTAAGTACGGTCAAAAATTAGAAAAAACAATACAACGCTCTGATTATTTCATTCGATATAATCTAGATAGCGTTGCTAATTTAACCAAGCCATGTTCAAGATTTGTAGGATTAGTTCACGGTAAGAATGGACTAACTCCAACAAAGGATGAGTCGGGAATGTATGCTGCTTTCTCCGCCTCACTGAAGTCTGCCTGTCTGAGTCGACAAGTTGGAGCCGCGATCTCAGATAAAAATGGAAACGTACTTTCATTGGGTTGGAATGATGTGCCTAAAGCGCATGGAGGGCTTTACAGTTCTGATGACGAGGTTAATGATCAACGGTGTATTCATCATGGGCGTAAATGTTATAACGATGATTACAAGGGGCGATTAGTAAAAAATATAATCGACATTATCGGTCGTGAAGTTAGTATATCAGAGGCCAATGCCAGTCACATTGCAGAGCTGATACAAGAAGAGACAAGAGCAGGTTCTATTATAGAATACTCCAGAGCGATCCATGCAGAAATGGAAGCGATTTTGGCTTTGGCTAGAAAACAAAATGCATCTTCAGAAAATTGTACTCTCTATACCACCACGTATCCCTGTCACAATTGTGCTAGGCATATTATCGCAGCAGGTATTAGTAGAGTTGTTTTTATAGAACCTTATGAGAAAAGTTTAGCAATGGAACTGCATTCTGACGCGATATCGTCAGAGCAAATTGTTGACGGAAAAGTTATTTTTGAGAGTTTTGATGGTGTTTCACCTCGTCAGTATTCTAGCTTTTTCTCAGATAAGGGAAAAAGGAAGGATGAGAATGGCCAAGCTATTGATATTGTCAACCGTACAGCATCTCAAATCTCTGTAGAGTTACTTGAATCATATATTGATGTAGAGGCTAAGGTGGTAGAACAGGCAGTTGAGCAATTCTCTTAACATCTGAGAACCGCTCAACTAGATTTCGAGTTTAAGAGACTTGCAACACTCTCCAACCGATACCCATACCCATAAATCGTCAGCAACTGCCACCCTCGATCCGCCGTCAGCCCGAGCTTGTTCCGCAACCGGTAGATATGCGTATCCAACGGTCGCGACGACGCCATCTCTTCATGCGGCCAAAACCGCTCATATAGATAATCCCGCGACAACGGCCGGCCCAGATTGCTGAACAGACACCGCGCCAGCCGATATTCACGCTCGGTCATGACGATCGGCTTTCCCTCCCGGGTAACGGTCAGCTCTGCATCATCAAACGTCAGGTCATTGAAGCTCAGCGCTTCCGTCGCCGTGCTGCGTGGCTGGCTATGCCGACGTAGTACTGCGGCGACTCGGGCTTTCAGTTCATTGGCGCGGAACGGTTTACTTACATAATCGTCGGCCCCGGCATTCAACGCCTGGACGATATCGTTCTCGCCATCACGACTGGTGAGCATGATCGCCGCCGGCGGTGCTTCCATGTGTTCGCGAGTCCAGCGCAGCAGGGCCAGGCCGGTCAGGTCTGGCAGTTGCCAGTCGAGGATCAGCAGGTCGAAGGTTTCCCGGCGCAACTGGCGCAGCAAGTCTTCGCCACGCTCGAAGCTGTGCAGCGACCATGGCTGATCGCCGGCATCGGCCATTTGCTGCAGGGTTTGCTCGACCCGGCGCAGTTCGGCGGGTTCGTCGTCCAGAATCGCAACGCGCATTCGCGGTTATTCCTTGTTGCTGGGGCAGTTGGCGGACAACCATAGTCGCTCGGCCCAAGCTGTGAAAGTAAGCGGCCCGCCGTTGGTCGACGTCCGCTATGATTCTTCGGGTCTACGTCTCAGACCTGTGGCCCATGAAACCATTCACACTGCCCTGCCCTTTTTCCCCATGAACAATCAGCGTCGGCGTGAAAGCCGTGAACCGAGCCAGGTGCAGCGATTGTTTCGACAGTTGGTGCGCGAATGGTTGTGGATAAGTCTAGTGCTGTTGCCGCTGACTGCGCTGCTGTCTTATCGCGCGCAGATTAACCTGCACGATGCGTCTGCCGCCAAAGGCGCCCTGTTGTCGGTCGCCTTGGTGGCCGGCAGTCTTGGGCTGCTGTTGTGGCGCCCGCGCTGGGCGCTCTGGGTCACGTTGATCAGCATGGCGTGCGCGTTGCTGACCAGTGCAGGTTTAGCAGAAACGCGCCGCTGGTGGTCGCCGACGCCAGCCGTGTTGGGGATGTTGTTCGGTTATCTGATCTGGAACTGGCGGCGCCTGAGCGTAGTGCTGACTTATTTCGGCTGGGAGCTGGCACGACTGGACAGCGAGCCGAAGGTTTTCCCCGAACGCCGTCGCTCGCAATTCACCGGTGCTGATCGCTTGCAGGGGCAGATCATGGCGCTGGAACAGGCTATGAGTCGCACCCGTGATACCCGGCGCTTTATTGCCGACGGTCTGGAGTACTTGCCCGTCGCCACACTGATCAGCGATCCCAAAGGCCAGATCCTGCTGGGCAATCGCAAGGCTCGCCAGCTATTCGATCACAATCTGGTGGGGGACGACGTCCTCGATCAACTGGCCAGCCTCGGTTACCCGGAGTTGTCCACAGAGTTGCGCCCGTCACTGTCGGCCATTCCGCTGTTGGAGTTTCGCGATCACAAGGAACGCAGCCTGCGCCTGGAGCGTGCCGCCCTGCTGCCGGTGGACGGAGACACGCCGATTGGTTGGCTGCTCAGCCTCACCGATCTCAGCGCCGAACGTGCCGCCGAGGAACAACGCGGGGTATTGCTGCGCTTTCTTTCCCACGACTTGCGTGCCCCGCATTCGGCGATCCTCGCCCTGCTCGATGTTCACCGCCATCAGGCCGGGGCGGACTCGCCGTTATTCGAACAGATTGAGCGGCAGGTGCGTCGCGCGCTGGATCTCACCGATGGTTTCGTCTTGCTGGCGCGGGCCGAGTCCGAAGCCTATCAGTTCCAGCCGAGCCTGTTCGCTATGTTGGTGCTGGACGTGCTGGATCAGGCCTTGCCCATCGCCCAGCAGAAACGCATCGAACTGCTGCACGACATGGATGAGCAATCCCAAGAGCGCCTGATCATGGCTGACCAGGGATTGCTGACGCGTGCGCTGTTCAACCTGCTGGAGAATGCGATCAAGTACAGCCCCGCAGATACCACGATTGAACTACGAGTCAGTTGCCAAGGAGAGTGGCTACGTTGCGAACTGACCGATCAAGGCAAAGGCATCGCCGAACAAGAGTTGCCCGACCTGTTCAGTCAGTACCGACGTTTTTCCTCCGCACAAGGCATCGACGGCGTTGGCCTGGGCTTGTCGATGGTCAAAGCGGTGGTTGATCACCACGGCGGCAAAATCTCGTGCCACAGCATGGTCGATCAAGGCACCACATTTCTTTTCGAATTACCGTTGATCGCCGAGTGAACAGGCACAAAAAAACCGGCTATATCAGCCGGTCTTTTTACATCCGAAAAAAACTTATGCACGTTTTACGGTGTTTTATGAGCTTGAGAAATATATAAGTAAATCAATCACTTAATTTCAATATTCAGGCTTTTTCAACAAAACCGTACACAGGTTATCCACAAAATCTCAGACAGCGATCTGATCGCTTGCAGCCGGTGCTTGCGGTGCCGGTGGCAGCGAACCCATTTCCCGTTGAGTCTTCTCGTTCCACGCTTGTACGCGGTCGTTCAGATCAGCAATGGCGCGAGGCCCTGTGCCTTCGGCATACATCGGCTCACCGATGACCACGGTGATCACCCCGGACTTCTTGCCCCAGCCGATTTTCGGCCAGAATTTGCCGGCATTGTGTGCAATCGGCAGGACCGGAAGCGCCGCATTTACCGCCAAAGCGCTACCACTGCGGGAGAACTTGCCGACAGTGCCAAACGGCACGCGTGTGCCTTCAGGAAAGATCAGCACCCAAACGTTGTCCTTGAGCAGCTCGTCACCTTTGGCGGCGACTTGTTTCAGTGCAGCTTTCGGGTTGTCACGGTCAATCGCGATTGGCCGCAGCATGGCCATGGCCCAGCCAAAGAACGGTACATAAAGCAGCTCGCGCTTGAGCACCTGGCTCAACGGCGAAAAATAAGCGGAGAGAAAGAACGTCTCCCAAGTGCTCTGGTGGTTCGACTGAATCACGCAGGGCCGGTCAGGTACGTTTTCCGCGCCTTTGATTTCGTAACGGATACCGAGGAACACCTTGGTCAACCACAAGGCACAGCGGCACCAGTACACGTTGATAAAACGATAGCGCGCCTTGAACGGCAAAAACGGCGCGATAAAAAAACTCAAGCTGCACCACAGCAGGGAGGTGGTGCCCAGCAGCAGGTAAAAGAGAAAAATCCTGATGGCCCGCAGTATCGACATAGTGACGTTTACCGTTACGGGGCAATGCCCGAATGTTCAAGCGCACTCCCGATCAATCCCTGGTCAGGAACTTCAGAAGTACTCTAGTTGTGGATAAGTTCTGCGGCAATCGCCGCCAGATCGTCAAAAATCAGAGTGCCAACCGGCAGGGTTTTGCCCTGAGTCTTTGCGCCCTTTCCGGTCTTTACCAAAACTGGCTGTGAATCGACGGCTTTGGCAGCTTCCAGGTCACCAAGGCTGTCGCCGACGAACCAGACATTGGCCAGCGTCACGTTGTAATGCGCCGCGATGGTTTTCAGCATCCCCGGTTTCGGCTTGCGGCAATCGCAGCCTTCGTCCGGCCCATGCGGGCAATACACGATCAGCCCGACTTCACCGCCCTGCTCCGCCACGAGCGTACGCAGTCGCGCGTGCATGGCATCGAGGGTGGCGAGGTCGTAGTAGCCGCGAGCAATGCCCGACTGGTTGGTGGCGACCGCCACCGTCCAGCCGGCCTTGCTCAACTGCGCAATCGCCTCGATCGAGCCGGGCAGCGGAATCCACTCCGCCACTGACTTGATGTAAGCGTCGGAGTCGTAATTGATCACTCCGTCCCGATCGAGAATCAGCAGTTTCAACAGCAATCCCTCAACCCAGCAGCGAAATGTCGGCAACACCGAGGAACAGACCACGCAGACGCGCCAGCAGCGCGTAACGGTTGGCCCGCACATTGGCGTCGTCGGCATTGACCATCACCGCGTCGAAGAACGCATCGACTGGCTCACGCAATGCTGCCAGGCGTGCCAGCGATTCGTTGTACTGACGCGCTGCCGCCATTGGCTGCACCGCTTGATCCGCTTGCTGGATCGCCGAGTACAGCGAGAACTCGTTGGCGTTGTCGAAGTACTTGGCTTGCACCTCGGTCGGTACCGCGCCTTCGAGTTTGCTCAACAGGTTCGACACACGCTTGTTCACCGCCGCCAGCGCTGCCGCTTCCGGCAGTTTGCGGAAGGCTTGCACTGCTTGCACACGCTGGTCGAAGTCCAGCGCCGAACCCGGCTTCAGGGCACGCACCGACAGGTAAGTGGCGACTTCAACGCCTTCGTCTTCGTAACGCGCACGCAGACGGTCGAAGATGAATTCCAGCACGGACTCGTTGAGGCCGGCAGCCTTGACCTTGGCGCCGAACGCAGTCACGGCGAAAGCCACGGCGTCGTTCAGGTCGAGGTCGAGTTTTTTCTCGATCAGGATGCGCAGCACACCGAGGGCCGCACGGCGCAGGGCATACGGGTCTTTGCTGCCGGTTGGCAGCATGCCGATACCGAAGATACCGACCAGAGTGTCGAGCTTGTCAGCGATCGCGACGGCTGCACCGGTCAGGGTGGCTGGCAGTTCCGCACCGGCACCGCGTGGCATGTACTGCTCGTTGAGCGCCAGCGCGACGTCTTCCGGCTCGCCGTCATTGAGGGCGTAGTAGTAACCAGCGACACCTTGCATCTCCGGGAATTCGCCGACCATTTCGGTGGCCAGGTCACACTTCGACAGCAGGCCCGCACGAGCAGCCCACGAGGCGTTGCCGCCAATGCGTGCGGCGATGTAGGCAGCCAGTTTCGATACGCGCTCGGCCTTGTCGTAGACGCTGCCGAGTTTTTCCTGGAACACCACGTTCTTCAGGCGATCATTGAAGGCTTCGAGTTTCTGCTTCTTGTCTTGCTTGAAGAAGAACTCGGCGTCGGTCAGACGTGGACGAACCACTTTCTCGTTACCGGCGATGATCTGCTGCGGGTCTTTGCTTTCGATGTTGGCCACAGTGATGAAACGTGGCAGCAACTTGCCGTCGGCATCCAGCAGGCAGAAGTACTTCTGGTTGTCCTGCATGGTGGTGATCAGGGCTTCTTGCGGCACGTCGAGGAAACGCTCCTCGAACGAGCACACCAGCGGCACCGGCCATTCAACCAGCGCGGTCACTTCGTCGAGCAGTGCCGGCGGAACGATTGCCGTGCCTTCCTGACGGGTGGCCAGTTCTTCGGTGCGCTTGCTGATGATCTCGCGACGCTCGTTGGCATCGGCCAATACATAAGCGGCACGCAGGTCGGCGAGGTAGCTCGACGGCGAACCGATGCGCACGCTTTCCGGGTGATGGAAGCGGTGACCACGGGAATCACGGCCAGCCTTCTGCGCGAGGATGGTGCAGTCGATGACCTGGTCACCGAGCAGCATCACCAGCCATTGGGTCGGACGCACGAACTCTTCCTTGCGCGCACCCCAACGCATGCGTTTCGGGATCGGCAGGTCGTTCAGCGAGTCTTCGACGATGGTCGGCAGCAGGCTCGCGGTCGGCTTGCCGGCGATGCTCTGGCTGTAACGCAGTTTCGGGCCGCTCTGATCGATTTCGCTCAGATCGACGCCGCACTTCTTGGCGAAGCCCAGTGCTGCTTGCGTTGGATTGCCGTCAGCGTCGAACGCCGCCTGACGTGGCGGGCCGTCGAGGTTGATGCTGCGATCCGGTTGCTGGGTAGCCAGCGCGGTGATCAGCACAGCCAGACGACGCGGTGCGGCGTAGACAGTTTTAGTCTCGTAGCTCAGGCCAGCGGCTTGCAGGCCCTTGTCGATACCGGCGAGAAACGCTTCAGCCAGGGTGTTCAGGGCTTTCGGTGGCAGTTCTTCGGTGCCCAGTTCAACCAGAAAATCTTGCGCACTCATTGTGCTGCCTCCAGCTTGGCCAGTACTTCGTCACGCAGGTCCGGGGTCGCCATCGGGAAGCCCAGCTTGGCGCGCGCCAGCAGGTAGGCTTGCGCAACGGAACGCGCCAGGGTGCGTACGCGCAGAATGTATTGCTGACGCGCGGTCACCGAGATCGCCCGGCGCGCATCCAGCAGGTTGAAGGTGTGCGACGCCTTCAACACCATTTCGTAGCTCGGCAACGGCAGCGGCTGGTCGAGTTCGATCAGGCGTTTGGCTTCGCTTTCATAGAAGTCGAACAGTTCGAACAGCTTGTCGACGTTGGCGTGTTCGAAGTTGTAAGTGGACTGTTCCACTTCGTTCTGGTGGAACACGTCGCCGTAGGTCACCTTGCCAAACGGACCGTCAGCCCAGACCAGGTCGTAGACCGAATCCACGCCTTGCAGGTACATGGCCAGACGCTCGAGACCGTAAGTGATCTCGCCGGTCACCGGGTAGCACTCGATGCCGCCCGCCTGCTGGAAGTAAGTGAACTGAGTCACTTCCATGCCGTTCAGCCAGACTTCCCAGCCCAGACCCCAGGCGCCGAGGGTCGGCGATTCCCAGTTGTCTTCGACGAAGCGAATGTCGTGAACCAACGGGTCCAGGCCGACATGCTTGAGCGAGCCCAGGTACAGTTCCTGGAAGTTATCCGGGTTCGGCTTCAGGACGACCTGGAACTGATAGTAGTGCTGCAGACGGTTCGGGTTTTCGCCGTAGCGGCCGTCAGTCGGACGGCGGCTTGGCTGCACGTAGGCGGCGTTCCAGGTTTCCGGGCCGATGGCGCGGAGGAAGGTCGCGGTGTGGAAAGTGCCGGCGCCTACTTCCATATCGTAGGGCTGAAGTACCACGCAACCTTGCTCGGCCCAGTATTGCTGGAGCGCGAGGATCAAGTCTTGGAAGGTACGCACGGCTGGCGTAGGCTGGCTCACGAAATTCACCTGTTTCTTGGGCTGCGATTTAAAGAGCGGGAGTATACCCGATTCAGTCGCACCTCCACCCCCTGGAGCCTTATGCCACGCTGCTTTTGGTGTACCGAAGATCCGCTGTACATGGCTTATCACGATCAGGAGTGGGGCACGCCGCTACGCGATGCGCAGGGTTTGTTCGAGTTGCTTTTGCTCGAAGGGTTCCAGGCCGGGCTGTCCTGGATCACCGTGTTGCGCAAGCGCGAGCGTTATCGCGAGGTGTTGTTCGGCTTCGACGTACAGCGCGTGGCGCAGATGAGCGACGCTGAAATCGACGAATTGATGCTCGATCCTGGGATCATCCGCAACCGCCTGAAACTCAACGCCGCCCGGCGTAATGCCCAGGCCTGGCTGGCGCTGGAGGACCCGGTGGCGTTCCTCTGGTCGTTCGTCGGTGACCAACCGCTCATCAATCATTTCAAGGATCGCAGCGAAGTCCCGGCGATCACCCCCGAAGCGCTGGCGATGAGCAAAGGCTTGAAAAAGGCCGGATTCACGTTCGTCGGCCCGACCATTTGCTACGCACTGATGCAGGCCTCGGGCATGGTCATGGACCACACTCAGGACTGCGACCGCTACGCGCAGCTCGTCAACGCCGGTTAGAATGGCCGCCTCGCGCACCGCACAAGATCAGGAGTGACCTGTGGAAAAGTTTAAAGGCGCCTTGCTGGTAGGCGCTCTGCGGCTGTTTGCCCTGCTGCCATGGCGGGCCGTGCAGGCCGTAGGTTCGGCGATTGGCTGGATCATGTGGAAAACCCCCAACCGTTCCCGCGAAGTGGTGCGGATCAACCTTGCGAAATGTTTTCCACAGATGGATGCCGCCGAACGTGAACGTCTGGTCGGCCAAAGCCTGAAAGACATCGGCAAGTCGCTGACCGAAAGCGCCTGCGCGTGGATCTGGCCGGCGCAGCGCTCGATCGATCTGGTGCGCGAAGTCGAAGGTCTCGACATCCTCAAGAATGCCTTGGCCTCGGGCAAAGGCGTGGTCGGCATCACCAGCCATTTAGGCAATTGGGAAGTGCTCAATCACTTCTATTGCAGCCAGTGCAAACCGATCATTTTCTACCGTCCGCCGAAGCTCAAAGCTGTGGACGAATTGCTGCGCAAACAGCGCGTGCAATTGGGCAACAAAGTCGCTGCTTCCACCAAGGAAGGCATCCTCAGTGTGATCAAGGAAGTGCGCAAAGGTGGTGCAGTGGGCATTCCTGCTGACCCGGAACCGGCCGAATCCGCCGGGATCTTCGTGCCGTTCTTCGCCACTCAAGCGCTGACCAGCAAATTCGTGCCGAACATGCTCGCCGGTGGCAAAGCCGTCGGTGTGTTCCTGCATGCGCTGCGCCTGCCCGACGGTTCCGGCTACAAAGTGATCCTCGAAGCCGCGCCAGAAGCCATGTACAGCACCGATACCGCCGAATCCTGCGCCGCGATGAGTAAAGTCGTCGAGCGTTACGTCGCCGCGTACCCGAGCCAGTACATGTGGAGCATGAAGCGCTTCAAGAAGCGTCCGCCGGGCGAAGAGCGCTGGTACTGAGCTGATTGGCATGATCTGTGGATAACCTCACTGGCGAGGTTATCCACAACCGTTCATCAAAGGGCGCAACAAGATGTCCGAACAACGCAAATCCTTCCGCATCAAGATTACCCACGACAGCTTTGGCGAATGCCTCGGGCAGACGCGCAACCTCTCGCCTACCGGGGTGTTTGTGCAGCATCCGGTTTTGGCTACTTTGCCCAAAGGCGCAGTGGTTTACGGCGAGGTGCAGGGTTTACCCACAGGCGCGCCGCGGGTGCGGATGGAAGTGGTGACGGTAGATGCCGACGGGATCGGTCTTCGCTACCTTTGACTTATAGCGCCTGACGATCAAGCTTCTTCAGAAACACCATCATTTCCTTCTCGGCCTGCTTGTCGCCATGGGCGCGGGCCGCTTCCAGACCTTGTTCCCACGCCTGACGTGCGGCGGCGTGATCGCCCAGCGCCAGATGCGCCTTGCCTAACAGTTTCCATGCCGCCGAATACTTTGGATCAAAACCAACACATCGCTGGAAGTGCTCGGCGGCCTTGGCGTTTTCACCCAGATCCAGATAACCCTTGCCCAGGCCGAAGCGCAGCAGAGAGTTATCCACACCCTTGGCGAGCATTTTTTCCAGGGAGTCGAGCATCGGTGGATTCCTTTCTTGGGACTGTCAGGTGTTGATGGGGTTTAGTGAGAACGCCTTCGCGAGCAGGCTCGCTCCCACAGGGGAAACGCATTCCAGATGTGGGAGCGAGCCTGCTCGCGAAGGCGCCAGTGCCGTCAGCGCAAACCTCAAAAGAAGCTCAACCCCACATGAAACAGCTTCTCCACATCGCGAATATGCTTTTTATCCACAAGGAACAGGATCACATGGTCGCCTGCTTCGATCACCGTGTCGTCGTGGGCGATGATCACTTGCTCGTTGCGAATGACCGCGCCAATGGTGGTGCCGGGCGGCAGGCCAATCTTCTCGATGGGCTTGCCGATGACCTTGCTCGACTTCGCATCACCGTGGGCAATCGCCTCGATGGCTTCTGCCGCACCGCGGCGCAGTGAGTGCACGCTGACGATATCGCCACGACGCACGTGCGCCAGCAAGGTGCCGATGGTCGCCAGTTGCGGGCTGATGGCGATGTCGATATCGCCGCCTTGAATCAGATCGACGTAGGCCGGGTTGTTGATGATCGTCATGACCTTCTTCGCCCCCAGCCGTTTGGCCAGCAGCGACGACATGATGTTGGCTTCGTCATCGTTGGTGAGGGCGAGGAAGATATCGGCGTCGGCAATGTTCTCCTCCATCAGTAAATCACGATCTGATGCACTGCCCTGCAGCACCACGGTGCTGTCGAGGGTGTCGGAGAGATAACGGCAACGCGCCGGATTCATCTCGATGATCTTCACCTGATAACGGCTTTCGATGGCCTCGGCCAGACGTTCACCGATCTGCCCGCCACCGGCAATGACGATGCGTTTGTAGGTTTCGTCGAGGCGGCGCATTTCGCTCATCACCGCGCGAATATTCTCACGGGCGGCGATGAAAAAGACTTCGTCATCCGCCTCGATCACCGTATCGCCCTGGGGCAGGATCGGCCGGTCACGGCGGAAAATTGCGGCGACGCGAGTCTCGACATTCGGCATGTGCTCACGCAACTGCCGCAGTTGCTGACCCACCAGCGGCCCGCCGTAATAGGCGCGCACCGCTACCAGTTGCGCTGCACCCTCGGCGAAGTCGATCACCTGCAAGGCGCCCGGATGCTGGATCAGGCGCTTGATGTAGTTGGTCACCACCTGCTCGGGGCTGATCAGCACGTCGACCGGAATCGCTTCGTTCTGAAACAGTTGCTCCTCGCGATTGAGGTAGGACGCTTCGCGCACCCGGGCGATTTTGGTCGGGGTGTGGAACAGCGTGTGGGCGACCTGGCAGGCGACCATGTTGGTTTCGTCGCTGTTGGTCACCGCCACCAGCATGTCCGCGTCGTCGGCGCCGGCCTGACGCAGCACCGACGGCAGCGAGCCCCGGCCCTGCACGGTGCGGATGTCGAGGCGGTCGCCGAGGTCGCGCAGGCGCTCACCGTCGGTGTCGACTACCGTAATATCGTTGGCCTCGCTGGCCAGATGTTCTGCCAGCGAACCGCCGACCTGTCCTGCACCGAGGATGATGATTTTCATCCAGTCACTCCGTTAAATCCGTTTAGCTGCGTGCGGCAGCAATCTTGATCAGCTTGGCGTAGTAGAACCCGTCATGCCCACCTTGCTGGGCCAGCAGTTGGCGACCATGGGGCTGTTTGATTCCGGCCGACGTGGCCAGATCCAGTTCACGGGCGCCTGGGGTACGCTCAAGGAACGCAGCGATGACTTCGGTATTCTCGGTCGGCAGCGTCGAGCAGGTGGCGTACAGCAGGATGCCGCCGACTTCGAGGGTTTTCCACATCGCGTCGAGCAGTTCGCCTTGCAGTTGCGCGAGGGCGACGATGTCGTCCGGCTGACGGGTCAGCTTGATGTCCGGATGGCGGCGGATCACGCCGGTCGCCGAGCACGGCGCGTCTAGCAGAATGCGCTGGAACGGTTTGCCGTCCCACCACTTTTCGGTATCGCGACCGTCGGCGGCGATCAGTTCGGCGTTCAGACCGAGGCGTTCAAGGTTCTCCTTGACCCGCACCAGACGCTTGGCTTCCAGATCCACCGCCACTACACCGGCCAGCGCCGGTTCGGCTTCGAGGATGTGGCAAGTCTTGCCGCCCGGCGCGCAGCAGGCGTCGAGCACGCGTTGCCCCGGCGCCAGATCGAGCAGATCGGCGGCCAGTTGCGCCGCTTCGTCCTGCACGCTGATCCAGCCTTCGGCGAAACCTGGCAGGCTGCGTACGTCGGCGGCGGCTTCGAGAATGATGCCGTCGCGACTGTACACACATGGCGTCGCGGCAATCCCGGCCTCCGTCAGCAAGCCGAGATAGGCGTCGCGGCTGTGGTGACGGCGGTTGACCCGCAGGATCATCGGCGGATGCGCATTGTTCGCCTCGCAAATCGCTTCCCACTGTTCCGGCCAGAAGGCCTTCAGGGATTTTTGCAGCCAGCGCGGGTGAGCGGTGCGCACCACTGGGTCACGTTCCAGCTCGGCGAAAATCGTTTCGCTTTCGCGCTGGGCATTGCGCAGCACGGCGTTGAGCAGGCCCTTGGCCCAAGGTTTTTTTAGCTTGTCGGCGCAACCGACGGTTTCGCCGATGGCGGCATGGGCCGGCACGCGGGTGTAGAGCAATTGGTAGAGACCGACCAGCAGCAGCGCTTCGACATCGGCGTCGGCAGCCTTGAACGGTTTCTGCAGCAGCTTCTCGGCCAGTGCCGACAGGCGTGGCTGCCAGCGCGCAGTGCCGAAGGCCAGATCCTGAGTGAAGCCGCGATCACGATCCTCGACCTTGTCCAGTTGCGTCGGCAGGGAGCTGTTCAACGAGGCTTTGCCGCTGAGCACGGCGGCGAGTGCCTTGGCGGCGGCCAGACGCGGGTTCATTGCGCGTCCACCGCTGCGCCGAGCACGGTGCCGACAGCGAATTTCTCTCGACGGCTGTTGAACAGGTCGCTGAAGTTCAGCGCCTTGCCACCCGGCAATTGCAGGCGGGTCAGGCACAGCGCCCGCTCGCCGCAAGCGACGACCAAACCGTCCTTGCTGGCGCTGAGGATTTCACCCGGCGCGCCTTTACCTTCGGCGAGTGTCGCCGCCAGTACTTTCAGCGCTTCACCGTTGAGGGTGCTGTGGGTGATCGGCCATGGGTTGAAGGCGCGCACCAGGCGTTCCAGCTCAACGGCCGGACGGCTCCAGTCGATGCGTGCTTCGTCTTTGTTCAGCTTATGCGCGTAAGTGGCGCGCTCATCGTTCTGCACTTCACCTTCCAGCGTGCCTGCAGCCAGACCGGCAATCGCCTGGACCACGGCGGGCGGGCCCATTTCGGCGAGGCGGTCGTGCAGCGTGCCGCCGGTGTCTTCGCCGGTGATCGGCGTGACGACCTTGAGCAGCATCGGTCCGGTGTCGAGGCCCGCTTCCATGCGCATCACGGTCACGCCGCTTTCCGCGTCACCGTGTTCGACGGCGCGCTGAATCGGCGCCGCACCGCGCCAGCGTGGCAGCAAGGAGGCGTGGCTGTTGATGCAGCCCAGACGCGGGATATCCAGCACCACTTGCGGCAGGATCAAGCCGTAGGCGACCACCACCAGCAAGTCCGGCTTCAGTGCGGCCAGTTCTGCCTGAGCGTCAGCGTTGCGCAACGTCGGCGGCTGCAACACCTGGATATTATTTTCCAGGGCGAGCTGTTTGACCGGGCTTGGCATCAGTTTTTGCCCGCGACCGGCCGGACGATCCGGTTGGGTGTAGACCGCAACGATCTCGTAAGGGCTTTTCAGCAGGGCCTTGAGGTGTTCGGCGGCGAATTCCGGGGTGCCGGCAAAAACGATGCGCAGTGGCTCAGTCATGAAGGGAGTCTCATAAAAAGAAAAAGGCTTGCCGCAGCAAGCCTTTGAAGAGGGGCATCAAGCGTTCTGGCGGTGCTGCTTTTCCAGTTTCTTCTTGATCCGGTCGCGTTTGAGCGTGGACAGGTAATCGACGAACAATTTGCCGTTGAGGTGGTCGCATTCGTGCTGGATGCACACCGCGAGCAGGCCTTCGGCGATCAGCTCATAAGGCTTGCCGTCGCGGTCCAGCGCCTTGATCTTGACCTTTTGCGGGCGGTCGACGTTTTCGTAGAAACCCGGTACCGACAGGCAACCTTCCTGGTATTGGTCCATTTCGTCGGTCAGCGATTCGAACTCGGGGTTGATGAACACCCGCGGTTCGGTGCGGTCTTCGGAAAGGTCCATCACGACGATACGTTTGTGCACGTTGACCTGGGTCGCGGCAAGGCCGATGCCCGGCGCTTCATACATTGTTTCAAACATGTCATCGACCAACTGACGCACTTCGTCGTCCACTACAGCCACAGGTTTGGCGATAGTGCGCAGACGCGGGTCCGGGAATTCGAGGATGTTTAAAATGGCCATAGGCTTTGATTGCTGCACACGTTGAGTAAAGTCGGGCGATGGCCTGGCAGGTCCGAAGATGCAGGCTACCGTTGTGAAGCGTAGCTTGTGCATTTTGCACAAGCGAGCCACGGGGGCTCTGACGGTTCACGCGAATGCACATGATAAAGGGATTCACTGCATGAGGAAAACACTACTCGCCCTGCTGCTGTTGGCTTCGGCCGGCGTGGCGCAAGGGCAAGTGCAACTCAGGGATGGTTTTCCACAGCAATACACGGTGGTTTCGGGGGATACGCTCTGGGACATTTCCGGCAAATACCTGCGCGAGCCCTGGCAGTGGCCACAACTGTGGCGGGCCAATCCGCAAATCGAAAACCCCAACCTGATCTATCCCGGCGACACGCTGACGCTCAGTTATGTCGATGGCCAGCCACGTCTGACCCTTAATCGCGGCGAGTCGCGCGGCACCATCAAGCTCTCGCCACGCATTCGCACCAGCCCGGTGGCCGAGGCTATTCCGAGCATTCCGCTGAAATCCATCAACAGCTTTTTGCTGAGCAACCGCATCGTCGACAAGGTCGAGGACTTCGACAAGGCGCCGTACATCGTTGCCGGCGATGCCGAACGCGTGCTCAGCGGTACCGGTGACCGGATCTTCGCGCGCGGCCATTTTGATCCTGATCAACCGGTCTACGGCATCTTCCGTCAGGGCAAGGTCTACACCGATCCACAGACCAAGGAGTTCCTGGGAATCAACGCCGACGACATCGGCGGCGGCGAAATCGTCGCCACTGAAGGCGACGTCGCCACCCTCGCCCTGCAACGCACCACCCAGGAAGTGCGCCTTGGCGACCGTTTGTTCAGCGGCGAAGAGCGCTCGATCAACTCGACCTTCATGCCCAGCGCGCCAACGACCAGCATCAACGGCGTGATCATCGATGTACCGCGCGGCGTCACCCAGATTGGTGTGATGGACGTGGTCACGTTGAACAAAGGCAAGCGCGACGGTCTTGCCGAAGGCAACGTGCTGGTGGTGATGAAAACCGGCGAAACCGTGCGTGACCGCATCACCGGCCAGCCACTGAAGATTCCCGATGAACGCGCCGGGTTGCTGATGGTGTTCCGCACTTACGACAAACTCAGCTACGGCCTCGTCCTCAACGCATCGCGCTCGCTCGCGGTGCTCGACAAGGTGCGCAATCCGTAAGCGTGCTTCACAAGTTACCAACAGAGTTATCCACAGCTTGTTCCGAATGGTTCGGGGCTTATAACGATCAAGGATGATCCATCATGTTGCCTGTCTGTACGCCGGTTTCCCCGGCGGAACTGGAAGCGCGTCTGCGCCTGCACCGCTTGCCGGATGTTGGCCCGAAGCGTTTTGCCAAATTGCTCGAAGCCTTCGGCTCGGCCTCCAAAGCCATCAGCGCGCCGGCCAGCGCCTGGCGTTCTCTCGGTTTGCCGGCGGCGTGCGCCGAAGCGCGGCGCTGCCCCGAAGTTCGCGACGGCGCCAGTCATGCAATGCGCTGGCTAGAGCGTCCGGATCAGCATTTGCTGATGTGGGACCAACCCGATTACCCCGCATTGCTGGCGCAGATTCCCGACCCGCCGCCAATGTTGTTCGTGGCCGGTGATCCGCAGATTTTGGAAAAACCGCAACTGGCGATGGTTGGCAGTCGCCGGGCATCGCGTCCGGGCATGGACACCGCAGCGGCATTTTCCCGCAGTCTCGCCGGGGCCGGTTTTGTCATCACCAGCGGCCTGGCGCTAGGCATCGATGCCGCTGCGCATCAGGCCGCGCTGGATGTTGGCGGGTTGACGGTCGGTGTCCTCGGCACGGGGCTGGAAAATTTTTATCCACAGCGCAACCGCCGCCTGGCTGACGCGATGATTGCGTGCGGCAGCGCAGTGCTTTCCGAGTTTCCGCTGGATGCCGGGCCAACGGCGAGCAACTTCCCGCGACGTAACCGCATCATCAGCGGTTTGTCCCTCGGCGTGCTGGTGGTCGAGGCCAGCGTCGCCAGCGGTTCGCTGATCACCGCACGGCTGGCGGCGGAACAGGGACGCGAGGTTTACGCGATTCCCGGTTCGATCCATCACCCCGGCGCTCGCGGTTGCCATCAGCTGATCCGCGATGGCGCGGTGCTGGTGGAAACCATTGAGCACATCCTCGAAGCCTTGCGTGGTTGGCAGCATCTGCCGCTATCCACTGACACGGCGAAAGCCGATCACCCGTTGCTCATCCTGCTCCATGCTGCCCCGCACACCAGCGAAGGCTTGGCTGACAGCAGCGGCTGGACGTTGCCCAAAGTGCTGGCGGCACTCACCGAACTGGAAATGGATGGCCGTGCAGTGTGCGAAAACGGTCGCTGGTTGGCCAGGACACGCTAGGTTTTACAAGGAAGATCGGTAAACTGCGCGAAACCTGTTTGCGGAGAGTTTTTTCATGGTTAACAGTTGGCGTGTGCAACAAGCCGCACGAGAGATTCGCGCCGGGGCGGTGATTGCCTATCCAACCGAAGCCGTCTGGGGGCTGGGTTGCGACCCATGGAACGAAGAGGCCGTGGATCGGTTGCTGGCGATCAAGAATCGTTCGGTGGTCAAAGGCCTGATTCTGGTTGCCGACAACATTCGCCAGTTCGACTTCCTGTTCGAAGACTTCCCGCAAGAATGGATCGACCGCATGGCCAGCACCTGGCCGGGGCCGAACACCTGGCTGGTGCCGCATCAGGGCTTGCTCCCGGAATGGGTGACCGGCATGCACGATACCGTCGCACTGCGGGTCAGTGATCATCCGCAAGTACGCGATCTGTGCTCGATGGTCGGGCCGTTGATTTCGACCTCAGCCAACCCGCAGGGCCGCCCGGCGGCGCGCACGCGATTGCGTGTCGAGCAGTATTTCCGAGGGCAGATCGATCTGATACTGGGCGGGCAACTGGGTGGGCGCAAGAACCCCAGCGTGATTCGTGATCTGGCGACCGGCAAAGTCATTCGTCCCGACTGATTCAGCCTCGAACATTTGTAACGTGGGTACTCCTCGCCTTGATGGCGAGGAGTACTACACGTGCCTGCGAATTATCCTGCAATGATGCTAATTGCTGCGTCGGAAAAATCATCAACTATCTGAATCAACTGAATTTTCCCACCTGATTATCAGACCGCGTTTCGTGGCGGTATCGCCAAAAGCAACCATCCTTTCCCTGCACTCGAAACACTTCGATAAGTTAAGGTCTGCGGAGAAAGAATGGACACTACGGATTTGCAACTCACGGATTACCTGCAGGCGCTCCAGGTGACGTTAAACAGTCATCAGGAGGGTTGCCGTATCGTGATGCTTGAAGCGGGGTCGGATACCCAGGTGTTCGATCGGTTTATCGATCGGCAATTTCGGCTTCGGCTGCAGCATTACATGCTGACGTCCAGGGCGCGGATGCTCGAAACCCGACTGGCGACACGGTCGCGCAGTACCCACTTTCTGCTGTATCGGCACGAGCAACTGCTGGCGGTATTGAGGGCCACTCCGGCGCCGTTCGAGTGGGCATCACTGGCGCAGCAACATGTTTCGCCCACGGTGGCGTTGTCACGGCATGTCGAACTCAGTCGCTTGATCTCGTACGCGCCCAGCCAACAGCCCATTGCCGTCGACAGCCTGCTGGCGGCCGCTGCCGAGTGGGCCATAAAACAGGGCTATCTAGGTGTCACCGCGTTGTGCAGGGCATCGCAGCTGCGCCTGTACCAGCGTTTCGGTCTGATGCCGGTCGCCTCCAATCCCTTGCATATCGAACAGCGCGCACGCGGGGATTACTGGGTGTTGTCAGCCGAGTGGCGGCAAATCCTCGCCGCGTTGCAACAGCCTGATTCCGCGACTGTCGGTCATTGGGCGCCAAGACCGTTGGCGGCTCATCCACCGCAGTACTGAACACGCTCGAAGCGTCCTGTCAGTCATGGTTCTGAAACCCTGACTGGCAGGACGCCGGGAGGTATCAAGGCAGCAGGATGGTGGAACCGGTAGTGCGCCGCGCCGACAGCTCGGTTTGCGCCTTCGCCGCATCAGCCAGTGGATAACGCTGGCTGACGTCCACCTTCAACTTGCCGCTGATGATCATCTCGAACAGCTCATCGGCCATTCGCTGCAGGTTTTCGGCGTTGTTGGCATAAGTCGCCAGCGTCGGCCGGGTCACGTACAGCGAACCCTTGGCGGAGAGAATACCCAGATTCACGCCGTCCACCGCGCCGGAAGCATTACCGAAGCTCACGACCAGGCCACGCGGCGACACGCTGTCGAGGGACGTCAGCCAGGTGTCCTTGCCAACACCGTCATAGACCACCGGGACTTTCTTGCCATCGGTCAATTCCAGCACGCGCTGGGCAACGTTTTCGTGGCTGTAATCGATCGTCGCCCAGGCGCCATTGGCCTTGGCCAGTTCGGCTTTCTCTTTGGAGCTGACGGTGCCGATCAGCTTCACGCCTAACGCTTTGGCCCATTGGCAGGCCAGTGAACCGACACCGCCGGCCGCCGCGTGGAACAGAATGGTTTCGCCAACCTTGAGTTCATAGGTCTGGCGCAGCAGGTATTGCACGGTCAGGCCTTTGAGCATTACACCGGCAGCCGTTTCGAAACTGATTTCGTCGGGCAGATGCACCAGATTGTCCTGGGGCAGCACATGCAATTCGCTGTAGGCCCCCAACGGGCCGCTGCCATAGGCCACGCGATCACCGACCTTGAACCGGGTGACGTCGCTGCCCACGGCATCGACGATCCCCGCACCTTCAGCACCCAGGCCGGACGGCAAGGCGGGCGGTGCGTACAGACCGCTGCGGTAATAGGTGTCGATGAAGTTCAGGCCGATCGCCTTGTTCGCCACGCGGACTTGATTGGGGCCGGGCGCGGCGGGTTGGTAATCAACATATTCGAGCACTTCGGGGCCGCCGTGGGCGCGGAACTGGATACGCTTTGCCATCTGCCTGCTCTCCTTGGGTCTTTTGTGAGCCCCCTATCCAACTCCCATGCTTGATCTTCGTCAACTGCGGCGGGTTGTTGTGCGGTGGTATGCTACGCGCCCATTTGCGTCGCCCGTCTGCCGGGGCGCCGCCCGATTCAAGGTGAAGCCATGACGACCCGCACCGACGCCGTAAAGGCCTATCTGCTCGACCTGCAAGACCGCATCTGCGCGGCTCTCGAAACCGAAGACGGCGGCACGCGCTTCGTCGAAGACGCCTGGACCCGGCCCGCCGGCGGTGGCGGTCGTACTCGCGTGATCGAGAACGGCACGGTAATCGAAAAGGGCGGTGTCAACTTTTCCCACGTCTTCGGCAGTGGTCTGCCACCGTCGGCCAGCGCCCATCGCCCGGAATTGGCTGGCCGCGGTTTCGAAGCCCTTGGCGTGTCGCTGGTGATCCACCCGCACAACCCGCATGTGCCGACGTCCCACGCCAACGTGCGCTTTTTCATCGCCGAGAAGGAGGGTGAAGAGCCGGTCTGGTGGTTCGGCGGCGGCTTTGACCTGACCCCGTATTACGGCAATGAAGAAGATTGCGTTCACTGGCACCGCGTTGCCGAGCAGGCTTGCGCGCCGTTTGGCCCGGACGTCTACCCGCGCTACAAGGCCTGGTGTGACACCTACTTCCACATCAAGCATCGCCACGAACCGCGCGGCATTGGCGGTTTGTTCTTCGATGACCTGAACGAGTGGGACTTCGATACCAGCTTCGCTTTTATGCGGGCCATCGGCGACGCCTACATCGATGCTTATCTGCCGATCGTGCAGCGCCGCAAAAACGATGCGTTTACCGCTCAGCAGCGTGAATTCCAGGAATTCCGCCGTGGCCGTTACGTCGAGTTCAACCTGGTGTATGACCGTGGCACCTTGTTCGGTCTGCAATCGGGCGGGCGTACCGAGTCGATCCTGATGTCGTTGCCGCCGCAAGTGCGCTGGGGCTATGACTCGAAAGCCGAGCCTGGCAGCGAAGAAGCACGCCTGACCGAGTACTTCCTGCAAGACCGCGACTGGCTGGCCGAGGCCTGAGGACATCTGATGGATCGTTACGTCGTTTTCGGCAACCCGATCGGCCACAGCAAATCGCCGATGATTCACAAGCTGTTCGCCGAGCAGACCGGCCAGCACCTCGACTACAGCACCTTGCTGGCGCCGCTTGAAGATTTCGCCAACTGCGCCACGGCGTTTTTCCAGGAAGGTCGCGGCGCCAACGTCACCGTGCCGTTCAAGGAAGACGCCTATCGTCTGGCAAATAGCCTGACCGCTCGCGCACAACGGGCCGGTGCGGTGAACACCTTGAGCAAACTGGCCGACGGCTCACTGCTCGGTGATAACACTGACGGCGCCGGACTGGTGCGCGATCTGACGGTGAACGCCGGGTTCAGCCTGACCGGCAAACGCATTCTGCTGCTCGGTGCCGGTGGTGCGGTGCGCGGTGCGCTGGAACCGTTGCTGGCGGAACAACCGGCCTCGGTGATCATCGCCAATCGTACGGTGGACAAGGCTGAGTTGCTGGCGGAGTTGTTCTGCGACCTCGGGCCGGTCTCGGCCAGTGGTTTCGACTGGTTGCGCGAGCCGGTGGACGTGATCATCAATGCCACATCGGCCAGCCTCACTGGTGACGTGCCGCCGATTGCACCGAGCCTGATCGAGCCGGGCAAGACCCTGTGCTACGACATGATGTACGGCAAAGAGCCGACGGCGTTTTGCCGCTGGGCCCGTGAACATGGCGCGGCGGTTGCGATGGATGGCTTGGGGATGTTGGCGGAGCAGGCGGCTGAGGCGTTTTTCCTGTGGCGTGGTGTGCGCCCGGACACTGCGCCCGTGCTCACAGAGTTGCGTCGACAACTGGCCCTTTAAAAAGCTTCGCGAGCAAGCTCGCTCCCACAGTGGAATGCGATCAAATGTGGGAGCGAGCTTGCTCGCGAATGGCCTCACCACCGATTCTGGGTCAGTCTTCAAACCGGATCGGACATTTCTCCGGCCCTTCCAGCTTCCGCAACTCCTCCACCACCTGCGGCCGCGCCCGGCGCAAGGTCAGGCTGCGATCCTGGCCAAGCAAGCGCCGCGCCTCCTGATGCAGCATTTCCACCCCCGAATAGTCGATGAAGTTGATCTGCTGCGCCTCAATTACCACTCGCGGGCCGTGCAGCCGTTGCAGACGTACTTGCAGGTAATGGCTGGCGCCGAAAAAGATCGATCCGCCGACACGCAACACATCGTCTTCGCCGTCGCGCCAGTGCTGCACGCGCGGTTGCGAAGTGCGCTTGAGGTAGAAGAACAGCGAGGCCAGCACACCGGCATAAATCGCCGTCTGCAATTCCAGTAGCAAAGTCGCGAGGCAGGTCAGCGCCATGACTACGAACTCGGCGCGGCTGACACGCAGCAATGCGCGAATGCCTCGGTGGTCGACCAGCCCCCAGGCAATCAACAGAATGCTCCCGGCCATCGCCGGGATCGGAATATGCGCGATCAGCCCCGCACCAAAAATTGCGAACAACGCCACCCAGATTGCCGAAAACACTCCGGCCAGCGGCGAGCAAGCGCCTGCCTCGTAACTGAGGCCAGAGCGTGTGAACGACCCGGCCGACAGCGACCCGGAAAAGAACGCCCCGAGAATATTCGACAAGCCCTGTGCACGGACTTCCTGATTGGCATCAAGCAATTGCTGCGACCGCGCCGAAATCGAGCGCGCAATCGACAGACTGGTAACCAGGCCGAGCATGCCCACCGCCACAGCACTTGGCAGCAATCGCAGGATCAAATCCAGATCCAGCGGCAATCCACTGAACGGCGGCAAACGCCCGACAAACGCGCTGACCAGATGCACATGGCCGAACACGCCCGGCCACAACCACACCAGCAAACTGGCCAGCACCAGTGTGATCAACAGCGTCGGCCAGCGCGGCAACAGGTGTTTGAGCAGCAGACCGACGACCACCGTGGCCAAACCCAACACCAGCGAAGGTTTATCCACAGCCCGCAGGTGTTGCAGCAGATCCATCAAACTGGCCAGCGCCGTGGCTTTTGCCGGCAACTCCAGGCCCAGCAGGTTTGGCAATTGCCCGATAGCAATCACCACCGCCGCGCCAAGGGTGAACCCCAGCACCACCGAATGCGAGACGAAATTCACCAGCGCGCCAAAGCGCAGCAAACCGAGCAGCCACTGGAATATCCCCGCAAGCAAGGTCAGCAGCAGGATCAGGGTGATGTAGTCCTGCGAGGCTGGAACCGCTAAAGGGCTGACACTGGCAAACAGCACAATCGAAATCGCTGCCGTCGGACCGCAGATCAAATGCCACGACGAACCCCACAGGCAGGCGATCAGCACCGGAATGATTGCGGCGTAGAGGCCGTACTCGGGTGGCAGACCGGCGATCAACGCGTAGGCAATCGACTGGGGGAGCGCAAGAATCGCCCCGCTGAGGCCGACGATCAGATCCCGTCCGACGCTGGCGCGGGTTTGTCGCGGCAACCAGGTGAGGAAGGGGAAGAGAGAGTGGCGGCTGGGGAAGGCCATGGGTCCTCGCGGTTGGGTTTTGTTCAAGGTTATCAGGGTGCCAGGGGAAAGGCCCCTCACCCTAACCCTCTCCCAAGGGAGAGGGGACTGACCGTGGTGTTTATTCAAGATTCACCGACCTGCGATTTCAGAGTTGAACGCAAGTGTTGAATCCAACAGATATCGGCTCCCTTTCCCCCTCGCCCCTCTGGGGAGAGGGCTGGGGTGAGGGGGCAAAAATCTCGAGCCGAGCACAATTCCAGCCACCCCACGATCAAAGCTTCGCTTTCACCGCCGCCAACGCATCCTTCCCGTCAGACGTCTTGACGCCATCCAGCCACTTATCCAACACCGCCGGATTTGCCTTGATCCAAGCCTTCGCCGCCTCGGCATTGCTGACCTTTTTGTTCACCACCTCAGCCATGATGCTGTTCTCCATCTCCTGCGTGAACGACAGATTGGTCAGCAATTTACCCACATTCGGACACGCCTCGGCGTAGCCCTTGCGCGTTAACGTAAACACGCTGCCGGTGTCGCCAAAGTACTTCTCGCCACCCTTGAGGTAATGCATCTTCAACTGCACGTTCATCGGGTGCGGCGTCCAGCCGAGGAAGGTGACGAATTTCTGTTTCTTCACCGCCCGCGACACTTCAGCCAGCATCGCCTGTTCGCTGGATTCGATCAGCTTCCACTGGCCCATGTCGAAGTCGTTCTTCTTGATGATTTCCTGCAGCGAGATATTCGCCGGCGCACCCGAACCGATGCCGTAGATCTTACGATCGAACTTGTCCGCGTATTTGTTCAGGTCGGCAAAGTTATGCACACCCGCGTCCCACACGTAGTCCGGCACGGCGAGGGTGAATTCGGTGCCGTCGAGGTTCTTCGCCAGTTGCGTGACGTCACCGGTGGCGACGAACTTGTCGTAGAAGCCCTGCTGCGCCGGCATCCAGTTGCCGAGAAACACGTCCACCTGGCCGTCCTTCAAACCACCGAAGGTGATCGGCACCGCGAGGGTGTCGACCTTGGCCTTGTAGCCCATGCCGTCCAGCAGAAACCCGGTGATGGCGTTGGTCGCGGCGATGTCGCTCCAGCCCGGATCGGCCATTTTCACGGTGTCGCAGCTTTGCTCAGCGAAGGCCGAGGCGCTGCTCAGCGCGAGCAGGCCGATCGTCACTACTGTGGATAACTTACGCATGGACTTCCCCTTAACATTATTGGTTTTGGCAGGGTTGTGGATAACGTGCTTTGCGTTCCAGATCGTCGAGGTCGATGTGGTTGCGCATGTATTGCTGACTGGCGTCCACCAGTGGCTGGTGATCCCAGCTCTTCAGCTTGCCGAGGGTCAACGCGTCGGCGACAAATCGGCGGCGGCGCTGGCTCGCGAGGACCTCCCGGTGAATCGACTGAATGTCCCATTTGGCCCGTGCTTCGGCGAGAAAATCGTCGAACAGCGGGCGATGTTGCGGCGATTGGCTGAGTTCTTCCAGTTCATGCGGATCGTTATCTACGTCGAAGAGTAGGCAAGGGTCGCTTTCACTGTAGATAAATTTGTAGGCGCCGCGACGGATCATCATCAGCGGGCTGATGGTGCCTTCGGCCATGTATTCGCCGAACACTTCGTCATGACCGCCCTGCCCTTGAAGGTGTGATACCAGCGAGCGGCCATCCAGTGGCAGGCCCGGTTCCAGCGTGCCGCCGGCCAATTCGACGAAGGTTGGCAACAGGTCTGCGGTCGATACGGCAGCGCTGACACGCCCGGCATCGAACTGGCCTGGAGCACTTATCAACAGGGGGACGCGGGCCGCCATTTCGTACCAGTGCATTTTGTACCAAAGGCCCTTTTCGCCGAGCATGTCGCCGTGGTCACCGGAGAAGACAATAATTGTGTCTTCGATCAGCCCGGTTTCTTCGAGGGTTTCCAGAAGTTTGCCGACGTTGGCGTCGATATAGCTGCATGCACCGAAATATGCCCGGCGTGCATCGCGAATCTTATCCACAGGCAGTGGCTTGTCCCACAGGTCATAAACCTTGAGCAGCCGCTGTGAGTGCGGATCGAGTTCGTGTTGATCCGGGGTTGTAGGCAACGGGATATCGGCATCGTCGTACAAATCCCAGAACGCCTTGGGAATGGTGTACGGGTCGTGTGGGTGAGTCATCGATACTGTCAGGCAGAACGGCTGATCGCCGTCCTCGCGGATGTGATCGAACAGATATTGCTGTGCCTTGAACACCACCTCTTCATCGAAATCCAGTTGATTGGTGCGCACACATGGCCCGGCCTGCAGCACCGAAGACATGTTGTGGTACCAGCTCGGCCGTACATCCGGCTCATCCCAGTTCACGGCCCAACCGTAATCGGCCGGGTAGATATCACTGGTCAGGCGTTCTTCATAACCGTGCAACTGGTCCGGACCGCAGAAGTGCATCTTGCCGGATAGCGCGGTGCGGTAGCCGAGGCGGCGCAAGTAATGGGCATAAGTCGGCACATCGGCAGGGAAATCGGCGGCGTTGTCGTAGGCGCCGATCTTGCTCGGCAACTGGCCGCTGACCAGGGTGAACCGCGATGGCGCGCACAACGGGCTGTTGCAGTAAGCGGCATCGAACACCACGCCTTGGGCGGCGAGGCGGGAAAGATTCGGCAGTTTGATCGGCGATGGGCCGTAGAACGGCAACATTGGCGCGGCCATCTGATCGGCCATGATGAAAAGAATATTCTTGCGCTTCATGTGATCGCGGCATTCCATAGTAAATATTTATGCGACATTGCTGCGATCGAGCATGGAGTCCATGCTTTATCCGGTAAAGCCCGCGCCGGACAATGACTAGGATAAGCACAGATTATGTATGAAGCCTTGGGTGATCTGTCCCTCGACCTGTTGCGCGCCTTTGAGGCGGCCGCTCGCCAGCGCAGCTTTACCGCAGCGGCGGTAGAGCTTGGCACCACGCAACCAGCGATCAGTCAGCAGATCAAACGGCTGGAAGAACAACTCGGTACGCGACTATTTGATCGCATTTACCGTGGGATCGAGCTGACCGAAGTCGGCGCGATACTGTTTGAGCAAGTTACTCTCGGTTTACAGAATATCGATGCAGGATTGAGCGCGATCAGCGCACAGCAACAACATGAAGTCCTGCAAGTTGCCACCGACTTTGCCTTCGCTGCTTATTGGCTGATGCCGCGCCTGCACCGCTTTCATGAAGCTAACCCGCAGGTCGACGTCAGCCTGGTGACCAGCGAACGCAACCACAACATGCTGCGCACCGATATCGACGTGGCGATCCTGTTCGGTGATGGGCGTTTCAAGCAGGGCGAAAGCCATTGGTTGTTCAGCGAAGAAGTATTCCCGGTGTGCAGCCCGCAATTGCTCAAGGATCGCGCCCTGCCCTTGCCTGCTCACGCACTGCTGGAGTTCCCGTTGCTGCACCTGCGTGGGGAAAACAGCAGCAACTGGTTTGACTGGAGTGGTCTGTTCCGTGAACTCGGTATCAATACGCCGCCGGCGCCGGGGCAATTGCGCTTCGACAATTACACGCTGTTGATTCAAGCGGCGATTGGCGGTCAAGGCGTAGCGATTGGCTGGCGGCACCTTGTGGATAACTTGCTGAGTCAGGGTTTGCTGTGCCGCCCCATCGCCGAAACGACCTTGTCGCGCCTCGGTTATTACGTGGTGCTGCCCCAGCGCAAACGTCGGGGCGCGTTGATTCAACAGTTTGTCGATTGGTTAATGGCGGAACAGGCGAGCAGCGCGCAATCCCTCAACGGTTTGACGCTGCCTTCGATCGCGGTTTGAAGATCGTTTACGAATCTGAAGCCGCAACGAAATTCACATGCTGCCCTACATGCAAATTCAGCCGTAGCTCATCGGCAATCCCCACCGCCACGCGGTTCAGCCGCTCCAGTGGCTCGGCCAGACCCGGTTCGAGATTGCCGCCGACCTGGCTGAAATGCTCAATGGTCAGCCCGGCCACGCCGTGTGGCGCATTGACCAGTGTCCAGTGCAGCGGGCTGCTTTGCACGGCTTCGCGAATTTCTTCGGCAGCATGGCGTTGCAGGCGATCATCGACGTCCGGCTCATCGAGTACGGCAAAATCCCCCACCAGAAACAGCCGCGAAACGTTGGCGGCTTGCAGTCCATCGACCAATGCATCGACGGCCAGCACCTGCTCGACGGGGCCGAGTACGACAGAGCGCTCAACGTGATCGCTGCTGAATGGCAAACCTGGCGCATCCAATAAGCAGATGACCACCGAACTGCCGGCCACACTTTGATTGACCCTCTCGGAGTCGAACAGATCGCCGCTCTTGGTGCGTAGTCCGGGACGCGGCGCAAGTGCGGTCAGATCGTCGAGAATGGCGATGACTTCATGCTGACGACGCAGCAACTCAGCCATCAACGCGCTGCCCAGGCTACTCATGGCACCATAGAGCACCACTTTTACCGCCGGGGTTTCGGCATTTTTCATGGCTGATCCCTTTTCTTATCCCTTGTATGACGTGTGACATACGGGCAACGCCGAGGGTTCGAACCGATTTCCGAGGGCTTCAGATGCAAGCGATCAAGGGCTACCACGCCCACGTCTATTTCGACGCCAGCACCATTGAACAGGCACGGGCCTTGTGCGAGCAGGCCGCGCAGTTATTTGCAGTGAAAATGGGCCGCGTTCACGAACGTCCGGTCGGTCCGCATCCGGACTGGAGTTGCCAGTTGGCCTTCGGCCCCGAGTTGATCAGCGATGTGCTGCCGTGGCTGGTGTTGAACCGCAAAGGTCTGGTGGTGTTTCTGCACCCGGACACTGGCGATGACCTGCTCGACCACACCGAACACGCAATCTGGATGGGCGCGATGCGGTCGCTGGATCTGTCTGTTTTCTGATCAGATCGTTTCTTCGGCTTCGCCCGGCAGATGCTCGTCCAGGTGCAGCCAGGGCAATTGGCTGTCGGTCCAGATGTGTCGTTCGGCGGGCGCCAGCTCGGGTTGATCGAGGGTGGCGATGGTCACGTCGATACTCTGTGGGCTGAGCAACGTCACCAACGCCAGTTGCGCGCCGCACTGTGGGCAAAAGAACCGCGTACAACTGGCAGACGAGTCGTAACGCGACGGCGTACCGACCAGCCATTGGAAACTGGAGGCTGGCACCGTGATCCACGTCGTGACGATGCCGCCGCTGACCTTGCGGCAAATCGAACAATGGCAATGGGCTATGTCCTGCAACGCCCCGCTGAACTGATAACGAATGTGTCCGCAGTGGCAGCCTCCGCTGTGCGATTGGCTCATCTCGAAAGCTCCCCTTCCCGTGTTTATTGACTCTAGATCGCATCCGACGGCCGGTTGACCGTTCATTCAAAGCTTTCTGCAGCGAAAGGTAGCTGAAAGCTTGCCCGATTAGGATCGCCTCACTTCCGGCAACAGACCGGTTGGCCAATGCGTGTGATACCTCGCACTAAAGGCCCAATTAACAACAACAATGGTGATTCTGATGTCCTCTGCAACCCGCCTCCTCGCTTCAACTCCGCTCGTACGTCTCGTGCTTCCCGTTCTGCGCTGATCGGCCCGATCTGCTCATTTAACTAGCCGCGCTACGCCTGGAGTATTCCCATGCTGACTTTCCTTGGCTTCGCCATGGTCATCACGTTCATGTTCCTGATCATGACCAAGCGCCTGTCCGCGCTGATCGCTCTGATCATCATCCCGATCGTCTTCGCCCTGTTCGGCGGCTTTGCACCGAAGATCGGCCCGATGATGCTCGAAGGCATCACCAAGCTCGCGCCGACTGGCGTGATGCTGATGTTCGCCATTCTCTATTTCGCCCTGATGATCGACTCCGGCCTGTTCGACCCGGCCGTGCGCAAGATCCTCAAACTGGTCAAGGGCGACCCGCTGAAGGTTTCGGTCGGCACCGCCGTACTGGCGCTCGTCGTTTCCCTCGATGGTGACGGCGCGACCACTTACATGATCTGCGTGGCCGCCATGCTGCCGCTGTACAGCCGCATCGGCATGAGCCCGCGGATCATGGCCGGTCTGATCATTCTCGCCGGCGGCGTGATGAACATGACCCCATGGGGTGGCCCGACTGCCCGGGCCGCGAGTGCGCTGCATGTTGACCCGTCGGACATCTTCGTACCGATGATCCCGGCGATGGCCGCGGGTGTGGTCGCGATTCTGGTTATCGCTTATTTCTACGGCAAACGTGAACGTGCGCGTCTGGGTGAGCTGCATCTGGTTGGCGATGATATCGATCACAGCGAAATCAGCGTGTCGCAGTTCCCGGATGCCCGCCGTCCAAAACTGATCTGGTTCAACGGCGCCCTGACCTTCGGCCTGATGTGCACCCTGATCGCTGGCCTGCTGCCGCTGCCGGTTCTATTCATGGTCGCGTTCAGTATTGCCATGATCGTCAACTACCCTTGCCTGCAGATGCAGAAGGATCGCGTTGCGGCTCACGCCGGTAGCGTGCTGGCAGTGGTCGGGCTGATCTTTGCGGCGGGTATCTTCACCGGTATCCTGAGCGGCACCGGCATGGTCGATGCGATGTCGAAGAGCCTGTTGGCGGTGATTCCGGATTTCCTCGGCCCTTACCTGGCCGTGATCACGGCGCTGGTGAGCATGCCGTTCACCTTCTTCATGTCCAACGATGCGTTCTACTATGGCGTGTTGCCGGTGTTGGCCGAAGCCGCCAGCCACTACGGGATCACCGCAGTGGAAATGGCCCGTGCCTCGATCGTCGGTCAGCCCGTCCACTTGCTGAGCCCGTTGGTGCCATCGACCTATCTGTTGGTGGCCCTGGCCGGTATTGATTTTGGTGACCACCAGCGTTTCACCCTGAAATGGGCGATCCTGGTTTGTATCTGCATTCTGATTGCTGCACTGCTGTTGGGGACTTTCCCGGTGTTCAGCACTCTATAAGCCCACGACTCACCGTTTCGGGTCCTGGCTTCGCGGTTTGAAGCCCGGGCCTTTTTCGGTTTAACACTCGCTCAAAGGAATACACATGGATTGGCTGACCAACCCCGAAATCTGGGTTGCCTTCTTTACCCTGACCGCCCTGGAAATCGTTCTGGGCATCGATAACATCATCATGATTTCGATCCTGGTCAGCCGCATGCCCAAACACATGCAACAGCGCACCCGGATCTTCGGTCTTGGCCTGGCCATGATCACCCGCATCCTGTTGCTGCTGTCGATCACCTGGGTCATGCGCCTCACCGCCGACCTGTTCGAAGTGTTCGGCCAAGGCATTTCCGGCCGTGACCTGATCCTGTTCTTCGGTGGTCTGTTCCTGCTGTGGAAGAGCTCGCAAGAGATGTACCACGCGCTGGAAGGCGAAGACGAAAGCGACGAAACCCCGGGCGGCAAGGGTGGCAACTTCCTCTACACCATCATCCAGATTGCAATCATCGACATCGTCTTCTCGCTGGATTCGGTGATCACGGCGGTGGGCATGGTGTCCCACGTGCCGGTGATGGTCGCGGCGATCGTCGTGGCGGTGCTGGTGATGATGCTGGCCTCGGGCAAGATCAGCGAGTTCATCGACAAACACCCGTCGCTGAAGATGCTGGCGCTGTCGTTCCTGCTGGTGGTCGGCACCGTGCTGATTGCCGAGTCGTTCGACGTGCATGTGCCGAAGGGCTACGTCTACTTCGCCATGGCGTTCTCGCTGGCCGTGGAAGCGATCAACATCAAGCTGCGCGGCGCAATGGCCAAGAAAAAACAGCAGCAAGACCCGGTGAAACTGCGCAAGGACATCCCGGGCCAGTAACCCGGTAGTCCAGACGCACGCAATACCCCTGTGGGAGCGAGCTTGCTCGCGAAGGCTTCGTGTCAGTCGACAGAAATGTTGGCTGGCCCACCGCTTTCGCGAGCAAGCTCGCTCCCACATTTGTTTTGAGTAACGCAGGGGGAACGTGTCGGATTCAGGTGGGTGAATGAACCCGTTTTCATGACACTTTTGTTTCAATCGACACTTTAGCTGTGCAATGCTGGCGCCCAGACCGTTAGCCAACTACAGCTTAAGTATCAAAAACGTAGAAACCGCGCGGTACCGTCAACTTGCCTCTCTGAGGCACTGCTATTACAGGGGGTCTGCATGCTCACCCTGCTCAATCTGCTTTCCGCCGTCGCCCTGCTGATCTGGGGCACGCACATCGTTCGAACCGGCATCCTGCGGGTGTACGGCACCAATCTGCGCCATGTGATCGGCCAGAACATGTCCAAGCGCTGGCTGGCCTTTGTCGCCGGCATCGTCGTTACCGCGATGGTGCAGAGCAGCAATGCTACGGCCATGCTCGTCACTTCCTTCGTCGGCCAGGGCCTGATGGCGCTGACCCCGGCGCTGGCGACCATGCTCGGCGCCGACGTCGGTACCGCGCTGATGGCGCGGGTGCTGACGTTTGACTTGTCGTGGCTGTCGCCGCTGCTGATTTTCCTCGGGGTGATATTCTTTCTGTCGCGCAAACAGACGCGGCTCGGGCAGATGGGCCGGGTCAGCATCGGTCTGGGGCTGATCATTCTCGCGCTGCAATTGATCGTCGAGGCCGCCGCACCGATCACCCACGCGCAAGGGGTCAAGGTGATCTTCGCCTCGCTGACCGGCGATATCCTTCTCGACGCCTTGGTCGGCGCGTTGTTCGCGATGATTTCCTACTCGAGCCTCGCCGCCGTGTTGCTCACCGCGACACTGGCCGGCGCCAGTGTGATCAGTCTGCCGGTGGCGATCGGCCTGGTGATCGGCGCCAATATTGGCAGCGGCATTCTTGCGTTCATGAGCACCAGCATGCAGAACGCGGCCGGGCGGCAAGTGGCGCTGGGCAGTCTGCTGTACAAACTGATCGGCTTGCTGCTGATCATTCCGGTACTCGATCCGTTGGTGCACTGGATCGACAGCCTCGATTTCAGCCCGCAGGAAATGGTCATCGGCTTCCACCTGCTCTACAACACCGCGCGCTGCCTGATTCTTCTACCAAGCGTCGGGCCGATGGCACGCCTGTGTGCTTGGCTGCTGCCGGAGCGGCCGGAGGTCAACGGCACCGCCAAACCCCGCCATCTCGACGCGACCGCGCTGGTCACACCGAGCCTGGCGTTGGCCAACGCCGCGCGGGAAACCCTGCGCATGGGCGATCTGCTCGACAACATGCTCGACGCGACCCTCGATGTGCTGCACGGCAAGCAGACCGCCGTCACCCAGGAAATGCGTCGACTGACCGACGACGTCGAAGCGCTGTACAGCGCAATCAAACTGTACCTGGCGCAGATGCCCCGCGAAGACCTCGGCGAGCAGGACAGTCGGCGCTGGGCCGAAATCATCGAGCTGGCGATCAATCTGAAACTGGCCGCCGATTTGATCGAACGCATGCTGCGCAAGATCCAGCAGCAGAAAACCTCGCAGCGGCGCTCGTTTTCCGAAGAAGGTCTGGAGGACCTGGCCGGGCTGCAACAGCAACTGATCGCCAATTTGCGTTTGGGCCTGTCGGTGTTTCTCAGCGGCGACCGCGAAAGTGCCCGGCAATTGCTCCGCGAGAAACGCCGCTTTCGCGCGCAGGAACGTCGTCTGGCCCACGCGCATGTCAGCCGTTTGCAACGCAAGATCGTGCAGAGTATTGAAACCAGCTCGCTGCACCTGGAGTTGATTGCCGACATGAAACGCTTGAATTCGCTGTTTTGCGGCAGTGCGTATGTGGTGCTGGAAACGGCGGATACCGGGGCGCTGGCGGCGGATGATATTGCCGACATTACGCATTCGCCTTGAACGACTGGGGCTGGGTTTAGTCAGTTACATTGATTCAGCCTTCAGGCCGCTATCGCGAGCAGGCTCACTCCTACAGGGGGGACGCATTCCAAATGCAGGAGTGAGCCTGCTCGCGATGGGGCCCTGACTGACGACACGGATCTCCAAATCAGCCGTACGGAAGCCTGTTATGCGTTGCCTGTTGTTCGCCTGTCTGTTGCTCGGTTCCCTGCCCGCCTTCGCCCTGGATCGTTTTCAGGTTGAAGGCTATGCGCTGCCCAACGGTTTGCAGCTAATGCTCAAGCCCGGCACCGAACGGGGGCACGTGGCGATCCGGCTGGTGGTCGGCGTCGGCCTTGATGATTTCGAGTGCGATGACAAGGAGCTGCCGCACCTGCTCGAACACCTGCTGTTCAGTGGCATCGACGCCACCGGCGAAGGTGGTCTGGAGGAGCGCATGCAAGCGCTGGGCGGTGACTGGAATGCCTTCACCAGCAACGCCGACACCACCTTCGTCATCGAAGCTCCGGCGAAAAACCAGCGCAAGGTACTCGACCTGCTGCTCGCTCTGCTCACGCAAACGCGTATCGACGACAACGCGATCAACGCCGCCAAACGTGTGGTCGAGCGCGAGGACGGCGGCCATTACACACGCCTGCAACGCTTTCTCGATCGTCAGGACCTCGGCCACACCGCGAGCAATCAGCTAGCTGTTGAACTGGGCCTCAAATGCCCGCAACGCGCCGAGGTCGGCCATCTGACTCAGGAGCAACTGGAGAAGGTGCGCAAGGCCTGGTACGCGCCGAACAACATGACGCTGATTGTCGTCGGCGAACTCGACAAACTGCTGCCGGCGTATCTGGAACGCACTTGGGGCGCGCTCGAAGCGGTCGAGCCAAGCGAACACCGCCCACTGCCGGATATCCGCACCAGCGCCGCCCACGAGCGCACGCTCACCCGTGGCTTTATCGGCGACAGCGCCAAATTGCACTGGCTGGTGCCGGAACCGGTGCTGGACGATCAGTACGACCAGACGTTCGATATCCTCAAGGATTACCTCGACTGGGCGTTGTACCGACAGATCCGTCTCAACCACGGTTTGTCCTACGGGCCGTGGGCTGAGCGTGAGGTGTTTGGCGGTGTGGGCTTCATGAGTCTGAACGCCGATCTGGATCGTGATGACGTTGACGAAGCCATTCAGGTGCTGGAGGACCTCAAGGCTGATCTGCTGAAAAATGGCCTAGACCCGGATACTTTCGCGCGGATCAAGCAGGCCTCGATCGCCCATCAGGCGTGGGCGGTGCAAGGCAACAGTGCGCTGGCGGATTATTACTGGAGCGCCCTCGGTGATTACCAGGACGGTCGTTTTGCCAACCCGGCGCGGGAGCTGCAAGGGGTGACGCTGGAAGCGGCGAACAAGGCCATGCGTGAGTTGCTGTTGCAACCGGGGTATCTGCGGATCGAGAAGCCGTTGATCAGTGATGATCAGGTTTTGTGGTTGAGTGCGGGTGGCTTGGGTCTGGTGTTGTTGATCCTGATCGGCTGGCGTTTGCATCACCGCCGAAAACCCGCCGAACACTGACCCTGTGGGAGCGAGCTTGCTCGCGAAAGCGGTGTGTCATTCAACAAATGTGGTGACTGACCCGCCGCCTTCGCGAGCAAGCTCGCTCCCACAGGGTGAGGTGTTGGATTTACTGACCGGCAGCCTCGCCACAGCGCCCGACGGGCGCTACTCTGTCGAGGTTTTTCCCCTCAAGTCGTGAACCGCCCAAATGCCAAAAATACAGCTCCTGATCCAGCGCATTCTCGAACTGATGAAGCGTTATCCCGGGGTCATTGCGCTTGGCGGGTTCATCTCCGGGGTCGGCAGTTTCATCATGGTCGATCGTCAGCAGGGCCTGGCGAGCTGGATCACCGTGATCATGCTGCTCAGCTGGATCTGGCTGATGCTGGAAAACACCCTCACCGGCCTCTTCACCCGCGTGTTCAAACGCGAGATTCCCCAGCCGCTGCTGCGTTACGCGACGCAGATGATTCATCAGGAAAGCCTGTTTTTCGTCCTGCCGTTCTTTTTCATCACCACGACGTGGAATAGCGGCCAGTTGTTTTTCACCGGGCTGCTCAGCGTCGCCGCACTGATTTCCATCGTCGATCCGCTTTATTACAAATGGCTGGCGCCACGGCGCTGGGCGTTTCTCGCGCTGCACACGCTGACCCTGTTCGCCGCCCTGCTCACCGCGTTGCCGGTGATCATGCACCTGACCACCGCGCAAAGCTTCAAATGGGCGCTGGGCATTGCCGTGTTGTTGTCGTTCCCGAGCCTGGCGTCGATCTTCCCGATCCGCACGGTGCGCAATGCTTTGGCAATCCTGTGCATCACGGTCGGCATCGGTGGCGTGGGTTGGGCGCTGCGTTCGTGGGTGCCGCCGGCGACGCTGTGGATGACCGACGTGGCGATCAGCACGCAAATGCAGGACCGCACCCCCGGCGCCAGCCTCGACACGGTCAGTGCCGAGCAGATTCGTGGCGATGGCCTCTATGCCTACACCGCGATCAATGCGCCGCGCGGGCTCGATGAGCGGATTTATCACGTCTGGCAATTCAACGGCAAAGAGGTCGACCGCATCGCCCTCGACATCCACGGCGGGCGCAAGGAAGGCTACCGGGCGTGGACGCACAAGCAGAATTTCCCTGGCAATCCGGCGGGCAAGTGGCAGGTGCGGGTGTTGACCGAGGATGGCCAGGTGATCGGCGTGCTGCGTTTCGAAGTCACGGACAGCACAGCGATCAAAGAAAAGTAATCCGGTTCGTGCTATTACGTTAGTTCGCATAAAGGCCGAACAAGCACGGAGCTTATGACCAGCAGCTCGATCAGCGGTAATGCTCAACTGGACACGTCGATAACCCCTGCCCGCCTGCGGGTCACGGGGGACTGGACGCTTGCCCATTACGCCGAGCTCAAGCAACTGAGCGAAAAGCTCCACGGTCAGTACGATGCCAACACCCCGATCGACCTCAACAGCCTCGGCGCCCTCGACACCGCTGGCGCTTCGTTGCTGGTCGAACTGCTCGGCTCCGAACGCCTGGGCAAATCCGCCGAACACCCCGATTGCACCCTGACCTCCGCCGACCGCGCGCTGCTGCAAACCGTGTACTGCTCGATGACCGATTTCTGCGTGCCGATCAAAGAACCGGAAATCAGCGTCAGTGTGCAACTGCTGACGCGCATTGGTCGCGCCGTCGACACCGTCTGGCAGGACACTCTGCAACTGCTCGGTTTCGTCGGCCTGATCATGGAAACCATCGCTCGCAACCTGTTACGGCCCAAGCGCTGGCGCATCACGCCGATGATCGCGCACATCGAGCAGACCGGCCTCGACGCCGCGCCGATTGTGGCGTTGCTGACTTTTCTGGTGGGTGCGGTGGTGGCGTTTCTTGGCGCGACGGTGCTGGCCAGTTTCGGTGCGACAATTTTTACTGTGGACCTGGTGGGCTTCTCGTTCCTGCGCGAATTCGGTGTGCTGCTCACGGCGATCCTCATGGCCGGGCGCACTGCCAGTGCCTTCACTGCGCAGATCGGCTCGATGAAGGCCAACGAGGAAATCGACGCAATCCGCACCCTCGGCCTCGATCCGATGGAGTTGCTGGTGGTGCCGCGGGTATTGGCGATGCTGGTGGCGCTGCCGATGCTGACGTTTCTCGCCATGCTTTGCGGGATCATCGGTGGCGGCGTGGTCTGTGCGGTGTCGCTGGATATTTCGCCGGCGATGTTTCTGTCGTTGCTGCAATCGGACATCGGCATCCAGCATTTTCTGGTGGGCCTGGTCAAAGCCCCGATCTTCGCTTTCCTGATTGCCGCGATTGGTTGTCTGGAAGGTTTCAAGGTCAGTGGCAGCGCCGAGTCGGTTGGCGCGCACACCACGTCTGCCGTGGTGCAATCGATTTTCGTGGTGATCGTGCTCGACGCGGTGGCCGCGCTGTTCTTCATGGAGATGGGCTGGTGAGTCGTCTACCCCGCGGGCCCTCGGAGGCGGTGATCGAAGTCCGTGGCCTGTGCAATCGCTTTGGCAGCCAGAGCGTGCACGAGAACCTCGATCTGGATTTGTACAAAGGCGAGATTCTCGCCGTGGTCGGCGGCTCCGGCAGCGGCAAATCGGTGTTGCTGCGCAGCATCGTCGGCCTGCGCCGGCCTAGCGAAGGCATCGTCAAAGTGTTCGGCAAGAACCTGCCGAGCCTGTCCGAGCATGAGCGCTCGCTGGTCGAACGCCGTTTTGGTGTGCTGTTTCAGAAAGGCGCGCTGTTCTCCTCGCTGACCGTCACCGAGAACGTCGCCCTGCCTCTTATCGAACACGCCGGCCTCAGCCGCAACGACGCCGAGCACCTGGCCGCGGTGAAACTGGCGCTGGCCGGGCTGCCGCTGTCGGCAGCGGACAAATACCCGGCGTCGTTGTCTGGCGGCATGATCAAGCGTGCGGCGTTGGCCCGGGCGCTGGCGCTGGATCCGGACATTCTGTTTCTCGATGAACCCACTGCCGGCCTCGATCCGATTGGCGCGGCGCAATTCGATCAATTGATCCTGACCCTGCGCGATGCACTCGGCCTCAGCGTGTTTCTGGTGACCCACGACCTCGACACGCTCTACACCATCACTGACCGCGTGGCGGTGCTGGCGCAGAAGAAGGTGCTAGTGGCAGGTCCCATCGACGTTGTCTCGGAAACCGACGACGCGTGGATTCACGAATACTTCCACGGCCCGCGCGGCCGCTCGGCGCTGGACGCCGCCAAATTGCTCAACGAGGTCTGACATGGAAACCCGAGCGCATCATGTGTTGATCGGCCTGTTCACCGTGATTGTGGTGGCAGGCGCCCTGCTCTTCGGCCTGTGGCTGGCCAAGTCCAGCGTCGACACCGAGTTCAAGGATTACGAAATTGTCTTCAGTGAGGCGGTCAGTGGCTTGTCCAAGGGCAGCCCGGTGCAGTACAGCGGGATCAAGGTCGGCGATGTCATCAACCTGCGCCTTGATCCGAAGGACCCACGGCGGGTGCTGGCGCGGATTCGCCTGGCCGGTGACACGCCAGTCAAGGAAGACACCCAGGCCAAACTGGCGCTGGCCGGGATCACCGGTACGTCGATTATCCAGCTCAGCGGCGGTACGCCCGAGAGCCCGAAACTGCGTGGACATGACGGCAATCTGCCGACCATCGTCGCTTCGCCCTCGCCTATTTCGCGGCTGCTCAATGACAGCAATGATTTGATGAGCGGCATCACCGCGCTGCTGCAAAACGCCAACCAGATGTTCTCTGCCGACAACGTCGAGCGTGTGAGCAAAACCCTCGCCCATCTGGAGCAGACCACCGGCACCATCAACGATCAGCGCGGTGACATCAAGCAAGCCATGCAGCAACTGGCGAGCGTTGGCAAACAGGCCGGCAGCATGCTCGAACAGACCTCGTTATTGATGCGCAATGCCAACGGCTTGATCAACGATCAGGGCAAGCAGGCATTGGGCAGTGCCGAACAAGCCATGAAGTCGCTGGAGCAAAGTACCGCGACGATCAGCACCCTGCTGAACAAAAACGAAAACTCCCTCGACAACGGCATGCAGGGCCTCAATGGCCTGGCCCCGGCGATCCGCGAACTGCGCGAGACGCTGACCTCGCTGCGCGCCATCTCCCAACGCCTTGAGGCCAACCCCAGCGGCTACCTGCTGGGCCGTGACAAGAACAAGGAATTCACGCCATGAAGCTGACTCGACTTGCCCTTCTCGCCGGCTTCACGCTGATCAGCGCCTGTTCGATTCTGCCCCAGTCGGAGCCGTCGGATGTCTATCGCCTGCCGGCCGCCCAGGCGCCCGCCTCGGCCAGTTCAGCGGCGACTCAGTCTTGGTCGTTGCGGCTGAACAAGTTGCAGGCCAGTGAGGCGTTGAACCGGCCGACGATTGCGGTGATTCCGCAGGGCGACGTGATCAGCAGTTACAAGGGCTCGCGCTGGAGTGATCCGGCGCCGGTGCTGGTGCGTAATCGCTTGCTCGATGGGTTTCAGCGTGATGGTCGGGTGACGTTGCTTAGTACCGATGACAGCAACTTTGCGGCGGATCTGGAATTGGGCGGGAGTTTGCAGGCGTTTCAGACCGAATACCAAGGCTCACAGGCCAGCGTTGTGGTGCGCGTCGATGCGTTGCTGGTGCGCGGTTATGACCAGCGCATTCTCGCCAGTCGCCGCTTTGAAGAGCGCCAGCCGTTGAGCGATGTGCAGGTGCCGGCGGTGGTGGCCGGGTTTGGCCAGGCCAGTGATCGCCTGACCGCGAAAGTCGTCGCTTGGGCTGTCGATCAAGGCCAGAAACTCGCCCCCCCAAAACCTTAAGCCCGACACACAACCCCTGTAGGAGTGAGCCTGCTCGCGATAGCGGTTTATCAATCGCCATCATCGGTGACTGATACACCGCTATCGCGAGCAGGCTCACTCCTACAGTATGGATTTTTGTTCAGCCGAAGAACCAGTAGCAGACGGCAATGGCGCCAACCACACCAGCGAACTCCGCCAGCAACGCACACCCCACCGCATGCCTCGCGCGTTGAATCCCCACCGCGCCGAAATACACTGCCAGCACATAGAACGTCGTCTCGGTACTACCCTGCACCGTCGCCGCGACCAGCGCCGGGAAGCTGTCGACGCCCGAGGTCTTCATCGTCTCGATCAGCATGGCCCGCGCTGCGCTGCCGGAGAACGGCTTGACCATCGCCGTCGGCAACGCATCGACAAACCGCGTGTCCCAACCCGCCCACTCGACCAGATGACGAATGCCGTCCAGACCGAAGTCCAGCGCCCCGGACGCACGCAGTACGCCGACCGCGCAGAGCATCGCCACCAGATACGGCAGCAGGTTCTTCGCGACGTCGAAGCCTTCCTTCGCGCCTTCAACGAACGCCTCGTAAACCTTCACTTTCCTCAACGCGCCGATGATCAGAAACAGCATGATCAACCCGAACAGCGTGATATTGCCGAGGATCGACGACAATCCCGCCAAAGCCGTCGCTGAAAGGGTGCCGAGCAACGCCATGAAACCACCCAACAACAGCGCACCCGGTACCAGATAGGCCAGCACCACCGGATCCCAGATCCGCAGGCGCTGCATGAACGCCACCGAGAGGAAGCCGACGATCGTCGAACAACTGGTCGCCAGCAGGATCGGCAGGAACACCAGCGTCGGATCTGGCGCGCCTTGCTGGGCGCGGTACATGAAGATCGTCACCGGCAGCAGGGTCAGGGAGGAGGCGTTGAGCACCAGGAAGAGGATTTGCGCGTTACTGGCGATGGTGGCGCTGGGATTGAGCTCTTGCAGCGCCTTCATGGCTTTCAGGCCGATGGGCGTCGCGGCATTGTCGAGGCCCAAGCCGTTGGCGGCGAAGTTTAGGGTGATCAGGCCAAGGGCAGGGTGACCGGGTGGGACTTCCGGCATCAGCCGTAGAAACAGCGGGCCGAGGACCTTGGCCAACCATTCGACAATGCCGGCCTTCTCGGCAATGCGCAGAAAGCCCAGCCACAGGGTGAGGGTGCCGAACAGCAGCACCATGACTTCGACCGAGAGCTTGGCCATGGCGAAAATGCTTTCCACCATCGCCGCGAAGATCCCGGCGTTGCCGCCGATCAGCCACTGCGCCAGCGCCGATACGGCTGCCACGATGAAGAAGCCAAGCCACAGGCCATTAAGCATCAGTCAAATCCCCCGAAGAATGCCGCGAATGATAGCGGGGTCACCAGAAACGACAAACCCCGGATTTCTCCGGGGTTCGTTGGTAAGCCTTGCATCAATCACTGTGGGAGCGAGCTTGCTCGCGAAGGCGGTGTGTCAATCAACATAATGGTTGAATGTGCCGGCCTCTTCGCGAGCAAGCTCGCTCCCACAGGGTTTTGCGTTACGGCTTGGAGATTTCGCCCGCTGGCAATTTTTCCTTGCTGCGCCAGTGTGGCAGGGAGTTCCAGTAGCGCTGGCCCTTGGCATCGTCGTACATGCCTTCCCAGCGTGCGATAACCAGTACCGCGAGGGCATTGCCGATCACGTTCAGAGCGGTACGCGCCATGTCCATGATGCGGTCGACACCGGCGATGAACGCCAAGCCTTCCAGAGGAATGCCGACGCTGCCCAGAGTGGCCAGCAGCACCACGAAGGACACGCCCGGTACACCGGCGATGCCTTTGGAGGTGACCATCAGGGTCAGGACCAGCAGCAGCTGCTGGCTGATCGACAGGTCGATGCCATACAGCTGGGCAATAAAGATGGCGGCGATCGACTGGTACAGGGTCGAACCGTCGAGGTTGAACGAATAACCGGTCGGCACCACGAAGCTGCAGATGGCTTTCGGTGCGCCGTAGGCTTCCATCTTCTCGATCACGCGTGGCAGCACGGTTTCCGAAGACGCGGTGGAGTAGGCCAGCACCAGCTCATCCTTGAAGATGCGCATCAGCTTGATCACAGAGAAACCGAACAGCTTGGCGATCAGGCCCAGCACCACGAAGGCAAAGAAGGCGATGGCGACGTAAACCAGGATCACCAGTTTCGCCAGCGGCAGCAGCGAGGCGAAACCGAAGTTGGCCACGGTCACCGCGATCAGTGCGAACACGCCGATCGGGGCGTAGTTCATGATCATGTGGGTGACTTTGAACATGCTTTCCGAGACGCCCTGGAACATCTTCACCAGCGGCTCGCGCAGGTCCGACTGCAGGCTCGACAGACCGAGACCGAACAGCACGGAGAAGAAGATGATCGGCAGCATTTCGCCGCGGGCCATGGCCGCGAAGATGTTCGACGGGATCAGGTTGAGGATGGTCTCGATGAACGCGTGTTCATGCTGCACCTCGGCGGCGGTCGCCTGGTACTTCGAGATGTCGACCGTACCCAGGGTGCTCATGTCGATGCCGGTGCCCGGGTGGAACAGGTTGGCCAGCAGCAGGCCGACAACGATGGCGATGGTGGTGACGATTTCGAAATAGATGATCGTCTTCAGGCCGATCCGCCCGAGTTTCTTGGCGTCGCCCACGCCGGCGATGCCGACGATCAGGGAAGAGATGACGATCGGGATCACGATCATCTTGATCAGACGGATAAAGATATCGCCTGCCGGTTGCAGGACGTTGCTGATCCACCAGGCCTTCTCGGCACTGAAGTGATTGAGCAACGCACCAATTGCAATCCCTAGAACAAGACCGATGAGGATCTGCCAGGCGAGGCTGATTTTTGCCTTCTTCATTATCTTTACCCTTACTTGCGTTTGACTCAGGCACATGCAGGAACTGGAACGCTCTTTAGCGGAAAAGTCTGTGCATCTGCCTCCGTATAAGGTGCCCCGAAGCGCGTAGTTACGGCTCTTCGGCAGGCGAAAAAAGGCGCAACTATTCCGATGCAAGGTTGCGCCGTCTAATGCCGTAAACGCCTACCCTATGCCGAATCGGCATGAGCTTTTTTAAATGAAACTGGCGTCCCAACCGGTTCGATTGTGACATTTCGGCCGGCATAAGTGCCGTGAACCGGTCATCACAGCCTAGGTTGGTTATTTTTTGAACGAGAAAAATCGACGAAATAATTAGGAAAAAGCCTACGCAGGAAGACTAGAAGTCCTACTGTTTAAGCGGTCTCTTTGTCGATATACGGTCGCCATGAAACACCGCGTAATGTTTTCGCGCGCAGTGTCAGCGATAAAAAGGATGAGCTGGACGCTCTGGATCAATGTTTTGCGTGTTGGAAAGCTCAGCGCAAGTCCGTCGAGCCACTACGGGTCGGCGAACCTGCGGCGCAGCTTTTACCCTGACCCGGCCCTTGCGCAGGCACTCCCTGTCCCCGTAGGTCACTCCGACCCTGCAACAGTCAGAACGTCCCGGCCCCTTGGTCATGCGCCTGCCTTCCTCAGGTGGGCGCAATGGAAGGCAGCAGGGCTGCTGCCTTCATGTTCAAATCAGTACCACTTCGGATCTTTCTTCAGGGTTTCCATCAAAAGATCCTGCATGCCTTGATCGGGTTTGCCGAGGAAGCGATAGGTCGCATGTCGCGTCGGCGACTTGTCGGCCGGCAGTCCTTCAGGCACATCAACGAGCATGGCGTAAGCGTCTTTCTTGTCGAAACTGAAGGCGACGATCAAACGGTGGTTGAGGCACTTGTCTGCGGATTCGCAGAGGGGGCCGACCAGATACTTGTCGCCATCTTCAGTCACGGCATTCATCTGCTGGTCAGGCGTGCCGGACAGGTTCATCACCCATTCCGGCAGGCGTTCTTCCTTCTTCACCACGCCTTCCCAGGTTTCGCGATACTGCGGGTCGGAACTCAACAGTTCGTTGACCCGCGTCTGGCCGTCATTGGCCGCCATCGCCATGGCACTACCGCCCAGAAGCAGGGCGGCTGCCAGTGTCTTTAACACAGTCATCGTTAACCTCGGCCGCGACGGCCAAAGAAGAAGGAAGCGATGAACATCACCAGGAACACGACAAAGAGAATCTTGGCGATACCCGTGGCGGTGCCCGCGATACCACCGAAGCCCAGTACTGCAGCGATGATGGCAATGATCAAGAATGTAATTGCCCAGCTCAACATGGTGATTCTCCTTACTTCTCTATTTAGGGGTGTTACGTGTTCTGGCGCTGTGCGCCCGAATTCATGTGTTCTTTAGAAAACCCAACGCTCTTCACGTGGCAGTTGATCCAGCGGCTGCGCCTGATCGACATCCATCATGCGCATCGAGGCGCTCTCGGCCTGGCTGCTGCTGACGGCGCTGAAGTGCGTTTGCGTGTTGTGCTGGATCGAAATCAGCGGCTCAACCTGCTGGCTGTTTTCCCAGCGCAGGTATTGCTGACAGGCGATCAGGGTGATCAACAGCGCCAGTACGCCAAACAGACCTTGCTGAATATGCAGTGGCGAGATACGCACTTGGGCGGCACGTTGGCGAGTCATCCTGGGTTCCTCACTCTTATTCGGTTGGGGCAGTTCATTTCTGCCCGGGCTGAATGAGGTATTGCAGCCTGCATGCCAGTTTTTTAACTGAAAAATATTCAATAAAATCAATTAGTTATGATCTTAGTAAAAAACGTTCGCGACGCATCCTGCACGATGGGTCATCTGGGATCGTGCGCAATGCACGATTTTTTCGTAGGAGATTTCATTCTTATGGAATTGAGAGCAGGGCGCAGATGTCAGAAAAGTACGCAGGGAATGCCCTGCAAATCGGCATTTGTTTAAAAAACCAACAAAATCAACGTATTGGCCGTAAAGGCAGGAGAGAGCTACCCTCCTATGGCTGGCATCGTTCAGAATCAACCATGCAACTTGCCCGATTTTTCCGGGACTAACCCAAGACCAATCACTATGGAGCGTAGGAAAAATGGAATCTGCCACTGAGCATCAAGGCCGCATTCTGCTGGTGGACGACGAATCCGCCATCCTGCGTACTTTCCGTTATTGCCTCGAAGATGAAGGCTATACGGTTGCCACAGCCAACAGCGCGGCTCAGGCCGACGCCTTGCTGCAACGCCAGGTCTTCGACCTGTGCTTCCTTGATTTACGTCTGGGTGAAGACAACGGCCTCGACGTACTGGCGCAGATGCGCATTCAGGCACCATGGATGCGAGTGGTGATTGTCACCGCGCATTCGGCTGTCGATACCGCCGTCGACGCGATCCAGGCCGGCGCCGCCGACTATCTGGTCAAACCGTGCAGCCCGGATCAGCTGCGTCTGGCCACCGCCAAGCAACTGGAAGTGCGCCAACTGTCGGCGCGCCTCGAAGCCCTCGAAGGCGAGATCCGCAAACCGAAGGACGGTCTTGATTCCCACAGCCCGGCAATGAAAGTCGTACTGGAAACTGCACGTCAGGTCGCCGGCACCGACGCCAACATTCTGATCCTCGGCGAGTCCGGCACCGGTAAAGGTGAGCTGGCCCGAGCGATTCACGGCTGGAGCAAGCGCGAGAAAAAATCCTGCGTGACCATCAACTGCCCGTCGTTGACCGCTGAACTGATGGAAAGCGAGCTGTTTGGCCACAGTCGAGGCGCATTTACCGGTGCCAGCGAAAGTACACTGGGCCGAGTCAATCAGGCCGACGGCGGTACGCTGTTTCTCGACGAGATCGGCGATTTTCCGCTGACATTGCAACCAAAATTGCTGCGTTTCATTCAGGACAAGGAATATGAGCGGGTAGGGGATCCGGTGACTCGTCGCGCGGATGTGCGCATCCTCGCCGCAACCAACCTCAATCTGGAAGACATGGTCCGTGACGGCCGATTCCGTGAAGACCTGCTCTATCGCCTCAACGTCATTACTCTGCACCTGCCGCCTCTGCGCGAGCGTGCCGAGGACATCCTGACGTTGGCCGACCGTTTCCTCGCGCGCTTCGTCAAAGAGTATGCGCGTCCGGCACGCGGCTTCAGCGACGAGGCTCGCGAGGCACTGCTCGGCTATCGCTGGCCGGGCAACATTCGCGAGTTGCGCAACGTGGTCGAGCGGGCGAGCATCATCTGCCCGCAGGAACGCGTGGAGATCAGCCACCTGGGCATGGCCGAACAACCGGCCAACAACGCGCCACGAGTCGGTGCCGCGTTGAGTCTCGACGAGTTGGAGAAGGCCCACATCGGCGCCGTCCTCGCCACCGCCGGCACCTTGGACCAGGCGGCGAAAACGCTCGGCATCGATGCCTCGACCCTGTATCGCAAGCGCAAGCAGTACAACCTGTGAGCGCCCGACGATGAAATTGGCGATGAAGTTGCGGACCCGTTTGTTCTTGAGCATTTCCGCGCTCATCACCGTGGCCTTGCTCGGGCTGTTGCTCGGGCTGGTCAGCGTGATGCAAATGGCTGGCTCGCAGGAAACGACGCTGCGTAACAACTTCGTCACTCTCGATCTGGGCCTCAAGCTGCGACAAACCCTGGGTGATCAACTGGTCCTCATGCTCGCCGAAAAACCCGATGCGGTCGCGTTCGAGGCGTCAAAGCAGCAGTATCTCAAGTTGCTTGATGACGGTATCGCCCAAGAGCACATTGGCGATGGCCGCCAGTATGGTTTCAGTCAGGCCAAGGCTGATTACCTGAGTTTTCTTCAGGCCTTTGATGTGTCCCGTGATCCGGCGACTGCGTTGAGCAGCAACGCCAACCTCAGAGAGCGCTTCAACACGCTGCGCAACGGTTTGATCACTGAACACAAGCATGCACTGGACAACATCAACGCGGTTCAGCATCAAGCGCGCGACCGAGCATTGTTGATCGCCGGTCTGTTGGGTTTTGTCGGGCTGGCGGTGTTGATCATCGGCTTCATCACGGCCCACGGGATTGCCCGGCGTTTCGGCGCGCCGATTGAGGCGCTGGCGCAGGCGGCGGACAATATCGGCCAAGGCAATTTTGAAGTGACCCTGCCGATTTCCTCGGCGATGGAAATGAACCTGCTGACCAAGCGTTTCGGCCTGATGGCTGAGGCCCTGCGGGAACATCAGGCGACCAATGTCGACGAATTGTTCGCCGGTCAGCAGCGGCTGCAAGCGGTGCTCGACAGTATCGACGACGGCTTGCTGATGATCGACCGCGAGGGGCATCTGGAACACCTCAATCCGGTGGCTCAGCGCCAGTTGGGTTGGGACGATGATCGCCTCGGCCAAGGCTTGGGCACCGCGCTGGAGCGGCCGGAGCTGGATGCGCAGTTGCAACTGGTGTTGCGCGGTGGCTCGCTTGAGCGCGCACCGGAAGACCTGAGCATCGAGGTCGACGGCGAATCTCGTTTGCTGACCTACAGCCTGACGCCGGTCAGCCACACGCAGGGGCATATCCTTGGCGCGGTGATGGTCTTGCATGACGTGACCGAGCAACGCGCCTTCGAGCGGGTGCGCAGCGAATTCGTGTTGCGCGCTTCCCATGAGCTGCGCACGCCGGTCACCGGCATGCACATGGCCTTCGGGCTGTTCCGCGAACGAGCGAAGTACGCCCCGGAATCGCGCGAAGCCGATTTGCTCGACACCGTGAACGAAGAGATGCAGCGCTTGATGCAGTTGATAAACGACTTGCTCAACTTCTCGCGTTATCAGAACGGCCTGCAGAAACTAACGCTGGCACCATGCTCCATCGAGGATTTGCTGGAGCAGGCGCAACTGCGCTTTGCCGATTCGGCGGCGGCCAAGGGCATCGCCCTGCATGTCGAAGTGCAGGGACCGTTGCCACGTTTGCAGGCCGATCAGGCACAGCTCGATCGTGTGCTGGATAACCTGATCGACAACGCCTTGCGCCATACCGCCCGCGACGGTCAGATCCGCTTGCAGGCACGTCGGCATGGCGAGCGGCTGATTATCAGCGTCGAAGACAACGGCGAAGGCATTGCCTACGGCCAGCAGGGGCGGATCTTCGAACCTTTCGTGCAGGTAGGGCGCAAGAAGGGCGGTGCCGGTTTGGGCCTGGCGTTGTGTAAGGAAATCGTCCAGTTGCATGGTGGTCGTATGGGCGTTTACTCACGGCCGGGGCAGGGTACGCAGTTTTATATGGCGCTCGCTGTCTAGGCTTCATCATCCATGCGTCGACCGGCAAGGCGCCGGCCACGGGTGATCAGTTCGATGAATTGCACCGCGCTCAGCGCATGGGCGAACAACCAGCCCTGACCGAACTTCACGCCCTCGCTGCTGAGCAATTGCGCTTGGGATTCGAGCTCGATGCCTTCGGCAATCACTTTCAAATCCAGCGCCTGAGCCATGTGAATGATGTGCGGGGCGACGCCGCTGCTGGCCGCGTCATGGCCCAGTGCATCAATGAATGCTTTGTCGATCTTCAAGCAGTCCACTGGCAAGGTTTGCAAGTAGGCGAGGCTGCAATAGCCGGTGCCGAAGTCGTCGATCAACACCTGATGGCCAACGTTGCGCAAGGCTTGCAGGTTTTCCCGCGCCACAACCACATCAATCAAGCCACGTTCGGTGACCTCGAAGGCAATCTGCCGCGCCGCCACGCGATGCAGGGTGAGCAGCCGCGCCATGACCTGGCCGATGCGCGGCACCATCACGTCGCAGGCTGCCAGGTTGACCGAGATGTATAGCTGCGGATTGGCGCGCAGCAACTGGCCCAGTTGCTCCAGCAGGCGCTGCAGGACGAAGTCGGTCATCTGCCGGATCTGCCCGGTGTTTTCTGCCATGGGGATGAACAGGTCAGGGCTGGTCAGCGTACCGTCGGGGCGGCGCCAGCGCAGCAGGGCCTCGGCACCGACGCAGTTGCGGCTATCGAGGTCGAAGATCGGTTGATAGAGCACCTGCAACTCGCCACGGCGGATCGCACCGTGTAGTTCGGCATCCAGAGACTGACGCTGGCGCACCAGTAAGAACACGAAAAATCCGACAAACGCGCCGAGCAGCAGACACGCCGGGATGATCCACCACCAGACAGCCGGAATGTGCATGCCGGTTCTGGGTGTGATCAGGACCAACTGATATTCCGGATTATCCGTGGGCATGCGGTAGATCAGCCGGGTTTGCGTAACTTGCAGGGCATCGCGACTTTTCGGTGGCCAGTGTTCCGTGGGTGGCCAGGCTTGCGCCGTGCCAAGCACCGGGATAGCACGGGTGCCATGATCGAGCACCACCAGCAGGCTGCTGCCGGGGGACAAATCGACCATGTCGGTCAGATGCCCGCGCGAGGTGGCCACGCGGAAATTGCCGCGCCCCAACATCAGCGCCGCGCGGTTTTCATCAGGTTCGGTGGTGGTGTTCAGCCAATAGCTGTAGGTCGGGCCTTTGATATCTGGCGCGCGGACCACTGACAGACCTTCCTGGCGCGGACGGTTGGAGCAGATCCGCGAGGCGTCCATGTAAGCCGCTTCATAGACGAAGCGATAGTTGAAGGTGACTTGCTGCAGGGTGGCGATCATTTCATCGTCACAACTGCGCAAGGGCTGCGCTTCCAGATCATCGAGACTTTCACGCAACTGGCCAAACAATTGTTCGAGGCGGGCCAGAAAACGTTCGCCTTGTGCGTTCATTTGTTGGCTTTCGTTTTGCTCGACCTGACGCATCGCCACGAACATACCGCCGGCGATCAGCAGGCTGGCACTGAGGACAGCCGCGATCATCGCCAAAAACCAGGGGCGATAAAACCAGCTACGCAGCGTCTCTCGGGTAGCAACCATCATGGAATATCCGAAGAATTACCAATGAGTTATAGCTGCTGATTGCAATTTCGCCCTGACCGTCGGGCGGGCGTCATTATTTTGTCTGATTGAGTACCAGCAACAACGCTGCCGTTTGTGCATCCGGCGTGCCGTCGAAGCGCGAAGGGCGGAAGTGCATCTGGAAGGCGGCGAGGACGTGGCGTGTGGCAACGTCCAGCTCACCGGTCTGCGGTGTGTCATAACCCAAATGCGCCAACTGTGCCTGGAACCAGCTGATGCTCGGCAGTTCGCTGCTGTTGAACAGCATTTGCTGGCGCGCTACTGCCTGTTCGTTCGGCCATACGCCTAAGCCTTCGGCGGCGAGACGTTTCCACGGGAACAACGGGCCCGGATCGAGTTTGCGCAGTGGCGCGATGTCGCTATGGCCAATGATGTGGCGCGGGCTGATGCCGTTGCGCTTGCTGATGTCCTTGAGCAGGACGATCAACGATTGAATCTGCGCTTCGCTGTACGGATACCACAGACGGCCGGTCGGGGTGTCCTTGAAGCCCGGATTGACGATTTCGATACCGATCGAGCTTGAGTTAAGCCAGGTACGGCCCTGCCATTGGCTTTCGCCGGCGTGCCAGGCGCGCTGGTTTTCCTCCATCAGCTTGTAGATGGTGCCGCTCTTGTCGTCGCCGATCAGGTAATGGCTGCTGACTTCGCCATGGGTCAGCAGTTGCAGCGAGCGTTCCAGCGACGCCGAGGTGTAGTGGACGATCACGAACTGGATACGGCTGTCGTAATTGGCTGAAGGATGGCTAGTGTCGTAACGCGGGGCGCTGGCACAACCGGCCAGAACGAGCAGCGACGCGAGGAGGGCAAAGAATTTCATGGCAGAGGACAGTACACGCAAGACAGTAATGCAACAGTGTAACGTACTGCCTTGCGTCTCGACGGTCAGTGGGCGGATTTAAACAAAATGGAACAATTTGCTCAGCCCAGCTCGACCCTGTTGCGCCCTGCATTTTTCGCCCGGTACAACGCCTGATCGGCTCTTTTCAATACAAGATCGCTGTGTTCTCCGGCACGGAATGTCGCCAGTCCCATGGAAAGGGTGATGGTCACTCGTTCACCCTTGAAGTGGAACGGGCAGGCTTCGATAGCGGCGCGCAGGGTTTCCAGCAGTTTTGCGCCGACCGCTGGCGGCGTCGCCGGCATCAACAGAACGAACTCCTCACCGCCGAAACGGGCGATGAAATCGCCGCCGCGCAGACGTTTGCGCAGTACGGTGGCGATGATTTTCAGCACCTTGTCGCCGGCCAGATGGCCGTAGTTGTCATTGATCCGCTTGAAGTGATCGAGGTCGAGCATGGCCAGGCTCAGCGTGTTGCCGTGCTGTTGCCACTGCTTGATTTCATGCTCAAGGCGTTCGCTCCACGCGGCGCGGTTCGGCAGGCCGGTGAGCGGGTCGATCAGTGCTTTCTGCCGCTGTACTTCAAGATGCTCGCGGAAACCCTGGGCTTCCTGCTCCATATGCGCCACGCGTTCGGACAGGCTTTTCAGCCGCGTGGCGACTTCCTGCTCACGGGCGTCGCGCTGCTTCTGGTGCTGGTCCATGGTGCCGAGCAGGCCTTCAAGATGGTTTTCCAGCACGTGCTTGAGGTCTTCCAGATCCGCAGCTTCCTGCATGCTGGTCTGCAGGCCGTCGACTTGCTCACGGATCTGCGTGTCCATGGCTTTCGCCGCCGAGCTGTTGTCGGCATGGCCCTCGCTGGCGGCTTGCAGATTGCTCTGAAATGCTTCGAGGCGTTCATTGAGTTGTTGCAGATAGGCTTCGAATTCGTGCTGGCCGCTATCGGTGATCGCCAGCATCAACGTTGCAAGATCGTCGAGAATCGGGATCAGTTCGTACCAGTTCAAACCGTGTTTTAGCCGCTCACGCATGGCTTCGGCTTGCGGGCGGTGGCGTTCCGGCAGGGTCAGGTCGTCGAGCAGCCCGATCAGGGTGTCTTCGATGTGCTTGGCCACGGAACTGTAAGACGGCTCCGGGGTGTCCGGCAGGGCGAACAGGATGTCGTGCTCGGGCTGTTCCGGGTCGATGGCGGCCAGCGCCTGAGCAATCGGTTCGGGCAGGGGCAGGCTGTCGATGATCGGTGGTGATGGATCACCGGGGTGGATCAGTTCATCAGGATTGACCGCCTCAGCGGTGATCGGCGCTTGAGCCGGCGCTGAAGCGGGGGCGAAAACAGGCTCGGGCTCGAAGCGCTCTGCCTCCGGTTCGAGCGGTTCACTGATAACTTCGCTGACGACCGTTGGCGGCACGAAGGCCACTACATTTGCCGGTTCCAACGGGGTTGGAGCGGCTGGCGTGGGTGGTTCGACAACAGGCGCAAGTGCTTCGCTGGCAGGCGCTGCCGGTACCGGCTCAGCCGCCGCGACAGGCGCGAGCTGTGCGGTTTCCGCTGTGGGTGACGGTGCAGCCAGCGGTTGCTCTGGCGGCGAGGCTGGAACCTGCGCGGGGGATTGTGTCGCTAGCGCTTCTTCGCTGTCACGGCTACCAAACAAACGCTGCAACAATCCTGGGCGCCCCGGTTCGGCTGGCGTTTCCAGCTGACTCAAAGCCTTGCCCTGCAAGCCGCTGAGTTCACTCAGCAACAGGGGCATTTCCCGCGCCGAACCGACGCGGCTATCCAGTTGTTTGGCGAATTTCTTCAGTGGCTGAGCGACTTCACGCGGCAACGGCAAAGCCTGCAACTGAGTGACCAGCGATGTCAGCGCGGTACTGACTTGATCGATGCGGGTTTCGCGGCGCTGCTCGGAATCGAGCACGGCTTTTTCCAGGCGCGGTAGCAGGGCGGCGAGGCCGGCGTCCATATCGTCGGTGCGCACCACGTCGCGCATCTCTTTCATGCACTGATCGACGACTTTATCGGTGCCTTCAGCCGCTAGTGTGCTGCGCACCAGACCGCGCCGCAGCAAGTCGAGCCTGGCGGCCCAGCGCCGTTCAAGCTTGTCTTGCTGTTCGATGCTTTTGAGGTACTTCTCTTTCCAGCGCTGGGCGTCGTCGCTCATTCAGGGGTTCCGCGAGGGGCAGGACTCAACGCGGGCAATGCATCGGCCGTGAGCGAACCCGGCAGACGAATCTCTACCGCGACCGGCAGGTGATCGGAAATCGGTTGGGCCAGCACTTCGACCTTTTCCAGGGTCAGGGTCGGGCTGAGCAATATATGATCAAGGCAACGCTGAGGACGCCAGCTGGGGAATGTCGCTTCCACCTGCGGTGCCAGCAGGCCGAGATCGCGTAACGGAGAATGTTGCAGCAGATCGCTGGCATGGGTGTTCATGTCGCCCATCAATACCTGGTGTTTGTAGCCACCGATCAGCTCACGAATATAGGCCAGTTGCAGGCTGCGGGTTCGCGCGCCAAGGGCCAGATGCATCATCACCACCACTAACGCCTCCGGACCTTCGCCGAAGCGCAGCAGAATCGCGCCGCGACCTTTCGGACCGGGCAGCGGGTGATCCTCGATCGCCCACGGTTTCAGGCGACTGAGCACGCCATTGCTGTGCTGGGCCAGTCGACCGAGGTTGCGATTGAGTTGTTGATACCAATAAGGGAAGGCGCCGAGCTGCGCCAGATGTTCGACCTGATTGACGTAGCCCGAACGCAGGCTGCCGCCATCGGCTTCCTGCAGCGCGACCAGATCGAAGTCGCCGAGCAGGTCGCCGATCTTTTGCAGATTGCCTGAGCGGCCGTTGTGCGGCAGCAGGTGCTGCCAGCTACGGGTCAGGTAATGCCGATAACGCTCGGTGCTGATGCCCACCTGGATATTGAAACTGAGCAAACGCAGACGCTGGTCTGCGGGCAGGCCCGTGGACTCCAGGTGATGCTCGTTGACCTGCGGATCATGCAGGCCAACGATGCGTTCAGACTTCCAGCGGCGCATGGCGGTCGCCGCGCTTAGTTGGCGGCAGCCTTGGTTGCCGCTCGCTCTTTGGCAACCAGTTGGTCAGCCAGTTTCAGCGCCTGCTCGGCACCACCGGCAGAGCCGATGTCAAAGCGGTACTTGCCGTTGACGATCATGGTTGGCACGCCAGTGATTTCGTACTTCTTGGCCAGTTCACGGGCCTTGACGATCTGGCCTTTGATGGCGAACGAGTCGAAGGTGGCGAGGAACTTGTCCTTGTCCACGCCTTGAGTGGCGAGGAAGTCAGCCATGTCGTTCTTGTCGGTCAGCTTCTTGTGTTCTTTCTGGATTGCGTTGAACACGGCGTTGTGAACCTTGTGCTCGACACCCATCGCTTCCAGGGTCAGGAACATCTGGCCGTGAGCGTCCCACGGGCCGCCGAACATCGCCGGGATACGCACGAAGTTGACGTCGGATGGCAGTTTTTCAACCCACGGGTTGATCACCGGCTCAAACGCGTAGCAGTGCGGGCAGCCGTACCAGAACAGCTCGACCACTTCGATCTTGCCAGGCTCTGCAACCGGTACCGGGTTGGCCAGTTCCACGTAAGGGGCGGCTGGGGCTTCGGCGGCTTGAGCGGTCACGCCGAACAGGCTGGCAGCGACGAGGGCGGCGCTGATGATCAGATTACGCATGCTTTACTCCTGGACAATTTGGGTCGCCTCGCGCGACCTGTTTTCAGACAGATCCTGGCGGGCATGAGTTCTGTAGTGTAACGGCAGCGGCCACAAAAAAGGGCGGCCAAAGCCACCCTTTTTATACTTGCTGCGACGGATTAATCGAGCGTTAACGTTGCACGAGATCTATCGCTGCCAAATGCTCTTAGTGCAGACCTTGAATGTAGCTGGAGACCGCAGCAATATCTTCGTCGCTCAGGCGCTTGGCGATGGTCTGCATGGTCATGGTGTCGCCGTCGTTGGTGCGGCCACCTTCTTCCTTGCGGAAATCGGTCAGCTGCTTGGCGATGTATTGAGCGTGTTGGCCACCCAGGTGCGGGAACCCGGCGGCGGCGTTGCCAGCGCCATTCGGCGAATGGCAGCCAGTGCAGGCTGGCAGGCCCTTGGCCAGGTTGCCGCCACGGAACAGCGCTTCACCGCGAGCGACGATCTTCGGATCGGCGGCGCCGACGCTGCCTTTCTGGCTGGCGAAGTAGGCGGCGATGTCGGCCAGGTCCTGATCGCTCAGGTTGGTCAGCAAGCCGGTCATTTCCAGAACGGTGCGTTTGCCCGACTTGATGTCGTGCAGTTGCTTGGTCAGGTAGCGTTCACCTTGACCGGCCAGTTTCGGAAAGTTTGGCGCCATGCTGTTCCCGTCCGGGCCATGACAGGCTCCGCATACGGCGGCTTTTGCCTGGCCTGCTGCGGCATCACCGGCAGCATGGGCGAAGCCTGAGATTCCCACGGTCAACAGCAGACTCACGATCAATTTGTTCATCAGCTAATCCAACTACGGCTAAGGGTTAAGTTATGGACCGGGTTTACTCGCTCATCCACAGGATGATGGCTTGGTAATCCTCGGCACTGCAGTCCATGCACAAACCACGCGGCGGCATCGCCTTGAAACCCTGGGTCACGTGTTGCACCAGCGTCTCCATACCTTTCGCCAACCTCGGCGTCCAAGCTTCCTGATCGCCTCTTTCGGGCGCCATGGGTAGTTGGCCGGAATGACAGGCACCACAAACACGGTTGTACACAGCTTCCGGATCCTGTGTAGCCTGTGCGCTGTAAAGCGGCATCAAGACTCCGGCAGCCAGCAGCCATTTCGTCATAAAACGACCTTTTCAGGGTTGAGAGCGTTCTGCGTTCTAATGCGCAATCAAAGTCTGTCGCTCTCGTGAACTTCATCCTTCGCTGGGACAAAGCACACACAAAATCTGCGGCATTATATACTGGCGTCACTGAAACGGAAGCGACACCGCGTTCCGCGCCCAATCCCGGCGCCGCCCACATCGGAAATCCCATGCAACTCAAGAATCCCATCCTCGGCCTGTGCCAACAGTCCACGTTTATGCTCAGTGCCGCCAAAGTCGATCAATGCCCTGACGACGAAGGCTTCGAAGTAGCGTTCGCCGGTCGTTCCAACGCCGGCAAATCCAGCGCGCTGAACACTTTGACTCACGCCAGCCTGGCGCGTACCTCGAAAACCCCGGGTCGCACACAGCTGTTGAACTTCTTCAAGCTAGACGAAGATCGCCGTCTGGTCGACCTGCCGGGCTACGGTTACGCAAAAGTACCGATCCCGCTGAAGATGCACTGGCAGCGTCACCTTGAGGCTTACCTCGGTGGCCGCGAGAGTTTGAAGGGTTTGATTCTGATGATGGACATCCGTCATCCAATGACCGACTTCGACCTGCTGATGCTCGACTGGGCCGTTGCGGCCGGCATGCCGATGCACATCCTGCTGACCAAGGCCGACAAACTCACCTACGGCGCAGCCAAGAACACCCTGCTCAAAGTGCAGTCGGAAATCCGCAAGGGTTGGGGCGACCTGGTCACCATCCAGCTGTTCTCCGCGCCAAAACGCATGGGCCTGGAAGAGGCCTACACTGTACTGGCCGGCTGGATGGAACTGGCAGACAAAGGCGCCGAGGCGGCAGCCGAGTAAGTCGGGATATGGAAATTTGTTTGTAGTGTGTTCAGGCAAGGCGAAAGCACGGTGAAAAGCGGAGTTTAGGGGACCTAAATGAGCATTTGAGCTGTGCTTTCAACGCAGCATGAGCGCGCTACAGACAAATTTTGGGCAAAAAAAGCCCCGGATTTCATTGGGGAGGGAGAAATTCCGGGGTTTAAGTTCCGAACCGCTAGGGCGGGGTTCAGATATCTGCCAACACTTAACACAACATAGGAGCATCGAAGGGCTTCACCAGCCATTCAGTATCTCTGAGTGGTGTCCTTCCAGATTAGTTCAGATTTTTTTCAAAAAGCTTTGGAATAATCCCAAGCGCTTTTCGAAATAAGCAGGTTTTACCGGCTTTGCCGCGACAACAGGTCGCGGCAGACCGAGATCAAATGGCTCAGTGAGCCTCATCCCAATTGTTGCCCACACCCACTTCGACCAGCAGCGGCACATCCAGTTTCGCCGCCTCGCTCATGTGCACGCGAATCTCGGCACTGACTTGTTCGACCAGATCCTCACGAACCTCCAGCACCAGTTCATCGTGCACCTGCAGGATGACTTTGGCGTCCAGCCCGGATGTTGCCAGCCAGTTATCCACCGCCACCATGGCTTTCTTGATGATGTCGGCAGCCGTGCCCTGCATCGGCGCGTTGATCGCTGTGCGCTCGGCAGCGGCGCGTTCCTGCGGCTTGTTCGAGTTGATCTCCGGCAGGTACAGACGACGACCGAAAAACGTCTCGACATAACCCTGATCCGCTGCCTGCGCGCGGGTGCGATCCATATATTCGCGAACCCCCGGATAACGGGCGAAGTAGGTATCGATGTAAGCCTTGGCGGTCTTGGTATCGACGCCGATGTCCTTGCCGAGTTTTTGTGCGCCCATGCCGTAGATCAGGCCAAAGTTGATCGCCTTGGCGCCACGGCGCTGGTCGGAGGTCACTTCGTTGAGTTCGACCTTGAACACTTCGGCAGCGGTGGCGGTGTGCACGTCCAGATTGTTGCGGAAGGCATTCATCAGGCCTTCGTCCTTGGACAGGTGCGCCATGATCCGCAGCTCGATCTGCGAATAGTCCGCCGCCAACAGTTTGTAGCCCTTCGGCGCGACGAACGCCTGACGGATGCGTCGACCTTCAGCGGTGCGCACCGGGATGTTCTGCAGGTTTGGATCGCTCGAGGACAAACGTCCGGTCGATGCCACAGCCTGGTGATACGAGGTGTGGACACGCCCGGTGCGCGGATTGATCTGCTCCGGCAGACGATCGGTGTAAGTGCTTTTCAGCTTGCTCATCGAGCGGTGCTCCATCAGCACCTTCGGCAAGCGGTGATCGTCTTCAGCGAGTTTCGCCAACACTTCTTCAGCAGTGGACGGCTGACCCTTGGCGGTCTTCTTCAGTACCGGCAGGCCGAGTTTCTCGTAAAGAATCACGCCCAGTTGCTTCGGCGAGCCGAGGTTGAATTCTTCCCCGGCGATCTCGAAGGCTTCGCGCTCCAGCGCGACCATTTTGTTGCCCAGTTCGATGCTCTGAATGCCGAGCAACTCAGCGTCAACGAACGCGCCTTGGCGTTCGATGCGCGCCAGTACCGGCACCAGCGGAATCTCGATGTCGGTCAAAACGCTGGCCAGACTCGGGATCGCGCTGAGTTTTTCGAACAGCGTCTGGTGCAGGCGCAGGGTGATATCAGCGTCTTCGGCGGCGTACGGCCCGGCCTGTTCCAAAGCGATCTGGTCGAAAGTCAGCTGCTTGGCGCCTTTGCCGGCGATGTCCTGGAAGCTCACGGTGGTGTGATCCAGGTACTTCTGCGCGAGGCTGTCCATGTCGTGGCGGGTGGCGGTGGAGTTGAGCACGTAGGACTCAAGCATCGTGTCGAAGGCGATGCCGCGCACGTTGATGCCTTGGCTCTGATCGCCGCCGATGGCACAGTTGGCCAGAATATTCATATCGAACTTGGCGTGCTGGCCGACCTTCAGCTTGCTCGGGTCTTCGAGAATCGGCTTGAGTGCGCGCAGCACGGTGTCGCGATCCAGCTGTTCCGGCACGCCGATGTAGGAGTGGGTCAGCGGAATGTACGCGGCTTCGTTGGCCTGCACGGCGAACGACAGGCCGACCAGTTGCGCCTGCTGCGCGTCGATGCCGGTGGTTTCGGTGTCGAAGGCGAACAGCTTGGCGTTGTTGAGTTTTTCCAGCCAGACGTCGAAGCGCGCCTGATCAAGGATGGTTTCGTAGGCAGCTTCGGCGGGAGCAGCAGGCGCTTCTTCCGCTGGTGCGCTGAACAGATCGCCGGCCAGCGCAGGTTCGCTGGCTGCGCTCAGTTCCAGACGTTTGGCGTCGCGATCGAGATCGTTGATCCAGCTTTTGAATTCCAGCAGCGAGTACAGTTCGTAGAGCTTGGCCGGGTCTTCGGCGCCCATCTGCAGATCATCGAGTTCGACGTCCAGCGGCACGTCGACCTTGATGGTCGCCAGTTGATAGGAGAGGAACGCCATCTCCTTGTGCTCTTCAAGCTTGGCCGGCAGGGTTTTCGCGCCGCGAATCGGCAGGGTCGGGACGATGTCGAGATTGGCGTACAGCTCGGTGAGGCCGCCATTCACGCCGACCAACAGGCCGGACGCAGTCTTCGGGCCGATGCCGGGAACGCCCGGAATGTTGTCGGACGAATCGCCCATCAGCGCCAGATAATCGATGATCTGCTCCGGAGCGACGCCGAATTTCTCCTTAACGCCCTCCACGTCCATCGAGCTACCGGACATGGTGTTGACCAAAGTAATGTGGCCATCGACCAGTTGCGCCATGTCCTTGTCGCCGGTGGAGATGATCACCGGGCGATCCGCCGCCGCGCTGCTGCGCGCCAGGGTGCCGATCACGTCGTCAGCCTCGACGCCTTCCACGCACAGCAGCGGAAAACCGAGGGCGATCACGCTCTGGTGCAGCGGCTCGATCTGCACGCGCATGTCGTCGGGCATGCTTGGGCGGTTGGCTTTGTATTCGGCGTACATTTCATCGCGAAATGTCCCGCCCTTGGCGTCGAAAACCACGGCGAACGGGCTGTCCGGGTACTGCTTGCGCAGACTCTTGAGCATGTTCAGCACGCCTTTGACCGCACCGGTCGGCAGGCCTTTGGAAGTGGTCAGTGGTGGCAGCGCGTGAAACGCGCGGTACAGGTAAGACGAACCGTCCACCAGGACGAGGGGGGCTTGGCTCATGAGCAGGATCAACCTTTTCGGCGGGTCCGGCGCTAGAATAGCGGGACCGTTGACGACAAAGGGACAAGGTTATCATGCGTACGTTAAATCGCTTGCTGCTGGTCGGTCTGATTGCTGCCTCACCGTTGGCAGCGATGGCGGCGGATGATGCGCCGTCAAAGGAGCCGGAAGTTACCATTAACACGCACACGGAAGGCGACAAGGTTATCCAGGAATACAGTCGCAGTGGTTTCGTCTATGCGATCAAGGTCACGCCAAAGGGTGGCAAACCGTATTTCCTGGTGCGCGCCGATGGTACGGACGCGAACTACATTCGCTCCGACCAGCCGGATATGCTGATTCCGTCGTGGGAAATCTTTACCTGGAAGTAAGTTTCCCGACTTTTAATCGGCGTCGCCTGACCGCGACGCCTGAACTGAGCAGTTTTTGACCATGTCTGTGTTCACTCCCCTGGCTCGGCCCGAGCTGGAAACCTTTCTCGCCCCTTACGGGCTTGGCCGTCTGCTTGATTTCCAGGGGATCGCCGCCGGCAGCGAAAACACCAATTTCTTTATCAGCCTGGAGCAGGGCGAATTCGTCCTGACTCTGGTCGAGCGTGGCCCGGTGCAGGAGATGCCGTTTTTCATCGACCTGCTCGACGTGCTGCACGAAGCCGACTTGCCGGTGCCGTACGCACTGCGCACCACCGACGGCGTGGCGTTGCGTGATCTGAAAGGCAAACCGGCACTGCTGCAACCGCGACTGTCCGGCAAGCACATCAAAGTCGCCAATGCCCAGCATTGCGCGCAGGTCGGCGAGTTGCAGGCTCATCTGCATCTGGCGACCCAGGGCGAGCGCATGATCAAGCGCAAGACTGATCGTGGCCTCGACTGGATGCTGGAGGAGGGCAACGAGTTGCTCTCGCACCTGAGCGATGAACCGCGCGCGTTGCTGCAAAAGGCGCTGGATGAAATCACCGAGCGCAAAGAGAAGATTCTCGCGCTGCCTCGGGCCAACATTCATGCCGACCTGTTTCGCGATAACGCGATGTTCGAAGGTACGCACCTGACCGGGCTGATCGACTTCTACAACGCCTGCTCGGGGCCGATGCTGTATGACGTGGCGATTGCGTTGAACGACTGGTGTTCGGACGAGGACGGTCTGATCGATGGGCCGCGAGCCCGCGCATTCCTTGGTGCCTATGCGGCGCTGCGACCGTTTACGGCGGCGGAGGCCGAGTTGTGGCCGACCATGCTGCGCGTGGCCTGCGTGCGGTTCTGGCTGTCGCGGTTGATCGCGGCGGAGCAGTTTGCCGGGCAGGATGTGTTGATTCACGATCCCAAGGAGTTTGAGCAGCGCTTGGCGCAGCGGCAGCAGGTTCACACACCGTTACCTTTCGCCCTTTAAAAGCATCGCGAGCAGGCTCACTCCTACAGGGGTTAGGTGATCTCTTGTAGGAGTGAGCCTGCTCGCGATTGAGGCGAAGCCGAATCAGCCTTAAAGCGATTCCAGGCAGCCCGCCATATCGTTACCCAACTTCTCCAGCACTTGCTCATAGCCCTGAGCCGTAGCCGGGGTGTACCCGCCCAGCGCATCCAGCTCCGCCAGTTTCACTGGCAAACCCGCCACCAGCGTCTCCGCCAGACGCGGCCGCAACGGCGGCTCACTGAACACACACGTCTTGCCGACTTCCTGCAAGCGCTTGCGCATCGCCGCGACATGTTGCGCGCCCGGCTGCACTTCGGCGGCCACGCTGAACACGCCGGCATGCTTCAGGCCGTAAGCCTCTTCAAAGTAATCAAACGCCTCGTGAAAGACGAAGTACGGCTTGCCTTCAACGCTGGCCAGACGCTTCTTCAAACGCTGATCCAGCGCATCCAGACGCTCATCAAACGCCTTGGCATTGCTCTGATAACGCTCGGCGTTCTCCGGGTCCGCAGTGCTCAAGTCAGCGGCCATTTTGTCGGCAATTACCCGCGCATTGACCGGTGATAACCACAAATGCGCATCGAGTGTGCCCGGACGGTGATCGTGATCATGCTCGTCAGCCTCTTCGGCGTGGGAGTGGCTGTCCTCAGCAAAACGCCGTAGTTTCATCCCCGGCAAATCCTGCACGGCGACGCTCGGCAGCGTCCGACCGTTCAACACGCGCGGCAGAAAGCCTTCCATGTCCGGGCCGATCCAGTAGAGCAGATCCACCGATTGCACCCTCCGTACGTCGGATGGCCGCAGGGCGTAATTGTGTGGCGAAGCACCCGGCGGCAGCAGCACTTCGGGAATCGCCACGCCGTCCTGCACGGCTGCTGCAATCAGCTGCAACGGTTTGATGCTGGTGAGGACTTTGACCTCGGCCTGAGCCGAACCGATCAGCAGGAAACTGGCGACAAAAGCCACAAAAACAGAAAAAAGTCGGGACACGATGACCACTCAAGGAGGCGAGAACGGGTAACATAATAACGTCTCTATCAAAACTCGTCGCCGCCCATGCCTATTACACCGATTGCCAGCCGTCCCCACGACCACTCTCATTGCGTGCACAGCGCTTTGTCCGAGGCCGATACCTTGTGCGCCCAGAAAGGCTTGCGCCTGACCGCGTTGCGCCGCCGGGTGCTGGAGTTGGTGTGGCAGAGCCACAAACCGCTGGGCGCCTATGACATTCTCGCCGTGCTCAGCGAGCAGGACGGCCGCCGCGCCGCGCCGCCGACCGTGTATCGCGCGCTGGATTTCCTTCTGGAAAACGGCCTGGTGCACCGCATCTCCTCGCTCAACGCCTTCGTTGGCTGCGTGCACCCGGAGCACGCGCATCAGGGTCAGTTCCTGATCTGTCGCGATTGCCACGCCGCCATCGAACTTGAGCAAAAAGTGATCAGCGACGCGATCATCAACAGCGCCAAAGACGTTGGTTTCATCGTCGAAGCGCAGACCGTCGAAGTCGTCGGCCTGTGTTCCGGTTGCCAGGGGGCTTGATGAGCAATGCGCTGATCCGTCTGGAGCAGGTCGCCGTCACGTTTGCCGGGCAGGCTGTGCTGGACAACATCGAGCTGAGCGTCGAGCCGGGGCAGATCGTCACCCTGATCGGCCCCAACGGCGCCGGCAAGACCACGCTGGTGCGCGCCGTGCTCGGCTTGCTCAAGCCGGACAGCGGCAGTGTCTGGCGCAAGCCGAAGCTGCGCGTCGGTTACATGCCGCAAAAACTCCACGTCGATCCGACCTTGCCGTTGTCGGTGCTGCGCTTTCTGCGCCTGGTTCCGGGCGTTGATCGGCCGCGCGCGCTGGCTGCGCTGAAAGAAGTTGGCGCCGAACACGTCATCGACAGCCCGGTGCAAAGCGTTTCCGGCGGTGAAATGCAGCGCGTGCTGCTCGCTCGCGCGTTGTTGCGCGAGCCGGAATTGCTGGTGCTCGATGAACCGGTGCAGGGTGTCGACGTCGCCGGCCAAGCGGAGTTGTACAGCCTGATCACCCGTCTGCGCGATCGTCATGGTTGCGGCGTGTTGATGGTGTCCCACGATTTGCATCTGGTGATGAGCACCACCGACCAAGTGGTCTGCCTCAACCGTCATGTCTGCTGTTCCGGGCATCCCGAGCAGGTCAGCGGCGATCCTGCGTTCGTCGAGCTGTTCGGCAAGAACGCGCAGAGCCTGGCGGTTTATCACCACCATCACGACCACGCTCACGACCTGCACGGTTCGGTGGTCAAAGGGCCGGTTATTGGCCAACCTCACGTTCACGGAGACAACTGCAAGCATGGCTGATTTTCTGTTGTATGCCCTGCTTGCAGGTCTGGCGCTGGCGATCGTTGCAGGTCCGCTGGGTTCGTTTGTGGTCTGGCGGCGCATGGCGTATTTCGGCGACACCTTGTCCCACGCCGCGTTGCTGGGTGTGGCGCTGGGCTTTCTGCTGGATGTCAGCCCGACCGTTGCGGTGACCGTAGGCTGTCTGTTGCTGGCGGTGCTGCTGGTCACATTGCAACAGCGTCAACCGCTGGCGTCCGACACGTTGTTGGGAATTCTCGCACCGAGCACGCTCTCTCTCGGCCTGGTGGTACTAAGCTTCATGCATGAAGTGCGGATCGACCTGATGGCCTATCTGTTTGGCGACCTGCTGGCGATCAGCCCGACCGATCTGGCGTGGATCCTCGGTGGCAGCGCGGCGGTACTGGCATTGCTGGTGACACTGTGGCGGCCATTGCTGGCGATCACCGTGCACGAAGAGCTGGCCAAAGTTGAAGGTCTGCCGGTGGCGGGCCTGCGCATGGCGCTGATGCTGTTGATCGCGGTGGTGATTGCGGTGGCGATGAAAATCGTCGGAGTGTTGCTGATTACTTCACTGTTGATCATCCCGGCGGCTGCGGCACAGCGTCACGCCCGCTCGCCGGAGCAGATGGCACTGGGCGCAAGCCTGCTGGGCATGCTCGCCGTGTGTGGCGGGCTGGCGCTGTCGTGGTTCAAAGACACCCCGGCGGGGCCGTCTATCGTTGTGACGGCGGCCGCACTGTTTCTGTTGAGTTTTGTTCTGCCCCGTCGTGGGGTGTAGACTTGGCCGCTTTTTGCGCAAATAGAGAGTCGCAGGAATGAAGCCGTTCGCCTCCCGTTATCTGCTCCTTGTCGCATTTTCAGTGCTACTGGGCGCCTGCCAAAGCACGCCGCCGGTGGCCGAAGTCCCCGATGCGCGAGCTGCGGCCATCGCACAGCTGGAGCAAAGCCTGGCCAGCAGCGAGCTGGCCACTGCCGAAGATCAGTTGGCCGCTTTGCAGAAAGAAACCCCCAACGATCAATCCCTTGAGCAATACCAGCGGCAATTGGCCGAAGCGTATCTGCGTCGCAGCCAGATTGTGCTGCAGAAGGGCGATGTGAATGCTGCCGCTACGGCGTTAAGCCGTGCCCGCGCGTTGATGCCGAAAGCGCCGGCGCTGACCGGTGGCGTCAACGGTGCCATTACTGAAGCGCGCAAGGCTGAGCTGGAAAAGGCTGAGGCTGCATTGCTGGCCGCCGAGGCCAAGCCGAAAGCCAAAGTGATTGATCCGACTGCCGAGAGCACCACGGTTGCGCTGAACATCACCGATAGCCGCAAACTTCGTCGGCAACTCGACGCGATCGCCGCTGATGTGGTGAATTATGAGTGTGGGGTGACGATTCAGGCGCCACGGACCAATGATTATCCTTGGTTGGCGACGTTGCTGACCAAGCGGGTCAAGAAATTGAATCCGGATTTTGATCTGAAGATTGTGAAGCAAACTCTGCGCACAGTACCGGCGCAGATGGTCTTGAGTCCGCGTAAACCTTAAAAGCTTCGTCGGAACGCCGCCCGGAGCAAGCTCGCTCCCACATTTGATCTCGGGCCTGACACAAAATCTGTGTTCACCAGAGATCCCTTGTGGGAGCGAGCTTGCTCGCGAAAGCGTCCTTTCAGCCAACGAAGCTTTTAAGCCGGAATGGCCTTCGCCTTAGGCTCCCGCGCCCAAACCCGATGCTGCCCGATCGCCGCAAAGAACGGCTTGGTCAACGCCGGCACATCCTTGCCCTGCAGCAATCCAGCATCAGCCTCCAGCTTCAGCAAATCCTGCAACTGCTTCGCATCACCCTGCAACGCAATCGCCTTCAGATGCTTGTACGCCTCCAGCAGGTAATGCAACGCCACGCCATCGCCGCTCAACGCCTTCACCGACGCCGCGCCACCCGGTACGAACACCGCATCGAAAATCACTGACGGCATGCCTTCCATCGAGGCATCCACTGGCAACGTTTTGCCGTCAGCGGTCTTCACCGGCGCTGAAGTTGGGCCGAGCAACTTGGCATGCGCACCCTCAGCGGCCAATGCCTTCTTCATTGCATCAATCGCCGCACCATCGACGCCGTTGGCAGCAAGAATCGCCACTTTTCGGGTTTTGATGTTTTCTGGCAGCAAATTAGCCTGACTCAATGACGGCGAGTGATCGAAAGACACCTTGCGCGCATCCACTGTGCCTTTGGTAGGCGCCGGCAAGCCCAGATTAGCCGCCACACGCTTGGCCAGTTCCAGATCGATGTTGGCGAGAATCTCGTTCACCTCCCGCGCGCGGATGAACTCACGCTCAACCTTGCCCAGCTCGAAGCTGTAAGCGGCAATGATGTGCTCCTTCTCGTGATCGCTCATGCTGTTGAAGAACAACGTCGCCTGGGAGAAGTGATCGCTGAACGACTCACTGCGCTGGCGGATCTTGTTCGCGTCGATGCGTTCCGGATAGCTCTCGAAGCCACCGTCCTGTGCGGCCGGCGGGGTTTCTTTCGGCCAGCCGCCATCAATCGAGTTCGGCTCATACGAGGCGCGACCCTTGTCGATCACCGTGCGGTGCTGCGCATCACGCTGGCCATTGTGGAACGGTGCCACCGGCCGGTTGATCGGCAACTCATGAAAGTTCGGCCCGCCGAGTCGGCTGATTTGCGTGTCGGTGTAGGAAAACAGCCGACCTTGCAGCAGCGGGTCATTGGAGAAGTCGATACCGGGCACGATGTGGCCAGGGCAGAACGCGACCTGCTCGGTCTCGGCAAAGAAGTTGTCGGGGTTGCGGTTCAGGGTCATTTTGCCGAGCGGCGTGATCGGCACGATTTCTTCGGGGATCAGCTTGGTCGGGTCGAGGATGTCGAAATCGAAGTCGTGCTCGTTTTCCTCCTCGATGATCTGTACGCCGAGTTCCCATTCCGGGTAATCGCCCATCTCGATCGCTTCCCACAGATCGCGACGGTGGTAGTCAGTGTCCTTACCGGCAAGCTTCTGCGCCTCGTCCCACACCAGCGAACAAGTGCCGGCGGTAGGGCGCCAGTGGAATTTGACGAAGCGCGATTTGCCCTCGGCATTGATCAGGCGGAACGTGTGCACGCCGAAGCCCTGCATGCTGCGCAGGCTTTTCGGGATCGCCCGATCGGACATCGCCCAGATGACCATGTGCGCTGATTCCGGGACCAGCGAAACGAAGTCCCAGAAGGTATCGTGCGCCGAACCGCCAGTGGGGATTTCATTGTGCGGCTCGGGTTTCACCGCGTGGACGAAGTCGGGAAACTTGATCGCGTCCTGGATGAAAAACACCGGCATGTTGTTGCCGACCAGATCGAAGTTGCCTTCATCGGTGAAGAACTTCACCGCGAAGCCGCGCACGTCGCGCACGGTGTCGCCGGAGCCACGCGGCCCCTGCACCGTGGAAAAGCGCACGAACACCGGTGTCTTTTTCCCCGGATCCTGCAGGAAACCCGCTTTGGTCAGCGTCGAATGGTTCTCGTAGGCCTGAAAAAAACCATGCGCCCCGGTGCCGCGTGCGTGGACGATGCGTTCCGGGATCCGCTCATGGTCAAAATGCGTGATCTTTTCCCGCATGATGAAATCTTCAAGCAGCGACGGCCCGCGCGGGCCGGCCTTGAGGGTGTTCTGGTTGTCGGCAATCTTCACACCTTGGTTGGTACGCAGCGCCTGGCCAGTGGCGTCGGAGCGGAATTTCTCCAGGCTGTCGAGTTTGGCGTTGGTGTTGGCACGATCCGGGGTATCGGTTCCGGCCATTTGGCTTTTGTCGGACGTAGGCTTCTTGCTCATCAGTCGTAAACTCCTCGGTTGACCCCGTGGTTTGCCGGGGACTCTTGAGTGGTTCCCGGGCACGGCACCCAGGGTTTTCAAGTCGCTTACTTAGTGACTGATGAGGCGTTGGGGGCGTTCCTTTTTTATGACCTTTGATCTTGTTATTGCCAAATCGAAGGTTAATTGCGAAATAAATGCTAAGAACCTCTATACGGACAGGCTAAAATGCGCGCCCGGCTAACCGCTGATCCTTTTCTAACGCGCCCCACAAGGTTCGCTACGTGATCGAGTTTCAAAACGTCCACAAGACTTACCGCGTCGCCGGTAAGGACATTCCCGCGCTGCATCCGACCAGTCTCTCCATCGAGAACGGGCAGGTGTTCGGCCTGATCGGCCATTCCGGCGCGGGCAAAAGTACCCTGCTGCGCCTGATCAATCGCCTGGAAGACTCCAGTGGCGGCAAGATCATCGTCGACGGCGAAGAAGTCACCGCACTGGACGCAAACGGCCTGCGCCATTTCCGTCAGCAAGTCGGGATGATCTTTCAGCACTTCAACCTGCTTGCCTCCAAGACCGTGGCCGACAACGTTGCGTTGCCGCTGACCCTGGCCGGCGAACTGTCGGGCGGCGAGATTGACAAGCGTGTTGCCGAATTGCTGGCTCGGGTCGGTCTGTCCGACCACGCCAAGAAGTACCCGGCGCAATTGTCCGGTGGCCAGAAGCAGCGCGTCGGCATCGCCCGCGCCCTGGCAACCAAGCCGAAGATTCTGCTGTGCGACGAGGCCACCAGTGCCCTCGACCCGCAGACCACCGCGTCGGTCCTGCAATTGCTGGCCGAGATCAACCGCGAACTGAAACTGACCATCGTCCTGATCACCCACGAGATGGATGTGATCCGTCGCGTTTGCGATCAAGTGGCCGTAATGGACGCTGGTGTGATCGTCGAGCAAGGTTCGGTCGCCGATGTGTTCCTGCATCCAAAACACCCGACCACCAAGCGTTTTGTGCAGGAAAGCGAGCAGATCGACGAAAGCGAACAGCGTGATGACTTCGCTCACGTGCCGGGCCGCATTGTGCGTCTGACCTTCCAGGGCGAAGCGACCTACGCGCCGCTGCTCGGTACCGTCGCCCGGGAAACCGGCGTCGACTACAGCATCCTCGCCGGTCGCATCGACCGCATCAAAGACATTCCGTACGGGCAATTGACCCTCGCCGTCACCGGTGGCGACATGGAAGCGGCGTTTGCCCGCTTCACCGCCGCTGACGTTCACATGGAGGTATTGCGCTAATGGAAGACCTGATCAGTTTCTTCACCAATATCGACTGGTACGAAATCTGGCTGGCCACCGGCGACACGATGCTGATGCTCGGTGGTTCGCTGCTGTTCACCGTATTACTCGGCCTACCGCTGGGCGTGTTGCTGTTTCTGTGCAGCCCGCGTCAATTGCTGGAAAACCGTGGCCTCTACGCATTCATGTCGCTGGCGGTGAACATCCTGCGTTCGCTGCCGTTCATCATTCTGTTGATCGTGATGATCCCGTTCACCGTGCTGATCACCGGCACGTCGCTGGGCGTGGCCGGTGCGATTCCGCCATTGGTAGTCGGTGCGACACCGTTCTTCGCGCGTTTGGTGGAAACCGCGCTGCGTGAAGTCGATCGCGGCATCATCGAAGCGACCCAGTCGATGGGCGCGACCACGCGGCAGATCATCATGAACGCTTTGCTGCCGGAAGCCCGTCCGGGCATCTTCGCGGCGATTACGGTGACGGCGATTACACTGGTGTCCTACACGGCGATGGCCGGTGTGGTCGGCGCCGGTGGTCTGGGTGACCTGGCGATCCGTTTCGGTTACCAGCGTTTCCAGACTGACGTAATGATCGTCACCGTGGTGTTGCTGTTGATTCTGGTGCAAGTGCTGCAGATGGTCGGTGATCGACTGGTTGTGCATTTCTCGCGCAAATAACCGGTTTTGTAATCAAGAGATGAGCCGGCCATTCGCTGGCAGGCGCCAGACGGGCGCCTCATAAGGAGTTAGCTGAATGAAAAAACTGATCGCTGCTTTCGCTGCCGTTGCAGCATTCTCGGCCCACGCCGAAACCCTGACCGTTGCCGCCACCCCGGTGCCGCACGCGGAAATCCTCGAGTTCGTGAAGCCAGCTCTGGCCAAAGAAGGCGTGGAACTGAAGGTCAAGGTCTTCACCGACTACATTCAGCCGAACGTACAGGTCGCGGAAAAGCGTCTGGACGCCAACTTCTTCCAGCACCAGCCGTACCTCGATGAGTTCAACAAGGCCAAGGGCACTAGTCTGGTTGCCGTGACCGGTGTGCACCTGGAGCCGCTGGGCGCCTACTCGAGCAAGCTCAAGGATCTGAAGGATCTGCCAAGCGGTGCCAACGTAGTGATTCCGAACGACGCCACCAACGGCGGCCGTGCCCTGTTGCTGCTGGCCAAGGCGGGCGTGATCACTCTGAAGGATCCGACCAACATCCTGTCGACCGTCAAAGACATCGCGACAAACCCGAAAGACCTGAAAATCCGTGAACTGGAAGCCGCGACCATCCCGCGCGTGCTCACCCAGGTCGATCTGGCGCTGATCAACACCAACTACGCGCTGGAAGCCAAGCTCGATCCGTCCAAGGATGCGCTGGTAATCGAAGGCAACGACTCGCCGTACGTGAACATCCTCGTGTCCCGCGCGGACAACAAAGACAGCGACGCGATGCAGAAACTCGCTGCTGCGCTGCACAGCCCGGAAGTGAAGAAATTCATTACCGAGAAGTACAAAGGCGCAGTATTGCCGGCGTTCTGATTGGGTTGTTGCAACGAAAAAGGGGACGCCATGTGCGTCCCCTTTTTTGTGTCTTGTGCTTGGCTTTGGACCTGCTGTGAAGCTTCCCCTCACCCCAGCCCTCTCCCAGAGGGAGAGGGGGCCGACCGAGGTGTCTTGCGTTCTACATCGATCTGAACGATCTTGGCGATTATGGATTCAGCACAGCGCTTACAGGTCGGCGTATTTCGTCAGCATCCCCCAATCAGTCCCCTCTCCCTCTGGGAGAGGGCTAGGGTGAGGGGCTTTTGCCTTTAGGCGATTACTTGCGGTTAAGCATGACCGGCAGCTGCGCAACCAGTTTGGCATTGTTCAACGGCGCCCGAATAAACCCACGCTGCGTCCCGTCCGGCCCGATCACCGCCAGATTGCCGCTATGGTCGACGGTGTAATTTGGCTTGCTCGTATCCGCCGGAATAAAAGGAATACTCACCGCGTTCGCCACCTTCTGCAGCTCTTCAATCGAAGTCGGTGTCAGGCCAATGAACTGCGGATCAAAATAGCCCAGGTACTGCTTCAACTGCTTCGGGTTATCGCGGTTCGGGTCAACGCTGACCAGCACGATCTGCAACTTGTCCACAGCGTCTTTCGGCAGTTCACTCTTGATCTGCCGCAGCTGCGCCAACGTAGTCGGGCAGATGTCCGGGCAGAAGGTGTAGCCGAAGAACAGCAGGCTCCACTTGCCTTTCAACTCGTTGATCGCCACCGGTTTACCGTCCTGATCGGTCATCGTCACATCCGGCAGATTGCGGCTCTGCGGCAGCAGGATAATGCCGGCGTCGATCAGCGCAGTCGGGTCGCCCTGGCCCTTGCCGCTCAGCACTTTGTTGACGGTAAGTCCCAGGATCAGCGCGATCACGGCGACGAGGATGAAGACGGTTTTCTGGGTTCGAGTCATAGGTTCAACAGTAAGTAGTGGTCTACGAGCAGGGCGATGAACAACAGGAACAAGTACCAAATAGAGTACTTGAAGGTGTTGATCGCCGCGTGCGGCCGAGTGCCACGGTACAGCACCACGGCCCATTGCAGAAACCTCGCGCCCAAGCAGAGCGCGCAAATCAGGTAGAGCATGCCGCTCATGTGAATCACGTACGGCAGCAGACTCACCGCCAGCAGCGCGAAGGTGTAGAGCAGAATGTGCACCTTGGTGTAGTGCTCGCCGTGGGTGACTGGCAGCATCGGGATGTCGGCCTTGGCGTATTCCTCCTTGCGATGAATCGCCAGCGCCCAGAAGTGCGGTGGGGTCCAGGCGAAGATGATCAGCACCAGCAACAACGGTTCGGCGCTGACGTGGCCGGTGGCTGCGGTCCAGCCCAGTAATGGCGGGGCAGCACCGGCGAGGCCACCGATGACGATGTTCTGCGGCGTCGCGCGTTTGAGGAAGCCGGTGTAAATCACTGCATAACCAAGAAGCGAAGCCAAGGTCAGCCAAGCGGTCAGCGGATTGGTGAAAGTCAGCAACAACGCCTGACCGAGCAACGCCAGCACCAAGGCAAACGTCAGTGCCGCCGCCGGTGAAACCCGGCCCTCGGCTAGCGGCCGTTTATGCGTACGCGCCATCACCGCATCGATGCGCCGATCCACCACATGGTTGACCGCCGCCGCACCACCGGCACACAGGGCAATCCCCAGATTGCCGAACACCAGCACCGTCCACGGCACCCCGGCACGGGTCGCGAGGAACATGCCAACCAGCGAGGTGATCAGCATCAGCACCACGACTTTCGGTTTGGTCAGCTCCAGATAATCACGCCAGATCGCCTGATGCGGGCGCTCGCCAATCAGAATCGCCACGGCGTTTCTCCTTTTATGGTGATGGGCGCGGCCGCGTGTTTGCGCGGGCTCAGGCGCCAGCGCGCGAGCACCGGTTGTTTGACCCGGACCAGGCTGGTGCGCGCGTGGTAATTGACCAGCACCATGGTCAGCAACAGCGCCGCGCCGCCAGCGTTATGCGCGACCGCCACCGGCAGCGGCAGATGGAACAGCACGTTGCTGATGCCGAGGGTGATCTGCGCTGCGAGGGCAATAAGCACCAGCCCGGCCAGCCGCGTCATGCCAACCACTTTCAATTGCCAGGCGAGGCCGAGCAGCACCAGCGTCACCAGCAGCGCGCCGATACGATGAGTCAGGTGAATCGCCGTGCGTGCATCGCTGTCGAGTTGTCCGCCGAGATAATTCGGGCCGATGTGTTGAGTCAGGTGAAAGCCATTGGCGAAATCTGCCGGTGGCAGCCATTGCCCGTGGCAGGTCGGGAAATCGATGCAGGCCACCGCCGCGTAGTTGGAACTGACCCAGCCACCCAGCGCGATCTGGCCAATCACCAACAACAATCCCGCTGTCGCCCAATACTGCAAACGCTTGGGCACGGTCAGCGCCGGCAGCACGCCGGACAGTCGCAAGGTCAGCAAAAACAGCAAACTCAACGTCGCAAAACCGCCGAGCAAATGCCCGGTGACCACTTGCGGCCAGAGCTTGAGCGTCACCGTCCACATGCCGAACGCCGCTTGCGCAAACACCACCGCCAGCAGAAACAGCGGCAGCTTCAACGGCTGTCCCGGATGGCGTCGATTGACCCACGCGCGCCCGGCGAGAATTGAAATCAGCAGGCCGAGGGTGCCGGCGAAGTAGCGGTGGATCATCTCGTTCCAGCCCTTGTGCGCCTCCACCGGCGAGTCGGGGTAATGCAGTTCGGCATGGGCCAGTTGCGCTTCGCTTTTCGGCACGCTGATAAAACCGTAGCAGCCCGGCCAGTCCGGACAGCCGAGGCCGGCGTGGGTCAAGCGCGTATAGGCGCCGAGCAGCACCACAATCAGCGCCAGCAGGGTGGCAAACAGCGCGAGGCAAAATCCAGGTTTGGCCATGACGATGCCCTTATCCGATGTTCGACAGTTTCAGCAGATGACGCAGGTCGTTGAGCAGATCCTTGCCCTTCACATTCGGCTCGTAACGCAGCACGAGGTTGCCGTGCGGGTCGATGATCCACAGCTGCGGCGTGGCTTTGTCGCCCGTGGTTTTACTGAACGATGTAGCGTCCAGCGGATAGCGTTGCAGCTGTGGATATTCGCGGTTGAGCTTGGCCTCGTAATCGGCGCTCACCGGTTGCGCCATGGCGAGAGCGTGGCTGGCGCGGCCGGCATCGCGACCGAGGCCGATCTGGATCTGCCGCGCCAGATACACCAGTTGCTGGCAATCCACCGCGCAATCCTTCGGCGCGGTGACCAGCATCTGCCAGCGCTCCTCGTCGGCCTGCACGCCGAGGTCGGCGCGGGTCTGGCCGTTGCCGATCAGTTCGCCGTGATAGCTGCGACCCTCCGGCACCCAGAACTGCAATTTGTACATGCCGGTGGCGAGCACCATCGGGCCGATCACGCCGAGCAATATCAGCAGCAACTGAATGCGCCCGCGACGACGGGTGGCGGCAGGTTTCGCCTCAGACATGCTGGGTGGATTCATGGCCGTTCCCATGGTGTTTCTCCTTTGCGTTGTGCAAGCCCAAATAGACGTAGAGGCCGAGCAGGGCGGTGGCCATGGCGAACCACTGCACGGCGTAACCGAGGTGTTTTTCCGGGCCCATGGCGACCACCGGCCAATCGGCCTCGTAGCTGGCCGGGCCGGGTTCGGCGCGTAACTCGTAGGTAAAGCCGTCGCGCTCAAGGGTTTTCCACAGCTTGGCGGGTTCGACGGCAGTGATGGTTTGCGGCCAGGTGTTGCTGACCGGATCGGCATGAAGTTGAAAAGTGGCGCCGGGGGCGACGTAGACCCAGGCATCGACATTCAAGGCTTCGGAAGGCGTGGTGAATTGCGGCGGCACGCGGCGGTCCGGCCACGGCAGCCAGCCGCGATTAACCAGCAGCCACAGGCCTGTGCGTTGATCCTGAAACGGTTGCAGCAGCTCGACACCGACCTTGCCGTTACGCTGACGGTTATCCAGCAGCAAGCTGTGCGCGGCATCGAACTGGCCGTGCAGATGCACGCGGCGATAAGCCGGATCAGCGCTATTGAGCAGTTCGCTGCTGGCCATCGGTTCGGCCGCGCGGCGTTCGGCGTAGCTGGTGAGCAGAGCGGTTTTCTCGGCACCCCGGCTCAATTGCCAGAAGCCTAGCGAAACCAGCAACGGCAGCAACAACGCCACCACCACGGTCGGTATCACGCCCGGGCGAAAGCGCTTCATGGCTGCGCCACAAAGTCAGTCGTTGCGATCGCTATACTCAACTGCATCGCCTGTCCCCCGGAGTTCTTCCCATGCTCAAAACAGCCATCGTCCTGATGCTGATTGCCACGGTGATCAGCCTGTTCAGCGGCCTGTTTTTCCTGGTCAAGGACGACAGCAGCTCGAATCGCCTGGTCATCGCCTTGAGTGTTCGGGTGGCATTGGCCGCCGCCGCCGTCGGCTTGATCGCCTGGGGCTTTTACAGCGGCCAATTGGTGTCGCATGCGCCTTGGTAGTGGTGATCCTCAGAGTACGTAGACGAAGATAAACAGACCGATCCAGACCACGTCGACGAAGTGCCAATACCAGCTCGCCGCTTCGAAGCCGAACTGGTGCTCGTTGTCGAAGTGGCCCTTCATGATGCGCATCAGCATCACAAACAGAATGATCGTGCCGATGGTCACGTGGGCGCCGTGGAAACCGGTGAGCATGAAGAACGTCGCGCCATAAATACCGGAACCGAGGGTCAGGCCCAGTTCGTGGTAGGCGTGCATGTATTCCTCAGCCTGGAAGCCGAGAAACGCGCAGCCGAGCAGCACGGTGATCGCCAGCCAGATTTTCAGTGCGCCGCGATGGCCCTTTTTCAGCGCATGGTGGGCGATGGTGATGGTCACGCTGGAGCTGACCAGCAGAATTGTGTTGATCAGCGGCAGGCCCCACGGGCTGATGACTTCTTTTGGCGGCGGGAACAGTTTCGGATCCGGCGTGTGCAGCAACGGCCAGGTGAACTGGAAGTTCGGCCAGAGCATGTGCGCGATGCCTTTGGTGCCCTCACCGCCGAGCGCCGGTCCGGAGACGTGCCGCACGTAAAACAGCGCACCGAAGAAGGCGACGAAGAACATCACTTCGGAGAAGATGAACCAACTCATGCCCCAGCGGAACGAGCGATCGAGCTGCGGGCTATAAAGCCCCGCGCGGCTTTCCTTGATCACCGCCCCGAACCAGCCGAACAGCATGTACGCCAGCAACAGGCCACCGACGAAAAAGATGTACGGGCCGTGGGATTCCGGGCGCGCTGCCTTCAGATCGTTAAACCAGGTGGCGAGGCCGTACACAGTGATGGCCATGCCGAAGGTCGCAATGATCGGCCATTTGCTTTGCGGCGGAACGTAATAATGCTCATGAGTTGCCATTTATTGTTCTCCTTATCGGGCACGCTCAACCGCCAGTGTTTACAGCCACCGGCGGATGTCGGGCGGTGATATCGAACAGCGTGTAGGACAGCGTCAGGTGCTTCACATCCTTGGGCATGTCGCGGTCAACAATGAAGCGCACCGGCATCTCGATCTGTTGACCGGGCTGCAGCACCTGCTGGGTAAAGCAAAAGCATTCGGTCTTGTGGAAATATGCCGCGGCGTTGCTCGGCGCGATGCTCGGCACGGCTTGCGCACTCATCGGTTTGTCGGTGGGGTTGCGCGCGATGAAGATCATCTCGTTGACCGCGCCGGGGTTGGCGGTGAGTTCGTCATGCTTGGGGTAAAAGTCCCACGGCATGTCGACGTTGTTGGTCGACAGAAACTGCACACGCACCTGGCGCGAAGTGTCGACCACCTGCTCACCCTCGTACTGCCCGGCGGTCTTGCCGTTGATGCCGAAGGCTTTGCACATCACGTCGTAGATCGGCACCAAGGCAAAACCGAAGACAAACATCGCCACCACCACGCCGAGCAGGCGGGTGACGAGTTTTTTCATCGAGATCGAATCAGCCATGGTTCATGCCTCTCATCAGATCCCTTGTGGGAGCGAGCCTGCTCGCGAAGCAGACAACTCGGTGCATCAGATGAACCGCGTCATCGTTCTTCGCGAGCAGGCTCGCTCCCACAGGGAGATCTGTGTTCATTTCACTTCCGGTGGTGTGGTGAAGGTGTGATACGGCGCCGGGGACGGCACGCTCCACTCCAGACCTTCCGCACCATCCCACGGTTTGGCCGGTGCTGGCGGGCCGCCGCGAATGGTCTTGATGACGATGAACAGGAAGAAGATCTGCGTCGCACCGAACATGAACGCGCCAATCGAGGAGACCATGTTGAAGTCGGCGAATTGCAGGTTGTAGTCCGGAATCCGTCGAGGCATTCCCGCAAGCCCGACGAAGTGCATCGGGAAGAAGGTCAGGTTCATGCCGACGAATGACAGCCAGAAATGCAGCTTGCCGAGGGTTTCGTCGTACATGTGGCCGGTCCATTTCGGCAGCCAGTAGTAGGTCGAGGCGAAGATCCCGAAGATCGCCCCCGGCACCAGCACGTAATGGAAGTGCGCGACCACAAAGTAGGTGTCCTGATACTGGAAGTCCGCCGGCGCGATGGCCAGCATCAACCCGGAGAAACCGCCGATGGAGAACAGGATCACGAACGCCACGGCAAACAGCATCGGCGTTTCGAAGGTCAGCGAGCCTTGCCACATGGTGCTGGCCCAGTTGAACACCTTCACCCCGGTCGGCACCGCGATCAACAGCGTGGCGTACATGAAGAACAGCTCGCCCACCAATGGAATGCCGACCACGAACATGTGGTGCGCCCAGACGATGAACGACAGGAAGGCGATGCTCGCCGTCGCGTAGACCATCGAGGTGTAGCCGAACAGCGGCTTGCGCGAGAAGGTCGGGATGATCGAGCTGACGGCGCCGAAGGCCGGCAGGATCATGATGTACACCTCGGGATGGCCGAAGAACCAGAACACATGCTGGAACAACACCGGGTCACCGCCACCGGCAGCACTGAAGAAACTGGTGCCGAAGTGGATGTCCATCAGCATCATCGTCACGCACCCGGCCAGCACCGGCATCACCGCGATCAGCAGGAACGCGGTGATCAGCCAGGTCCAGACGAACAGCGGCATTTTCATCAGCGTCATGCCGGGCGCCCGCAGATTGAGGATGGTGGCGATCACGTTGATCGCGCCCATGATCGAACTGATGCCCATCAAGTGGATGGCGAAGATGAAGAAGGTCACGCTTTCCGGTGCATACGTCGTCGACAGCGGCGCATAGAACGTCCAGCCGAAGTTCGGCCCGCCGCCGGGGGTAAACAGGGTCGACACCAGGATCAGGAACGCCGCCGGCAACAGCCAGAAGCTGAAGTTGTTCATCCGGGGCAAGGCCATGTCCGGCGCGCCGATCATCAACGGGATCATCCAGTTGGCGAGGCCGACAAACGCCGGCATCACCGCACCGAAGACCATCACCAGACCGTGCATGGTGGTCATCTGGTTGAAGAACGCCGGCTCGACGATCTGCAAGCCGGGCTGGAACAGTTCAGCACGAATCACCATCGCGAACGTGCCGCCGAGCAGAAACATGGAGAACGCAAACCACAGGTACAGCGTGCCGATGTCCTTGTGGTTGGTGGTCAGCACCCAGCGCATCAGGCCTTTGGCGGGGCCGTGGGCGTGGTCGGCATGACCGTGGTCATCAATGACAGCGCTCATGGCCGGTCTCCTTTACGTGAGTGGATGAGGCAGGCCGGGGCGCTCTGCCCCGACCGGTTCACGAGGTACGCGATAGACCGGCTCATTTGCTTTCCGCCTGTTTCAGCTCCAGCACTTCTTTTGGCGTGACCATGTCGCCCTTGTTGTTGCCCCAGGCGTTACGTTCGTAGGTCACGACCGCTGCGATATCGACTTCCGACAACTGCTTGCCGAACGCCGCCATGGCGGTGCCGGGCTTGCCGTGGAAGACAATGCTCAAGTGGCCTTCTTTCGGTCCGGTGGCGATTTTCGAGCCTTTGAGCGCCGGGAACATCGGCGGCAGGCCCTGACCTTCGGCCTGGTGACAGGCGACGCAGGTGGTGTGATAGATCTTGTCGCCGCGTTCCTTGAGTTCGTCGAGGGTCCATTCCTTGCTGGTCAGCTCTTTGAGCTGCGCAGCCTCGGCTTTGCGGTCGGCGAGCCATTTGTCGTAGTCGGCCTTCTCTTTGACCTCGACCACGATCGGCATGAAGCCGTGATCCTTGCCGCACAATTCGGCGCACTGGCCACGGTAGATGCCGGGCTTGTCGATGCGCGTCCACGCCTCGTTGACGAATCCCGGGATCGCATCGCGTTTCACCGCGAAGGCCGGCACCCACCAGGAGTGAATGACGTCGGCGGAAGTCACGAGGAAGCGCACTTTGGCGCCGGTCGGCAGCACCAACGGCTTGTCGACCTCGAGCAAGTAATGCTCGCCCTTGGTTTCCTTGTTGTGGATCTGTTCGGCGGGAGTGGCCAGGTTGCTGAAAAACTCGACGTCCTGGCCCAGGTATTTGTAGTGCCACTTCCACTGATAACCGGTGATCTGGATATCGATATCCGGCTCACTGGTGTCGTACATCTTGATCAGGGTGGCGGTCGCCGGCACGGCCATCGCCACCAGAATCAGGAACGGTACGACGGTCCAGAGAATTTCGACGGTAGTGCTTTCGTGGAATTTTGCGGCGACCTGCCCGGTAGAACGGCGGTGCACCATCATCGACCAGAACATGGCGCCGAAGACGATGATCCCGATCACCACACAGATCCAGAAAATGGTCATGTGCAGGTCGAATACTGCGTGACTGATTTCAGTCGCTCCAGGCGCCATATTTACAGTCCAGGCAGCGTGTGCCGGACTGAAAATCGACCACAACAGGAGGCCCATCCAGACGTGTGGATGTCGCATCATTGCGGGTTCCCCTTATCGTTCTTGTTATCCCGCCGGCTTTCGCCTGCGGCAAGGGAGCGGCTGCATCAGACTACGAACTTGAATCGCCGGGCCTTGCTGCGGGTGCAGTCGGGCGTCATCAGCTAACTCCATTCAATGGCGAGTATAGACAGCGACGGGAAATTGCAATGTGCGCACGTAAATGAACTGAAACAGCTGGCACTTGCGTTCAAGGGCACGAATGGAGAAGGATGCAGACGAGTGGTGGCAAACCGATATAACGCGGGTGCATCAAGGATGAAATAATTATGACAAATGCGTCTTAGCATTTTTCGTAAGCCAGCTAAGTTATGTTTTCCCTATTTCATTGCCTTGTTTCCTGGAGTTTTCATGAACACCGCCGCATTGCGCGAGCAGATCCAAAAAGCCCAACAACACGAAAAAGAAACCGGCCTGCTGACCCGTCAGCTGGAAAGCAAGCTGCCTCATTTACACCCGGCGATCCAATTGCCGGAAGCCGACGCCAACGGTGTGCTGACGCGTTTTGTCGCCGCCTACATTGATGAAGTGCCAGACCTGCTGGATGCAGCCAATGAAGTTGCCAGGGAAGCGGGAATCGAATCGCAGATCAAACCGGTGCTGAAAATCGCCGAGCAGTATTTCCTCCAGCCGCCAGCCATCATGGCCGGGCACGTTGGCCTGGACAGCCTGCTCGACGAAGCCTATCTGGCGCACCGTTTTGTCGAAGAGGTCAACGACCTGTACATCAAGCATTTCGGCCAGCCACTGATCCCCTTGGACATGACGGTCGCTAACTTGATTGCTCACCAATTGATCGGTGAGGAATTTGCCAACCAACTGGACGAAGCGGTGCATCACGCCATCGACGAGATGCTCAACGACGAGAGTTTTGCCCTGGAATCGGTAGAAGCCTACCGCGGCAAACTCAGCAGCCCGGACACCGGCGCCGCGTGGAAACGCTGGCCGTGCATGGGCCGCCGACTGGGTGTGGGCCTGGAACTGGACCAGCCTGCCGCGTAATCCTCATACGCCATAGATCCAATGTGGGAGCGAGCCTGCTCGCGAATGCGGTCGATCATTCAACATCTCTGTTGGCTGATACATCGCTTTCGCGAGTAGGCTCGCTCCCACAAGGTTTATCGCAACATGGCCTTTTTAGCCGGCCGCACCGATTCCGGTATTGGTCCGCACCCTGCCTTCAAGCCTGCGCTTCAACCCGCGCGACTCAATCAACAGCTTCGAGCCCTTCGCCGCATTCGCCCGGCCCCACTCCTCCAGCAACTCCAGACACGAATGGTCGATGTAGCTCAGGTTATTGAGCGGCACATGCACCGTGGTGCCTTGCGGAATACTGCCCAGCACTTGCGTCAACGCCGGCACTTTGAGGAATGTCGCCGCGCCGACCAGACGCAACTCCATCTCGCCGTCCTGCGGCAGATCGATCAGGCTGATCTTCAATCGCGAAGCCTTGAACGCCAGTTTCAACATCGTCAGACCGAAACCGATCAACACCCCGGTCAGCAGGTCAGTGAAGATGATCGCCAGCGCCGTCGCCGCATAGGTGAACATCGGCATCCGCCCATAACGACCCAGACCTCGAAACGCTTTGAGATCGACCAGTTTGAACCCGGTGTACACCAGCACACCCGCCAGACTCGCCACCGGAATGCTTTGCAGCACACTCGACAGCAACAGCACGAACGCCAGCAGCCACAGACCATGGAAGATCGTCGAGTAACGCGTGGTTGCGCCGGCCTGGACGTTGGCCGAACTGCGCACGATCACCCCGGTCATCGGCAGCGCGCCGAGCAGACCGCAGAGCATGTTGCCGACACCTTGCGCCGAAAGCTCACGGTCGAAGTCCGAACGCACGCCGCTGTGCATGCGATCCACTGCAGCGGCGGACAACAAGGTTTCGGCGCTGGCGATAAACGCCACGGCGAACGCGGCGATCAGCAGCGTCGGGTCGGCCAGATTTAGCAGGTCCGCCGGTTTCAGCCAATCAATGGCTTCGGCCAGATTCGCCGGTACTTCAACGCGTTTGACCTGCAACGCCAGCAGCAGACTGGCAGCTGTCGCCAGGCCCACGCCGAGCAATGCACCGGGCACGAAACGTAGCGAATGCGGGCGAAATTTTTCCCATAGCCACATCACCGCAATCGTCGACAGCCCGAGGAGTCCGGCCTGCCAGCCGAACGACGGCAAGGCCTGCGCCACAGCCGCCGGGAACGCCGTGAGGTTATCCAGGCCAGAGGGCTTCGGTGACGCATCAAGCATCACATGCACCTGCGACAGCACGATCAACACGCCAATCCCCGCCAGCATCCCGTACACCACCGCTGGCGCCGTGACCCGAAACCAGCAACCGAGCTTCAAGCGCCCGGCCACCAGTTGCAGGAAACCGGCGAGCAGCAGAATCGGCCCCAGCATTTCAATGCCGTGCTGGCGCACCAGTTCAAACACCAACACCGCCAGACCCGCCGCCGGCCCGCTGACCTGCAACGGCGAACCCGCCAGCCAGCCAACCACCAGACCGCCGATGATCCCGGTGATCAGACCTTTGGCCGGTGGCAACCCTGACGCAATCGCGATACCCATGCACAGCGGCAACGCGACCAGAAACACAACCACTGAAGCGAGCAACTCCCGTGGCAACACCGCTTTCAATTGAGCCGCACGCATGGCGATTCTCCCGAAGTTTTCTTCAGGCATGGCTTCGCCGAACCGCTGAAACAGCGGCCGGCGTCAAACCACACAGATGTTTAGGAAGATTTAGAAGCGCGCTTTGGGCGTCGCCACCGGAATCGGATGGCTACCATCGAGCGGCAGGAAACGTCCCTGATCCGCGTCGTAAGCTTTTATTTCGCTGGTTTCGATGTTGTAGACCCAGCCATGGATGAACAGATGACCGTTCGCCATGCGCGAGGCTACCGAAGGATGGGTACGCAAGTGCTGCAATTGGGCGATGACGTTTTCCTCGGTGAGGATCGGCATGCTTTCTTTTTCGTCGGCGCAGTGACAGTTGTCGTGCACCATGGTTTTCGCGACTTCAGCGTGACGCAGCCAGGCTTTGACTGTCGGCATCTTTTCCAGGCTGTCCGGATTGAGCACCGCACGCATGGCGCCGCAATCGGAGTGGCCGCAGATGATGATGTGCTGCACGCCCAGCGCCAGCACCGCGTATTCGATCGCGGTGGATACGCCGCCGTTCATCTGGCCGTAAGGCGGGACAACGTTGCCGACGTTACGGGTCACGAACAGATCGCCCGGCGAGCTCTGGGTGATCAGTTCAGGGACGATGCGCGAGTCGGCGCAGGTGATGAACATCGCCTTTGGCGCCTGGGCCGTGGCGAGTTTCTTGAAGAGTTCTTCCTGCTGGGGAAAGACCTCATGATGAAAATGCAAAAAGCCGTCTACGATCTGTCGCAGCGCTGCATCGGCGGATTCCGCTTCAGGGGTTTGCGCCGACGCAGCCAACGGCTGTTTATCCTTGTCACTCATGATTCATCCTCTTTGGCGGATTAGGGGAGTCGTTCCCATGTATTCCGGTATGAAGCCAGTGGCTGTTTAAAACATCCGGGTCATCCCGACCCGTCAGTCACTCGATGAACAAGGTAGCCGCCGAAACTTAACTCAAACTGAATCAAACGCTCTAGCACGTGTGTTCCAGGTCACAAAAAACGTGACTGAGTGATTTCGGCGGAAGGATTCCAACCCCTCAACCATAGGCTAATTGTCGCTAAATCAACGACATCTGGCGACCCGGCGGACAGAAGGCAGTGCAATCGAGGTTGTAGCTTTCGCGGTGATTAATGCCCAGACGCTTGATGGCTTTGGCAAATCGTTGCGCGAGCAGGTCGGCGAACACTCCTTCGCCGCGCATGCGCGCGCCGAAACGGCTGTCGTAGAGCTCGCCACCACGGCTCTGGCGGATCAGGCTCAGCACATGCGCGGCGCGTTGCGGATAGTGCGCCTGAAGCCATTCTTCGAACAGCGGCGCCACTTCCAGCGGCAGACGCAGCATCATATAGGCAGCGCTTTGTGCTCCGGCCGCGTGGGCTTCGTTAAGCAGGTTTTCGATCTCGCTGTCGTTGATCATCGGAATCATCGGCGAACACAGCACGCCGACCGGTATGCCTGCTTCGCGCATGACCCGAATGGCGCGCAATCGCGCTTTGGGTGCAGCAGCGCGCGGTTCGAGGATGCGTTTGAGCTCGTCATCGAGCGTGGTCAGGCTGATCATCACCGCGACCAGGCGTTGCTCGGCCAACTCAGTCAGCAGGTCGAGATCGCGCAGAATCAGCGAGCCTTTGGTGACGATGGTCACCGGGTGCCGGTAACGCAGCAGCACTTCGAGGGTCTGCCGGGTGATTTTGTGTTCGCGCTCGATCGGCTGATACGGATCGGTGTTGGAGCCCAGATTGATCGGCGCACATTGATAGCCTTTTTTCCCGAGCTGTTCTTCCAGCACTTGGGCGGCGTTGGTCTTGGCGATCAGTCTGGTTTCGAAGTCCAGCCCTGGCGACATGTCCCAGTAAGCGTGGCTGGGCCGTGCGTAGCAATAGATGCAGCCATGCTCGCAGCCACGGTAGGGATTGATCGAGCGGTCGAAGGGCAGATCCGGAGAGGTATTGCGGGTAATGATGGTTTTCGCGGTTTCGATCATCACCTCGGTGCCTTGGGTCAGCGGCACCTCTTGATACCAGCCGTCATCCTCGGCCACCGAACGGTTCGGCGCGAAGCGATTGTGCGGGTTGCTGGCGGTGCCGCGACCGCGCTGGGGAAGAGGGTTGATCATTGGGCAGGCTCCTGATCTGTATATGCATACAGTACATGAGCGAGCCCACGTTGATCCAGTACCGTTCAGCGATGGGATACTTGCTGAGTTCCAAAATTTATATATAGGTGCAGAGCCGAAGTACAACCCGAGATACATATGTTCGATTGTCGTGACAAGTTATCAAAGATAGTCTTGGCTACTTCGAGTGGTTCTTGTCCGATAACTAAATTAAAAGGATTTAATTCATGTCTTACCTCAATCAGCGCGGTGTCTTTGTGCAAATGATGCAACCCAATGCATCGGAACCCAACACGATTGTTTCGATGCAACTGGCACGAAAGGAACTGGGCTGGAACGCCGAACAGGAACTGCCCACCGAGGCACTGGTCGACTCGATCTACGTGGTGGCGGTGTCCAGCGACCGTGGCAAAACGTTCACTGTTCGCACCAACAAGAAAGATGTGGACGGTGATGGCGATATTGATAACGACGACAAAACGAAGTTGATTGCACTGGCCAAGGCTTATGTAAGTATCGTTAATCCGTAATTGAAAATTCAAGAGTCTCACAGCAAATGAAAATAAAGTCCTGCATGACGACTCATGCAGGACTTTATTGTTTTAGAAGAAAAGACGGTAAATGACAGGTGGCCAGTAAAAGACTGGCTGGGTATACACCCTGTCAACTCTGACAGTAGACCGGAATTTTCGCCAACCCTAATCTCAAGCACGTAATCAATCTGCAGGGTTTCATCCATGGCTATCAGAATACTGCTGGAAATTGCGGATATGGATCGAGATGGAACTCCGGAAATCGCGTTTTACCACTACAGCGAAGACGCGACCGAAATGATGGATTACGACTATGCGCTTTTTGCTTCGTCGTCGCAGGCCAATGGTCGTTATGACGTGATCTGCGAAGACGCCGTCGATGCTGACGGTGATGGCGACATCGACAAATATGACGAGAAGCTCTATCTGCAACTGGCCGATGCATTTGCGCAGTTCAAAGGCTTTCAGTCCAAGCGTTGACCGTCCGCTGGCACCGCACGAAAAGTCGAACCGTGCCAGCGGAGTATCAATCAGGTCCGTCAGTTATGCGTGGTGACTTGCCCCAAATCATCCCCGGAAGTCGTTTGCATATCGTTCTTGCGTAGATTGGCTACATCTTCAGCGTCAACCGGCGCGCCTTTGTTGCCCCAACTGCCACGAATGAAACTCACCACATCCGCCACTTCCTGGTCCGACAGGCGCCAGGCAAAGCCCGGCATGGTGAACGTCGACGGTGCCGTGTGCGTCGCCGGCAACGTACCGCCCTTGAGCACGATGTGAATCAACGAAGTCGGGTCTTCCGATTGCAGCACCGGATTGCCCGCCAGCGCCGGGAACACCCGGGTGTAGCCGTGACCATCGGTGCGGTGGCACGCCGCGCAGTTGTCGATGTACACCGCAGCTCCGCGCTGACTGTCGTCACCGTTCCACAAGGCTTTGGCGGCTTTTTCATCGTACTGATGCGGTTGATCATTCGGATCGCTGGCCGGCAACGACTTGAGGTAGCGGGCAATCGCCGTCAGGTCGGCATCGGTCATGTATTGCATGCTGTGGGTGACCACATCGCTCATGCCGCCGAACACCGCGCTGCGGTCGCTGCGCCCGGTCTTGAGGAACTGCACCAGTTGTTCCTCGTTCCAGCTGCCGAGGCCATCCTTGTGATCGCCGCGCAGACTCTTGGCGATCCAGCCTTCCAGCGGCGCACTGCCGGCGAGAAAGGTTGTGCCGTCAGCCGCACTCAGGGATTTTTCCTGCATGGTCAGCGCGCGTGGCGTATGGCAGGCACCGCAATGGCCGAGGCCTTCGACCAGATACGCGCCACGGCTGATGACGGCGTCGTCACCGACTGCCTTGTAGTCCTCGACCTTCGGCGCAAACATCCAGCGCCAGCCCATCAACGGCCAACGCATGCTCAACGGCCACGGAATGTCGCTGGCCTTGTTTTCCTGCGCCACCGGTTCTACGCCGTGCATGAAGTACGCGTACAACGCTTGCATGTCGGTTTCGCTGACACGCGCGTAGGACGGATACGGCATCGCCGGGTACAACGTACTGCCGTTTTTGGCGACGCCATGGCGGACCGCCTGATCGAAGTCTTCGAAGCTGTATTCGCCGACGCCGGTCTTGTCCGGGGTGATGTTGGTCGAGTAGATCGTGCCGATCGGGGTTTCCATCGGCAGGCCACCGGCGAACGGTTTGCCGCCCTTGGCAGTGTGGCAGGCTACGCAGTCACCGGCGCGGGCGAGGTATTCGCCCTGTTTGATCAGACTTTGATCAACTTCAGCCGCATGAATGGAAGCGCTGCCGAGCAGCGCCAGGGTCGCGATAACGAGATTTTTCATGGTCATCGCTCCTTAAGCCTGAACCAGCGGGCCGGGGTTTTTCAGGTACTGCTCGCGGATCGCCTTCGCCGACCAGTAGGTCAGTGCCGCAACCAGCCCGGTCGGGTTGTAACCCAGGCCCTGCGGGAACGCCGAGGCGCCCGGAACGAAGACGTTGTGCACATCCCAGCTCTGCAGGTAGCGGTTCAACGCGCTCTTCTTCGGATCGGTGCCCATGATCGCGCCGCCGTTGAGGTGGGTGGTCTGGTACGACGCCGTATTGAAGTGGTCGCCGACTTTCTTACCGATCACCGCAATGGCTTTCGGCCCCATCGCTTCGGCGACCTTGCCCATTTTCTCGACCATGAAGCGGTTCATCTTGATGTCGTTTTCCTGCCAGTCGAAGGTCATCCGCAGCAGCGGCAAACCATAGGCATCGCGGTACACCGGATCGAGATCGAGGTAATTGCCACGGTAGGACTGATGCGCGCCGTGGGCGTCCATCGACACCTGGTGGGTGTAGTAATCGGCGGTCGCGCGTTTCCAGGCACTGCCCCACGCAGGTGTGCCCGGTGGGTTCGAAGTGCCGGCAATCGGCCGGCTGCCGGCCTGGTTGACCCACATCGGCGAGCCACCGACGAAGCCGTGCGGGCCGTGGTCGAAGTTGTCGGCGTTGAAATCGTCCAGCGCCACGCCGTTACCGCCGGCGCCAATGAAGTTGTTGGTGTGGGTGTCCTTGTCGAAGAACGCCTTGATGGTCGCCATGTTCTGGTAGGCAAAGTTACGCCCGACCACGCCTTCGCCGCTGATCGGGTCGTATGGCTTGCCGATGCCGGACAGCAGCATCAGACGCACGTTGTGCAACTGGAATGCGCCGAGGATCACCAGATCCGCCGGTTGCTCGATCTCGCGACCCTGAGCGTCGATGTAGGTCACGCCGGTGGCTTTGCTCTTGGTGCTGTCGAGGTTGATGCGCAGCACGTGGGCGTTGGCGCGCAGTTCGAAATTCGGCAGCGGTTTCAGCGCCGGCAGAATGTTCACGTTCGGCGAAGCTTTGGAATACATGTAGCAGACATAGCCGCTGCAGAAACCGCAGAAGTTGCACGGGCCCATTTGCGCGCCGTAAGGGTTGGTGTACGGTCCGGAGGTGTTCGCGGACGGCAGGTTATAGGGTTTGTAACCGACCTCTGTAGCCGCTTTGCCGAACAGCTGTGCAGACACCGTGTTCTTCTGCGCTTCCAGCGGGAACGGGTTGGAGCGATCCGGCGCGTACGGGTTGCCGCCCTTGCCCTGACCGACCAATTGGCCTTTCACCGTCCAGGCCTGGCCCGAGGTGCCGAAGACTTTTTCGGCGAAATCGAAGAACGGCTCCAGTTCTTCATAGCTGACGCCGAAGTCCTGGATGGTCATGTCCTTGGGGATAAAGCTTTTGCCGTAGCGCTCTTCGTAGTGGCTACGCATGCGCAACTCGATCGGATCGACCCGGAAGTGCACGCCCGACCAGTGCAGTCCGGCGCCGCCAACACCATTGCCCGGCAGAAACGCGCCCAACTGGCGGTTCGGCAGGGCGATGTCGTTGACGCTGTGGCGAATGGTGACGGTTTCCTTGGAGATGTCCTGAAAGAGTTTTTTCCGCACGCTGTAGGTGAGTTCGTCGATCACCTGCGGATAGTTGCCGTCCGGGTAGGTGTCCTGCATCGGCCCGCGCTCCAGCGCCAGCACGTTGAGACCCGCCTCGGTCAGCTCCTTGGCCATGATCGCGCCGGTCCAGCCGAAACCGACGATCACTGCGTCAACCTTCTTCATTACCGTTGCCATGCTTACGCCCTCTCGCCGCGAATCGACACTGCCGGGAAGGGGTATTGCTCGTTACGTTCCACCCAATCCATGAAATCGGCGCGGGCGCCGGGGAAGCCGATCATGGTCCAGCCGACCATGCCTTTGTTGCCACCGTGGATCGGGTCGCAGAAGAACCCTTCCTTGGTGTTTTGCAGCAGCAGATTGAAGAAAATCTTTGCCGGAACCGCATCGAATTGCGGCTTGCCAGCTTCGAGTTGCTTGAGCAAATCGTCTCGGGTAGCGCTGTCTTGCTCAGCAAATACTTTACCGTTGAGGGATTTTGCCCACTGATCCGTGGCGGCGATGCCGAGTCGATAGATCTCTTTGGGCACCAGTTTGCTCTGCCAACCCATTTCCGGAGCGGCGTCGGCATTGAACGGGCCTTGCATGTACCAAAGTGCACCGGCGGCGTACGGCGTGTTCATCTGCCGGTCGATGTATTCCGGGACACCGGCTTCTAGCGCCCCCGGACCTTGGGCATCGTTGGGGATCAGCTGTGCGACGGCGGCATTGACGAACGCCCATTCTTCGGCGGTGAAATAGCTCGGCTGATACACGCTGGCATCAGCGCGAACCGGTTGCGGCGCGGGCGCAGCAGGTTTGGCTTCAGGCGCTGCTTGCAAGACGCTGCTGCCCAGACCGGTGCCAGCCAGGGTGACCACCGGTATCAGGGTCAGGGATTTGCGTAAGAACTCACGCCGCGGGTTGTCTCGACTTTCATCAGACATGGGGTGCACCTCATCAGGCATTAGGGGACAGCCGCTTCTGCGAACGGCTTGAGGAATTTTCGTCGCGACGTGACGGTATGACCCGGAAAATGGGGACGCGTCTGCAACATCGTGTGACAAATGGTAGCAGGCTAAGCTTCGGGATGAATCGATTCAGTGGAAAAAAACAGCGGTTTTCCGCATGCCAGTGCATGAAACCGTGCGGATTCACGATTCTTTGACAAGCGCCTCACAGGGCTTTGACCGCTCAACATCGAAGCTGCAGTTCCTCTCACCGATGAACCCCGACACGGTTACCCCAGCATGTCCCGAGTGCGTTTTTTTTCCGCTTTGTGCTTATCGCTATTGGTGCTGTTGCCCTGGATGCCTGCCCAGGCTGCGGCAACTGCGACAGTTCGTCCTGCTGATTGGGCGCAACCGGTCGAAGTGCAATACAACCTGTTCCAGATGTCGCCGACGCTCTATCGCAGCGCCTTGCCCGATGGCGGTGCGGTGCCGTTGCTGAAGAATCTGAAAGTCGCCACGGTGATCAACTTCCTTCCGGAAGCGGACAATAACTGGTTGTCCGAGCCGGGCATCAACCAGGTGCAATTGCCTTACCGCACCAATCATGTCGATGACGCCGATGTGCTCAAGACTCTGCGCGCGATTCAGTCCGCCGAAGCCAACGGTCCGGTGTTGATGCATTGCAAACACGGCTCTGACCGCACCGGCCTGATGGCGGCGATGTACCGGATCGTGGTGCAAGGCTGGAGCAAGGAAGATGCGCTGAATGAAATGACTCAGGGCGGATTTGGAGAAAGCGGCCATTTCAAGGATGGCGTGCGTTATGTGATGCAGGCCGATGTCGACAAGCTGCGCACCGCTCTGGCCAATGGTGATTGCAGCACCAGTGCGTTTGCCACCTGCTCGATGAAGAGCTGGTTTCAGTCAGTCAATCTGAAGTAATCCGCAACCTTCCACGACGTTGCATCGTGGAAGGTTTTCAAGCTGCAGCTCAGTCTTCGGATTTCTTCTTGAGCTTCGGATTCGGGAAGAACTGTACTGCCTGCACCGTCTTGTCCGGCGCAGGTTTGTTCAGCGCGCTGGTGTTGACCCGCGTGCCCAGTTCTTTCGGCACCGACAGCCCTTGCTCGTTTAGCGTATCCGAGTAACCGCAGGCCACACATTCGCGGTGCGGCACGCCGTCCTCGTTCCACATCATCAGCTTGTCCGGTTCGCTGCACGCCGGGCAGACCGCCCCGGCGATAAAGCGTTTCTTGGTAATCACAGGTGCCTCACTCATGCTGCCGCGTCCTCACTCAGGCCGCTGTGGCGCAAGAGTGCGTCAATCGATGGCTCACGGCCACGGAAGTCGACGAACAGCACCATCGGTGCCTGCGAACCGCCGCGCGCCAGAATCGCTTCGCGGAAAGCGCGACCGGTTTCAGCGTTGAGCACGCCGTCCTCTTCAAACTTGGAGAAGGCATCCGCCGACAGTACTTCAGCCCACTTGTAGCTGTAGTAACCCGCCGCGTAACCGCCGGCAAAGATGTGCGCGAAGCTGTTCGGGAAACGGTTGTAGGCCGGCGGACGCATCACCGATACCTCGTCACGCACGCCTTCGAGCACTTGCAGCACGCTACGGCCGTCGCCGTGGGTGGCATGCAGTTCGAAGTCGAACAGCGAGAACTCGAGTTGGCGGACCATCATCAGGCCGGACTGGAAATTCTTCGCCGCGAGCATTTTTTCCAGCAGGTCCTGGGGCAGCGGCTCGCCGCTTTCGTAGTGACCGGAAATCAGTGCGAGGCCTTCCGGCTCCCAGCACCAGTTTTCCATGAATTGGCTCGGCAGCTCGACCGCGTCCCATGCCACACCGTTGATCCCGGAAACGCCGGCGTGATCAACGCGGGTCAGCAAGTGATGCAGGCCATGACCGAATTCGTGGAACAGCGTGGTCACTTCATCGTGGGTCAGCAGCGCAGGCTTGCCGCTGTCGGCCGGGGTGAAGTTGCACACCAGATTGGCCACCGGGCTTTGCAGCACGCCGTCGACGGTGCGGCGACGGTCGCGGGCGCCATCCATCCAGGCACCGCCACGCTTGTTGGCGCGGGCGTAGAGGTCGAAGAAGAAGCGGCCGACGTGCTGGCCGTTTTCCTTGATTTCGAACAGGCGCACGTCCGGATGCCAGGTGTCGAAACCTTTCTGTTCAGCGATTTCGATGCCGTACAGACGCTGCACGATGGCGAACAGACCGCCCAGCACTTTGTCGATCGGGAAGTAAGCGCGCAGGGTTTCCTGAGCAACGCTGTAGCGTTGTTCACGCAGCTTCTCGCCGTAGAAACCGCTGTCCCAGCTTTGCAGGTCGGCGCAGCCCTGTTCGGCGGCGTAGGCGCGCAGCTGCTGCAGATCCTGCGCAGCGAACGGCTTGCTGCGCTTGGCCAGATCGCGCAGGAAGCTCAGCACCTGATCGCTGGATTCAGCCATTTTGGTGGCCAGGCTCAGCTCGGAGAAACTGGCGAAGCCCAACAGTTTGGCCAGTTCCTGACGCAGGTCGAGGATCTCTTCCATCACCGGGCCGTTGTCGTTCTGACCGGCGTTCGGACCTTGGTCCGAGGCGCGGGTGCAGTAAGCGGCATAGACTTCTTCACGCAGGGCGCGGTCTTGCGCGTAGGTCATCACCGCGTAGTAGCTCGGAAATTCCAGGGTGATCAGCCAGCCGTCGAGGCCTTTGGCCTGTGCGGCAGCAGCCATTTGCGCCTTGGCTGAATCGGTCAGGCCGGCGAGGGCGGCTTCGTCGGTGACGTGCTTGGTCCACGCCTGAGTGGCGTCGAGCAGTTGATTGGAGAAACGGCTGCCCAGCTCGGACAGTTTGCTCTGCACTTCGGCGTAGCGTTTCTGTTCGGCTTCCGGCAGGTCGATACCCGACAGACGGAAATCACGCAGGGCGTGATCCAGAATAGTCTTTTGCGCCACGTCGAAACCGGCGGCTTCCGGGCTGTTGGCCAGCGCTTCATAAGCCTGGAACAGCTCGCGGTTCTGGCCCATCTCGGTGGAGTAGGCGCTCAAGGCCGGCAGGCATGACTCGTAGGCTTCACGCAATTCGGCGCTGTTGCACACGGCATTGAGGTGGCTGACCGGGCTCCAGGCAGCGCCGAGGCGGTCATTGAGTTCGTCCATCGCCAGTACCAGGCCGGCCCAAGTCGGGTTCTGAACCTGAGTCTTGAGGATTTCGGCAATGGCGGCGCGGTTGTCGGCCAGGATCGTTTCGATGGCGGGCAGGACGTGTTCGGCACGGATCGTGGAGAACGGCGGCAGGTCGTAGGACTGCAGAAGAGGGTTGTTCACGCTCACGGTTGGCACCTTGGCTGGGGAAACATTGCCCCATCTTAATTACAATCGGCATTCACCGCAGCTATCGGCGACAGAGAGAGAAATTATCGTGTCCGTTCGCAAGTACCAGAATCACACCCCGCACTTGAACAAAGGCGCGTTTGTCGACGGCTCGGCGGTGGTTATCGGCGACGTCGAAATCGGCGAAGACAGCTCTGTCTGGCCGCTGACCGTGATCCGTGGCGACATGCACCGTATCCGTATCGGTGCGCGCACCAGCGTGCAGGACGGCTGCGTGTTGCACATCACCCACGCCGGCCCGTTCAACCCCGACGGCTTCCCGCTGCTGATCGGCGATGACGTCACCATCGCCCACAAAGTCATGCTGCACGGCTGTACCGTCGGCAGCCGCGTGTTGATCGGCATGGGCAGCATCGTCATGGACGGCGCGGTGGTCGAGGACGACGTGATCATCGGCGCCGGCAGCCTGGTGCCTCCGGGCAAGCGTCTGCAAAGTGGCTTCCTCTATGTGGGTAGCCCGGTGAAACAGGTGCGAGAACTCACCGACAAGGAAAAAGCTTTCTTCACCTACAGCGCGGCAAACTACGTGAAACTCAAGGACCTGCATCTGGCCGAAGGCTACGACCAGCTCTGAATCGCCTTACACCTGCTCAGGATTTCTCATGCATTACCAGACCGTACTGTTCGACCTTGATGGCACCCTGACCGACCCGCGTGAGGGCATCACCCGTTCCATCCAGTTCGCCCTCGCCAAGCTCGGCATCGATGAGCCGGATCTGACCAAGCTGGAACACTTCATCGGCCCGCCGTTATTGCAGGCGTTTATGCAGTTTTACGGATTCGATGAGGCCAAGGCATGGCAGGCGGTGAATTTCTATCGCGAGCGCTTCAAAGTGACGGGCCTGTACGAGAACCGTGTGTTCGATGGCGTCACGCCGTTGCTGGAAACCCTCAGTGGCCAAGGCCGGCAGCTGTATATCGCCACCTCGAAGCCGTGGGAATTTGCCCGCGAGATCGCCCGGCATTTTGATTTTGCCCGGCACTTCAAGGTGATCTACGGCAGTGAGCTGGATGGCACGCGGACCAACAAGGTTGAGTTGATTGCGCATCTGATCGAGGAAGAAGGGCTGGATCCTGCGGATACGCTGATGATCGGTGACCGTAAGCATGACTTGATCGGGGCGCGCAGCAATGGGCTGGATGCGGCGGCGGTCGGTTATGGGTTTGGCAGTTTTGAAGAGTTGAGTGCCGAGGCGCCGGCTTATCACTTTGAAACGCTGGACGAGTTGCATCAGGCGTTTCTGCAGCGCTGATTAGATTGCTATCGCGAGCAGGCTCACTCCTGCATGTGGAACGCATTCCCCTGTAGGAGTGAGCCTGCTCGCGATGACGCCCTTTCAGCCACCTCAGACTTCCGGATATGCCAACGCTTTCAGTGCCGCCTTGCGCTCAGCGGCCGGCAGCCCACCCAACCGCTCTACCTCAGCATAAAACTTCAGCCAATCTCCCCCGACCTTTTTGAATAGTGTCGAAAACGCGGGGACCCACTGGTCATAAAGCCCAAACGGCAACAACCGCGCATTGTTCAGCGGCGCATTCACCCAAGCGTCATAACGTTTGTCTCCGGCCCACTGACTGTCCCTCATCAGCCGATAATCCCGGCGAAACTGCTCGAACTCGGCCGCTTTTCGCTCGCGCATTTGCTCAACCGGCATTGACTGCACGTAAAGCTTCTCCAGCCGTGAACGGGTATCGAGGACCAATTCAATAAACTGATCGCGCTGCTTCAGCCGTGAATCGGTGTCCGCCGCCAACCCACGAAACGCCCGCCACTGCCGCGTGCCTTCCTGCTCGACAAACGTGGCAAAGGACTCGTTGAACTCGGTGTCGTCCTTCACATAGAAACGCTGGTGCGCCAGCTCATGAAAGATCAGCGTGGCCAGGCGCTCATCACCCCAGCCCATCATTGAATTGAGGATCGGGTCGTTGAACCAGCCGAGCGTCGAGTAGGCCTCGACACCGCCAATCGACACGTCCATACCCTGCAAGCGCTGGATCGCTGCCTCGCCGCGCGCGGCGCTCTGGCTGTAATAACCGCGATAGGCCACGCAGCCGGCAATCGGGAAACAATGGTTCTGCGGTGTCAGGGAGAACTCTTGAGTGGCGAACACATTCCACACCACGTACGGGCGATGGATGTCGGCGTACAGGCGATAGCTCTGGTTATCCGGCAAATGCAGATGTTCACTCGCAAAGGCGCGGGCCTTTTGCGCTTGCGCCAGGTGTTCGCGCAGTGTCGCCTCGCGGCTCGGATCGTTGATCACCTTTTCCACAGGCTCGCGCGCCCGCAGCAATTGCAGTTGGCCGCTGGCCAACTGCGTGTAATAGCTGACGCTGGCGCAACCGTTGAGCAACAAAAACATCACACCCGGAAACAAAATCCGAAAAACGCGATCAAGTAACCCAAGGCTTGGAAACGGCCTGCTCAAAATAAGAAATCCCCCGGAGAGTCTGCCCGCAAGACTATCCCGCCTTAAGGAGCACCGCTATGCGCATGTTGATGCTGTCAGGAGGCCTGCTGACGCTGGCCGGTTGTGCCGGATTCGGAATGCCCGATCCTGACCCTTCGCAAGCCTGGATCGATCTGGATGCCCGGCAGCAGGACACGGCGCTGCAAGCGCTGCAGGTCGATACCCAAGCGACTGCCGACAAACGCTACTTCGAAGTACAGCCCGGCAGCCATGAGTTGAAGGTGCGTTATCAATTTCCGGTCGAGGCGACCAACATCGGTCCCGACGCTGAGCCGCTGTGGCGCGATTGCCAGTTGAGCGTGAAATTCAAGGACTTCAACGCCGGCCAGCGTTATCAGTTGCAGGCCGGCAGTATTGGTTTCCGGCCTTGGGCCAAGCTCTATGACGAGCAGCGCAAAGTGGTAGGCCAAGGCACGCCGGCAGGCTGTCAGCGCACCTGAACGGCGCTATGCTGAGTATTCAGATCAGTGGATATTCGTCATGCGCCAGTTGCTGTTGTTGCTCGTTGCCAGTCTTGTGGCCGGTTGTCAGACGCCATTGCCCCCGGTCGATCCGCAGATGGCCTGGGTCGATTTTTCGACGCCGACACCCGGCGGTAAAGTGCTCATGGCCGAGCGCCTCGACAAACAGCGACTGAATGACGGGCGCTACTTTCAGGTCACGCCGGGCAGCCACGAATTGCGCGTGCGGTTTGATTTCGAAGTGTTTGGTGGTGGCGGCAGTTTGATGAACGGCCCGGTAGAGCGGTTGTGTTACCTGTACATCCGCTACGACCATTTCGAGGCCGGGCAGCGTTATGTGCTGGAAGGGCGTTCGCTGGGGTTCACACCGAGCGCCCGGCTGTATAACGCCAAGCGAGAAATCGTCGCCGAGGATTACGACTACAACTGCATTATCTGAGGTGACTCAGCTGTCGTTCTTCTGGTAGATGATTTTCTTGCGGCCATAGTCGCAAGTGCCGACAACCATGGCGATATCGTGTTTTGCAGCCTCTTTCTTGCTGACGATTTCCAGCGTGTAGGAGGGCACGGCTTTGGCCTGAATCTTCACTTCGATTTCTTTCTTGAGTTCTTCGCAGTCTTTGGGTGCCGCAATGACAGAAGTGGCCAGTGCACTGCAGAGAATCGCCAAGCCAATACGTTTCATGAGTGAAGCTCCCTGAGGCAGCGCGCACGGGTGTGCGCTGAAGCTGCTGTCATTTATTCGACCATATTTTTACAGCGAGGGTTCTGACTTCGCTCACAACTTGTGTTTTTGGTTTCAAACCTGTGTCGATCTCGAGATCGCCTTCGCGAGCAAGCTCGCTCCCACAATGTTCCGGTTTAGTCAGAACCAATGTGGGAGCGAGCTTGCTCGCGAAGGCGTCGGCAAAGCCAGCGCCTGTTTCGAAGCTTAAGAAATCAGCGAAGCCTCAAGCGTAATCTTCGCATTCAGCACTTTCGAGACCGGGCACCCTTCCTTGGCTTTGTTGCTCAGCTCTTCAAACTGCTCCTGCGTCGCTCCAGGGATTTTCGCCTTGAGGATCAGCTTCACCGCAGTGATCGCGAACCCGCCATCCACCTGATCCAGGGTCACTTCAGCCTGAGTATCAATGCTGTCGGCCTTCAGGCCCGCATCGCCGAGAATCATCGAAAACGCCATGGAGAAGCAGCCGGCATGCGCGGCGCCGATCAGCTCTTCCGGGTTAGTGCCCTTACCGCCCTCAAAGCGCGCCTTGAAGCCGTAAGGGGCTTCTCTGAGGACACCGGTTTCGGTGGAGATCGAGCCGATGCCGGTTTTCAGATCGCCTGCCCAATGTGCGGATGCTTTCTTCACGATAGCCATGTCTGCCTCCTCAAGATCTGACGCGGAAACGCCGCGTCGTCGTGGTTTTTGCTTGCAAGGCTTCTGAGGATAGACGCCGCAGCAAAGTTCAGCCCGGCTGAATCGTTGACTTTTTTAGTAGGAAATTTCATCACTGCTATTGAAACTCGGGTATATGCCCTCATTGCACAAAACACGCTTATGGATTCGGCAGGTTTTCGTTTGCAAGAAGAACCTGCCTCCTCACTCGGAGACGCAGGTTTATGAAGCAACTGTCCGACGTAAAATTTTCCACCCTCGATCTGGTACCGGTGCGCGAAAACGGCAGCCCGGCGCAATCGCTGCGCAACTCGCTGGATCTGGCGCAGCACGTCGAGAAATTCGGCTACACGCGGTTCTGGGTGGCCGAACACCACAACATGGACGGCATTGCCAGTTCCGCCACTTCGGTGCTGCTGGGTTATCTGGCGGGCGGGACGTCGACCATCCGCGTTGGCTCCGGCGGCGTGATGCTGCCCAACCATGCGCCGCTGGTGATCGCCGAGCAGTTCGGCACCCTCGAAAGCCTGTATCCGGGCCGGATCGATCTCGGCCTGGGCCGCGCGCCCGGCTCCGATCAGATGACTGCTCGGGCTTTGCGCCGTGAACGCTCCGGCAGCGCCGATGATTTCCCCGAAGACGTCGCCGAACTGGTGCGCTACCTCGGCCCGCGCACGCCGGATCAGCGCGTGATCGCGATGCCGGGCACCGGCACCAATGTGCCGATCTGGCTGCTCGGTTCCAGCCTGTTCAGTGCGCAATTGGCTGGTGAACGCGGCTTGCCTTACGCCTTCGCCTCGCATTTCGCCCCGCGCTTCATGCACGAGGCGATCCGCGTTTATCGCAATCACTTCAAGCCTTCGGCGGTGCTCGACAAACCGTACGTGATGCTCGGCGTGCCGCTGGTGGCGGCGGATACCGATGAACAAGCCGATTACCTGGCGACGTCGGTGTACCAGCGCATTCTCGCGTTGATGCGCGGGCAGAGCCTGGTGCAGCGTCCGCCGGTGAAAACCATGGATGGGCTGTGGCTACCGCATGAGCGTGAGGCGGTGGGGGATTTCCTCGGGCTGGCGATGGTGGGGAGTCCGCAGAAGATCCGCGCCAAGCTGGAAGTGCTGGTTGAGCAGACGCAGGCGGATGAGCTGATTTTTACCAGTGATTTGTATGAGCATGCTGATCGGGTGCATTCCTACGAGTTGTTGGCGCAGGTCATGAAGGGCTAAAAGGCCAAAAACCACCCTCACCCTAACCCTCTCCCGGAGGGAGAGGGGACTGACCGGGTTGAATGTTCGAGATACATCGACCTGAAAAATCGAGTCGAACTCAGGATCTGAACAACCCCCGATTGGCTCCCTTTCCCCCTCGCCCCCCTGGGGGAGAGGGCTGGGGTGAGGGGGATCAATCTCAAACACACCACAAATCTTTCAGACACAAAAAAGCCGACGCCTTCACGTCGGCTTTTTGCATTTCAGTCACGATCAACCGCGCTTGTAGACGATTTCCTTGGTGCCACCTTCGCAGGTGCCCACGACGTCGCCACCAGCCGCCGCGCCCTTATCGACAATCTCCAGCGAATACCCGGAAACGCCCTTGGCATCCAGCTTCGCCGCAATCTCGCTTTTCAGCTCTTCACATGGCTTGCCGGCAGCAAACGCACCACCCGCAAGGCTCAACAAACCTACTGCCAACATGAACTTCTTCATCGGTCGCACTCCCTGGTCGGATTAAAAGAGGCGGGCATCGAGCGTTCACCCGATGCAGCCACCCTGTAGCGCTTTGCCATTCCTATGGCACTCGGCCAGCGCGCAAGTTCAGAAGACTAGACCAAACTCAGCTGCTGGCAATGCGGAAGCCGACTTTCAGCGTCACCTGAAAGTGCGCTGCCTTGCCGTCCTTGATGTGGCCACGGGTATCGACCACTTCAAACCACTCAAGATGCTTGATGCTTTTGTTGGCTTCGGCCAGCGCGTTGTTGATGGCGTCTTCGATGCTGCTGGCGGACGAACCGACCAACTCGACTTTCTTGTACGTGTGATGGTCACTCATGGCGATCTCCTTGGCGTGTGGAATTGAGACTAGCAGTGAATCTGCACTGTTGATTTCGGCGGCACTGCGCAGGCGAAGTTCAGATTTTCTGCACTTTCTCAAACCGCTGAAGTCCCAACCAACACACGCCACTCATCACCAATGCAGGAGAGCCACCATGGCCAACACCTCTTTACGTAAAGCCTCGTTGCAAAGCATGGAAGCCGAGATCGAGAGTCTGCTCAAATCGTTGGAAAGCTTGAAGGACGACGCTTCGGACGAGTCGCGCAAGACCCTCAAGGCGCTGAAAAGCAATGCCGAAAGTGCGCTGAAGCACTCGCGCCACTTGCTTAGCGATGCCTACGAAGAAGTCAAAGTGAAAACCCGCGAAACCGGGATCGCCACCCGTGATTACGCTCAGGAACATCCATGGACGACGGCCGGTGTGGCCGTCGGTGCGATCGGTCTGCTGGCGGCTTACTTGCTGTTCAAGCGCGGCGAGTGATCCGTCTGGCGCAGCTCGTTCTTGAGCCATTGCGCCAGTTGCCGGGCGCGCCCGTCTGCGGCGCGCTTGGGTAGCCACAACGCCAGTTGCGCCGGGGTTTCACAGAAACCCCATGGCGCAACCAGGCGACCGGCCTTCAAATCTTCCGTCACCAGCGGCTCTGGCGCGATGGCTACGCCGAGACCAGCGACCGCTGCTTCCAGCAAATAATACAAATGCTCAAAACCTTGCCCGAGCTTCAACGCTTTTGCGTCGAGGTCGCTTTGCTGTGCCCAGCTTGGCCAAGCTTGTGGGCGTGAAGTTGTGTGCAGCAACGGTTCGTTTAGCAGTGCCGAGGCTGGCGCGGTTTGCAGACGTTGATAACCACTGAACAGCGGACTCATGACCGGGCCGATGCGTTCTGCGGCCAGTTCATAGACCTGCATGTCCGCCGGCCACGGTGGTTCGGCGAACAGCAGCAAAGCATCCAGCCCCGGGCGTCGTGGATCGAGATCGCCTTCGCCCGCCGACAGGTGCAGCCGCAAATCCGGCAGATCGGCATTCAATCGCCCCAGGCGCGGAATAAACCAGCGCGCCAGCAGGCTTCCAGAGCAGCCGAGTACAAACGGCGCATCCGCCGTGCTTTGCGTCAATTCAGCGCAAACACTGCGCAAGCGGTCAAACGCCTCGCCACTGGCATCGCGTAAACGTATACCGGCATCTGTGAGTTTCAAGCCGCGCCCATCTTTGACGAACAGACTGACGCCAAGGTGCTCTTCCAGCACCTTGAGCTGACGACTGACCGCGCCATGGGTGACGTGCAGCTGTTCGGCAGCCTGACTGACGCTGTTCAGCCGGGCGGTGGCTTCGAACGCACGCAAGGCGTTCAGCGGGGGAAGGTCGTGGCTCATGGTATCTGTGAGTTTTCCTGACAGGTTGTGGCGATCTTATCGGTTTTCAGCATAGAAGGTCAGGGGTAGAGTGGTCGTCATTGTCTTCTCACCCGAATTCACCTGGAGCGACTCATGACCCAGACTTCGAACACCTCTGATCTGCGTAACGGCCCTGACGCCAACGGCCTGTTCGGTTCGTTCGGTGGCCGCTACGTGGCGGAAACCCTGATGCCGTTGATCCTCGACCTGGCCCGCGAATACGAAGCGGCCAAGGAAGATCCGGCGTTCAAAGAAGAATTGGCCTACTTCCAGCGCGACTACGTCGGACGTCCTAGCCCGCTGTATTTCGCCGAACGCCTGACCGAGTTCTGCGGCGGCGCGAAGATTTATCTCAAGCGCGAAGAGCTGAACCACACCGGCGCGCACAAGATCAACAACTGCATCGGCCAGATCCTGCTGGCACGGCGCATGGGCAAGAAACGCATCATCGCCGAGACCGGCGCCGGCATGCACGGCGTGGCCACTGCCACCGTCGCCGCACGTTTCGGTCTGGACTGCGTGATCTACATGGGCACCACTGACATCGAACGTCAGCAGGCCAACGTCTTCCGCATGAAGCTGTTGGGCGCTGAAGTAATTCCGGTGGTGGCCGGCACCGGCACCCTTAAAGACGCGATGAACGAAGCCCTGCGTGACTGGGTGACCAACGTCGACAACACGTTCTACCTGATCGGCACCGTGGCCGGCCCACATCCATACCCAGCAATGGTTCGCGACTTCCAGGCCGTCATCGGCAAGGAAACCCGCGATCAGTTGCAGGCTCAGGAAGGTCGTCTGCCGGACAGCCTGGTGGCGTGCATCGGCGGCGGTTCAAACGCCATGGGCCTGTTCCACCCGTTCCTCGACGACAAGAGCGTTGAAATCATCGGTGTTGAAGCCGCCGGTTACGGCATTGAAACCGGCAAGCATGCGGCGAGCCTGAATGGCGGCGTTCCGGGTGTGTTGCACGGCAACCGTACCTTCCTGCTGCAGGACGACGACGGCCAGATCATCGACGCTCACTCGATTTCCGCCGGCCTCGATTACCCAGGCATTGGTCCTGAACACGCGTGGTTGCATGACATCGGCCGCGTTCAGTACACCTCGGTGACCGACGACGAAGCGCTGGATGCATTCCACAAATGCTGCCGCCTGGAAGGGATCATTCCTGCCCTGGAAAGCGCCCACGCCTTGGCTGAAGTGTTCAAGCGCGCACCGAACTTGCCGAAGGATCACCTGATGGTGGTCAACCTGTCCGGCCGTGGCGACAAAGACATGCAGACCGTCATGCATCACATGGAACAGTCCCAGCAGGAGAAACACTGATGAGCCGCCTGCAAACCCGTTTTGCCGACCTCAAAGAACAGAACCGCGCCGCGCTGGTGACCTTCGTCACCGCCGGTGATCCGGACTACGACACCTCGCTGGCGATCCTCAAAGGCTTGCCGGGTGCTGGCGCCGACGTGATCGAGCTGGGCATGCCGTTCACCGACCCGATGGCCGACGGCCCGGCGATTCAACTGGCGAACATCCGTGCCTTGGGCGCCAAGCAGAACCTGATGAAAACCCTGCAAATGGTTCGCGAGTTCCGTGAAGGCAACAGTGATACGCCGCTGGTGCTGATGGGCTACTTCAACCCGATCCACATGTATGGCGTTGAGCGCTTCATCGTCGATGCGAAAGAGGCTGGCGTCGATGGCCTGATCGTGGTCGACATGCCACCTGAGCACAACGCCGAGCTGTGCGACCCGGCGCAGGCTGCGGGTCTGGACTTCATCCGCCTGACCACGCCGACCACCGACGATGCGCGTCTGCCGAAGGTGCTTAATGGCAGTTCCGGTTTCGTTTACTACGTGTCGGTCGCCGGTGTGACCGGTGCCGGCGCGGCGACGCTGGAGCACGTTGAAGAGGCGGTGACCCGTCTGCGTCGCCATACCGATCTGCCGATCAGCATCGGTTTCGGCATCCGCACGCCGGAGCAAGCGGCGTCCATCGCGCGTCTGGCCGACGGTGTGGTGGTGGGTTCGGCGTTGATCGATCACATCGCCAACGCGACCACACCCGACCAGGCCATCGACGGCGTGCTGAGCCTGTGCTCGGCTCTCTCCGAAGGCGTGCGTAAGGCCCGCGTCAGCTGAAGGTAAAGTTCCTGATACAGAGGAATTAGCGCCTCGCGGCACAGACTAATCCAGCAAGACCGAGGGATTCAGAACCACGTTCTGAATCCCTTTTTGCTGTTTGTGCCGTGAGGAAAGATCCGATGAAAATGCCGAAACGTCTGATGGCCGGACTGGGCGTGCTGATGATCAGCGTGACACCGCTGCTGGCCAGCGCCGATCCGCGCGATGATCATGACCACGGCGGCCCACAGCAGGGCCAATACAACAACCATGGTAATGATCACCGTGGCCCGCAGAACGATCACCGTGGCGGCCCGCCGCCGCACGACTTCGGCCCGGTGCGCCAGACCATTCGCGATAACCATGGCTACTTTGTACGCGGTGCGCCGCCGCCTCCGGGGATTCATCTGGAGCGTGGCCGGCCGTTGCCGCACGGCTATTACGGCGAGCGTCTGGATAATCGGGCGTTAGGTCGTCTGCCGGTGTACCCGGGTTACGAATGGCGCCGGGCGGGGGGTGATATCGTGCTGATCGCGGTGGGCACCGGGATCGTCTACGAAATTCTCGATGGCGTTTTGTATTGATCTGCAGGCAATAAAAAAGACCGCAGCCATTGGCTGCGGTCTTTTTTTCAGGGCAGCTCCAGTCCGCCGGAGGCCTTGTGCAGTTTGCGCAGATGCGCGCCGATCTGCTTCACGTTCTCCTCACTGGCCGCAATTTCGGCGGCCCGCTTCGGCTCCAGCAACTTACGCACTTCTGCATCCAGATCTCCGGACAGTGCCAACAGCTTCTTCTGCCGCTGACTGCTCTCCGCTTCGAGTCGACTGAACTCGGTCGGCTGCGGCAATCCGTAACCCTTGGAATCGAGCAATTCCGCCGGACGACTGAGGAACCCGCTGTTGGCGAGGATTTCCTGCAAGGTCGCGTTGGCCTTGTCCATGCCGCCGTTTTCCAGCTCCCGCGCGCCGAGGTAGCGTTGCTTGACCTCATCCTGAGCCAGCAACAACTGGCGTCGATAACTCGCCTGCTCCAACAGCAGCAGGGCGGCGCTGGTACGCAAGTCGGCGCGTTCGAACCACTCACGGCGTTCTTCGGCTGTCAGCGAAAGCCATTCCTCGACGGTGTTCTGTTTGATCGGCAATTGCTTCTTAAGCACATCGAACATGGCCTGATAGCGATCGCGGAACGAGTCGAAGCGGTAGCCAAGACGCAACGCTTCTTTCGGATCATCCAGCACACTGGTGTCCGCCAGACCACGGCCCTTCATCACTTCCAGCAAGCCGTTGGGCATGATGCTGTCCAGACCCACGAACTGGCTGTTGTCACTGCCGCTGCGCAACAGTTTCAGACCTTCCACCGCACAGTTGTTGGAGAGGAAGAAGTAGTTGCCGTCGTAGCTCCAGTGCATTTCGGCGGCGTGTTCGACCACGCCTTCGATCTCGCCCCGTGACAGGTTCAGCGGCACGGAAGCGAGGCTACGCAGTTCGGTCTTGGTGTATTCGTCGATGACCTGCGCGAGCGGCAGCACGAACAGGCGCGACGGGTACTTGCCGACCAGTCCGTCCCAGCTCGACAGCTGTACATCGCCGACAAAGGCGCGGTAGGACAACACCAGATGCTGATCGAGGTCGAGCCGGCAATCCGGCCCGCGCGGGCGACCCGGTGCACAGATCACCAGACGCAACATGCTGTGGCCCCAGCGGCTGACCCAGTTCTGATTGGCCTCGGCCAGTAGATAGTCGACGGCGTAGACCCGCTCGGGATCGACCTGCCCCAAGGGTTGCTTGGCGAAGTCGTTGCCGGCATTGAGGAAGGAGAAGGTCTTGCTGCAGGTGTCCTTGGCCGACGGTGTCCAGCCGAAGTGCTGCTGGTAATAGCGATACAACGCCGGGCGACGGCAGGCATAGCTCGGGTCGAGGAGGAAATACTCCATGTTGACCGCGACAAACTCCTTCGGGCTGGAGATTTCGTACAGGTCTGGGCTGCGCGCGATCTGGCGGTTGTGTTGTTCGCGCTCACCCCGACGGCCGACGTATTGCTGCCAACCGGCGAGATCGAGCAGGCGTGGGTCATCACTGAGGGTGAAACGCCGCCCGTTCTGCCCGCGACACTCATCGGGAATGCCGATCAGCCCGGCGCTGTTGAAGCGGCGGGTGCAGCGCTGGATTAGCGTGCGCTCGGCGTCCGGCCACAAGCGCGCGCGATCGTAAATGTGGGTAATTTCGTGCAACACCGTGGCGAGCAATTCCTGGCGCACAGTGCCGTGGGGGCGATTGGTTTTTTCTTTGGCTGCACTGCCGTCAGTGAGGCTGGCCAGCAGTTTGCGATTCAGATCGAGTTCGGCAACGAGCGTGGCCTGGCCGTAAGCGTTGGCGGGCATGTCGTCGGTCCAGCCGACATCGATGCGCCGATCCAGCCGCTCGATAAAGCTCGGCGGCAGCTTCTGCATCGCCTCATCGATCAGCGCCTGGCTGGCCTGTTGTTGGGCGGGGCTCAGACCGTCGGTCTTGAGCCGCAATTGCAGGCCGGCGTGGGCGCTGTTGCCAAGCAGCAACAACGCCCCGGCCAGCAGCCAGGTGCCGAGTGACTTCACAGTGCGAGGATGGCTTCGGCGAGAACCTGATCGCTGGCGTCGCGCGCTTCCGGCACACGGGTGCGCAGGGTGTTGAGCGCGGCTTCCAGATGCGCGCCACGGATATCACCGTTAGTGGCGACGAAACTGGCGGCATCATCGTGTGCTTCGCGGATGATTTTCGAATCGCGGATCGACGTGGTGGTGTCGGAAGTGAAATCGATAGTGCGCTGGGAGGCACGAACGATGATGTTACTGGTGGCTACCAGGGTGTGCGCCTGGGCCACGTCGGCCAACAAAAACAGGCCAAGGGCGGCAGCAATCAGCGGGCTACGCATGGAACGACTCCGGAAGGGCAAGGATAACAGGGGTACAGGATAACTATTGGACGAGAATTGCCTCTGCCAGTTCAAGGTCGCTGACATGAAGTTTCGGCCGGGTTTTGCGCAGGTAATGCAGCGCGGATTCCAGTCGAGCACCACGCCATTCACCGTCACTGGCAACAAAAGCTGCGGCATCATCGTGGGCCGCGAGCAGCAGTTTACGGTCGAACGGGGCGGAAGACACCATGCTGGTGGCGTAACCACTGACGACGGTGCCTTGCGTCGACGCATTGAAAGCATCAAAGGCATCGACCGACGTCGCCCAGCAGGCGGTGAACAATACGGAGGGAATCAGTAGATTTGGAAGAAAGCGCATCGGACTCGGTAATTTTTGGTGAGCCCAAAGGCTAGCGCAATGCCCGGGCCAGAGCCAGTGCCGAAACATCGGGACACGACCGGCGTGTCCCGAACGGTGTAAGGCGCTTAGATCGTCAGGATGGCTTGAGCCAACTGCGCGTCGGTAGCTTGTAGCTGTGGGGCCTGATGACGGATGTGATCCAGCGCGCTTTCCAGTTTCACCCCACGGATTTCGCCTTCGCTGGCCACGAAGCTGGCAGCGTCGTCACGGGCGGCGAGGACGATTTTGTCATCACGGAACGACGAGGAAACGTCGGAGGTGGCGTCGGACGAGGATTTCAGTGCACCGACAACAGCGTCGGTGGTCACGATGAAGCTGGTGGCGCTGGCGTTGGCAGCCACGGCCAGCAGGGCGGCAGCACTGAGCAAACGAAGACGGGACATGGGTAACTCCTGTGGATAAACCGTATTGAGAGGTGGCTCGGAATCTGAGGAGTCAGACGCCAGTGACACAGCATTCGCCACGTTCTGCGTGGATATTAGGCCTGCTTTGCGAGGTTCGCACAGTGGGCAAAATGCTAGCGCCAGAACGGTTTATCCAGTTCACTCAGTCGATCGGCATGGCTGAGGCCAAGATCGGCGAGATCCCGACCGTCGAGTTGAGAGAGCAGGCGCCTTGTTCTGGCGCGCTCCAGGCTGTCCAGAAGCCCGCGAATCAGGCGACGCAGAGCATTTGGGCGAGGGTAGGAATGGCTGAAGTTTCTTGAAACATCCTGTAAGTCATTCATGACGTATTCCTTATTACCGGTGAAGGCGGAAGGTCATGTTGAGCCTGTGACAGAGGAAGAGGCAGATACAGCAGAAGTAAATTGTACTGGTTCAGGTGGTGATTCCAATAAACTGTACCTGCCGGCGATAAAGCTAGCTGTATAGGGATTTAAAACTCCCAAAACGACGAAACCCGTCGTGGTTTCCCACGACGGGTTTCGTTAGTTCAATTCGGGTTGCTGGCGGTGGGTCTAATGACCAGAGCCAGCGACGCTACTTAGCGCCAGAACGGCTTGCTCAGCTCTTCGTAGCGTTGTGCTTCGCTGATACCGGCGTCAGCCAGCAAACGCGAATCCAGGCGAGCCAGTTGATGGCGGCTGGAGATGCGGCGCTGCCACAACATCAGGTTGGCGATAACGCGCAGAGGCAGGGAAGCCTGGGTGTTTACAGCTTTGTCTTCGAAGAACAGTTCGGAACTGAGTGTACGTTCCATGGTTGACATCCTTCCGCTTGTGGCGGGATCAGGTAGTGGTTTGACTGGTGCCCATGATCCTCTCGTTTGCCAAGTCTCTCTAGATACAGTTCAACTGTATTGTGAGTGACCAGTTAACTGTTTATAGGGGGTGTACGGGTCAAAAACGAGCAAACTGTACCTGTCCGCACTTAAGTGGTGCGTTTTTGCTCGATTCGAGGAAAAAGGTAGGCAAAAGCTGTAGGAAAGGACCGGTACAGCAGTACAGTTTTTGTCAGCTTTGAAGATTGCAACAATCCGCTGACGCAAACTGTGTTTGCGCCAACGGTTATCTGAGTGAATTACACCGCAAGCATGCGCCCGGTTTCTTCCAGGTTGATATGCCAGCTCAACGCTTCACGCAGAATGTGTGGGGTATGGCCACCGATTGCACAGGCCTTCGTGAAGTAATCATCCAGCGCTTGACGGAAGTCCGGGTGCACACAGTTATCGATGATCACACGTGCACGTTCCCGCGGCGCCAAGCCGCGTAAATCGGCCAGACCCACTTCGGTCACCAGAATGTCGACATCGTGCTCGGTGTGGTCAACGTGGCTGACCATCGGCACCACGCTGGAAATCGCCCCGCCCTTGGCGATCGACTTGGTCACGAACACCGCCAGATGCGCGTTACGCGCGAAGTCGCCGGAACCGCCGATGCCGTTCATCATCCGCGTGCCGCAAACGTGGGTGGAGTTGACGTTGCCGTAGATGTCGAACTCCAGCGCCGTGTTGATCCCGATGATGCCTAGGCGGCGCACCACTTCAGGGTGGTTGGAGATCTCCTGCGGACGCAGTACCAGTTTGTCCTTGTACTTCTCCAGGTTACCGAACACGTCGCTGTTGCGCCGCTCCGACAGGGTGATCGAGCTGCCCGAAGCGAAGCTCAGCTTGCCGGCATCGATCAGGTCGAAGGTCGAATCCTGCAGCACTTCGGAGTACATGGTCAGGTCTTCGAACGGCGAGTCGATCAGGCCGCACATCACTGCGTTGGCAATGTTGCCGATCCCGGCCTGCAAAGGGCCGAGCTTGTTGGTCATGCGCCCGGCATCGACCTCCTGCTTGAAGAAGGTGATCAGGTGCTCGGCGATGGCGTTGGTATCCACGTCCGGCGTTGACACGGTGGACGGCGAATCCGACTGTTGGGTGATGACGATGGCGACAATTTTCTCCGGCGGAATCGGAATTGCTGTGCTGCCAATGCGGTCGTCGACTTTTACCAGCGGGATCGGCGTGCGCGTCGGGCGGTAGGTCGGGATATAGATGTCGTGCAGGCCTTCGAGGTTGGCGTTGTGCGCCAGGTTGATCTCGACGATCACCTGTTTAGCGAAAATCGCGAAGCTCGCCGAGTTGCCCACCGACGTGGTCGGCACGATATGGCCTTGCTCGGTGATGGCGACGGCTTCGATGACCGCGATGTCCGGCAGCTTCAATTGCTGGTTGCGCAGTTGCTCGACGGTTTCCGACAGATGCTGGTCGATGAACATCACCTGGCCGGCATTGATTGCCTTGCGCAAGGTGCTGTCGACCTGGAACGGCATGCGTCGCGACAGTACGCCGGCTTCGGTCAATTGCTTGTCGAGGTCGTTGCCCAGGCTGGCGCCAGTCATCAGGCTGATCTTCAGCGGCGTGACCTTGGCGCGCTCGGCCAGTGCGTGAGGGACGGCTTTGGCTTCGCCGGCGCGGGTGAAACCGCTCATGCCGACGGTCATGCCGTCCTCAATCAGAGCGGCTGCGTCGGCGGCGCTCATCACTTTATCCAACAACGAAGGCAGGCGAATACGGTCACGGTACATGGATTATTATCTCGGGAAGCGAGTAGCAGGATGCGCAGTCTAGTGAATTTGACGAGCGCCTGTCCCGCTACCAAGGTCGCAAACGAGGCGTCTATTTAGCGGGTTTGAAGTAAAACACCGTTACTGGATCTGCAACAACGCGGCAAATTGTCCGACTGTTTGCGCAAACAAAAACGCCCCGACAAGTCGGGGCGTTCGGTATTGCAGCGGGGAATTACTCGACCGCTTTGACCATGTCTTCGATGACTTTCTTCGCGTCGCCGAAGACCATCATGGTTTTGTCCAGATAGAACAGCTCGTTGTCCAGACCGGCATAGCCGCTGGCCATCGAGCGCTTGTTGACGATGATGGTCTTGGCTTTGAACGCTTCGAGAATCGGCATGCCGGCAATCGGCGATTTCGGATCGTTCTTTGCGGCCGGGTTAACCACGTCGTTCGCGCCGAGCACCAGCACCACGTCGGCCTGACCGAACTCGGAGTTGATGTCCTCCATCTCGAACACCTGGTCGTAAGGCACTTCGGCCTCGGCGAGCAGAACGTTCATGTGCCCCGGCATACGGCCCGCCACGGGGTGGATCGCGTACTTCACAGTCACGCCACGGTGGGTCAGCTTCTCGGTCAGCTCTTTCAGCGCATGTTGCGCACGTGCCACTGCCAGACCGTAGCCCGGGACGATGATCACGGTGTCGGCGTTGGTCAGCAGGAAGGTCGCGTCGTCAGCCGAACCGGATTTCACCGGACGTGCTTCTTTCGCACCGGCAGGACCTGCGTCTGCCGTGTTGCCGAAACCGCCGAGCAGTACATTAAAGAAGGAACGGTTCATCGCCTTGCACATGATGTACGACAGGATCGCACCGCTCGAACCCACCAGGGAACCGGCAATGATCAGCATCGAGTTGTTCAGCGAGAAGCCGATACCCGCCGCCGCCCAGCCCGAGTAGCTGTTGAGCATCGACACCACGACCGGCATGTCGGCGCCGCCAATCGGGATGATGATCAGCACGCCCATCACAAACGCCAGCGCTAGCATCAGCGCGAACGCAGTGAGGTTGCCGGTGAACATGAAGGTCAGGCCCAGTGCCAGCGTCGCCAGGCCCAGCACGGCGTTCAGCTTGTGCTGACCAACGAACTGTACCGGGGCGCCCTGGAACAGACGGAACTTGTATTTGCCCGACAGCTTGCCGAACGCAATCACCGAACCGGAGAAGGTGATCGCACCGATCGCAGCGCCGAGGAACAGCTCCAGACGGTTGCCCGCCGGAATCGAGTCGCCCAGTTGCTTGACGATGCCCAGCGATTGCGGCTCCACCACAGCGGCGATGGCAATGAACACTGCCGCGAGGCCGATCATGCTGTGCATGAAGGCGACCAGTTCCGGCATCTTGGTCATTTCAACGCGCTTGGCCATGATCGAACCGGCGGTGCCGCCGACCAGCAGGCCGACGATCACGTAACCGATGCCAGCCGTGGCCAGCTCAGCACCCAACTTATAGATAAGGCCGACGGTGGTCAGGATGGCCAACGCCATGCCGAGCATGCCGAACAGGTTGCCGCGCCGCGAGGTAGTCGGGTGCGACAGGCCTTTGAGGGCCTGGATAAAGCAGATCGACGCGATCAGGTAGAGCGTCGTGACGAGATTCATGCTCATTACTTCGGCGCCTCTTCTTTTACTTTCGGGGCTTTCTTCTTGAACATCTCAAGCATGCGGCGGGTCACCAGGAAGCCACCGAACACGTTGACCGCAGCCAGCGCCACAGCAAGGGTACCCATGGTTTTGCCCAGCGGCGTGACGGTCAGCGCAGCGGCAAGCATGGCGCCGACGATCACGATCGCCGAGATGGCGTTGGTTACCGCCATCAAAGGTGTGTGCAGCGCAGGTGTAACGTTCCAGACCACGTGGTAACCGACATAAATCGCCAGCACGAAGATGATCAGGTTGTAGATACCGGGGGAGATAAGCTCTTCCATCGTCTGAATCCCTGCTTAGGCGTTTTTGCGGATAACTTGGCCGTCGCGGCACATCAGGCACGCGGCGACGATGTCGTCTTCGAGGTTGACGTCGAACTGGCCTTCTTTGGTGAAGACCAGCTTGAGGAAGTCCAGCAGGTTGCGCGCATACAGTGCCGAGGCGTCTGCAGCGACTTCACCGGCCAGATTGGTCGGGCCGCAAATGGTCACGCCATTTTCGACCACGACCTGATCGGCCACGGTCAATGGGCAGTTGCCGCCCTGAGCTGCCGCGAGATCGATGACCACCGAACCCGGTTTCATCTGCGCTACGGTTTCCGCGCTCAATAGCGTCGGTGCCTTGCGGCCCGGAATCAGCGCGGTGGTAATGACGATGTCAGCCTGCTTGGCGCGTTCGTGCACAGCCTGGGCCTGACGCTGCATCCAGCTCGCCGGCATTGGTCGCGCGTAACCGCCGACACCGACGGCGCATTCACGCTCTTCATCGGTCTCGTAAGGTACGTCGACGAACTTCGCGCCGAGGGATTCGATCTGCTCTTTTACCGCCGGACGCACGTCGGACGCTTCGATCACCGCACCCAGACGCTTCGCCGTAGCAATCGCCTGCAACCCGGCCACACCGGCGCCGAGAATCAGCACGCGCGCCGCTTTCACGGTGCCCGCAGCGGTCATCAGCATCGGCATGAAGCGCGGATAGTAATGAGCGGCCAGCAACACAGCCTTATAGCCGGCAATGTTCGCCTGCGACGACAACACATCGAGACTCTGCGCGCGCGAGGTGCGCGGCGCCGCTTCGAGGGCGAACGCGGTAATGCCGCACTCGGCCATCTTTGCGATGGTTTCGTTGTTGAACGGATTGAGCATGCCGACCAACACCGTACCGCGCTTGATCAGCGTCAGTTCGGCATCGCTTGGCGCGACCACTTTGAGAATCAGCTCGGCGCCAAACGCGTCATTGGCACTGCCAATGGTTGCGCCTGCCGCTTCATAGGCACTGTCGACAACGCTGGCTTTAACGCCGGCGCCGGTTTGCACAGTGACCTTATGACCTTGGCTGATCAGCTTTTTAATGGTTTCCGGGGTTGCAGCAACCCGTGTTTCACCGGTCTGGGTTTCGAGAGGAACACCAATGTGCACGTCAAATCTCCTGCGTGATCTTATTGAGTAAACCCATGCACTACGGATGGTGCGACTGGGGCGGCCGATCAGCACGATCCCGCCAAATCAGGGCGGGGCGCGGCATTTTGCAGGCGAACTTTATGCCCTTCAAGGGATTATGACGGGTGACGGAAAATTAACTACAAGTCATCCCGTGACCGAATGTCGCAGATGGCCAGCCGAATCCCTTGCAGGCCGTGCCTTGTAAGGATTCTGGCCGAATATGGAAAAATTTCTCATCGGTGACGTGAATAGGCACTAATGCGTCGCTGATGAAGGCTCAAAGCCACGTCTTCAGCCGCTTGTGGGACGTCTGTACGACTTTCGGATACAGTCTGTTGAATTGCGACAAATACTTATATCTGTAGGGCTTTTGTTTTCCTGACTACGGGGTTAGGTAACGTTGTAAGCCTTTACCCTTCTAGGCTGTAGCTCTGTGCCTGAGTTACCAGCCAGTCACGAAATGCCTTTAATGACGCTGATTCGACCTTTCGCTCAGGAATCATCAGGTAGTAGGCCTTGATACTGGAAAGCGCCTGCGGGTTTGCAATTACCAGGCGTTTCTCGGCCAGCTCACGCTGAATCAAGAACGGTGGAATCAGCGCGATGCCCATGTCGTGCATGGCCGCTTGGGCGAGCATGGAGAATAGCTCGTAGCGCGGGCCTGTCATGTCGCGGGGGATATTCAGCTGTTGCGAGTTGAACCACTGGCGCCAGGCGTAAGGTCGGGTAGTCTGCTGCAGCAGCGGCAGTTCGGCGATGGCTGCGGCTGTCAGAAGCGTCTTGTTGCCGAGTAGGGCCGGGCTGCACACCGGCATCGGATTCTCGCCCATCAGCCTGTGGGATTCGGTACCGGACCAATCGGCATCACCGAAGTAGATCGCCGCATCGAATTCGGTATCGGCAAACAGAAAGGGCCGGGTGCGGTTGGTCAGGTTGACCGTGACTTCCGGATGCTTGAGCTGGAAATCTTTCAGACGTGGCAGCAGCCATTGCGTGCCGAAGGTCGGCACCACCGCCAGTTCGATTACGTTGGTGCCTTGCTGGCCCATCACGGACAGCGTGTCGCGTTCGACTGCATCTAGTTGCGTCGCGACTCGGCGGCTGTAGGAAAGCCCCGCCTCGGTCAGCTTCACCCCGCGCCGCGAGCGTCGGAATAGTTCCACACTGAGGAACTCCTCAAGGCTGGCTATTTGTCGGCAAATGGCGCCTTGAGTCAGGGAAAGTTCTTCGGCAGCGCGGGTAAAGCTCTCGTGGCGCGCGGCAGCTTCGAAACTGATCAGGGCGGTGGTGCTGGGGATCTTCCTGCGCATGTACGTCAACCTCACTAATGCGCCGCATAAAAGGCATTCCGCGACGTTTCGGAGTGAGAAATTAGCACAACAGAATGCGAAATCCTCGTTTGCCGCGACGGCGAACCGCGCCTAGGATCAATGCCACGTTAATTCACCGATTTGCGAGGACAGACTCATGGGCGGTAAAGCTAGCTTCAACTGGATTGATCCCCTGCTGCTGGATCAACAGCTCACTGAAGAAGAGCGCATGATCCGCGACACCGCCGAGCAGTTTGCTCAACAGAGCCTCGCGCCGCGTGTTCTTGAAGCCTTCCGTCATGAGAAAACCGACCCGGCGATCTTCCGCGAGATGGGCGAAGTCGGTCTGTTGGGCGCGACCATCCCTGAACAGTACGGCGGCAGCGGTCTGAACTATGTCAGCTACGGTCTGATTGCTCGTGAAGTCGAGCGTGTCGACTCAGGCTACCGCTCGATGATGAGCGTGCAGTCGTCGCTGGTGATGGTGCCGATCAACGAATTCGGTACTGAAGCGCAAAAGCAGAAGTACCTGCCGAAGCTGGCTTCCGGCGAATGGATCGGCTGCTTCGGTCTGACCGAACCCAACCACGGTTCCGACCCTGGCGCGATGATCACTCGTGCACGTAAGGTCGACGGCGGCTACAGCCTGACCGGCGCGAAAATGTGGATCACCAACAGCCCGATCGCCGATGTGTTCGTGGTCTGGGCCAAAGACGATGCCGGTGACATTCGTGGCTTCGTCCTGGAAAAAGGCTGGAAAGGCCTTAGTGCTCCGGCGATTCACGGCAAGGTCGGCCTGCGTGCGTCGATCACTGGTGAAATCGTTATGGATAACGTGTTTGTGCCGGAAGAGAACATCTTCCCGGACGTGCGTGGCCTGAAAGGTCCGTTCACCTGCCTCAACTCGGCGCGTTACGGCATTTCTTGGGGCGCACTGGGCGCTGCCGAGTTCTGCTGGCACACCGCTCGTCAGTACACCCTCGATCGCCAGCAGTTTGGTCGCCCATTGGCTGCCACTCAGTTGATCCAGAAAAAACTGGCAGACATGCAGACCGAAATCACCTTGGCCCTGCAAGGCTGCCTGCGGTTGGGGCGTATGAAAGATGAAGGCACTGCTGCGGTCGAAATCACTTCGATCATGAAGCGCAACTCCTGCGGCAAGTCGCTGGACATTGCCCGTATGGCGCGCGACATGTTGGGTGGTAACGGCATCTCCGACGAATTCGGCGTGGCCCGTCATCTGGTCAACCTAGAAGTGGTGAATACCTATGAAGGGACTCACGACGTTCACGCGCTGATCCTCGGGCGTGCGCAAACCGGTCTGCAGGCGTTCTATTAACAGGAGAGCGACCATGGGCGCGCTGTCGCATCTGCGGGTACTGGATTTATCGCGAGTATTGGCCGGACCGTGGGCCGGGCAGATCCTCGCCGACCTTGGCGCTGAAGTGATCAAGGTCGAGCGCCCGGGCAATGGTGATGATACGCGCGCCTGGGGGCCACCCTTCCTTAAAGACGCTTATGGCGAGAATACGTCGGAGGCGGCTTATTACCTGTCGGCCAACCGCAACAAGCAATCGGTAACCATCGATTTCACGCGGCCCGAGGGTCAGAAGCTGGTGCGCGAGCTAGCGGCGAAGTCGGACATCCTCATTGAGAATTTCAAGGTCGGTGGTCTGGCGGCGTATGGGCTGGACTACGAATCGCTGAAAGCGATCAATCCGGACCTGATCTATTGCTCGATTACCGGATTCGGCCAGACCGGGCCGTATGCCAAGCGCGCCGGCTATGACTTCATGATTCAGGGGCTGGGTGGGCTGATGAGCCTGACCGGACGTCCTGAGGGGGATGAGGGTGCCGGTCCGGTGAAAGTTGGTGTGGCGCTGACGGATATTCTCACCGGTCTGTATTCGACGGTAGCCATTCTGGCTGCGCTGGCTCATCGCGATCACGACGGTGGCGGGCAGCACATCGACATGGCATTGCTGGATGTCCAGGTGGCGTGTCTGGCTAACCAGGCGATGAACTACCTGACAACGGGCAACGCACCGAAGCGCTTGGGCAATGCGCATCCGAACATCGTGCCTTATCAGGATTTTCCTACGGCCGATGGTGATTTCATCCTCACCGTGGGTAATGACGGGCAGTTCCGCAAGTTTGCCGAAGTGGCGGGGCAGCCGCAGTGGGCGGATGATCCGCGTTTCGCGACCAATAAGTTGCGGGTGGCGAATCGCGTGGAGCTGATTCCTTTGATTCGTCAGGCAACCGTGTTCAAGACGACTGCCGAGTGGGTTGCTCAGCTGGAGCAGGCGGGCGTGCCGTGCGGGCCAATCAATGATTTGTCGCAAGTGTTTGAGGACCCTCAGGTCAAGGCGCGTGGTTTGGCGATAGAGATGCCGCATGCGTTGGCGGGTATGGTGCCTCAGGTAGCCAGCCCCATTCGTTTGTCGCAGACGCCGGTTGAGTATCGTCGGGCGCCTCCCTTGTTGGGTGAGCATACGCTGGATGTTTTGCAGCGGGTGCTTGGGATGGGGTCGGGTGCGGTGGCTGATTTGAAAGCCGCTGGAGTGCTGTAGACATTCCTTCTATATAGAAGCGCGGCGTTTGCTTCCTATATAGAGAAGCGGTTGACTGTTTTTCAACCAATCTGCAAGTGATTGAAAGAAAAGTGAAATTAACGGTTGACGGCAGATTCAGGATGTCTATAATTCGCCCCACTTCCGGCGCAGTCGAAACGGAAAACTCCTTGAGATTCAATGAGTTATG